>CAZCUF010000009.1:0-142644 GCA_964502095.1 uncultured Anaerolineaceae bacterium
TGGTTTTGTAGTTCATGTGCCTATTATGGCACACTTATGCAAGAGGTCTATTAAAGATTTAATTCGAATACTGTACATGGAGAATATTTAATTTATGAAATCCGATCTTGATGCTCTGATGCAGGCCCGTAACCTGGATGCCCTTGTGGTTTTTGGAAATGCGGAACATAACCCGCCCATGTATTATCTGACGGGCGGCGGACATATCAGCAACGCGACCCTGATCAAAAAACGCGGCGAAACGCCGGTTTTATTTCACGGCGATATGGAACGCGATGAAGCCGCTAAAACCGGCCTGAAGACTCAATCGTTCAGCGCGTATCCGGTTCGAGAATTTCTCAAACAAGCCGATGACGATCTGCCGCGTGCCAGCGCGCTCATATTGAAGAAGATGCTGGCCGACGTGGGTTTGACCAGCGGACGGATCGGCGTGTACGGTCATACGGAACTGGGAGGCGCGTTTGCCAGCCTGACGAGTTTCCAACGCGTCGTTCCCGAATTTGAATTGGTCGGCGAATCCAGCATGGACTCGGTTTTTACCCGTGCCATGGAAACGAAAGACGAATCCGAGGTCGAGCGCATTCGGCGTATGGGAGCAGTCACCACCGAGGTTGTGCGCCTGACTGCGGAGTATCTCACGGCCTGCGACGTGCGCGAAGACGAAGTTCTATTGAATGAACACGGCCAGCCGCTGAAACTGGGCGAAGTTAGAGACAGGATTCGCTTATGGGTGGCGGAGCGCGGCGCGGAATTACCAGACGGTTTTATTTTCGCCATTGGGCGCGACGCGGGCGTGCCTCACTCGCAGGGTAATCCCGACGATCTGATGCGCCTTGGGCAGACGATTGTTTACGATATCTATCCTGCCGAATCGGGCGGCGGATATTTTTACGATTTTACGCGCACGTGGAGTCTCGGTTACGCCGCGCCCGAGGCGCAAGCGCTTTACGATCAAGTGAAGGAGATATTCGACCGTTTGATGGATAATTTCGACTTGAATGCTTCCTTCAAAGATTATCAAAAGATGACCTGCGAATATTTCGAGTCGCATGGGCACCCATCGCCGTTGAATACCGCATCGCCGGTGGCAGGTTATGTTCACAGCCTCGGCCACGGCGTTGGTTTGAACATCCACGAGCGGCCGTTCAGCGGATTGACCGCCGGCGATGAACACCGTCTCGCGGCGGGTACGGTTGTCACATCTGAACCGGGTTTGTATTATCCCGAAAAGGGCATGGGGTTTCGCATCGAGGATACAATTTGGGTTCGCCCCGACGGCCGCATGGAAATTCTGGCCAAGTATCCGTATGACTTCGTTTTACCGATGAAGAAATGGAAGCGGAAATGACCGATCTGAGACCCGCCCGCGTGCTCGCCATCGAAACCTCCTGCGATGAAACCGCCTGCGCTGTGATCGAAAATGGGCGCGCCCTGCTTTCCTCGGTGGTCGCCTCGCAAATGGACATTCATGCGCGCTACGGCGGCGTCTTTCCCGAGGTGGCCTCGCGCCAGCACGTGCTTTCGATTGTGCCTGTCATCGAGCAGGCGCTGAATCAGGCGCATTTGGCGCTCAACGAAGTGGATGCAGTCGCGGTCACGCGCGGGCCGGGGTTGGCTGGCTCGCTGGTGGTGGGCGTGAATGCCGCCAAAGGCCTGGCGCTGGGCGCGGGCCTGCCGTTGATCGGCGTTAATCACCTTGAAGGACATATTTATTCCTCGTGGATTTTCAACGCCGGGGAACCGACCCCGCCCGCGCCTCAATTTCCATTGATGGCCCTGCTTGTTTCCGGCGGACACACTGAGTTGAACTTGATGACCGACCATCTCACATACCGCCGCCTCGGTTCCACTCTGGACGATGCGGCTGGCGAGGCTTTCGACAAAGTCGCGCGCCTGCTGGGGCTCGCCTATCCCGGCGGCCCGGCGGTGCAGAAAGCTTCTGAAGAAGGCGATGCGAGCCGCTTCCGCTTTCCGCGCGCCTGGCTGGAGGGCACATGGAACTTTTCGTTCAGCGGAGTCAAAACTGCAGTGTTGAATCAAGTGAACGAATTGAAGAAGAAAGGCAGTAACCTGCCGGTGGAAGATTTGGCCGCCAGCTTTCAGGCCGCAGTCGTGGATGTGCTCTTCAATAAAGCCATGCGCGCTGCGCGCGAATTCAACGCCAAAGAAATTCTGGTGGCGGGCGGCGTTTCCGCCAACCGCGCCCTGCGCAAGGAATTTCAATCGCAGACGGAATTCAAAGTTCATATTCCCCCGCTTTCCTTGTGCACCGATAATGCGGCTATGATCGGCGCGGCCGGATACTATCGTTTTGCATTCGGCCATCTCTCGCCGCTCGATATGGACGTTCAGCCCACCTGGCCGCTCTCCTGATTTAAAACCCAAACCCCGTTGAGGATCGGCCCAGATCCTGCGGGGTTTGAAGAGGAGAATGCAACCTTCATTATATGCAATGACTTTAATTGAAGCTGAACTGAAGCTGAAATCGAGATAAGAGTTTAATTGCCTGTAGTCGCTCACACGGCATGAGAATTATCCCCAAATCTGTACAGTTGGGTTAAGAGTTTTCCAGTACGGCGCGAATTTGTTCGAGGCTTATGGGGCCTGCGCGTAAAATCTCCGGTTCGTCACTCAGACAATTCACCAGCGTGGATGGAATGCCGCCCGGCGTTCCGCCTCCATCCAGGACGAGCGGGATGCGTCCGTTTAATTGACTTAATACCTGCTCCGCGTGCATTGGGCTGGCCTGTCCCGAAAGATTGGCAGAGGTCACTGCCATCGGCCCCGCCGCGCGCAACAGGGCGCGCGCAACTTCGTGATCCGGCACGCGTACCGCCACTGTGTCTGTGGCAGAGACGGCTTCGGGGAGAGTCGGCAATTTGGGGACAACCAGTGTTACAGGTCCGGGCCAGAAGCGGGAAGCCAGAACGCGCGCCATGTTTGGCAGGCCGGCCGCGACCTTGTCAACATCGGCGGCGTCAGCCAGTAAAATCGGAATCGCTTTTTCCACGGGACGATTTTTCGCGGCGTAAATCGATTCAACTGCCGCGCCGTCGAACGCCAGCGCGCCGACTCCGTAAACCGTATCGGTTGGAAACGCCACCAATCCGCCCGCGCGCAAAATTTCGAGCGCCCGCGCGATAGTATCAGGCCGGGAGGCGGGGAGCAATTCTGTTTTCATGAGATCGCCGGTAATTGGATTTCGATCAGGCGGTCGCGGCCGGTGAGGTCGCGCTGTAAATGGATTTCGGCCGCGGAAAAAGAATCGTACGCGAGCGAAAGGGCTTTCGTGCCCTGACTGGCTTCGATCTCGAGCATGATGCGTCCGCCGGGCGCCAGCCATTCGGGCGCGATCTCAAGCAGGCGGCGGATCGTTTCGAGACCGTCTTTGCCGCCGTTTAATGCGATCTCCGGCTCGCGGCCGTAAACTTGTAAATTGTGTAACGTTTGCGTGGGGATATAAGGCAGGTTGGCGCAGATCAAATCGAAGTGCAAGTCTGTGGAAATGAATTTGGGGTATGGCGGCAGGATATCGCATTGGATGAAATCCACGCGTGAAATCACGTCGAATTTGCGGGCGTTTTGGCGCGCCACCTTCAGCGCGGATAACGAGATGTCGGTCGCCGTGAGACGCGCGTCTTTGACGTTCATGGCAATCGAAAGGCCGATCGCGCCCGAGCCGGTGCCTACATCCGCAATTGTGCGTCGTTCGGGCGAAGCTTGCAACCAGGCAATGGCGCGCTCCACCAGCAATTCGGTTTCGGGCCGCGGAATGAGCACGTCGCGCGTAATGTCGAAGTCGAGGCCGAAAAATTCCCAATGACCGAGTACATAGGGCAGGGGAATATCGGCTTCGAGCTGGCTCATGGCCGATTCAACGGTGGCAAGTTCGGGCGTGGAAAGAATCGTCTCCGGGTGTGCGAGGAGCCATGTGCGCGGTTTGCTCAGCGTGTGCGCGAGAAGCACTTGCGCGTCGAGTTCGGGACAATCGCCTGTCAGCCGCTCGGATAATTGATTCAGAAGTTCGCTTACATTCACGCTGGCTCTCTCGGATTCAAACGGCGTTAATCGTCCTCGTCATCCGCGCCTGTGGCGGCCAGGCGATCCGCTTCGTCGCGCGTAGACAGTTCCTCGATGAATTGTTCGATGTCGCCGTCCATGATGGCGGGCAGGTTGTAAACGGACAAACCGATGCGGTGGTCGGTAACGCGGTTCTGCGGATAATTGTAGGTGCGAATCTTTTCGGACCGTTCGCCGGTTCCCACTTGTGAACGGCGGTTGGCTTCGAGTTCCGCGCGGCGTTTGGCTTCCTCCATCTCATACAGCCGCGCCCGCAAAATGGACAGGGCGCGCATTTTATTTTGCAGTTGCGAGCGTTCGTCCTGGCAGGTGACGACCATACCGGTTGGCTTATGATACAAACGCACGGCGGTCGAGTTCTTTTGCACGTTTTGGCCGCCCGCGCCGGACGAGCGATACACTTCGATCTCGATGTCCGATTCGGGGATGTCAATTTCCACTTCATCTACTTCAGCCAGCACGGCAACGGTGGCGGTTGAGGTGTGGATGCGTCCCTGCGCTTCGGTGGCGGGCACGCGTTGTACGCGGTGTACGCCCGACTCGTATTTCAATTTCGAGAACGCGCCCTTGCCTTTGATCTCGAAGATCACTTCTTTGTAGCCGCCCACGCCGATCGCATTTTCAGAGAGAATGCCCGTCTTCCAGCGATGGTCTTCGGCATAACGCGTGTACATACGGAACAGGTCTGCGGCAAAAATGGCGGCTTCGTCGCCGCCCGCGCCGGCCCGAATTTCCATGATGACGTTCTTCTCATCGCGCGGGTCTTTCGGCACCAGCAGGGATTTGATTTCCTTTTCCAGTTTTTCGATCCTGGGGGTCTGCTCGGCCACGTCCGCCTCGGCCAGCGCGCGCAGGTCCGCGTCACTCTCAGACTCGAGGATGGCGCGCGCTTCGTCGAGGCTTTTTAGCGCCTGACGGTAGCCGCGCGCCTTCTCGACGATCTCATCCAAATCCACGCGTTCCTTGTTGATCTCGGCCGCGCGCTGATAGTTATTGCCCACTTCGAGCAATTCGCGTCCCAGTTGTTCGTATCGTTCTTCGATGCCTTGTAATTTGTCGAGCATAAAAACCTTTTATTGGGGCAAAGGACGCGAAGCGCGGAGATATTCTCCCGCGTTCACTCGCGTTCCTCGTTTACGTGTATTAAGCGGGGCAATTATACCAGCGAGCCTAACGGCCGCCTTATGATGAAACCCGTTCGACTGAAAGAGAAAACGGCCCGATCGGGCTAGTTGAAACTGGTCATCGAGAGCACCATCGAAAGGATCAATATCACCGAAAAAATGATGAAGATGATCTGCAGTGTCCTGCGCTGGCGCGCCTCGCGGCTCATTTTTGGTTTCTTGACTTTTCTGACTTGTTTTGCCATTCCTGCACTCACGAAATAGGATGTCGTTCAAATGCCTGTTTCATCGTATGTTCGAGTTCTTCGATGGTGACGGGTTTGGTCACATATCCGTCGGCGCCGATCTCGAGCGCTTTATCCACCATCACATCGGTCGCTTCGGAGGAGAGCATGACCACAGGCAGGTTGCGCCACTGGTCGCGGCGGCGGACGAATTCGAGCATATCCAGACCGGTGACTTCCGGCATGTTGATATCGAGAATCAGCATGTTGGGTTTTCCGCCGGATAACAGCGCCTTCGCCGCAGCGCGTGCATTGAAGAAAGAAGCGACTTCGCAATCCATCAGCTTCAGCATCAAGCTGACAGCGCGCACCATTTCCTCATCATCGTCCACGATCCAGACTTGTTTCATTCGAGGTTGGCCTTCAAACTTTCCGCTGTGGTCTTGTTCATGCTGGGCACGGCGGAAAGCTCCTCCACCGAAGCCTCCCTAATCTTATCCATGGAACCGAAATGTTTCAAGAGCGCTCTGCGCCGGGTGGGGCCGATGCCGGAAATTGAATCCAATTGCGAAGCCAGCCCGATCTTCGAGCGTTTCTTGCGATGCGCCGTGATTCCGTAACGATGGGCCTCGTCGCGAATCCTTTGCACCAGATACAAAGCCTGCGAATGCCGCGGCAGCATCAGGCTGTCCGATTTGTACGGGAAGAATATTTCCTCCTCCTGTTTTGCCAAACCCACTACCGGCACTTTCTCGAACAACCCAAATTCTTCCAGGACTTTGACGGCGCGGCTGAGTTGGCCTTTTCCGCCGTCCACGATGATCAGGTCCGGCAAAAAGGCGAATGACGCGTCCGGCTTGGACCCGGGCTGGTCTGCCGTTTCCTGGGCCGATTTCCATCTTCGGAATCGCCGCGTCAACATTTCCTCCATCGAGGCGAAATCGTCCGGCGCGCCGATACTGGTGCTTTCGATGTTGAATTTCCGGTATAACTTTTTATCCGGCACGCCCTGCGTGAACACCACCATCGCGCCGACTGTCGCCACGCCCTGTGTGTGCGACACATCATAACATTCGATGCGATTCGGAGGCTCGGTCAGCGTGAGCGCGGACCGCAATTCGGCCAAAGCCTGTTCCTGTTTGTGGGTGTCTGCCTGCCATTGAGCGCGCAACGCCTGCAAAGTTTCGGCCGCGTTTTCTGCCGCCATTTCCACCAATTCGTGAGGCTGTCCTTCTTTCGGCACGAAGAACTCCACCTTTTCGCCGCCGCGCCGCGAGCGCAGCCACTGACTGATGATTTTGGCTTCTTCAAGCTCTTCGGGTAACAGTACCTGCTGGGGTAGATTGGCCGCTTCGGTATAAAACTGTTTGACGAATTGCGACATGACTTCCGTATCGGCGGTGTCTTCGGTGCCTTCGAGGATGAAATATTCGCGCCCGATCAACTTTCCGCCGCGGATGAAGAAGATTTGCACACAGGCTTCGCCGTCGGCGCGCGCCATGGCGAGCACGTCCGAATCCAGATAATCGGTGGCAAAGACGATTTTCTGCCGCTCGATAATGGATTGAATCGCCTTGAGCTGGTCGCGCAGAGACGCGGCTTTTTCAAAACGCATATCGTCGGAGGCTTTTTCCATTTCGCGCTGAATGCGCGCCACGATCTCTTCGCTGTGTCCGCTCAGGAAATCCATCAGGTCGGAGATCATTTGACGGTATTGCGCCTGGTTGACCGCGCCGATACAGGGCGCGGTGCACAGCTTGATGTCGTAGTAAAGACACGCCCGCTTGTCTTTTCCAGTGATCACGCGGTCGCAGGTCAGATAGGGGAAGATTCTGCGCAGTACATCCAGGGTTTGATACACAGCCCAGGCCGAGGTGTAGGGCCCGAAATAACGCGAACCGTCATCGGTCATTTGGCGCGTGACGGTCACTTTGGGGAATGGGTCGGCCCAGTGAACTTTGATGTACGGGTAACGCTTATCGTCTTTGAGGCGAACGTTATACTTCGGACGGTGCTTTTTGATGAGGTTCATCTCGAGGATGAGCGCCTCAAGCTCGGACCCGACCACGATCCACTCGATATTGGCGATCTCGTGCACGAGCCGGCGTGTCTTCGCGTCATGGCTGGCGTCGGCGTGAAAATACGAGCGCACGCGGTTCTTCAGGCTGATGGCCTTGCCAACGTAGATGATCTTCCCCTCGGCGTTCTTCATGATATAGCAACCGGGTTTGGCCGGCAGTGTTTTCAAAATGCCGTTAATGTGTTCTGAAATTTCCATTTTGATAATTTTACTTTACTTTGCGAAAATGACCCAAACATCCTGTTGACTTTTCAACCATTGGTTATAGAATCATCCCATTTAATGAAAAGGAGATGCTATGTCTGAGCAACCTAATGTTCCGATGGTGTCCAGTTCGTCCGAATCATTCTTTCAGGTTTGGATCAGGGCATTGACCCGCCCGAGTGAGCAGACCTATGCCGCGCTTGCCAGCGGACCGAACGTCAAAGCCGGAACCGCTTATCTTTGGATATTTATCGGTTATCTGGTGCAATTTTTCCTTGCGTCGCTGGTGCAGGGCGTGGCCGTGCGGCGGCTGATGGATCAATTTGGCAATGGCGGGCTCACCGAGTTTACCAGCGGAATCGGGGGCCGGCTGGTCGTGATGGTTTGCGGCGCGCCGATTGCCGCGGTTATCGGCACGATCTTTTTTGCCATTGGCGTGTTCATTGTTCAATGGCTGGCAAAATTATTTGGCGGCAGGGGTTCTGCCGATCAGCTCGCTTATGTGCTGGCGGCCATTCTGACGCCTCTCCTGTTAATTTCGGGCGTCGTATCTCTGCTGAGCGCCATTCCCTACGTGGGTTTTTGCTTCAATCTAATATGGGCCCTGGTGACCTTATATGTGATCGTTCTGGAAGTTATGGCGGTCAAGGGCGTCAATCAATTTGGCTGGGGCGCGGCGATCGGCTCGTTGTTTATTCCGGGATTGGTGGTTGCCTTTATCTGCGGATGTCTGGCTGTGGCGAGTACTGCAGTGCTGGGAACTGCAGTACGCGATATCTTCCAGCAAATGCAACAGGGAATTCAGTAACTATTGATTGGTTTATAGTGAAAATCTCCTGCAAAAAACGCAGGAGATTTTTTATTTATTTGCAGTCGGATAAATAGCCATATCTGCCATGTAATAAGCATGATCGTAAGCGGTCTCTGCGCCGCCTTCACCGGGAATCGGTTCGACTTGTTCGTTGCCGTTCAAGTCAATGCCCTTCAGGATTTCATCAGAGAGCGAAACGGCCTGGCGGATCGATTGCTCCATTTTATTGTCGAAAGGCGAGGCGAGGATTTGTTCAAGCAGGTCTCTCAATTTTGGCGCCCAGCCCTCCAGATTTTGCGTGGAGATTTGCACGTGTCCGCCGTGCACTTTCATGTTGCCGGTGGCGTCCGGAGCCGAAGCCGCGTAACCGGCATGCGAGAAACTTCCCTCGATATACCCCACGCTGTCGCCATTCAACAGCATGCCGAAACCATCGCTTGGATCGGTAATCTGGCCGTCTTTATCCCAGTCTTTATGGTCGGCGCTCTGCCTGCCTACCAGCAGATTCAACATCGTCTCGGCATTCTTGCGAACATCGGCTTCGTTTCCTGCTTGATAGGCGGTCAGCATATTTTGAGCGGTCTTATCGAGTAATTGCGAGTCGTTCAACAATCCATCGACCAATCCAATTTTGCCGGGCGTGTTGCTGAAGGAAACCAGCAGATGCCGGACATGGATCAATCCGCCGGGTGGAAGCGTCGCGGCGTATGCGACATTCTCCGACGGATTCGGATTCGAATCAGGTTTCGGCTCAATGGTGATTTCCATGCTGTCGTATGCGGCCAGAAGGTTATTCCCCTGTGGATCGACAAAAGTCACGGTTCCTTTTCCGCTCGGGTCAACATTCAAGACGCCGAGACTGCGGCGTTGTTCGCCATCCGCGCCAAGTAACCAGGCTTCATATTGCGTACCGTTGGCAGGCTGGGGCATGCTCAATGCAGTGACCGTGACCTTGTCCACCAGGGCGGCGCCATCCTGAAAGCGAAGCAGTCCCACAGGTTGACCGTCTGCAACCGCATTGACCTTGTTTGAATTGGCTTGATGATCCTCCGGTGAACCCGGAAGAATACGCGACAAGCCGAACGGTTTGAAAGCTAGCGCCATGCCGACAAGCAATAGAAAGACTGCTCCCAAATAGATCGGCAAACGGGATTGTGCCGCGCTCTTCGGCCGCGTAAGATGTTCGAATCTTTCGGAGCCGGAGCCGGCTGGCATGAGAGTGTCCGCTTCGCTTTGTTCCCGGATGGCCGCGTCGAAAGCCTGCGAAAGTTCAATGGGAGTTTGAAAACGGTCCTCGGGATTTTTCTCCAGGGCGCGGTCGATCACTTGTTGAAGTTTGTACGATAAACCTGCAATGGGCGGCGGCGGTTCGTTGATATGTTTCATCAGAACGCCGAGTGTTGAATCGGCTTCGAAGGGCACTTTATTGGCCAGCATTTCATAAAGCACGACCCCGAGCGAGTAAACATCGGCGCGCGCATCGGTGATTTCGCCGCGTGCTTGTTCCGGGCTCATATACGCAGGAGTGCCGGCGATTACGCCTGTGACGGTTTGACGGGGAGAGTTCAGGAAGCGCACCAAACCGAAATCGGTCAGAACCGGCTGAACGTCCGCGGGAAGCGGTTTATCCTTCTCAACGGGAACGGAACGCGAAGTGAGTAGGATATTGCTGGGTTTGATGTCGCGATGAATAATGCCGGTTTCGTGCGCGTATTGCAGTGCATCGGCCAATTCGTCAATTAAAGTTTTGACCTGCAGTAATTCGAGCTTTTGATCTTTGCTGTGAAGTTCGCTTAAATAAGTTGCCAGCGAAACGCCCGGCACATATTCCATCACCAGATACGGATGACTGTTGATCGTGTCGAAATCGAGCACCTGCACGATGTTGGGATGACGCAGCATGGCTACCACGCGCGCCTCGCGTTGGAAGCGGTCGAGCAGGTCCGGGTCATCCTGAAATTGATTTTTCAGCAGTTTGACCGCCACCGGGCGCTTGAGGGTGGTATGCATGCCGAGATACACCTCAGCCATGCCGCCGCGGGCCAGCAGAAGGTCAATATGAACTTTCCCCAGGGTTTTGCCTATCCAGTCGGACATTTTAGAAAGAATTGTACACAGAAATAATAAGAATAAGCAGTGAATCGATGTGTTGGTTGGTTGTAAAATGAAGAACCCATCTCACGAGTATAATATTCGGATCGAGGAGAGAAACTTGCAAATGCCATACGAATCTGAACTGGGTACATTATTGCGCGTGCGCGGCCTGAAGCTGGCCCTGGCCGAATCCTGCACCGGCGGTTTGATCTCGGACCGTATTACAGACGTTCCGGGGTCGTCGGAATATTTCGTGGGCGGCGTGGTGGCTTATGCCTACGAAGCCAAAGTCGCTTTATTGGGCGTTTCGTGGGATACGCTCAAAGCGTACGGAGCGGTCAGCCGAGAAACCGTGCTGGAAATGGCGCGCGGCGCTCGAAAAGCCTTCAGCGCGGATTTGGCGATCAGCGTAAGCGGGATCGCCGGGCCGGGCGGCGGTCTGTCGGGCAAGCCGGTGGGCACAACCTGGATCGGCTTGTGCGCGGCGGAAGGCGAATGGGCGCGCAAGTTTGTGTGGGACGGCGACCGCCGCGCCAATAAGGAATATTCCGTGCAAGCCGCATTGAAATTCGCGCTGGATTATTTACAGGGAACAGTTGAGTGAAGATTCTGGTCATCATCTCGGCCGGCGCCGAATGGCGCGCTGTGAAGGAACTTTTCCCGGTTTTACAGCCTCAAAAATCCCCTTTCGGCGAATTTGCCGATTTCGAGCTCAATGCCCGGCACATGACGCTTTTTCACGGCGGCTGGGGCAAAGTATCCGCGGCGGCCAGCGCGCAATACGCAATCGACCATTTCCTGCCCGACCTATTGATCAATCTCGGAACGTGCGGCGGATTTTCAGGCCGAATCCAAACCGGGACGATTATCCTCGTCGAGCGGACTCTGATCTATGACATCCTCGAGCAAATGGGCGACGGCGAGGCGGCTATCGATCATTACGCTTCATCCCTCGACTTGAACTGGCTCCCGTCAAACCTGCCTCATCCTGTCTCGCGCGGACTGCTCGTCTCCGCCGACCGCGACATTGTCCCCGACGATATCCCAATGTTGATCGAGAAATACAATGCGGTTGCCGCAGATTGGGAATCGGGTGCAATTGCCTGGGTGGCGCGCCGTAACGGGATACGTTGCCTCATCTTGCGCGGCGTCAGCGATTTGGTCGGCGGCGGCGGAGGGGAAGCTTACGGTAATTTGGGGCTATTTCATCAGCGCACAAAGACTGTGATGAAGAATCTCTTCGATCAATTGCCTGGTTGGCTGGACAGCATAAAAATTTAACTTGTTGATTCCAATGATTCGTTACGGCTTTTGCACGCAAATGCCAAGCGTTGAATTAACATTGTTGAATAAGCGATAACGCGTTTGCACCATCACTACATATTCATTGGGGGCGATGGTCTGGTAGTCGTCATAACGGTTTCGGAAATATCCGTATGTGATGCTGGCGAGGGCGTTCCAACCGGCGGCATCGTAAGTCAGCCAGTCACTGCGCATCACGCCGCTTGTGGCGGCGATCACCTTTCCGCGTTCGTTGCGCATGGGAATACTTCCATCGGCGATGGTAATTTTATACGTCATGTGCTCATGCTGGATTGGCCAGACGCACATGCCGCCAAAACGGACACGGCAGCGCGCGTAGGAAGTGCTTTTCCAAGCTGTCACGGTTTCGTTCGGTGAAACGTAGCAAGTATCGGCGGGCTGACTCGAATTGAACGGAAAACCGATCAATTGGTCCCGCGCGGGCGCGCCGGTGACGATCGATTCAATCTGCGGAAAAAAGATCAGCGGCAGGATCAGGGTCAGGATTGCCGCGGCTAACAGCATGCTTTTCAGTTTTGGGTTGTTTTCATGTTTCTTCATAAGGTCGCGCTTATATGTATCATTTTTCGATTAATTCAAGGTGAATGACCTGGTCCCGGTTTCCCAAATGGACTTGCCCGTGATTTTAACTTCTTCTTCGGCTGAATCAGCCTTCAATCGCCTGACAATGATTCGGCGCGGAAGTTCTGCCGTATAATTTGTTCATTGCAGAAGCATATATTATCAAGGTGGAGCGTATCATGTCCCTCATGCAGGAAAAAGCGAATCAGGCAATTGACATTTTGAAGGAACAGGACGTGGATGTATGGCTGACCTTCGTGCGCGAGACAAGCGGCGTGCGCGATCCCGCACTGAACCTGCTGATCGGCGCGGGCGACCTGACCTGGCCCTCGGCATTGATTCTAACGCGCAAAGGCGAAAAGATCGCCATTATTGGAAATCTCGAAAAGGAGGCCGTTGGCAGGCTCGGTGTTTTCACTGAAATTTACGGATACGATAAATCGGCGCGTGAATTAATTAGTGAAACCGTCAGCCGCCTCGCGCCGCGCGTCGTTGCGGTGAACACCTCCCGAAACAATGTCCATGCAGACGGCCTGACTCACGCCATGTATGAACTGCTGAAAGAATATCTGACCGATACGCCGTACGCGCAGAGACTTGTCAGCGCCGAGCCGGTCATCAATTCTCTGCGCGGGCGAAAGACTCCCACTGAGCAGGCGCGTATCCGCCGCGCGGTGGAGATCACGGATGAGATCTTCCAAAAAACATTTGCCGCCATCAAAGTCGGCATGACCGAGATACAGATCGCCGAATTCATGCACGGATTGATGAAAGAGTACGGCGTGGATTTTGCCTGGCCGAGCGAAAGCAACCCGGCGGTCAATTCGGGCCCCGACTCGCCGGTGGGACACAACGGCCCAACCGACATCAAAGTGGAGCGCGGGCACCTTATCCATTTCGATTTCGGCGTTAAGTTCGAAGATTATTGCTCGGACATGCAACGCGTGGCGTATGTGTTGCGCGAGGGCGAGAAGCAGGCGCCGCAAGAAGTTCAGCGCGGCTTCGACGTGATCCGCAAGGCTATCGAAGAAGCCCGCGCCGCGATGAAAGTCGGCGTGACCGGCAATACGATGGATGTGATCGCGCGGCGCGTCGTCACTGAAGCGGGCTATCCAGAATTCAACTATGGCCTCGGCCACCAGCTTGGACGTGTGGCGCACGACGGCGGCGCCTTGCTCGGCCCGCTGTGGGATAAGTATGGCGATTCGCCGAATCTCAAATTGGAGATCGGGCAGGTCTTTACCATTGAGCCGGGATTGGCTGTGCCGGGTTACGGCTATATGGGCCTGGAGGAGGATGTACTGATGACGGAAAACGGCGCGCAATATTTCTGCGAACCGCAGAAGGAAATTGTGCTGTTAAAGGGATAGGTCGAAAAGTTTGAAAACTGAAAACTCGGTTGTCATTGAGACAACCGAGTTTTTTCTTACTTTCCTAATCGCGCCCGTTCTTCCTCCGCCACGCTTTCTTCCAACTTCTTGAACAATGGGCTGGGCTGATTCAACTTCTGCCCGGGCTTTAACTCGCTTGGCTTCCAGTGGACGTTATCCACGTCGCGATAACGCAGGACCGTATGCGTGCCGAGTGAGTCGGTCACATCTTCGGTATATTGCTCGCCGAAGAGCGGAGTCTCATAGCCGAAGAAGCCATGCAATCTCTCGGAGGTGAATGGCAGGAAGGGCGAGAAGATAATCTTAAGTGAGTCGATGGCTTTGAGTGCGGTGAAGATGGTCAATGCGGCGGAGGCTTTGTCCGTTTTGATGGCCGACCACGGCGCGTTGACATCCAGATATTGGTTGACTGTTGTGGCAAGTTTCATCGCTTCGCTCAATGCCAAGCGCAGGTGCACAGCTTCGAGTTCCGCGCCGACTATGCCGAATCCGTCTTCGATGGCGGCCAGCAGGTCCAGGTCCGTGCCGCGAAGCGTGGACACGTCCACATCGGGCACGCGCCCATCCCAATTCTTGTAACAGAACGACAGCACGCGATTGGCCAGATTCCCCCACGTGGCCACCAGTTCATTGTTGTTGCGCGCCACGAACTCATCCCAATCCCAGTCGCTGTCTTTGTTCTCGGGCATGTTGACCGTCAGATAATAACGCAGTGCATCGGGATCGTAACGCGTCAACGCATCGAGTCCCCACACAGCCCAATTGCGCGAGCCGCTGATTTTTTGCCGCTCGAGATTCATGAACTGATTGGCGGGCACATCGTATGGAAGTGTGAGCGGTTGCGTGTCGTTTGCGAAGATCTCCAAAAATTTACTTCCAACTCCCATCAACTCGGCGGGCCACAGCGACGTGTGGAAGAAGATATTGTCCTTGCCGATGAAATGGAATTGCTTCGCCTTGGGGTTGACCCACCACTCGCGCCACGCCTCTTTTCGACCCGATAATTGGCTCCATTCAATCGGCGCAGAGAGATAGCCGATGACGGCCTCGAACCAAACGTAAATACGTTTGCCGGCTTCGGTCCAGCCCGCGACCGGGACGGGAACGCCCCAATCGAGGTCGCGCGTGATGGCGCGCGGCTTGAGTCCCTCGGATTCGATCTTGCCGAGCGATTCGCCGATGACCGTATCGCGCATGTGCGGGATGCGTTCCTGCAAAAACTTTTTAACATCCGGTTCGAGTTTGGAAAGATCGAGATAGAAGTGCTCGGTCTCACGCAGTTCGAGCGCGCCGCCTTCCTTCGAACGCGGATTGATCAGCTTCTCCGGTTCGAGTACGTTGCCGCAGTTGTCGCATTGATCGGAGCGCGCGTTTTCATATCCGCAAATGTAACAGGTTCCTTCCACGTAGCGATCCGGCAGGAACTTATTGGTGGAAGGCGAAAACCACTGCATGGAGTTCTGTGTGAACATGAACCCGTTTTGCTGAAGCGCGAGGAACATATCCTGCGAAACCGTGAAATGATTCTCGGTATGCGTGGTTGTGTATAAGTCGTACGTGATGCCGTAGCCTTTGAAGATTTTCAGGAAGGAATCGTGAAAGCGCTTATAGACTTCCTCGACCGGTCTGCCCTCCTGATCGGCGCGGATTGTGACGGGCGTGCCGTGCGCATCCGTGCCGCTGACCATCAGCACTTTGTTTCCCTTGAGACGGTGATAACGCGCGGCGATATCGCCGGGCAAATGCGAGCCGGTGATATTGCCAACGTGGATTTCAGCGTTGGCGTAGGGCCAGGCGATCGCAATTAAAATATTTTCGGGCATTCGTATCTCCATTATTGTTTTCAACGTAAAGGGCTTGCAGGCCTGCCAGGGACCGAAAAATGAGTCTCGTGCTATTTATATCCTTCGCGGCGGGGTTAATCAAACAAAAAGGCTGTCCGCGTGACTGGACAGCCTGATGACTCGGAAATCTTACGCTAACGCGTATCCTCCATCACTGTCCAGACGCGGCGAGACATCAACATAGGCATGTCCATCAGCGGGCAGGTGAGGGGGGAATAAGCGTTCATTGACCGATATTGTAGGTGGCGGCTGGAGGTTTGTCAATAGCCGGATTTGCTATAAATATTCCTTCAACTGCGCCGCCCGCCGCGGATGACGCAGACGCCGCAGTGCGCGTCCTTCGATCTGGCGGATGCGTTCGCGCGTCAGTCCGAATTTTTGACCCACTTCCTCCAGCGTGTATGGATTCCCGTCATCGAGCCCGAAGCGCAGGCGCAAGATGCGCGCCTCGCGCGGCGAGAGCGAGGTGAGCACCTCTTCAAGTTTATCCTTCAGCATGGATTGATAAGCGCTCTGCAATGGGGTGGGGCTGAATTCATCTTCGATAAAGTGACCCAACTCCGATTCTTCATCGTCGCCGACGGGCGATTCAAGCGAAAGCGGCAACCAGGAGACCTTCATGATCCACTGCACTTTGCGGACGGGGAGCGCGGCTTTTTTTGCCAATTCCTCAATGGTGGGCTGGCGGCCAAGTTTTTGTTCGAGGGCGTGCGTGGTTTTGTAAAGTTGACGGATGCGGTCGATCATATGAACCGGTACGCGGATCGTGCGCGCCTGATCGGCAATGGCGCGTGTGATCGTCTGCCGTATCCACCAGGTGGCGTAAGTGGAGAAGCGAAAGCCGCGGTGGTAATCGTATTTTTCCACGGCTTTCATCAGGCCGAGGTTGCCCTCCTGAATCAGGTCCAGGAAAGGAACGCCATGCGCCATATATCGTTTGGCGACGCTGACGACGAGGCGCGTATTGGCTTTGATCAAATGTTCGCGGGCGAGGATGCCGTCCTGGATGATCGGTTCGAGTTTGCGCCGCGCCGCGGCGTTGTTCCGTCCGCTCAGGCGCATGCATTTCTTTTTGGCGGCGCGGCCTTTTTCGATGCGGATGGCGATCTCCAATTCTTCGTCAACGGAGAGGAGCGGCACGCGCGACATTTCTTTCAGATAGAGGCCGGTTGTGTCGTCGCTGGCAAGGGAATCGCCCGGGATAAGATCAATTTCGAAGAGGGAGGAATCGCTTAGAGCGGAGTCTGATGCGAGTTCTTCATCCAGTACATCCACGCCGCGATGGCGGAGCGCGGTCAGGATTACGTGCAGGCTTTCCCGGTCGCCGTCCGGGACGGCCTGCATCAAATCGTCGGTGGTTAGAAAGCCCTGGACTCCGGCTTTTTCCATCAGTAAATTGAGGGCGGTTTGCTGACCTTTACGTGTCACGCTTCCATCCTTTTGGATTAGAGCAGATTTTTCAAAACCGCGAACGGAGAGTCGTCCTGCTGTGGATGATGACCGCAATCTCTTTCATTTAAGTTTTCGCCGCATACCGGGCAGAGGCCTTTGCAATCCGGCTGGCAGAGCGGCTTGATGGGAATTTCGAGCAGTGCGTATTCGCGCAAGATGGATTCCAAATCCAGTTGGGCATCTTCGGGCACGTATAATCCCGAGTCTGTAACGGAGCGTTTATTGAATGCGTAGAGTTCGGTGAAAGACCAGTGCAAAGGGAAGTTGAAATCGGTCAGACAGCGCACACATTCCAGCATGGCCCGGCCTTCGAACTCGCTCTGCACGATCAATCCCTGCGGTGTGCGGCCAATATTGACCGTGCCATGCACGCCGCGCAAGTCCAGATCTTCGCCGAGTTGAACATGTGCATACTCGAAGGGAAAATCGTGTTTATAGCCAACTTCTTCGTTGACAATAAACCCAACATTGATGAGGAAAGGTTTGCGGGGAAGGGTCACGGCGACCGCTAAAGGGGAGTGGATTCAGGCTTTCGTATAAGAAAAACCCGTGCGCACATTGTAGCACGGGAGATTCGCATCGTCAAGCAGGTTGCGCGTAGCCACGAGAGTTAGCGCTTAGTTTCGTCTATCTACAATGTATTTGGCCAGGTTTTCGAGAGCGGAGCGCTCGGCGCCGACCGGTAAAGGTTCAAGCCGTGTCAGGGCGCGATCTATAAATTGTGCAGCTTCCTGCATTGACTTTTGCGGCGCGTCGCTTCGGCGGATGTTTCCGATCAGGCGCGTCATGTTTTCGGCTACGCTCCAGCCGCCCTGTGGCAATGAGAGAACGTCCGCATTGTCCGGGTTGGCTTCTGCATAGTAAATCGCGGGCAGAGTGACGAGGCCGTTCAGCAGGTCCGAGCCGAGCGGCTTGCCCACTGAGGATTCATCTCCGGTGAAATCCAGAATATCGTCCACGATCTGAAAGGCCATGCCGATCTGATAGCCGAAATCGCGCATCGCTTCGATGATATCTTCGTCATCGGTGCTGACCATGGCCGCGGCACGCGAGGTCATTTCGAAGAGCGAAGCGGTTTTGGCGTAAATGCGTTTGCAATAATTTTCGCGGCTGATCACTCCGCGGCTGGCAAACATCTGAGTCAATTCGCCGTTGACGATGATCGCCAGTGTTTCTGCGAATAATTTCATTAAAGGTAGGTTTTCCACTTCGGCGGCCAGCTTGGCGGCGCGCGCAAAGAGGAAATCGCCGGTCAGTACTGTGGCAGGCGGCGACCAACGCGCATTTAACGTGGGCAGGCCGCGGCGGAGCAATGAACCGTCGATCAAGTCATCGTGCACCAGTGTGGCCGTGTGAAGTAATTCCACGGCCGCGCCGAGCGAAACGAGACGGTCTTCATCGCCCCCCAACATGTTCCCAATCAACAGGCCGAGCGTGGGACGAACGCGCTTGCCTCCCGAGGAAAGCAAATGGTCGAGCGCGGCCCGCAAATCGGCATGGCTGTCGCTGGCCTGCGCGCGCATCCGCTCTTCGACGAATCGGATTTGTTCCTGAACAGGTGTAAAAAATGATACCGAGCTCAAATTGATCTCACCAGGCGAAGAGCCGCGCCGCGTTCGCGCTCGTAACGGCGGCAACCTCTTCGGGGCGTTTGGAATGGATTTCTGCTATTTTATCAGCAATGTGACCGACAAAGGCAGGTTCATTGCGTTTTCCGCGGTGAGGCGCCGGCGCGAGAAAGGGCGCGTCGGTTTCGATCAGCAGGTGATCGAGGGGCAGGGCCGCGAAGGTTTCCCGTTTTCGGGCCGCGTTCTTGAATGTGATCGGGCCGGTCACGCCGATATAAAAATTGAGGGCGATGCCACGCTCGGCAGTTTCACGCGATCCCGCGAAAGAGTGCAGTACCCCCGGTCGTTCTGCCAGCGGACTCTTTGTGCGCCTCAGCCTGCCAGCCCATGCCTCCAGAATTTCCATCAAGTCCGACGCGCATGCGCCATGCTCGGCATCGTCCTTCTCGCGCAGGTGGATAATGACCGGCAACGAACATGCCTCAGCCAGTTCAAGTTGTTCTTTCAAGATGGATTTCTGTAGATCAGGCGGCGCGGCGTCCCAGTAATAATCGAGACCAATCTCACCGATGGCGACGACCTTTTTGTTTTTGTCGGTTAGCGCGTCGTCCAAATGCGCGCTATTCGAGAAGACGATTCTGCGCAACTCCTTTTCTGTTGCTTCGGTCCATGTGCGCGCCTCGGTGGGATGCACTCCCACTCCCGCGTACAGCATGGGATGCGAATCGGCCAATTGAACGGCGGCCCGGCTCGAGTTCAGTGTGAGCGATGGGATCAGGATGCGCGTCAGGCCCGCGTCGATCGCGCGTTGAATTACCGCGGCGCGGTCTTCGTCGAACTTATTGAAATCCAGATGACAGTGAGTATCGGTCAGTTGCGTATGCCGCGTAACTGCCGCTCGATGATCAGCGTCCGACACTTAACTGAGACCGGCAATCTTTAAACCGTCTTGCAGAATGGCCTGCACTTTATCGCCGTGGCGCGTTTCGCAGTAGACGCGCATGATCGGTTCGGTGCCGCTGAAACGGATCAACATCCAGCCGCCATCTTCGAGTTTGAATTGAAAACCGTCAATCGTGACGAGACCGGTCACTTTCAATCCGCCGATAGTGGCGGGTTTGGCGTCTAAAATCTTCTTTTCGCGTGCGGCGCGGTCGCCGGTGAATGGTTTGTCGATGCGGTCATAGAAATATTCGCCGCCCACTTTATCGAACAGCATTTTGAGCAGTCCGGTGGGTTTCTTGCCTGTCTTGATCATCATGTCGAGAATGTATAGGCCGGCCAGGATTCCGTCGCGTTCCGGCACATTGCCGCGGAACGCGTATCCGCCGCTTTCTTCGCCGCCGATCAGGGCATTGGTCTCGGTCATCATCGGCGCAACGTATTTAAAGCCGACGCCTGTTTCGTGGACGGGTACATTGTAAATTTCACCGAGTTTGTTGAGCATGGTGGTGGTCGAAAGCGTCTTGACGATATCGCCGCGCAAACCGCGGATTTCAAGCAGGTAATAGGCCAGTAATCCGTACACGCGCAGTTGGTTGATGAACTGTCCGTTCTCGTCGCCGATGCCACAGCGGTCGGCGTCGCCGTCGGTGATAAGCAGAACATCGGCTTTGTTATCGACTGTGGCTTTCAAGCCAACGTCAACGTTCGGCGGAATCGGTTCGGGGCGCTTCATTTCGGGAAACGATGGATTGCGCACATTGTGGATTTCGATCACTTTCGTCCTGCCGCCTGCCAGCAGGCGTTCGAACCAGCCTGCGCCGTTGCCCCACATCGAGTCGACCATCACGGTCAGGCCCGCGTCTTTGATGGGTTGCAGGTCGATCAAACCGTCGCGCGTGAGATGCTCGATGTACGGCGTGGCCGCGTCGAATTTGACGATCTCGCCGGCGGCTTCAGCTTCGGAATATTTCTTGCGTTTGACGGCTTCGACCGTATCGGGAATCGAAGCCTCGATCTGTTTCAGTCCATCCGGGTCGATTGCGCCGCCTGTCTCGTTGCGCACCTTGAAACCATTATCGGTCGGCGGGTTGTGCGAAGCGGTGATGTTGACCGCGCCGGCGGCTTTTTTATCCACTACGGCATAAGCGATCACCGGCGTTGGCGTCGCGCCGTCGGTGAGATAAACTTTAAATCCGTTGCCAGCCAGCACTTCAGCGACCGCCGCCGCGAAGAATTCGCTGTCGAAGCGTTTGTCGTGGCCCACCACGATCCATTTTCCTTTGTGGCCCTGCGAGAGCATGTACGACGCAAAACCCTGCGCGGCCCGGCGCACGTTATCGAACGTATAATCTTCGGCGATCACGCCGCGCCAGCCGTCCGTTCCAAAAGTTATTTTATAAGCCATGAAAGGCCTCCTCGAAATTTAAGACTTTTTGATTATATCAGCGACCAAAAGCAGGACGCAGTATAATCCCCAAATCTAACATGAACGATATGATTTACCTCGATTATGCCGCCACCACGCCCGTGCATCCGCGCGTGCTCGAAGCGATGCGGCCCTACTTCAGCGATTCTTTCGGGAACCCTTCGTCCGTTCACCGTTATGGGCAGAAAGCGGAAGCCGCTTTGGAGTCCGCGCGCGAGATGGCCGCCTCGGTGTTGAATTGCCGTCCCGATGAGATCGTGTTCACTTCCTGCGGTTCCGAATCGGACAATCTCGCTTTGCGCGGCGCGATGCTGGCCGGGCGCAAAAAGAATCGCACCTGGTTATTGACCTCGCGCGTGGAACATCACGCGGTCAGTAAAACTGCCGAACAACTGGAGCGCGAATATGGCTTTCGACTGGAATGGCTGTCGGTGGACTCCAACGGTACGGTCACGGTGGATGCGGTGCAAAGCGCGGTTTGTGACGCGACCGCGCTGGTTTCCGTGATGTTCGCCAACAATGAGATCGGCACGATCAACCCCATCGCTGAGATCGCGGCAGTGTGCCGCGCGAACGGAATTCTTTTCCATACCGATGCAGTGCAGGCGGGGGCTTATTTGGATGTGGACGTTCAAAAGCTCGGCGTGGACATGCTTTCGCTCGGCGCGCACAAATTGTACGGGCCGAAGGGCATCGGCGCGCTGTATGTCCGTAAGGGCACCGGGTTGATTCCCTCGCAAACCGGCGGCGGACAGGAGAACCATCTGCGCGCAGGCACGCAAAATGTGCCGTTGATCGTCGGCTTCGCGGAGGCGCTTCTGTTGACTGCCGAGGAACGCGCGGAACGCGTTGCACACGTCCAACCCCTGCGCGACCGCATCATCGGCGCGGTGCTTGAGTCGATTCATGATGCAAAGCTCACGGGTCATCCTGAACATCGCCTGCCGAATCATGCTTCGTTTGTCTTCAAAGATGTAGATGGCAACCTGCTCCTGCAATTGCTCGACTCGGCTGGCTTCGCCTGCTCATCGGGTTCGGCCTGTAAAACGGGAAACCCGGAACCGAGTGAAGTCGTTACATCGCTGGGCCTCGCGCGCGAATGGGCTTTAGGTTCACTGCGCATTACGTTGGGCAAGGGTACGACACTCGCAGAGGTCGATTCCTTTTTGAGCGTTTTACCGTCTTTGGTCGAGAAGGCGCGGGGTTTGAACCGGGGATGAATACAGAGAAATTATTTCCGGTGAGTGTATGTCGAAAGTCGTAGTAGCCATGTCCGGCGGCGTGGATTCGTCCGTGGCGGCGGCTTTGCTGAAACAACAGGGCCATGAAGTGACGGGAATGATGCTGCGCTTGTGGTCCGAACCGGGCAGGGAAGATTCCAACCGCTGTTGTACGCCGGATTCGATGGCGCAAGCCCGGCGCGTAGCCGCTCTGCTGGATATTCCGTTCTACGTGGTGGACGCAAAAGATGTCTTTCGCAAGACGGTAGTGGAATATTTTTTGGAAGGTTACGCTTCGGGCGGGACCCCGAACCCGTGCCTCGTGTGCAATCGTTCCATCCGCTGGGAGTTTTTGCTCAATCACGCGCTGGCGCTCGGCGCGGAATTCATGGCGACCGGGCATTATGTGCGGAAGAGGCAGGCTGAGGACGGAACGATAAAGTTGTTGAGAGCAGTGGACGGGACGAAGGACCAGTCGTATGTGCTGTATGTGTTGAATCAAGATAAGTTACGGCACGCTTTATTCCCAATTGGCGAGTATCCGAAGACGGAGATTCGTAAACTGGCGGAATCGTTCGGTTTGCCGACTGCCTCGCGTAAAGACAGCCAGGACCTATGCTTTTTGGCGGGCGAGGATTATCGTAACTTCCTGCAACGCAACGCGGCAGGGATATTGAAAGCGGGCGAAATTGTGACGCGCACGGGCGAAGTGCTCGGCCGGCATACCGGATTGGCGAACTACACGATTGGTCAGCGCAAGGGACTGGGCGTAGCCTCGCCTGTGCCGTTATATGTGCTGGGAAAGGATGCTTCGTCCAACGCGCTGATCGTGGGAACGGAAGAGGAGCTTGGCACGCGTGAGTTGACCGCGAAAGACGTCAATTGGCCGGGCGGCAGTGCGCCTTCTGCCTCGTTCCGCGCCGAGGTTAAGATTCGCTATACGGCGCGGCCCGCCTGGGCGCAGGTCACGCCTTTAAACGGCGGACAGGTAAAGGTCGAGTTCGATGCGCCTGTTCGGGATGTAACAGCCGGGCAGGCCGCGGTGTTTTATGTCGAAGAGGAAGTGATTGGCGGCGGGATCATCGTCTAGGCCATGACTATTCCGGCTGTGCTGTTCGGGTTTGTGATCGCCAGTTTGTACGGCGCGCTGTATCACCTGATTCGCGGCGGAACCGGTTTGCGCCTGTTGATGTATCTGGCATTGGCTTGGGCGGGATTCGCGGCGGGGCATTTGGCGGGGCTGTGGCGCGGCTGGACGTTGCTTCCGCTTGGCCCCTTGAATTTGGGCGTGGAAACCATCGGCAGTTTGTTGTTTCTGGGGCTGGGGGATTGGTTGAGCCGCATCAAAGCGAATCGGGAAACTAAGGTATAATGCGCGCCTGCATTTCGGAGGAAAATGGAAACGATTAAATTGCTGGTTGACCTGTTCCTGCATCTCGACGGTTACATGAGTCAGGTGATCAGCCAATATGGCGCGTGGACGTACGTGTTGTTGTTCGTAGTGATCTTCATCGAAACGGGTTTCGTGGTAACGCCGTTCCTGCCGGGCGATTCGCTTCTCTTCGCGGCGGGCACGTTCGCGGCGCTCGGCTCGCTGGATCTGTATCTTCTGCTCGGTCTTCTGATCGTGGCCGCCATCGGCGGCGATACGGTGAATTACTGGATCGGCCATTATCTCGGCGACCGGGCTTATAACATCAAGTGGATCAAGCGCGAGTACATGGATAAGACGCACGCGTTCTTCGAGAAGCACGGCGGCAAGACGATTTTTCTGGCGCGCTTCGTTCCCATCGTGCGCACGTTTGCGCCGTTCGTGGCGGGCGTGGGGCGCATGTCCTACGGTTACTTTATCTCGTACAATATTTTCGGCGGAATTACCTGGGTGGCGATATTTACGCTGGCGGGATATTTCTTCGGCAATATTCCCTTCATCAAACACAATTTCGAATTCGTGATCGTCGTCATCATCCTGATCTCTGTCCTGCCGATGCTCTACGAATTTTGGAAATCGCGGCGCGAGCCGAAGTCGAAGTCAAAAATTGAAGCAGAGACGCCGTAAGGCGTCTCTTTTTTATCGGCAGAGATGAACAGCAGTTCTTGGATCGTTTTGCTGTTCATCTCTGGTTGGATGCTTCTCAGATATATCTGGTCACGGCATTACGGCGTTAACTGCAAGTGTCCTTCGGCATCCGCTTCTGCGGCGCTTTGATCCCAGATCATCGGATAATACTGAATGTTCGCCCACATTTGCGCCATGTCAATGTAATGTTTGTTGTAGGCGTGTCCCGACTGGCCTGTTGTATGGACAGTAAGCGAGTTGTTGAGATTGCCCAAGTCCACGATCATGCGCATGGACGGGACGTTCGTTACGGCATAGCCTTCGGTCGCGTCCCAGGCTGTGGCGTTGACGATCGAGCCGCCGCCGCTTGCCGCGAACGGTCCGCGGTTGAACAGCGACTCGATCGGCGGCACGCCCGATTCGCCCAGCGTTTGATTCTGGAAGGTCGCGGTGTGCAAGCCGCCCCATTTCCATTTACCGGGTTCTGTGCCGAATTTACCTTCCACTTCTTTGACGGCTTCGCCGAAAGCTCTGACGAACATGTCGTCGCGGGTTTCCACTTTATCGGTCGTGGTTTGGTCGTCCCACCAGGAACTGTTCGGGTCTTGAGCAATCGTGCGCATGACTTCGAACCAGCGGTCGCCGCCCGAAGGCCAATATTTTTGGGGCAGGTCGTCGTCGAAGGTATCGGCCAGCAGATTCTTCCAGAACGATTCGTACAGCGCGGCCGGAGCGGAATCCATCGAAGCCTGGAAGTCCCAGTTTTTCAATAGATCGCGGACTTGCGCGAGGTGCGAGTCGCTCAATGGAACGGTCAGCAGGACCGGCACGAGAGCCGCGGCGCTGGCATCGTAATCATCGCCGTGCATTTTTTGGATGTAGGGAATGTCGATCTTGCCGGGCGCGTTCTTGATCAGATCCACAATCCGATTGGCGCGGAAACCGTAATCCCAATCGGCGGTGATGAGATAGGGATAACCTTTTGGCGGAATTTGATTATTGGCTGTGGCGATATATCCCTCGGCGGGATTGAATGTGTAGGGCAATTCATCGAACGGAATGTAGCCAGTCCATTCGTATTCGTCTGTCCAGCCGGGCACAGGATAGCGGCCATCGCCGTTGGCGCGGATCGGAACATCGCCGGGCATTTGATAGCCGATGTTGCCGTCCACATCCGCGTATAACAAATTTTGCGCAGGCACGTGGAAGTTGCGCGCCGCGTTGCGGAAATCGTCCCAGTTTTGGGCTTTATCGAATCCCCAGATCGCTTCGAACGGTGTGGAGGGAGACAGCGCGGTCCATTTCAGCGCGATGACGTATTGATCCGGTAACGCCAGCGCGGCTTGATCTTTGAAGGGAACGAAAGTTTTGTCGTTGGGTTCGCCCTTGTCTTTCAGCGGGCCGTATGAATCTGAGATCACCGGGCCATGCCGCGTGAGCCGCACGGTAATATCCACCGGCTCGCCGCCGGCCACGTTGAGGGTTTCTTTGCGCGTTTCAAAATCCACCCATTGACCGTTGACTTCATATTGGTTCGGGTTATCGGGATTGACCTTTTCAATGTACAAATCCATCACATCCGGCCCGACGTTCGTAAAGCCCCAGGCGATCTTATCGTTATGGCCGATGATGACGCCCGGCACGCCTGCAAACGAAAATCCGCTGACTTCGAGCGGGCAGGCGCTGTTCTTGGGCATGCAGTGCAAGTCCATTTGATACCAAATGGAAGGCATTTGGATGCCCAGATGCGGGTCGTTCGCCAGAATCGGTTCGCCGGTCGCGGTCAGTTTGCCGGAAACAGCCCAGGAGTTGGATCCCATTTCATCGGCCAGCGGGCCCAGCGCGAGGTCCAGCAGAGAGACGTTATGCTGGAGCGCGGCCAGCGTTTGATCGGGCAGGGCGAAGGATTCCGAGGTCTGAGTCGTACCGGAGGCAGTTGTCCCCGCGCCGATTTTGTTCACGATGACGGGATGATCCTGCGGATACGGCGGATAGAGTTGATCCACTTGTTGTGGTGTAAGCGTTTTGAGCAGAATCGAGCGCGCGATCTCTTCGTCCATGTTGCCGCGCAAATCCCAGGCCATGGCCTTGCCCCAGGTGAGGCTGTTGACCGGAGTCCACGGCTGGATTTTATAACTCGGGCTAAGCAGTTTCAAAATGGCGTATTCGAGACTTAACGCGGTGCCATCATGATCTTTGAGATAAGCGTTCACGCCATC
The DNA here is from genome assembly GCA_964502095.1 of uncultured Anaerolineaceae bacterium. GTDB lineage: Bacteria > Chloroflexota > Anaerolineae > Anaerolineales > Villigracilaceae > JACPVF01. Next base: position 26,626 of record CAZCUF010000009.1, read on the forward strand.
GGTATAAGCCAGCAGGATGGCTTTCGAATCGGGGCCCATGCCATCCCATTCGGCCTGCGCGGTTTCGCGCCAGCCGAGCGTGCGCAAAAATGTATCGGTATCCACCTGCCCACTGCCGAACATTTCAGAGATCGTGCCCGAGCCGATATGCCGCCAGGAATCCATTTGCCAGAAACGATCCTGCGCGTGAACGTAACCTTGTGCAAAAAACAGGTCGTGCTGGGTGGAGGCATAGATGTGCGGAATACCCATGTGGTCGCGATAAACGTCCACTGTGCCGTCCAAACCCGGCACTTTGATTTGACCGTCAATTTGCGGAAAAGATTGGGGCGCGACCGTGTTGGGCAAATAAGACTGAAAATAGTATGCCCCCCCGGCGCCGATCAAAAGTATGATGACCAGAATTCCGATCAGCAAACGCGACAGAACCCGACGCAATTTCATATTACTCCTCCTTGGGCGAATTTGATAGATGACGATTATATTCCGTGACCTATTCCGTGAACAGAGAGAGTTCGCGGAATGGTAGAATTCGTCGCAATGAAAACCCCAACCCAGCCTTTGAGCCGCGATGATTGGGCGAAATTGATTCTCGGGCTGACGCTTTTCTTTGGGCTGGCTGTCCGCATCTTTCCCGGACTTTTAGCCCGTTTCCCGTTAAATGACGGCGGCATGTTCCTGGTGATGATCCGCGACCTGCGCGCCAATAACTTTCTCCTGCCCGCGCATACCACCTATAACTTTTCGAATATCCCGTTTGCTTATCCGCCGCTGGGGTTTTACGCCGCGGGGTTGCTATCCGTTCTTGGGATTCCGGATATACAGGTTTTACACTGGCTTCCCGCGCTGATTAATTTTGCCTCGATCCCGGTATTTTATCTGCTTGCCAAGTCCATTCTGGACGATGCGCCGCGCGCCGCGCTGGCTTCCGCCGTCTATGCGCTCACGCCCGATAGCTTTGCCTGGCAGATCATGGGCGGCGGCATAACGCGCTCCTTTGGGGTCCTGTTCATTCTTCTGGCTTTGTGGGCAGTATATAAAATGTTCAAAAGCAAAGAATGGAAGTTCGTTCCGCTGAGCGCGCTGTTCGCATCGCTGGCATTTTTGAGTCACCCTGAAGTGAGTCTCGCGGTGACCGCCGAATGCGGACTATTCTGGCTGTTCTTTGGCCGCACGCGGCGCGGCATTTTGCAATCCGTGATCGTTTCGGCGGGCGTGATTCTTCTGACCGTTCCGTGGTGGGGAAGCGTCATCGCGCTGAACGGCCTGGCTCCGTTTCAGTCTGTTTTGCACAGCGGCGCATATGGCGGCTTTCCACTTTGGGATTTTCTATACGACCTGTTCCATTTCAATGTTTGGCGCGCGATCTTCAATTTGCTGACGATCATCGGACTGATCTGGAATTTATGGAATCGCAAATTCCTATTGCCGGTTTGGATGCTCCTGCCGTATTTCATCGAGCCGCGTAGCGCGCCCGCATTTGCATATTTTCCGGCATGTATGCTGGCGGCGCAGGCTTTGATCGAATTTTTGCCGAAAGTACAGGATTGGATTCAACGCCGCCGCGGGCAGGATGTTCCCGCGGTTGACTTTGTGGAACGCAAGGGCCTGAGTCTGTTTTTATTTGGCCTGATGCTCCTATGGTTTGTCCAATCCATGTTTTATGGGCTGGTTCTGGTGAACACCAGCCTTGTTCCGCCTCTGCCTCAGCAGGCGTTGGCCTGGGTGCGCGGAAACACATCCGCCGAGGCGCGGTTCCTGGTGCTGACCGGCAATCAGGGTGTGATGACTGACCCGATTCAGGAATGGTTCCCGGCGCTGGCTGAACGGCGCAGTCAGACTACGCTTCAAGGTCTGGAATGGACGCTGGGCCGTGATTTCTTCCCGCGTTTGAATCAACTGGCGGCGTTACAGTTATGCGAGACGGTCACATGCGTGGAAGAATGGTCGAATGAGACGCAGTTGGATTACACCGATATTTTGGTGGAAAAATCGGATCAGACGCGGGCTGTTTTACAATCACTGAAGCAGGATGCGCATTATGTACTGCTGTATGACAATCCCAGATATGCCGTTTTTGAGAAATAAATATTATGAAAGCCGACTCAATCATGGGTCGGCTTTCGCTTAACTATTTTAGATGGAAGATTTAAATGGTCGTTCGAAATAGATTATACGCGTAGGGGACGTTCTCTAACGTCCCCGTCGGCGTAAGAGAACACCGACTACACAGAAAATTTCTAAGTGATCTGCAAATTGATCTTATGAGGCGAGTCGATCTTCTCACTTTACGATGCCGAGCATGCGCGGGAACCAGTACCATAAAATGTCCGCGGCCGGTTTGCCGTGAATGGACGCCGATTTGTCCTGTAACGCGGCCGGCGGGTAATAGCCGCGGCTGACGAGTCCGCCGATCCAGGGACGTCCATTGATGGCCGTTAAAAGCGCCTCATATAGATTCGCCTGAGTCTCCAGGTCGAGGCTTACCGTGCTAACGTCTGCGTTGGGACGGTTGAGCGCGGTCCAGTTCATACATCCGCCCTGGCCGTTCGATAAACAACCCGAGGCCGCGCCGCTTGCGGATGGATACGTGAGAGCCAGAATGATCGGTTTATTCAACAGGCTTGGCAGGGGAGAGACTTCGTTATCCAGCAGGCGCCCGGCTTCATTGACCATATCGCTTTTGGACGCGCCCGCCAGAGGCGCCAGCGCGGTTGACCATAGTAAATAGATTCCGTCCGTATCCTGAAGAAAAGTAAGCGGCGTTTGTAAGTTGGATTTGGTATACGGCAAAGCCCACAGAATTTGGCCTTTGTAATGCTGGCGCACTTCGATCAGAATGGCTTTCCAGCGCGCCTCCACGTCGGCTGGTACACCGGATGGCGATCCATCCGGGAGCGCGCCGCCCGGCAGGGCCGGGGCAAGCCACTCGCCGCCAAGTATCAACGTCTGCGCGCCGGTTTGGCTCGCAAGATCGGCATAATTGACGAGGAAAGCGCGGTAATGGTCGAACCAGCTTTGCCACCAGGCCGCGTCTCGAGGCGCGGCAGACCAAAAGTCCGCGCTGGGAGCGTTCATTGGGTTCGTCGAAGTGGGGAAGCGCGGCGTTGGGAAGATCGCTACATTCAACCCCAGAGCGCGCGCCTGGCTGACCATGATGGCCGTGTCGATCCAGAGCGGGTCCTGACCGGGCGTTGGCAGAAATTCAACTGGATTAATCTGCGTAAAGCCCCAGCTCGGCGTGATCACCACTTCGTTGGCGCCGATGGCTTGAATATTGGTAAAAGCCTGCGGCGCAAAATACGACCAGTTCGGACGGAACGTAGATTGAAGTTCCACGCCCGCGACAAAGTTCGATGGACGTACCGTGATGGATGCGCCTACGAGTGTGGACGGCTCGGGATTCTCGTACCAGGTCCAGGCGGTGACTGTATCTTGAATATCCTGCGGGGAGAGGCTGGTGTTGGCTCCGCGCCCGTGCGCCGAATTGCCCGCGGTGGCTACATCATCCGTACTGCCGCATTGACCGTTGCGGCAGTAACGATAGCTGAACGAGCCGAGCATATTCAGCGGACTGTAAAGTTTATATGCCCAACGGTTATTTCCGAACGGCCACATGGGCACCGGCTCTGTCCAGCCGTATGGATTAAATTGGATGTAAATGATATCGCCGGGCGGCGTAACCGAAGGCACGGTCACATCGAAGAGGATCGGCGCGGAGGTACCGGCCTGCCAGGTTTGCACCTGATCCTGCAAGATCACATCATGAGGCGGTACGATGAAGTCTCTCAGCACAAATTCGCCATTGCTCTTGTGTTCCGCGTTCCAGAAGCCGTCTCCCAAAGTATATTTGTAGCGGACGTACGCGCCCACCGGCAAACTGATGGTGGTGGAATAACGGCCGTCGGGCGTGAAGGTCATAATCGGCATGCGGTCTGCGTTGGTGCTCAAGCCGCCCTGCAGATCTGCGAAGGTATTTCCGAGCTGTAACAAATTTCCCGCGATGCGCACAGGCGCGCCGGTCACGGTGTTTGCTGGAACGCTGGCGTTGAACGTTACATTGACCATCGGCGACGGATGCAGGCGCAAGTCCACGTTTGTGCTTAGCCCCGCGGCTACTGCCGCGCCTTGTTGAAATGTTTGATAGATTCCGTCCATCGAATAGACGACCAGGTTTTGTGTGCCAACAGGCAGACCTTCCAAATTGAAGCGGCCTGCTGAATCGGTGATGTATTGAACGCCGCCGGCTGTCACCAGAATATTGGGCAGGGGCGAGCCGGTATCGGCGTTGTAAATATGTCCCTGAATGCTTCCGACTTGGCGCGCGTAACTTTTATCGGCCCAATCGTTGACAATATCTTCAACCTGTCCCGGGCCCACAACATAATACAGCCGATAACGAACCGCGGCTCCGCCGCTCGAATCCTCCTGGACCTCGAAACTGCCGCGCCGCACATAGCGGTACTTCACCACCGCGTTGACCGGCAATGCCAATGTCGCTGTATAGGTCAGTGAATCTTTGGCCTGCATCTGGTAGGGCACCGCGTTCAACGACAACCCCGTCACTTCGTCCAAAACATTTAGAAAGAGGGTTTCGCCCGGAGCAAGCGGCTCGGGTAAAGTTACAGTGAAAGCCGTTTGCGCCAGCGGTTGAGGCGTGGGCGAAGGGATATTTGCAGTGGGCGGGCTGGCAGGCTGGGATGGAAATAATGGCGATTGCAAAAGAGATAATGTGCAGGCCTGCGCGCTCATTGCCAGCAAAGTCAGAATGACCCAGGCTATCCGAAGTGAGTTTGGCGAATTGGCTTTCATGTCGTCTCCTCGATGGTTTCTGGAACTGTATCTTTCCTGCGCCCGGCGTAGGCGAGGTAACTTAAACCTATACTGACAAAATACAGCAGAATGATCGGCAGCATCACCAGCCCCATGTTCACAGGGTCCCAGGTGGGCGTGATGACCGCGGCGGCAATCGCAATGATGACGATGGCATGACGCCAGTACTGCGTCAGGATCCACGGTTTGATAAAGCCCAGCGCGGTCAAAAAGAAAATCACCAGCGGATACTCGAATGCCAGTCCAATCCAGAATAGCAGGCCTGTTACGAATGAGAAATAGGAAGAAGGTCGGAGTTTGGTCTGAAAGCCGAGGACGTTCAGAAGCCAGGGCAATGCGCCCGGCAGAAGAATGTAATAGGTAAACGCCATGCCCGCGATGAAGAACACCGCCGCCATCGGGATTCCGAGTAAACCGAATTTACGTTCGCGCGGCTTGAGGCCGGGCGCGGCAAACCGCCATAATTCGAATGCGATATACGGCGTTGCCAGCGAAACTCCCGCCAACAGCGCCACGTTCATATAAACGCCGATGGGTTCGGTCACTTCGATGGCCTCGAGTTTGGAGATTCCGCCTATGGGCTGTGCCAGAAAGTTCACCAGTTGCGGAGCGAAAATGGCCGCAATGCCCACGCCCACAACAACGCCCAGCACTGCGCGCAAAAGATGCTTGCGGAATGCATCCACTTCCTTCCACAGGAAAGCGCGCACCGCCTGGTCGCTGACCACGCCTGCCAGCACCTCGGTGAGGGGATGTTCCTCCGGCTCGGTGTTGAGATAACGCCAAAAGCGCGCGGCCAACCGAAACGGGAACGCGATCATGTTGAAGATCAGGCGGAATGGAAATGTAATCACCCGCCACACAGCCGCAAAGAATTTACGCATCTTTTTCCTGTTTGGCGTCCGCTTTGTCACTGGCTGATTCGACGGGAGGAGTCGAGGCGGGGTCGTTTGCTATGGGAGGTGGAGGCGAGTTGAGGGTCGGGTTGGAGGCGGAAACGAACGGCTGTGTGAGATTGGGCGGATTAATGGCGTTCTTCAAATCTTTCTGCGCTTCGTTCAATTCTTCAAGGTTGGCCTCGCGCATTAACGTCGTGGGCAGTTTGCGTATTTCACGCGAAGTATTTTGGAAAAGTTTCCAACTGCCGGAATTGACGAGCTGATTCAACCACTTGCCGATCATCCGGCCTGTCTTTTGCATATCCTTCGGCCCCAACACGATCAGTGCAATGATGATGATAAAGATGAGTTCGGGCGCGCCGATACCGAGAATTTCCATTTCAACCTGTGGTTTCCGAATGCGTAATATTTTTAAACTGCTGTTCGATCTCGTGTTGATGGTCGGCCAGCGAACCGAGTACGCCGTTGATAAAACGCGCCGCCGAGTCGGAGCCATAGAGCTTTGCCAGTTCCACCGCTTCATTGATGGCCACTTTGATGGGCGTTTGGCATTGTACGGCAAATTCCCACAGCGCGATGCGCAGGATGTTGCGGTCAATGGCCGCGATCTGATCCAGCGGCCACTCGGGCGCGTATTTTGCGATGACGAAATCGAGTTGTTGTGTGAGGGGGAGAACGCCGAAAATGATCTGGCGGGAGAATTCCTGCAGGTCTTCCGTCAATGGCGTATCCTCCAGCCGGGCCTGGAACACTTCGACTGGAGCATGCTTCGTAAAATCAAGTTCGTAAAGTACTTGCAGGGCAAGGCCGCGCGCCCTGGTGCGGGACTTCATAAAGTCTAAGCCTCGGGAGTTTCCTCGTAATCAATATCTTCGATGTGAATATCAATATGGCCGATCTCCATCCCGACCATTTCCTGGATGGCGCGCGCCACCTGCTGTTGGACGTTGCGGCTTACTTCGCGGATGTTGACATCCTGTTTGTAGATGAGATACAGCTCCACGAACACTATATTTTCGCGTATCTCGATCAGGACGCCCTCGTGCGTGCCGCGGCGGAATAAGCGGCGTACCCGGGCTGGGATGGAGGCCAGCCGGCTGACGCCCGGAACGCCCATCGCAACGAGCTGTGCAATGGTCGCGATCACATCCGGTGCAACGGTTGTTTTCCCCGGAGAAGTGGAATCGGTTGTTGTCATCTTTACTCCTTACATCATGGCCATGCCGCCGTCCACGCCGAGCACCTGCCCGGTGATGAACGCGGCTTGGTCGGAGGCGAGGAAAGCCACAGCATACGCGACTTCTTCCGGCTGTCCTTTGCGCGCCAACGGGACCAACTTGATGGCGGCCTCCAGCGTTTCAGGCGACATTGCATCGAGGATTTCCGTGTCCACGAAGCCCGGCGCCACCGCGTTGACCGTGATGTTGCGCGCCGCCACTTCACGCGCCAGCGCTTTGGTGAACCCGATCTGGCCGGCTTTGGATGCGGAGTAATTCGTCTGTCCGGGGTTGCCCATTTGCCCCGCCACCGAAGCGATACTGATCACGCGCCCATAGCGTTTGCGCATCATGTGTTTGACCGCGGCCTTCGAACAATTGAACGTGCTTTTTAAATTGGTGGTGATCACCGCGTCCCAATCGGTTTCCGGCATCATCATGATCAACTGATCGCGTGTAATACCCGCATTATTGACCAGAATGCTCAAATCCCCAAACGTATCCACTGCATGTTTAATCAGCGCCTCGGCCTGTTTGAAATCCGACACATCGGCCTGGCAGGCGGAGGCCTTCCCGCCCGCGTCCTGAATTTGTTTTACCACTTCATCGGCGGCCTGCGACGACTTGTTGTAATTCACGATCACCGCCGCGCCGCGCGCCGCCAGTTCGAGGGCGATGGCGCGCCCAATGCCGCGCGAACCGCCGGTGACCAATGCAATCCGATTTTCAAGCGATAAAGTCGAAGGCATTTCAATCTCCTGATTTACGATTATACATCATGATGTTTTACGGATTCTTTACGCCCTGTTCCGGTTTTTGTTTCAAACCCAGCGCGAGCGCCAGCCCGCCGGCCACAACCATTCCTCCGGCCCATAAAAATACATCCTGCCAGAACTGAAGCGGAAATAAACGGATGAGCGTATCTGAATAAAGGAACAGCCAGGTGTTGCCTTTGAAAAACAAACCGTGGAACCAGACGAAGAAATCCCAAAAGGAAGTGGCCGCGAACAGGCCGAACGCCGCCACCAAGCCGAGCATCAGCCAGCCGCCCCGCCTCAATCCCTGACGATAAACCTGTGCCCATTTCCCGCGCCAGGCCCAAACTCCGAGCACGGCCAGAAGAGCCAGCGCGATATACCAGGCGCGCAGGAATCCCTGAACCACACCTTTGACATCGTGCATGTGACTCAGCTCGCGCTCGTTATACAGCGGCGATCCATCGGCGAACTTCAAATCGCCGAGATAGGAAACGTCGGCGTTGTTGACCAGATAATTCAACGCGTATGGCGCCCAATGCAGGCGGTCTTGAGTCGTAAAGCCATATTCGTCGGAAGGGAAATAGGGCATGTGGTATTCCACTTGCAGGAACCACGGCATCAGCAGAACGCGCACCGCGAATCCCAACAGCGCGAGGGGAACGAGAAGAGTGACCAGCCAGGACGACGAATTTTTGATTGTGTTTTTCATTGTAGTATTTTCACCTCGCCGCCGATGACAAAGCGAATCACCATATCGTTTACGATCCATTCGATCGGCGCGCGGTCGTCTGTGAAGACGGTGGTGGTTTCATAGCCCGGTTTGAGATTGGCAAACGTGGTCTGCATGGCATTCAGCAGTAACGGATTCGTATTTGGGTCCTGCGAGAGCGCCACAAGATTCACGGCAAAATTTTCATTGCTGGTGGACTGCTTCGTGGCGAAGATCATGGTGTTGAGCGTGCCGGGAATATCCATCACATGCACGGAGGGGAAGACGGCCGCCATCGTGGTAGCCAGTCCGTTGATCAGGCGGCGGTCGCCGGGAACGCTGGCGGCGTTGATGGTCAGCACCCCGGTATCGGTCAGGTGTGAGGCGCAGATTTCAAAAAATTCCCGAGTGGTCATGTGCGGAGGAATATAAGGCGGGCGATACGCGTCGACCGCGATGATGTCGTAGAGATATTTGCTTTCTTCGAGTCCCAGCCGGCCGTCGCCGATGTGCACATTCAGGTTGGGCATGTTCATGTCGAAATATTTTCGCCCTATTTCCACGATCTTCGGGTCGATCTCGAAGCCGTCGATTGGCAGGCCGTTATAGACCGAGGTGGCAAGCCGCGCCGTGGTGCCTGCGGCCAACCCCACAATCGCCATGCGCTTCACATCCGATGGACGTTCACCGGAATTGAAATATGGCCCAACCAAAAACTGTTCCCACGGCCCGCCGTACTGCATCGTGTTCGGATTGTATTCCGAGTGAACTCCCTGACCTTCATTGAGCCGCAATAACGTGAAGCCGTTGATCTCCTGCACTTGAATATAGTTGTAAGCCGACTCGGTTTCATAGACCTGGCCGTCCACCGCTTTGATCGCTTGATTTGCAAAGATAACGGCCACAACGATCAAAACTATCGGCATCCAAAGATAAATCAATAGCGCGCGCCGGTTGGCATACAGCCCAAGCCCAGCCAGGGCTACGATCAACAAAAGCAGGCTGAAAGAGAAAAAAGTTAATCGTGTGCCGATGGTGGGAATGGTGACCAGCACCGGCAGGAACGTGCCGATGAACGAACCGAGCGTCGAGATGGCGTAGATCGAGCCGGATACAACGCCCGCACTTTTGGGATCGTCCACGCTCAGGCGAATCGCAAACGGGGAGATCGTTCCAAGCAAGGTGACCGGTACGCTGAATAAAATCAAAACCGCCACAAATGAGCCGGCCAGTATGCTGACTTGCAGGCCCTCGAAAGCGGTCGCCGCGGACCGGAGGACTGGTCCCGCGATATACGGCACGAGTCCCAGCGTGAACGCGCCCCACGCCAGCACTCGATACAACGCGGCGGGTGTGGGGTTTTTATCTGCCCAGCGCCCGCCGAGGAAGTAACCGGCCGTTAGATAAATAAGAATCAGCCCGATGATGCTGGCCCATACTAGATTGCTCGTCCCGAATACGTTGCCGATCAGGCGCGAAGCGGCTAATTCCGCGGCCAGTGTGGTCATGCCCGAAATGAAAACAGTGAATAGGAGATATTTCTTCATATTTGGAATGGCGCGATTATACCGTGCTATACTTCCACGCTAAAGGAGCGGCGCATCGTGTATATTGCCCATTATTATCGCGAGGAAAACTACCGCAAAATCGTCGAATTCATGCGCGCGAACGAATTCGCGACTCTGGCGGCGTTCGACGGCGAAAAGCCGGTGGCGAGTCACTTGCTGGTGGAAGTGACCGGGGAAAAGGATCGTTTACTGGTGATCAGTCACATGGCGAAGGCCAACCCTTTGTGGAAATCGCTCGATCCGGGGAACGAAGTGTTGCTTATGTTTCAGGGACCGCACACTTATATTTCGGCGACCTGGTATGACCACGTCAATGTGCCGACGTGGAATTATCAAAGCGTGCATGCCTACGGCCTCCCAAAATTGATCGCAGATCACGATGAAGCTTATGCGGCGTTGAGTCGTTTGATCCAACGGCATGAGTCGAATCCGGAGTACCGACTCGAGACTCTCCCGCAGGATTATGTGAGAAAGGAAATGAACGGCATTGTGGTCTTTCAAGTGGAGATCACGCGCCTGGAGGCGGCGTTCAAATTGAGTCAGAACCGCAACGCGCACGATTATCAAAATATCATCATCCAGCTCGAAAAGCGGCCGGATGAGTTTTCGCACAAGGTTGCGCAGGCGATGCAGGAGAACCATCCCGCCTGAGAATATCGTCTCGGGAAATCATCTTGACGAAAGCCCGCCCGCAGACTAAAATCCAGCCGCTGTCTTTGCGCCTCCAATTACGCAGGGAGGCGCGTTTTCTGTCAATAACGGAGTTTGAATGACGCTGGACGATTCCACATTGATGCCGGAACCTGAAGAAGAAGATCAGCCTCAGGTCACACAGATGACGCAGGCCAGCGCCTCTTCGATCCGGGCCGATCTGGTACGCATGCACCAAAGCGCGGCGCAGACGGTTGTTTCGAGCGACGCAGGACTTCACCAGTCGGCGGCGTTGGAAGTGAAGACAGAGAACGCGGCCGCGCACGAATCCGCTTTGGGATTGGTCAATGCGGTGACGGTGAACATGGAGAACAGCGGCGCGGGCGCTTTGCTCGCAGAAACTGTCCAGATGAACGGTTACGCCGGTGCAGTGATAGCGGAAAATGCCGAGGTGGGTACTGCTTATGTCGGTGTAGTGGCAGGCCGCGAGGTCCGCGCACAGCGGATTGAATCGGTGGTGATGCTGGCCCGGCACGTCGAAGGCGACGTTCAAGTGATGTTGGACGCGCGCGGCGCATTGATCGCCGGCCTGCTCGGCGGCGCTCTGGCCGGTTCGATCCTGTTGATCGGGCGATTGTTGTTCGGAAGAAAATCGTAAATCCCCCGGCTTCGGCTGGGTGAAATTTATTCTAGAGAGCGAAGGTAACTCCGATCATGGAGTGAGAGGCGCTCGAGGAGACAAGATGGAAAGAGTTGTATTGAAGGCGACCAAGCGCGATGTGACCGGCAAGCACGTCAAGGCCATGCGCCGTTCCGGTCAATTGCCGGGAATTATTTATGGCCGCCACGTCAGCCCCGTTAGCATTGCCTTGGACGCGCACAGCGCTTCGTTGGCGCTCGCCAAACTCACATCGTCCAGTCTGGTAACGATCGATGTGGATGGCACGGAATATCCGGCGTTAGTGCGCGAGAAACAGCGCAACTACGTTAAAAGCACTTTATTGCATGTGGATTTCCTGGCTGTAAACTTAAAGGAGAAGATTCGCACGAGCGTGAACATCGAAATCACCGGCCTTTCGTTGGCGGTGAAGGATTTCAACGCGGTGCTGGTCAATCATCTCACTCAGCTTGAGGTGGAATGTCTGCCCACCGATTTGCCCGAGCGGTTCGTGGTGGACCTCGACCCGATCAAACAAGTTGGCGATGCGATTCACGTGCGCGATATCGTCGTTTCGGACAATGTGCGCGTGCTGGACGACCCCGATGAAATGATCGTGGTTGCCACGTATGCGAAGGAAGAGGAAGTGGAAACTCCTGCGGTGGCCGCCGAAGCGGCTGTGCCGGAGACCGCGGCCGAGCCGGAACTTTCAGTGGAGCGCGGCAAGAAGGAAGAAGAAGGCGAAAAAGAGAAGAAGTAAATCTTCTTCATGGAACAGACCGCGGCATCCAAGCCGCGGTCTGTTTTTTTAATTCAACCCAAGCGCGGCGAGAAATTCCACGGTCATGCGCGCGGTGGCGCCCCATAGCAATTCGCCGTCGAACGGATGATAGGCGATCAAAGTCTTCGTCGTGCCCTGCCGCGTGAATTCCCAGCGATTATGTTGATCGGCCAGCCAATTCAACGGGATGGTGAACACGCGCGCCACCTCATCTTTCCCGACGCTGAACACGTACGGCCATGAAGCGACGATGCCTACGATCGGAACGACCCGAAAACTGCTGACCGTTATCATGGCATTCAGCCGCCCGAGCACGCGTACGTCGCCCGGATGAATCCCCACCTCTTCCTCGGCCTCGCGCAGGGCGGTTTGCTCGGGTGTGATTTCGCCTTCATTGCATGCGCCGCCCGGAAAAGAGACTTGCCCCTTATGCAGTTCAACCCGGTCTGTGCGGCGCGTGTAAAGCACATGCCATTGTTCGTCGAAATGAATCAACGGCACCAGCACCGCCGCGCACTTCAGAACCGTCTCAGGCCCGAAATCCATTTCGGCGTATTCGCCGCCGCGGGTCGCGCGCGCGTCTTGATGCAATCTTTCGGCGATGAGTTGTTCTGTAAGAGCCTGCATGAACATAAAAAATGGAAGTTACTCTCCGCGTACCGGGCTTCCGCAATACGCGCATTCCGCGGTGGCGTCGTCCAGCCATTCGATTTCGTCCGTGCGCACGACCGCGCCGCAGGATGGACAATGGGTGGGCAGGGATGGCCGCTGGCCGGGAACGACCGATTGGGAGAAATTCGCCTTTCCGGCCAATAGCTGTTGGACGAGGGCGCCGAGCTCATCGGCTTCCTTGTTCAGGCCGCGCTCTTTGAGCTCTCCAACGATACGATTCCCCGCGTTGAATACCTTTCCGAATTGGCCGCGTTGCGAAAATAGATGTAGTCCGTGTTTGAGATCGGTCATGCCGCGCGGCGCCTGATTCGCCAAAACGCTGGCGCGTCCCGCCTGCAAATAGATCATCGGCGCGCGCGGACCGCGGCGGGCTTCCGCATTGCGGGCGAATTGTTCGTATGCATCGGCCGCGCCCGCGAAATCTCCGGCGGCCATTAATTGATTGGCGCGCCGTAACAGAGGTGGAACCTGGCCCGCGCCCTGGCGAAACGGACGACCAAAAGCTCTGCGCATAAAAACTCCTTATTCTTCCTCGTATGGCGCCGCGCCGATCTCCTCGGTCAATTCTTTTCCGCGCTCGTCATTGGTCGGCTCGATGCGGCGCGCAAAGATCAGGAACCCGGTGTGCGCCACCATGCGGTCCGTGGGACGGATGCGCGCCGGTTCGGATTTGTAATAGCGGAGCAAAATCTCACAGGTATCGATGAAAGCAAAACGATTGCGGCGCAGTGCGTATAAAGTTTTCTCGACCTGATTGAACGTGGGAATCAAAGTGCAGAAATATCCGCCGGGCTTGAGCGCCGCGCGTACCTGCCCGGTGTAATCGTAGGGATTGGCTACATCGAGGAAGAACGCGTCCACATTCGTTTCGTCGAAGCCTTCAGCGATGTCGCGCAGTTTGAAGTCCACGCGTGACGCGAGGCCGACGCGCTCCAAATTCTTGCGCGCCAGATTCTGCGTATCCTGTTTTTGTTCGTAGGAGATCACGCGTCCCTCGGCGCCGACCGTGTGCGCCAGCGCGATGGTCATCGAGCCGGAGCCGGTGCCTGCTTCCATTACAGTCTGGCCGGGGCCGATGCCCATCGTCACAAGGATAAAGCCGATATCTTTCGGATAGAGAATTTGCGTATTGCGTGGCAGTTCGGTCAGAACATCTGCCAGCGAGGGCTGAAGTAAAAAGAACGGCGCGCCGAGATGACTGAAAACCTGCGATCCCCACGCTTTACCGATCAGGTCGTTATGCTGTAATATGCCGCGGTGAGTTTGCAGTTCAGCATCCGCCTGCAGGGTCAGGATGAAGTGCTTGTGGCGCAGTCCAACCAGTTGGGCCAGGTCGCCCGCGCGGGCAATGGGGGAGGAGGAAGTGATCGGCATCGAGGGAATCTTATCACTAATGGTCAACCGCTGAACAATGAGCAGGGAATTGGAATTATTTCTCCTGAATTTCCACATCGATCAGCTTATCGCCGGGCAGCGCGGACGGGCTATGCTCTGCTTCGCGCGGCGTGAGTTTTTCCAAAACGTCCAACCCGCTTAGGACACGCCCGAAGATCGTATAACTTCCATCGAGTTGCGGCTCCGGCATAAATGTGATGAAGAACTGCGCGCTATTTGTATCCGGCCCGGAATTAGCCATTGCCACGATGCCGGGCGAATCGAACTTCAAAGTTGAATTGATCTCATTCTTGAAAAAATAACCGGCGTTCCCGAGGCCTGTTCCGCTTGGATCGCCGCTTTGCGCGACGACGCCCGCGATGACGCGGTGAAACGTGATATTGTCGAACCAGCCCTGCCGCGCCAGAAAGACGAACGAATTTACAGCCAGGGGCGCCTTGTCTGCGAATAGCTCGATGGCCGCATCACCCTTTTCGGTATGTAAAATGGCGGTGTATTGTTTGGCTGGGTCGATCGAGAACGGCGGGCATGTCTTAAACTGACGTTTGCTCAATGCCAGCAGGCTGACAGCCGAATCGATGCTGTTGTAACTTAACGCAAACGAACCTTGAACTTCTCCATTGAGCATGACGACCGGGAGCCTGATGATTCCCAGCGTGCGCGCCGCTTCATACATGGACTTCATCCTGTTGACCGTTTCGTCGCTGGTCAGCGCCGCCGCGAATTGACCCGCGTCCAGCCCGAGCGCGGGAGCCAGCTGATTCAACCACGACTCGAACGCAGTAGGCGTAAGCGAATCCCATTCGTCGCTTCTTTGAAACAGTGCGTCGTACATCGGCCAAAATTGATTTTGATCCCCGGCCGCGATGGAGGCTTGTACCGCCAGTTCGCTTTTATCCAGCCCGTCGATCAGCGGCACAGGCCGAAAAACGACGCGCACTTCGTTGGGATGATTATGCACTACGTTACTGACCACCGCCGCCATCGAACGACAAATCGGCGCTTGAAAATCGCAATATTCAACGAGCGTGACAGAGGCGTCCTCAGTGCCAATGGAGTAATCCGAGGCGCTGACCGCGGGAATGATCGCGGCGGCGGCTTGAGTCGGCTCCGGCGCCACAACCGAACACCCCACTTCCTGCACGGCTGTTGCGGTGACTGTCGGTGTAGGCGTTATGGCTGGTAAATTTGGCGTTGACGTTGCGGAAGACTGATTCGATGAGGCGCAGGCCGCAAGAAGAAAGATGAATGGAAAAAGTAGAAAAGTTTTGAGTCTCATGCTGTGTTTCCGGGTCTTCTGCTCGATTGCTTATAGCATAACCTACTTTACGTTCACAGCTTTTTCCAGATCGGCAAAACTCGTCATCCAGGATATGCGGTTGACGAAATCAGCCAGGGTTCGGCTTTCGGCGCGCAATGCACGTACGGCTCCGCCCACCGGGTCGTTCCCAGCCGCGCCGCCGGGCTGGTCTGCATAGGCGCCGTAGAACGCGAAGTATGCCTGATTCAGTTTGCGAATCAAATAACCGTTGCGCAGAAAGAATTGCTGGCGCTGATTCATGTAAGCCTCGGCTTCGTCGATCTTGCCATCTGCCAGAAGCGCGTCCACTGTGACGCGCGTAGTGTGCATTTCAGCGTTGAAGTTGAAGGGCGGGCGTGGAAGCGTGCCGGGGTCGGGATGATTCAACGGAAACGAGACCAGATTCAGATCCGGCAGGGAAGCGTGTGAAAGTTCCGGATAGAATTCTTTGAGCACGATGCCGCCAATTTCGTCGCCGGCCAGGGATGCGGTTGTTTCGTTCATGGTGCGTAATTCGGGCGTTTGCTCATAGAGGATTCCAAGCGGACGCAGGGTGAGATAGTTATGAGTCCATTCGTGCGCGATGGTGCTGAGTAGCCATTGCAGGGAGGTGGTGCGCATGATCATGGTGGGATATACGCCCACGCCGCCGATCGGCACCACAAGCGAGGAAACGTTCAAGCCCGCATCCACGCGCGACTCGAGCGTTTCCTGCTGGTCAACTGTCAGATCGGGATCGACGGAAATATTGGCGATCTCTTCGATGACACTGCGCCTGGAAACGATCAACGCGTTCGGCACAGGTGTGGAATGAAATAATACCGATGGAATGGTTTGCCCCAGAAACGTGAGTCCTTGCTCGGCCAGCACCTGCGAAACTTGTTCCTGCAGGACCGCCTCCGCCAGCGGCGCGAGTTGATTCTGGCGGGCATATTCCTGCGCGAGGTCGGCGCGAATGCCCGCGGCCGCGCTGTCTTTGTCGGTGATAGTGGCATCGGCGTAGATGCGCGCCAGGGAAGATTCGCCGTTTATGACGTTTTGAGTCACGTGCAAATATTCCATCACGATTTGTTCGCGCGCTGTATTGTTGAGATAACCGGGCAAGCCCGCCGCGCCCTGTTCAATTTTGACGCCCATGGCGTTCAACATCCAGTTGACGTAGTCGAATTCGATCTGGCGCGTGTAGGCGCGTACGCGCTCGACCTCGTCCGTTGGAGGGGGCGATGAATATGAAAGCGTCAGCGCGCATAAAGCAATGAATAGGAACCAGTCTAAAAAACGTATGATTCGGGAGAACATTTTGGTGATTATACTGCCGCCCTTTTACCGATTATCCACCGCTTGATATTTTCACATCGGAAATTCAGAATCCGTTTGGAGGCCTGAAGCGCAACAACATATTAAACCGAGTCGGGACACAAGATTCTCGTGTCCCGACTGCACCTGCCCTCAACAGGTAACTTATCAATTTAGATTGACAAGTTCATCGCTTATTTGTTCTTCAGGCCCGGCCCTGCCGCGTCCGCCTGCTCTTACGAAAAAAACTCAAACTATCCTTTATGATACCCAAAGCAAGGCAGATGACACAGTCACGAATGTCATTGAAATTGGACGACATTTGTCATATTTTCTTGATTTCCCTCATACTTGTCTGGAACTCCAGCCCGGATTTGACTGATCAACTTTGCAACCGGAGGATTTTTAGCACGTATTTCAAATGGAAGGGAGAATGTTGAATTCGCTCGTTTCAGCTTTGTATGAATACTCCTGTGGAATACATCAAGTAAAATAAGCCGTTACAAGAAATTCGCGGAGGTAATTTATGTCGAAATTGTTCGATTATTTGAAGAGAAACCGGAAAGTAACCATTCCCGTCGTATTGGTTTTGATATTCATTGTGGGTTTTCTGTTTATTCGAGGTGGTCATCAGCAGAAGAGTCCTTATCAGACCGAGACGCTTTCCAAAGGTTCG
Source organism: uncultured Anaerolineaceae bacterium (assembly GCA_964502095.1). Lineage (GTDB taxonomy): Bacteria > Chloroflexota > Anaerolineae > Anaerolineales > Villigracilaceae > JACPVF01. Next base: position 44,039 of record CAZCUF010000009.1, read on the forward strand.
TTAACCGCCACCGTCGGCGCGACCGGTAGTGTGCGCGCCGCGCAAAACGCCCTACTCGTCTGGCAGACTTCCGGCACAGTGGATAAAGTGAATGTGACCGTGGGCGATGTTGTGAAAATGGGCGATGTGCTGGCGGCGCTGGCAAAAACATCCCTGCCGCAGAATATTATTCTGGCTGAAGCCGATCTGGTCACTGCGCAGGGAAATTTGGACGATTTGATGAAATCCGATACCGCCCGTTCGCAAGCCGCAATCGCTCTTTTGAGCGCGCAGGATGCTTACGACAAGGCCAAGACCTATCGAGAATCCCTTAATGGGAAAATCGATTTGCAGAAAGTCACCTTCGTTACGATTGGAGGCCGCACTTTTCCCAAGGTTACTTATTACAAAGGCTATGCCGATCCTGAGACAATCGAAAAAGCGGATAACGACCTGGCTTTGAAGAAGGCCCAGCTCGATGACGCTCAACGCGCGTATGACCGCGTCAAAGGCGGCCCTAATGCCGCGGATGTGGCCGCCGCACAGGCGCGCGTGGACGCGGCACAAGCCACGCTCAACGCCGCGCTGATCAAAGCTCCGTTCAACGGCACGATTACGCAGGCCGATCCGATGCCGGGCGATCAGGTTTCCGCTGGAACCACCGCCTTTCGTATTGACGATCTTTCCAGCCTGCTGGTGGATGTTCAAGTTTCGGAGATCGATATCAACAATGTTTCTGTAGGCCAGTCGGTTTCGGTCACGTTCGACGCGATACCCAATAAAACCTATAACGGCAAAGTGACCGAGGTTTCGCAGGCCGGCGATATCGTTTCCGGCGCGGTGAACTTTACTGTGACCGTACAGTTAACGGACGGCGATCAAAACGTTAAGCCCGGCATGACCGCGGCGGTTAATATCGTCGTCGATCAAGTTGACGGCCAGCTTCTGGTTTCGAATCGCGCCGTGCGATTTGTGGATGGAAACCCGGCAGTGTACATCTTGAAGAATGGACTTCCGCAGGAAGTCCAAATCAAGCTTGGGCTTTCGGACGGCGTCCGCAGTGTTGTGCAAGGCGGGGAACTGAAAGAAGGCGACTTGATCATTTTGAATCCGCCCGCTCAATTCGGCCCGGGCGGGCCGGCCCTTCAAGGCGGAGGCTAGGCATGGACTGGGTCGTTGACGCCAGGGAGTTGACCAAAGTCTATAAAATGGGCGAGGTGGAGGTGCAGGCCCTGCGCGGCGCGTCACTGCGAATTCGACGCGGCGAAGTGGTAGCCATTATGGGTCCGTCCGGATCCGGTAAATCCACCATGATGAATATTCTCGGCTGTCTCGACCGGCCAACCTCCGGCGAATATATCCTCGACGGGGAATCGGTCGCCGCGCTCAATGACGATCAGCTGGCGGTCATCCGTAACCGCAAAGTGGGATTCGTTTTTCAGTCGTTCAACCTGCTCTCGCGTCAATCGGCTCTCTTTAACGTGGAATTGCCCCTGCGTTATGCAGGCCTGACCGAGGGACGCCGCGCACGCGCCCAGGCCGCGCTCGAAGCGGTGGGGCTGGCGGATCGCATGCATCACCGCCCCACGGAACTTTCCGGCGGCCAACAACAACGCGTGGCGATCGCGCGCGCCATCGTCAACCAACCGGCCATTATCATGGCAGATGAACCGACCGGCAACCTCGATTCGAAGGTGGGCAAAGAGATCATGTCGCTGATGTTGAACCTGAATAAGGAACGCGGCACCACGCTGATCATCGTCACGCATGACGCGGATGTAGGCGGGCTGGCCCGGCGAATCATCCACGTGCGCGACGGCTTGATCGAGGATAACATGAAGGGTGCGAAGAAAAAATGAATATCCCACAGGTTTTATTGGAAGCGCTCGAAAGCCTGAACTCCAACAAACTTCGTTCGGGCCTTACGGTGCTTGGTATTGTGATCGGTGTGGCGGCGGTGATCGCCATGCTGGCAGTGGGCAACGGCGCGCAAGCCTCCATTACGGGTTCCATCAATCAGGTGGGCACCAACCTGCTGTTCGTGTTTCGCGGCGCAAGAGACAATTCAGCCGTCCGCAATCCGCGCCCGCTGACCATCTACGACGCCAACGCTTTGATGGATCCGTACGCCGCGCCGCATGTGCAGGCGGTAGCGCCTGTGGTGCAGGGAAACGGCCTGGTTGACTTTAACGGTGAGAGCAAAAGCACGACCATTCTTGGAGTGACTCCCGTTTACCAAACGGTGCGCAACATCAGTCTGCTCGACGGCAGTTTCATTACTGAAGATCAAAGTTTGGGCCGCGCTTCGGTGGTCGTCATCGGTGTGGACGTGGCGGATAAGTTGTTCGGCCATCGCGACGGTTTGGTCGGTGAAACGATCCGTATTTCGGGCCAGCCGTTCCGCATTACCGGGGTTCTGACTCCGCAGGGTGGAAGCGCTTTCGGCTCGGAAGATAATGAGGTGCTGGTTCCGTTATCCACCGCGCAGGCCCGCTTGATTCAAAATTCGAGTCCCGGCAATGTGGATGTCATTTACGTGCAAGCCACGGACTTTCAATCGGTATCGGCCGCTTCCGACGAGATCACCCAAATCCTGCGCACGCGTCATCGCTCGCCGGTTGGTCAGGATGATTTCACTGTTTTCACGCAGGAAAGTATTCTCAACACCGTTCAAAGCGTGACCGGCGTATTGACCGTTTTCCTCGGCGGCATCGCGGCCATCTCTTTGCTGGTCGGCGGAATCGGAATCATGAACATCATGCTGGTCTCGGTCACTGAGCGGACGCGTGAGATCGGTCTGCGCAAAGCGCTCGGCGCGCGCAAACGCGATATTCTGATTCAGTTTTTGACGGAATCCGCCCTGCTCAGTCTCTTCGGCGGCTTGATCGGAATCTTCTTCGGCTGGTTGATCGCCTTCATTGTGGGACGCGTGGCCGCGGCCACCGGCAACAACTTCACGCCCATCGTTGGCATGGACGCGGTCTTGCTGGCGACTCTCTTCTCCGCGGCGGTGGGTCTGTTCTTTGGGATTTATCCTGCCAGCCGCGCCGCGGGCCTCGAGCCGGTTGAAGCATTGCGGTATGAATAAAGCGCTGAGGCAATTATTCGCGGCCTTGATTGTCTTCCTGCTGATATTTATTCAGGGATGCACGCGCCCGCGCGCCGTTACTTCGGCTGTTCCAACCCTTCCATCAAACGAAGCGCCGAACCTTCCAACGCAGACCGTCATCCCGGCCAGCCCAACGCTTCCTCCCACGCCGACACCTGTTCCCGCTATGGTGGAGATTTCCTCCCCGACTCCCACGCTGGCGCTCGTTACAGTAACGGCTGTCGGCGGCGACCTTGCCATTCGCTCCGGCCCGGATATGGTCTTCAACGCGGTCGCGGTGTTGCGTAACGGCGAAACAGCCACTGCCTCAGCGCGCAGTATTCTCGATGGCTGGGTGCGGATTCCCATCCCTTCACAGGCGGCTCAGACCGGCTGGGTTTCGATTCAAACGAAATATTCCGTTGTCGGCGGCAATGTATTGGACCTGCCGATGATCCGCAAAGTGGAATGGCCCACCGGCGCGTATCTCATCAATTGCACGGCGCATCAAATGCGGGCGGAGCCGGGAGGAACGCTTATTCCTCCGGTCGGCGACGCGCCGAATAACCGCGTTTGGTTTACTCCCAGCTTATACAAGATCTACGATATGGATGTGGCCGGTCAGCCGTTTGTGATGAACATTTTCCTCGACGCTCACTCCCAAGTCAGCATTCAGATCGATGGAAATCGCCAGCGCAGTGATTGTCCAAAATAAGCAACAGATCGGGCTTCCCTCTTTCGAGAGCGGCTAAAGCAGAAACATAAAGCCGCTCACTTGCCCCATTATTGTCTGCTACTCTATTTCCACAAACACCCCCCCAGGGTACACAGATTAGGGTTACTTGATTCCAGTCGGGGTGAGTCCCTGCAGGGCAATCTTTCGTGGTGGTACATTCTTGCCCACCCCCACCCCCACCCCCACCACCACCGGGCGGTGGAGTTTGGGTGCCGCCGCCAGTTTTGGGTATGCAACACTTGGCACGGCAGATCTCAGTGTTGTAGTCACAGTAATCTCGTTCATTAGGTACACCACATTCCGGATTATTATCACAAGCAGCCATTACACTACTTACGCTTAAAGTAAATAAGAAGGATGCACTTAAAACAAAAAGGATTTTCTTAAACATTTCTGTTAATTACAAAATTCTGATAGAAATTGTATTTTCCGGGTATATATTCATGGGTATGGAAATGTCTTTTTTGTACGCATTTTGGATTTGAACCAAAGTTCTTTTATCTGCCCAAATAATACGGATATTATTATCTAATTCAGGATCAAGCGATTTTAATTTATTAAGATCGGCATTGTTTGGACTCGATAACAAATTTTCAGTTCCAAACTGATAGGTTTTGTTATCCGTTCCTTTTATATAAAGCATCCCGTTTTTGGCATCAAGTTTTAAAAACTTTCCGGTCATGTGGTATGCATAACTCCCGTCCTGGTAGGTATAGATTACTTCGTATGGTACAGTTGGGTCTGTAAGTACCGGATACGAGTTCTTTAATGAAATAATATTCTTATTGTTAGCAAATAAAGGTGAAGAAATAATAAACCAAAAACCGAAGATCAATAATAAGACGATCAAGAAAGATGTGCCAACTATTATTCCATTTCGCATCTGAATAATTATCGAATGGAATTATTTTTATGTCAATTACGATAATCCTGAATAACTTCTACTTAACTGCTATTGGGGTTGAGCTGTTGCTTTAATGCTTTTTAAAAGTAGAAACATCATCGTCATATCCCTACCTCCTCCCATATGGTCGTAAATTTGCGTTCCAGAATTTAATTTTATCCAAAGCACTGCGTCAGCCATAGAGGCTGAGATGTCCTGGTTGTTATTGAAACCTGAAAATAAGCCTGTATAAATAACCAAATTACCGTCATCGAGATTGGTACCCATTCCTACGTTATCCGAGTTATCAGTAAACAAGGTTATATTGTTCATCTTTGGTGCATCTACGAGCGCTATAGAGAATTTGCTGATTCCAACAACGCCATCCACATCTGTTCCAGAATACATTGGCCATATTATGTAAGGTTTTTGAACATAGCCATTCCCGTCATTTAGGTCGTTTGCCCAAATATCATTAAGCTGGACTTTCTTCCAGTCTTCGGGATCGTTTGTTTTTTGAGCCTTTGCCCATAAGGCCATGAACTCTTTGAAATGCTTTTCAGAAGTGTCAAAAGACGGCTCCTCGCCTTTCTTTAGCCAGGTTTTGAAGAAAGTTCTTGCAACAAACTCCAAGTATGTATTTTCGTTAACAGTAACTTTGGTTACGTAAGGATCTAGCGATTTATCGGTAATGAGTTCTGCGTTTATCGCTACCCCCATATATTTCCCTTCCGCTGTTTCGGTGTAGGCGGGGCGCAGGTCTTTTTCCTTACCGGGGATAAGTGTTTTTGTTCCTTCATTTGTTATAGCATTTGCATCAAAAACATTCGGATAATTATTTTTATCAAAAACAACACTTAGTCCACCAAGCGGATCGGGAGTATAACCGTCAATCTGTATGTTGGGGGTCATCAAGCTGTCGGGGTCAAAAGTAATATTAGTTCCATCGGACTTGTAACCAAAAACCGGCCTGCTTGTGTCAACCACTCCGCCTACCGCAGGGTTAAAACCCGGGTCATAATACCAAATATTGTTTGTTTTACCTGTTAGATTTCCATTTTCATCAACCTCCGGTGTGCTTACGCCGACAAGTCTTACCGGCGCTACAAAGCCGGTGTAATTTATAAAGTCCGCGTAAACGGCAACCTGATTTTTAAGTTCAAATACTGTATTGTTATTTGTAATTTCGATGGTTTTTGAATCGGCAATAGCCTGTTGGGACATTTTGTACATATAAAGCTTGAAGTGGGTTCCACCTACGTTTGCATCAAATACCTCGATGCTTCCGTCACCGCCCTCAGCCTCCGGTTTGTCCCCCGGAAGTGAAGAAATAGCTTTTTCTCTAAGTGTCGCATCTGTTACTTGTGTAATTTCTGCAGAGGTAACTTTTACAATTTCGGTGGATGTGGCTGTTGATGGATGGGTCTCAGAGACTTCGGTTGATACAGCTGTGGATGGGCGAGTTTCAGAAACTTGATAGCCAGTTGCACAAGAATATACGGTCACTCCAAGAGCAACTGTTAATAAGGTCCGTACTGCCAATTTTCTTGAATAAGCCAATCGCATTGTCATATTTCGCCCTTTACCTACGACTTCGTTAAAATTACCGACGAGACCTTCCCGTTGGGTAAAGCCGGTTCAAATCTCCCCGGCTGTCCCGGAAAAACGAACACGTCGGTTTTCACTTTCTGCCCCTGACCTAGTATTATTTTAGCACTTTCCGACTTATAACCTCAAACACCTAAATTGTGGGACTATAGGTTTTAATATCAAGTTTTGGGGATTGCGCTTTGTTTTCCAGGGCAACCCGCAATCCTTCCTGGGCAAATCGCAGTCGGGTGCGCCGAATGGTTGACTCGCTGACGTACAGAGCATCCGGCTGATTTCTGCATTGGGTGTTCCTTCAGGGAGCGGCATGTGGACAAGTGTTTATCGTTCCTTTTTGGCGCATTCTTTTAGTCACTCTCGTCTTTCTGAAGAGTGGCAAACTCTTTATGAATAAGATACAATCCAGCCCGGTAGATATCTGTTTCGACTTTGGAGACCCATGAGCGAAAAACTGAATCAACTAAAGGAGATCCTCGCTGAAGTTGCCGATTTAAGAAACACGGCGGCTGTTCTCGGCTGGGATCAACAGACTTATATGCCGCAGGGCGGTTCTGAGGCCCGCGGTTACCAGCTTGCCACCCTCGGCAAACTGGCGCAGATCAAATTCACGTCGGATGAAGTGGGAAAACTGCTCGACGATTTAAAAGCCGAATACGCGGGAGCAGACCCGGGGTCCGATGACGCGGCGTACGTTCGTGTGGCGGCGCGCGATTACGAGAAGGCAGTGCGCGTCCCGCCGGAATTTGTCGCGGAGCAGGCGGTCGTCACCACGCGCGCCTTCGAGGCCTGGATGGAGGCCCGTCAGAAATCGGACTTCTCCATTTTCCGTCCGCATCTCGAAAAAGTGGTGGAGCTCGTTAAGAAGTACATCGCCTTTTTTCCGCCTGCGGATCATCCGTACGATACATTGCTCGACGATTACGAACCGGGCATGAAGACTGCCGATGTGAGAGCCATCTTCGACGCGTTACGCCCAAAGCAGGTGAAATTGCTGAAGGCCATCGCGGATAAAAAGCAGGTGAAGGATACATTCCTGCATGGCAAATACAATGATCGGAAGATGGAGGAGTTCAGCCGCGATATCGCCACCCATTTCGGCTACGATTGGAACAGGGGCCGGCAGGACCGCGCGCCGCACCCGTTTACAACGACCTTCAGCGTCAACGATGTGCGCATCACCACGCGCTTTGAAGAAGACAAGCCCATTGCCCTGCTTTTCAGCACCATGCACGAGACCGGGCACGCGTTGTACGAATTGGGCAGTAAACAGGAATTCGACCGCACTCCATTGATGGGCGGCGCGTCGCTGGCGCTTCACGAGTCGCAGTCGCGCATGTGGGAGAATCTGGTCGGGCGTTCGATGGCATTTTGGGAATATTTCTATCCGAAGCTCCAAAAGACCTTTTCATCCCAGCTTGGCGAAGTCAGTTTGAAGTCGTTCTATAAAGCCATCAACAAAGTCGAGCCGTCGCTTATCCGTGTCAACGCGGATGAAGCCACGTATAACATGCACATTATGTTGCGCCTCGAACTGGAGATCGGCATGGTGGAAGGCGCGCTGGCTGTAAAAGACCTGCCCGATATTTGGAATACCAAAATGAACGAATACCTCGGCGTCACGCCTGCCAACGATGCGCAGGGCGTGTTGCAGGACATGCACTGGTCGGGCGGAGCAGTCGGTTACTTTTCCACTTACGCGTTGGGTAACCTGGTCTCTGCGCAGTTGTGGGAGCAGATCACCAAAGATATTTCCGATCTCGACGGGCAATTTCGCCGGGGAAAATTTGATGGCCTGCTGGGCTGGCTGCGCGAGAACCTGCATGTTTACGGCCGCAAGTTCGAGCCGCAGGACCTCGTCCAAAAGATTACCGGCTCCAAAATCAACTCCGATGCGTATGTTCGCTATCTGACGAAAAAATTCGGCGAAGTCTACGGACTGTGATCCTGTCGAATTAGAAGAGACGCTCCAAACGGAGCGTCTCTCATCGTGTTTATGCTTCGAAGATTTTTTCTCCTCGCTTCCCTCTCCGGACTTTTAGCCGGCTGTGCATTATCGAGTCCGAGTCCTGCGCCCACGATTCTGCCCGAGGCTTACGTCCCGACCATTATCGCGATGACCGGTGAAGCGGCGCAAGCCACCGCACAAGCCCTCACGCCAGCCGCCGCGCCTGTTAGCACAGAGATTCCCGCGGCGACAGCGATCCCTCCCACGCCGCTTCCCACGCAGACGTTTACGCCTCAGCCGAATATTCCACTGGCGCAGATTCAGTTCCTGGCGCCCGGGCCCATGTCGCGTCTCGTTTCGCCGCTGTCCATGCAGTTGCTGGTTATATCAGGTGAGAGCGGCGTTATTCAGGTGGACTTGCTCGGCGAAGATGGCCGTCTGCTTGGCCGCGTGATCGACCGTGTAGAACGCCTTTTATCGGGCGTGTATCGCGTGTACAAAATGCCGTTCCAGATTCGCGCCGCCGCTGAAAAAGGATATTTGCAGATCAGCACGAAAGACAAGCAGGGCCGCATACGCGCGATAAATACTTTGCCATTGATTCTTCTTTCGGCCGGTACAAACGAGATCACTCCCGCGGGAAACGTGATCTATGAGCGCGCTGTGCTATATACGCCCAAAGACAAAGCCAGCGTTTCGGGCGGCGTTGTAAATATCGAGGGCCGCTTCTGGCCGTTCAGTGTACAGCCGGTTTTTATTGATTTGATCGGCCCCGATCGGCAAGTGATTAATACGCGCGTTCTTACTTTGAACAGTTTGGCGCCTCAGGATTTTGTTACGACTCTGCCTTATAAAGTTACGGAACAGACTCCGGCGTTGTTATCCGTTCGCCAAATGGAACCGTCGTTGAATATGCCCATTTATGTTTATACACAACAAATTACATTGAATCCATGAGCAGGCTTGTCAAAGCGAATGGGCGGGTATATAATCCGTCCGCTTCGGGGCGTGGCTCAGCCCGGTAGAGCGCACGGTTCGGGTCCGTGAGGTCCCGAGTTCAAATCTCGGCGCCCCGACCAACAAAAAAAAGACTTCCTTTTCGGGGGTCTTTTTTTATTGTTATCGGCTATTTATGCAAGTACGCGGTCGCTCATTTCATCCAATTTATTAATTTCCTCATCGGTCAACCGCCAGCCCGCTCCGCCTGCATTTTGTTGGGCCTGCCCCGCGTTTTTCGCGCCTGGAATGGCCAGCGCTCCCTTACAGATCACCCAGTTGATTGCCACTTGCGCGTTCGACCTGCCTTCATGTTCGCGGCCGACCTCGGTCATCAATTGAAGCAGGGGTTGGATTCTTCCAAGTATTGCCGCATACTGCCCGCCGCGCGTTCCCGGCGGCAAATGCTCCGGGGAATATTTTCCGGTCAGCATGCCCATTTCGAGCGGGGAATATGCGATCATCCGCACGCCCAACTCTTTACAGCGCGCCAATAATCCATTTTTTTCGACGGCGCGGTTTAACAAGCTGTAATGCAACTGATTGGATGCCAGCGGCACATTCTGTCTCGCCAGCGCGGAATAAGCCGCCAGCATTTGAGTCTGGTTGAAATTGGAAACCCCGACTGTGCGCGTCCATTTTTTCTCGAGACAGCGGACCAAACCGTCCGTCATCGTGTCCATGCTGAGGAGTGGACTCGGCGCGTGGATCTGATACAGGTCCACGGTCTCGACCCCGAGGCGTTCGAGGCTGTGTTTGAGTGCGCGCGCAAACGACTCTTTTGTCCAACGCCAGGGAAAAGGGAAGAATTTGGTGGCGATCACCGCCGGTTGATTGGTCTCTTTGAGGAACTGGCCCAGGAATCGTTCCGAGCGTCCCGAGCCATAGATTTCGGCCGTATCGATAAAGCGGACACCTTCGCTGATGGAAACGTCGAATGCTTCGCGAATATCCTTTTCGGTATGAGTGCGGCCATATTGCCACATGATGCGGTCTCCCCATTGCCAGGCGCCCAGTCCCAATTCGATGGCGTGTAAAAAGCGGGTTTCGTTGTCGGCTGTGATGTTCAACTTCGCCTCCTTTTGTTGGCTTATTCTAGCACAGTCATACGGTTCGCTTTCAATTGCCATTTCAAGACAGAGGCATTACAATTCGCCCATTCAAAATTTATGTTGGAACTAATGGAACGCCAGCGCCCTTCTGATGGGGATGGGAGTTGGCGCTCCCTGAGTTCCGGGGAGGTTCCCTTGAAAGCTCATCCCGATTTGCGGGAGACGGAATCCGCGCCGGATCTGGCCCGCAGGCTGGGTCTATCCTTTTCCAGGTTATCTTTGCTGACGCGCGCCCTCACGCACAGTTCATACGTGAACGAGCATCCCGATGCGATGGAAGATAACGAACGCCTGGAATTTTTGGGCGACGCTGTGTTGGACTTTATCGTGGGTGCATGGGTGTATCATCGTTTTCCAGAAATGCCCGAAGGCGACCTGACCAAGATGCGTTCCGCGCTGGTGCGTAACGAACAGCTGGCCGATTTTGCCCGTCAACTGGGGCTGGGCCGCGCACTGCGGCTCGGCCGCGGTGAACTGGCCTCCGGCGGACAGGATCGGCCCGTGTTGCTGGGTTCGGCTTTCGAAGCGTTGATCGGCGCGTTATTTTTGGAAGCGGGCATTGAAGCAGTGGATGGATTTGTACAACCTCTGCTGGAAGCGGCGCGTGAAACCGTTCTGACCGAGATATTCGACCCGAAGAGCGAATTACAGGAATGGTCGCAATCCGGTAAAATCGGCACGCCGCGTTATCATGTGGCCTCCTCCAGCGGCCCGGATCATGCCAAGATCTTTAACGTGGAAGTGTCCATTGGCGATGATGTATATGGCCGCGGCAGCGGCGCGAGCAAGCAGGCGGCGGAGCAGGCCGCCGCGCAGGACGCGTTAAAAAGAATAAAATCCGCTTGAAGAATTTTTCATAGATGCCTCTTCGTCTGAAATCCCTCGAGTTACAAGGTTATAAAACATTTGCTTCGCGCACCGTGTTCGAGTTCGCGGGCGGGATCACCGCCATCGTGGGACCGAACGGATCGGGCAAATCGAACATCGCCGACTCACTGCGCTGGGTGCTGGGCGAACAATCCTATACCCTGTTGCGCGGCAAGAAGACCGAAGACATGATCTTCGCCGGTTCGGAGCATCGTCCGCGGGCGGGCATGGCGCAGGCCACGATCACATTCGATAATACCGATCAATGGCTTCCGGTGGATTTTTCCGAAGTGGCGCTGGCGCGTCACGCTTACCGCGATGGGCGCAACGAATATTTGTTGAACAGCCAGCATGTACGCCTGCGCGAGATCAACGAGTTATTGGCGCAAGCCGGCTTGAGCGAACGCACGTATACGATCCTTGGACAGGGTCTGGTGGATGCCTCGCTGGCGCTCAAAGCCGATGAACGCCGCCGTTTGTTCGAGGAGGCCGCGGGCGTGGGACTGTATCGCGTCCGCCGCGAAGAAGCGCTCAAACGGCTCGAGAATACTGAACGTAACCTTGAGCGCGTGCTCGATATTATGGCCGAACTCGAGCCGCGTTTACGCAGTTTGGAACGTCAGGCCAAACGCGCCATCGAATATTCGCGCGCTCAGGCGGACTTGAAAGTGATCCTGCTCGAATGGTATGGCTATCACTGGCATCGCGCCCAACGCGACCTGGCCGATGCGCGCGAAGTCGTTCGTCAGCAGGAAACTCGTGTGAATGAGGCGCAGGGCGCGCATCAAAGAATCCAGGCGGAGTATTTGGCTTTCCGTGAACGGCTTTCCGGATTGCGCGCGCAATTGAATACCTGGCACCGCCAGTCGGCAGATTTGCACGGACAGCGCGAGTCCGCCAGCCGTGAGCTTGCAGTGCTGGAGGAACGCCGCCGCGCGTTGGTCGCTTCACGGCAATCGTTGTTGGCCGATCAGGAACGCGCCGTAGACGAACTGCGCCTGGCGCAGGAACGATTTGCGGAAACCGAACAGGAAAGCGCGCGCCTTCAAATAGAGTACGAGGAAGCCAAACAGCAGTCTTCTTCGGCACAGCAATCCCTGCAAACGCGGCAGGGTGAGCGCGCGGCATTCGAAGAGCAATTGTTGCAGGCTCGCACACAGATCGAGACACTGCGCGCACAACGCGCCGAGAATCAGGCGCGTCTGGATGAATTGAAGTCGCGCCACGAAGCGCAACAGCAGAAATTGGAAAGCATCAGCCAGGTCATCGCGCAAGCCGAATCGGCCGCGCGCAAAGCGCAAGGGGAATATCAATCCGCGCGAGCAAAACGCGAACAGGCTGAGACTGCGCTTCAACAAGCCGAGACCAAACTTGAAGAAAAGAAAAAGGAAGCTGAGCGCGTCGAGGGCGAACGCCGCGCTATGTTGGACGCGCGTACCCGGCAGGAGGCCGAACATTCCCGTTTGCGCGCACAATTGGATGTGCTTGAACAATCCGAGCAATCGCTGGCGGGTTATGCGGACGGCGCGCGCTTTCTGCTGGATGCGGCGCGTCAATCCAAACTCAGCGGCGCGCGCGGCGCGTTGAGTGCGGCGCTGGATGTGCCCGCCGAATTTGAAACCGCCATCTCGGCCGCGCTGGGCGAAGCGGTGGACGCGGTGTTGTTGGATGCCGATCAAATTGAAAACGCATTGAGTTTACTGGAGTCGGATGAATCTGGCCGCGCGGCGTTACTGCCGCTTGAGTCGCTTTCGCCGAACGGCGCGCTTCCCAGGCCCAATGACGCGGATTGCTTTGGCGTTGCGGCGGAACTCGTCAGGGCGCCGGACGATTTGCGCGCGGCTGTGCATGTACTGCTCGGCCAGGTGCTGATCGTCAGAGATCGTGCGGCGGCGCGGCGTTTGATTTCGGGACTGCCGGTTTATGCGCGCGCTGTGACTCTGCGCGGGGAAGTGTTCCACGGCGATGGACGGATCGTGGCGGGCAAAACGGCGCGCACCTCGACCTTGAGTCGGCCGCGCCAAAAACGCGAGTTGGATTCCGCTTTGAGCGGCTTGCGCATGTTGTTGAGCGATTCGAATCAAAACGTGACGCGGCTCTCAGATCAATTAACCGACGCGCAACGCGGGGTATCACAAATCGAGTCGGAGGTGCGCGTAGCGCGTACCAGTGTGGGCGGGATTCTGGAAACCGAACAGCAAGCCGGGCTGGAGTCCGAGTCGGCGCGCAGACAATGGGAGTGGCAGAAATCCCAATCGGAGGCGTTGCAAGTTGAGGCGCAGGAAGCGGCTTCGCTTCGTCAGAATTTGATCGCTTCGCAGGCGGAAGTCGAAGGGCAATCTACTACAGCGCATGAACGAATGCGTGCGTTGACCGCGCAGTTGGCCGGCGTCTCATTGGACGAATCACAGCAACAGACTTCATATTGGGCGACGCGCGCGGCAGTGGCGGAACAGGCAGTGACTGCGGTCGAAACGAGGAAAGACGAGCGCCGCAAAGAGATGGAACGACTGGAAACGCGCCGAACGGAATTGAGCGCGCGTTTGGATGAAGCCGACGCTTCCTTGAAGGGACTCGAAGGGGAGAAGTCTGCTCTGCGCGAGCGTGAAAATATTTTGCAGGTGCAAATTGAAGAAATGCGCGTGCACGTCGAGCCTGCCGAGAAAGATTTGGAAACCGCCGAGCAACAGGAAACGCAATTGCAGGAAAGCGAAGCGGGCGCACAGCATATGCTGGCGAATTCCGAACGAATATTTGGTCAGGTGCAGTTGGATCAGACGCGGCGGCAGGAAGGGCTCGATAATTTACGCCAGAAGATTACCGACGATTTCGGCCTGGTGATGTTCGATTATGCCGCGGATGTTTCCGGCCCGGTGCCTCTGCCATTGGAAGGCATGGTGGAGCAACTGCCGGTCGTCACGGAATTGGCGCCCGATCTCGAGGATCAATTGAATCGGCATCGCGCGCAATTGCGTCGCATGGGGTTGATCAACCCGGAAGCCAAGCATGAATTCGATTCGGAATCCGAGCGTTATACGTTTATGAAAACGCAAGTGGAAGACCTGCGTAAAGCCGAAGCGGACTTGAAGCAGGTTGTGGCTGAATTGGATGAATTGACCAAACGGGAATTCTCGCGCACTTTCGACGCGGTGGATAAACAATTCCGTCAGACGTTTGTGCGTTTATTTGGCGGCGGGTCGGCGCGCCTTGCATTGACCGACCCTGAAAATTTGGTGGAAACCGGCATCGAGATCGAAGCGCGCCTGCCGGGACGGCGCGAGCAGGGATTGGCGTTGCTCTCCGGCGGCGAACGCAGTCTGACCGCCATCGCGCTGGTCTTTGCACTGCTCAAAGTTTCGCCTACGCCTGTGTGCGTCATGGACGAAGTGGACGCGATGCTCGATGAGGCCAATGTGGGCCGCTTCCGCGATCTGCTCATGGATTTGAGCAAGGACACGCAGTTTATTATCATCACGCATAACCGCAACACTGTGCAGGCCGCGGACGTGATCTACGGCATCACCATGGGACGCGATTCGGCCAGCCAGGTGATCAGCCTGCGGTTGGACCAGGTGACGGATGAGATGTTGAGCAGAGGGTAAACCGGGATTATTCGGCGCGGTTGCCGAAAGATTCCTTTAAGTTTGTGTACAACGTTTCGGCGGCGTAAGTACGGTCAGTGATCGGATTCAAGCGCGCGGCCATTTTCGGGGTGATCAACGGAATCGATTTTTGGCCGTAGAATTTTTTGTACAACTTGCCCGCGCTGTCTTCGTTCCAGCCCCAATCTTCGAGCGCAAATTTAGTTGCATCGAACGGACGCGTATAGTAGCGCAACGTTTTGATTTGATGGACCGAGGCGTAATGCTCGAAATACGTCATGGCCAGCTCGCGCGTCGATTTGTGGACAGCTTCGCGGAAACCGAGATTCACATAATTGGATTTTGCCACCGCGCCCCAGCGTCCGTCGAGCTGGTACAGAGCCAGAACATGGTCGTCGTCCATGCCGGGATCGGCTCGCAGGTCCAGCAGGAGCGGCTTGAATCCCAGATTCCACAAAAGCAGTGCGGCCAGAAATCCGCCATCCAGACAGTGACCCTGCCTGTCCAATAGTACGTTTAGCGGTGAACGGTCGCGCACTTCGGCGATGTACGTCAGGCTGAGCAGGTATTCCTGAACGTCGAACGGAGTCTTGAATTTGCGGATCGTTGCGCGCAAGGCGGGAGTTAGGCGAGCGTTGAATTGAGTCAGAGCCGTCATGCTATTTCCTTTTGGAATCGAAGATCCGCCCGGTTACAAATGCACCGCCGATTATTTTTCGAGCATCATGTTGGCTTCTTCATGCATCCAGCGCCGGCCGTCGCGCGCCAGCATGGCATCCGATTCAGCGGGGCCCCAACTGCCAGGCTTGTAAACAGCCAGCGGCGGAGTCTGATGCGTGTCCCACGTCTGCAGGATCGGGTCGATCAACGACCAGGCTGTTTCCACTTCATCGGCGCGCGTGAACAGCGACGCGTCGCCCAGCAGAACGTCGAGCAGGAGCCGCTCGTAGGATTCGGGAATGGCCGTTTGACCGAAGGCCTCCGCGTAATGAAACTCCATATCCACTGAACGCGTTTCGGCCACGGTATCGGGCGCTTTGGCTTCGAAGCGCAGATGCACGCCTTCATCGGGTTGCAGATACAACACGAGCATGTTCTGTTTCATGGTCTGCATGGGGAACATGGCCAGCGGCGGTTCTTTGAACTGAATGATGATCTGCGATTGTTTTACGGCAAGATGTTTGCCAGACCGCAGATAGAAAGGTACGCCTTTCCAGCGCCAGTTATTGATGAACAGGCGCAGTGCCGCATAGGTGGCCGTGGTCGAATCGCGCTTGACCTGCGGCTCGTCGCGGTAGCCCCGATATTGTGCGCGCACCGTATTGACTGCGACCTTCTCGGGTATCATGGGCTGGATCGCGCTCAAGACCTTGACCTTTTCATTGCGTAAATGTCCGGCGCTGAATGAGGCGGGCGGCTCCATGGCAACCAGCGTGAGCAGTTGCAGAAGATGATTCTGGAACATATCGCGTAAGACGCCGACCCCGTCATAGAAACCGGCGCGGTGTTCCAGGCCGACCGTTTCCGCTACCGTGATCTCGACGTGATCGATGTAGTTCCGATTCCATAACGGTTCGAAGATGGTATTTGCGAAACGCGTAAATAAAATGTTCTGTACCGTCTCTTTACCCAGATAGTGATCGATGCGGTAGATCTGCTTCTCGTTCAGCGCTTTATGAACCTGTTGATTTAATTGCTGTGCGGAGGCCAGGTCGGTGCCGAACGGTTTTTCCAGCACTACGCGCCGCCAGCTGTTGTTTTCATCCAGTTGGCCGGTGAATTTCAGGTTATCCACCGTGACCGGAAACAGGGAGGGCGGAATCGCCATGTAATAGACGCGGTTGGCTTCACTGCCTTCCAGTTGCGTCAGATATTCAGCCAGGCTTTGGAAATCGGCCTGCTCCGCATATTTGCCGTGGTGATAATGCAGGTTGAGCGCAAAGCCGTTCCATTCTTCATCGGTAAATGGAAAGCCGGCAAATTTCTTTGCGCCGTCCAGCAGGTGCTTTCGGAATTCGTCGTCGCTGAACGATGTGCCGCCAAAGCCGACGATAAAATATTTTCGAGGCATGCGTCCTTTGAGCGACAGATTGAACAGTGAAGGGATTAACTTGCGCTGGGTCAGGTCGCCGGACGCGCCGAAAATAACAATCGAAGTGATCAAACCGTTGTTGTTGTCATTAGCCATGGAATTTCGCCTTATCTCTCAAAATGAAAGTACAGCCCCTTGATTCGTCGATCGCGCTATTCCGCCTTCTTGATGGCGTGTCCGCCAAATTGATTGCGCAACGCGGCCAGCATGCGCGCCGTGAAATTTTCCCGGTCGCGGCTGGCAAAACGCATTTGCAGAGCCAGTGTGATGACCGGGGCGGGAACATCCAGATCGATGGATTCGAAAACGGTCCAACGGCCCTCGCCCGAATCAGCCACCCAGGGTTGAATCTCCGAAAGATCGGAATCTTCGTCGAGCGCGCGGGCGGCCAAATCCAATAACCATGAGCGCACCACACTGCCGTCCTGCCAGATATGCGAGACCTGCGCCAGATTCAACTCGAATTCCTTCTTCGATTTCAAAATGCTGAACCCCTCCGCAAAAGATTGCATCATGCCGTATTCGATTCCGTTATGCACCATCTTGACGTAATGCCCCGCGCCATGCGGACCGACTCGCCCCCAGCCCTTGTCAGTGCCGGGCGCCAGAGTCTCAAAGATGGGGCGCAGTTTTTCCACGACCTCGGGCTTGCCTCCGATCATCAGGCTGTATCCTTCCGTGATGCCCCATACGCCGCCGCTGGTTCCCGAATCGACAAACTCGATTCCTTTGGCTTCCAACAGTTCTGCATGGCGAAGGGTATCTTTGTAGTTGGTGTTTCCGCCATCGACGACGATATCGCCCTTTTGCAATAAATTGGATAATTTCTCGATCGTATCATCCGTGACCTTGCCGGCGGGCACCATGATCCAAACGACGCGCGGCGCCTTGAGTTTACCCACCGCCTCTTCGAGCGAATGCGCGCCCTCCGCGCCGTTTCGAATCGCTTCTTCGACCGTGGCAGGCGTACGCGCAAAACCGATCACGCGATGCCCGCCGCGTACCAGGCGCGTTGTCATATTCATTCCCATTTTGCCCAGCCCTACTAATGCAAGTTCCATGAAAAGATCTCCTTTTGTGATTTTATTGCTTTCCCGCGGGGATAGAATCGGGGCGGCAATGATTGCCTCGTTACTCAAAGTTCCGATGAATGAAAGTGGAAAAGCCCAGCGCCGATCGTCGGACTAACGGCGGCCAAATTCATTCAAGGTGTGGATCATGCTGATGACATCGTCCCGCCCCAGAATGCCTTGTATCTGGCCGTTATCCATTACCGGCAATTGGTTCACGCCATCGCGGTCCATCTCGCCCAGAGCCTGCATCAATTCCTCGCTGGGGCGGATCCACTTCATTTCCTGCGCGGGGATCATCGCCTGCGCGGCTGTTTTTGAAGACCACTCCGTTTTCGGCACAGATTGGATGCGGTGCGTTGTTAATAGTCCGGCGATTTGATCGTTTTGCTTGACGATCACGCTCCGCCGCGCGCCGCCTAAAATATGTTCGTTCACTATTTGTTCCAGCGATATATTGGAATCGACGGAGGCAAAGTCGCGGCGCATGGCATCCGACACGCGGTGACCGGCCAGTAAATCCTGAATGTTCTGTTGTTGAAGTTGCGCCGAGGCGGCGGATTCCAGGAACCAGCCGATGAAGGCGATCCACAATCCGTTTGCGAAATCTCCGGTGAACAACTGCCACACGCCCACCAGAATAAAAATATAGGCGATGAAACGCCCGACGTTGGCGGCAATTACAGTAGCTTTGCGCAGGCTGTTTGTCACGCCCCAAACAATGGCGCGAAAGACGCGTCCGCCGTCGAGTGGAAAGCCGGGGATCAGGTTGAAGAGCGCCAGCGCGCCGTTGATATAAGACAGATATTCAGCCAGGGCGAGGATCGGCGAAAGCGCGCCGACGAACGGCCTGAGCAGGCCAAAAAAGATGGCCAGCAAAAAACTGACGATTGGCCCGGCAATGGCGATCCAGAATTCGGCCGCGGCGCTGGGCGGTTCCGCGCCGATTTGTGCCACGCCGCCGAAGATGAACAATGTGATACTGCGTACGGGGATTTTATAGCGCAAGGCAATGAACGAGTGGCCGAGTTCGTGAAGTAGGACGCTCCCGAATAACAAGATGGCGGTGACCGCGCCCATGATCCAATATTCGGTGGTGGACCAGGTCTTAAATTCGGATGGGTAGTAACTGGCCGCCAGGGACCAGGTCATCAGGGCGAAGATCAGAAACCACGAATAATCCAGCCCGATGGGGATGCCCATGATGCGGCCAAGAGGAATTGTATTTTTGTTCATAAGAATCTCTCTCTATGTTCATTACTTTGACGGCAGTCGGCGCGGTTATCTTTCCTGAGGCAAATTGCCCGCCGCGGCCTGGTCGATCATCCAAACAACCTGTCCATTGATAGGCCGGATTCTCTGGGCCGGATATAGCGAGGGATTATATTTTCCTTTTAGAACCTGGGCCAGCGTACTTGCTTTGGCCGCGCCTGCGGCGAGAAACACAATTTGCCGCGCCGCGTTGAAGACCATGGGAGTCAGTGTAACGCGGTTGGCGGGGCGTCCCTGATAATGGGCGGTCACTGCCAAAGTGGGCGTTGAAGCCTCCACCGGCGAGCCGGGGAACAAGGAGGCGGTGTGACCGTCTTCGCCCATGCCGAGCAGAACGAGATCGAAGCGCGGAAAGGGGAGGTCGCCTTCGGCGAAGCGGCTGAGGCGGCGCGCGTACTCCTCGGCGGCCGCGGCAGGTTCGAGGTCCGACGCGACGCGGTGCACGTTCTCATCAGGAATCGCAACCGAGTCGAGAAATGCCTGCCTGGCCTGTCCGTAGCTATTTTCTGGATCGTCGGGAGGCACACAGCGTTCATCGCCCCAAAAAATATGCGTACGCGGCCAGTTGATTTTGCTCCGGCCGGGTTCGCGCGCCAGCAAGCGGTATAAATTCATCGGAGTACTGCCGCCGCTTAACGCGGTTAGAAAACGGCCGCGTTCTTGAACGGCGCGCCGCGCGGATTCGACGAACAGATCCGCCGCGGCTGTACTTAGCTCATTCAAATCTTTGAAGATGCGAAGATCGGGATTCATGGATGCCATGCCAGATGCGACTCTAATAAGCGCCTTGCCGATTGTTGAATGGCTTCCAGCGCGTGCCGAGGCTCATTGAACTTGTATCGGTCGATCAAACGGCCGAATGAAACGCGCGGCGTCAGTCCGTAGGTTTCGCGGCCGCTGAGAGCCTGCCGCGCCATTTGAATCATAAACGCCAAACGCTGACGATCCGGGCGCGTTCTGCGCAGTCGGGTGATCGGGTGACTCATGGCGGCGCGCGCGATCACGCCGCTGACGATTGAAACCAATACCTGCGCCTGCGGGACGTGCTCGAGAAAGATTTGCAAACTGCGCGACCACAAATTGAATTCCGCCCCCGGCTCCGGCATGAAGGAAGGATCGGGTTCGATGCCGCCGCGCGCAAAGATCAACAGTGCGCCGCCTGCGCGCAAATGGCGGATCGCTTTGCGCACCACTTCCATCCGCCCTGTGACATTATCCGGCTTCGGCGCGAAGATGGCATGCTCGCTGACGTGCGGCAGATGTTCGAAGAATGGAATATCGCCGATGATGATTTTATAATCAGGCCGTGCAACATGTGCGGAGATGACCACGGAATCGAATGCTCCCGGATGATTGGATGAAATGATCAGCGGCCCGCTCGAGGGAATATTTTCGACGCCGCGCGCCGTATAAGCTTTGGTGAAACTCGGCAGTATCCAACGCGCGCCGCCTGCCGTGCCCTGTTCGGCGATTGCGCGGTCCAGGCCAACCGCCAATTCCGAGAATCGCCGCGCGGCCTTTCCAAATAACAACCGCGTTGTTTGCAGAACCTGCCGGGTCGGCGGCAATGCCATTGCTTTGGACAATTCAAAGATCAGCATATCGGCAAGAGCTTGAATTGACTCATCCAGAATGGGCATGCTCGGCTCCGTGTCGAAAGTGTAGCACAATTTTTAAAATGGAATAGAATCCGCTTATGCCCAAACTTGATTTGAAAAAATGGAAAACGCATCGCGCGCGGACCTTCAACCTGCCTCCGTCGAAACGAATCGCATCCTCCGCCCAGGCTTTATCTTTTATCAATGCGCGCGGCTTTGTATATTTCTGGCCGATCAAAAGCATTGACTTTCCGAGTCTGTGGACTGCCGCCGCGGGGAATCGACCGGTGGCCGATGAGCACGACGATCCCGGCCACGTCACCTGGCGTTGGAAAGACGAGGCGCTCTCCAAAAAGATTTGGTATTACGCCAAAATATTGCGCGGCAAAGCGACGATGATCTCACTGGACATCGCGCCGTATTTTTACGCGCTGTCTGAAAACTACGGCTCGCCCGGGGAAGATTATTTGCTGGCTTATGAAGAGGGCCGTTTAACGCAAGCCGCCAAACAAGTTTATGAAACCCTGCTGGAGAACGGCGCGCTCAATACCATTGACCTGCGCCGCGCGGCGCGGCTGGCGAATGCCAAAGAGTCTGAATTCAACAAAGCTTTGGAGACTCTCCAATCCGATTTCAAAATTCTGCCCATCGGCGTCTCTGAAGCGGGCGCGTGGAAATATTCGTTCATCTATGAAATCGTCACGCGGCATTATCCTGATTTGCCGGAACAGGCGCGCGTCATTGGCGAAGCGGAAGCGCGCGCCAAATTAGCCGAACTATTTTTTCAGTCGGTGGGCGCGGCGCAAACACGCGACCTGGTCAGGCTTTTTGGCTGGTCCGCCGAAATCACAGGGCGCGTGCTGGCGCGCCTGCTGAAGAACGGGCTGATCGCGGGGGAGGTGACGCGCAAAGACCTGAACGGCGCGTGGTACGCGTTGAAAGAGTTGGTGAAATAGGCTTGGCGTCTCTTCGAATCGGCGGTTGAGCATGGAGCAAAGAATCCGAAACCCATTTCAGGTATTTTCGTAGATAGACTTAGATTTTATATTTCCATTTTGAGGAGGATGTATTATGAGACAGGGCCGCACACAACTTGCATTGGGCGTCCTTTTGATTATTCTTGGAGGCTGGTTCCTGGCAGACCGCAGTATGCCGCAATTCCATCAACTGGTGGGCCGCTTCCTTGAATGGCCTTTGAACCTGGTGGGCATCGGTATATTGCTTCTGGTTCTGGGTCTCTTTTTGGGTTCGCCGGGCATGGCCGTCCCAGCCGCGATCGTAGCCGGCATGGGCGGTATATTCTATTATCAGCAGGTACAGGGAAATTATTCATCCTGGTCCTACATGTGGACGTTGATTCCCGGCTTTGTGGGGGTTGGTTCCATTCTGGCCGGCCTGCTGGGCGATCATCCCGCCAGTAACTTGCGCCGCGGTCTCGACTTGATGGCCGCCAGCGCGGTTCTGTTCCTTGTTTTTGCGTCACTTTTCGGCGGCTGGAATTTACTCGGCAGTTACGGCCCGGCCATCTTATTGATTCTGCTTGGATTATGGGTTTTGTTCAGCGGCATGTTCCGTAGTTGGCGCAGAAACAACCCGGAGAAAAGAGAGTAAATATGCGTCGTTCCTCGGTTGTGTTTGGTGTTATTTTGCTTTTATTGGGCGCGCTTCTATTTGCCGATTCGGCTGGTCTTCGACTGCCGGGCGGCGCGCGCCCGAGTGAATTCTTCTGGCCCATTCTTTTGATCCTGGCCGGATTGTGGCTAATCTTTGGAGTCTTCATGCGCGGCAAACCTGTAGCGGAACAAGACTCGGTTGATTTGCAGGGAGCGCGCACGGCTGTGGTTCGATTGGATCACGGCGCAGGCGAATTGAAAATTTCGAGCGGCGCGGGCTTGGGACAGTTGGCGAATGGAAAATTTGTCGGCGGCCTGGTTCAACGCAGTCACAAATCGGGAGACAGTCTCGAGGTCAAGATGAAGCCGCCGTATGAACCGCTCGGTTTTCTCAACGGATTCGAACGCTATAACTGGGACGTTCATTTCAATGCGAATGTCCCGCTGGAGTTGAAACTTTCGACCGGCGCGGACAGCGCCATACTCGATCTGCGCGATCTGCAAGTGACGAGTCTCAAAGTGGATACCGGCGCCAGCCAAACCAAAGTGACTCTGCCTGCGCGCGGCCGCCTCAACGCGGACTTCGACCTGGGCGCGGCTTCGTTGGAAGTTTCTGTCCCGGATGGAGTTGCGGCGCGCATCCGCATTTCGCAAGGCGTTTCCAGCGTGAAGGTGGATGAAACCCGTTTTCCGCACATCGGCGGAATTTATAAATCTGCAGATTTCGACACTGCGGCCAATTCCGTGGATATGACCATTGATGCGGGCGCGGCGGATATCAGAGTGAAATAGGAGAATGTCATGAATCCGATGAAACGATTTGATCCTCGCGTTATAGTGGGAGTACTGCTCCTGGCGGGCGGCGGATTATTGTTATTGCAGAATTTTGGGTATCTTCAAAATGTCAGCGGTATGTTTTGGGGCGTAGTGTTTCTGCTGGCCGGCCTTGCGTTTCTCGCGTTCGTTCCGGGAGGCGCATGGTGGGGCGTGTTTCCGGGCATGACCCTGCTCGGGCTGGGCGTCATTATCTTGTTCGGCAACCAGCTTGGGGCGTTCGCGGGAGCGGTCTTCCTCGGCGCGATCGCGCTGGCCTTCTGGCTGGTCTATCTCATCAACCGATCCAATTGGTGGGCGATCATCCCGGCGGGAGTGATGACCACGCTGGCGGCGGTTTCCGTTTTGCCGGAAATTGGTACATTCGCAACGGGCGGAGTATTCTTCATCGGGTTGGCCCTTACATTCGCGTTGTTGGCGTTGGTTGCCAATTTGCGCTGGGCCTATTATCCGGCGGCGGCTCTGGGCGCGCTCGGCATCCTCAGCACGGCTTCACTGATGACGTATGCCAATTATATTTGGGCTATTCTGTTGATCGTGATCGGTGGATTTTTGATCTTTCGTTTTTTCAATGCCAATCGTGAATAAGAAATTCCGGCGCAGAGTTCGCGAAGTTTTGCAAAAAATTCCTGCGCGTTCTCTGCGCTGTTGAAATCGGATTCGCCGAATTGAAGCGAACGCCCTGCCGAAAAGCAGGGCGTTTCTCATGAACGGTTGATGGGGCTATTGACCCCTTTATGGAGCATGGATTTGACTTGCTCCTGGGCGTGAGTCCAACGCGAGGAGACAACTTGCGCCAGCCGGTCGAGCAGGATCGTTCCAACTTCTGGATTGTCCACGCACAGCCGCTCGAGATCGCGGCCGCGGATTCGCAGAGCTTCGAGGTCTTTGACGGATTCCGCCTGTGACGCGTACTCGTCACTGCCAATTGCCGCCGACCACCCGAAGACCTCGCCATCCTGCAGTTGCGCAATTTGCAATGACGGGCCGTCGTAAGGTTTATATTGGATCGTCACATTCCCGTGCAGAATTAAATACAGGAACTCCGCTTTTTCGCCCTGGTCGAAGATGATCGTTCCTCCGGTGCAGTTGTACGTTTTAAAAAGCGGTTCGAGCAGTTGTATCTGGCGGGCAGTAAGCCCATTGAAAAGAGGCAGTAAGCTGATGTTGACCGACATTTTTGTCATGTTAGCTCTGAAACATGTTCATTTCCAGTTCAAAACATCATATTAAGCAAGGATATTAATCCCTCTTTGTAGCGAGGAAGGTTGCGGTTATACTTTTGCGCGTTAGTTTTTCGCTCGAAGATGCGTCTGAATGCCGTAAACTTGAAAGAGGAGAATTTCGTCTTGAAAGGGAAATTAAGTGGAAATTTGGGACTGATCGTGATTGGCGCGGGCCTGGTCTTGATAGGCTCAGCCGCGTATTTCTTATTCCCTCGCTCGAATCAGCAAAATCTTGTAGCAGAGCTTTCGTCGATTCCCGCCGCGGTAAATTTCCCCGCTCCCGAAATTTCCCTCCTCGATATGCAAAATCGCCCTGTTTCGCTAAACGATTACCGCGGCCGCGTCGTGCTGGTCAATTTATGGGCCACCTGGTGTCCGCCGTGTAAACAGGAGATGCCCATCTTCCAGGCTTTTTATGAACAGCATAAAAAAGACGGTTTTACGGTTGTGGCGATCAATGACGGCGATCCGCGGCAGGATGTCGAGAAATTCGTCAGCGATTATAAGTTGACTTTTTCGGTCTGGCTGGACCCGACTTATACTGCCACGCAAAAAGCGTTTCGGACCGTCAGCTTGCCCAGTTCGTATATCGTCGACCGTCGAGGCACGGTGCGTTTGACCTGGGTTGGAGGGATCAAGCGCGAGGCGCTCGAACAGTATGTTACCCCCATCATTACGGAGTGAACATGGAAGCTCAAGTAAATCTTAAAGAACGCATGACTTTTGTTGCCACCGCCGACAGCGGCCATGAGATGATTTTGGATAGCAGCCGCGACTCGGGCGGCGATGAGCGCGGTTTTTCGCCTATCGAATTGCTGGCGATGGGCCTGGCCGGTTGTACCGCCATGGATGTGATTTCGATCCTGCGCAAGAAGCGGCAGGATGTGACCGCTTTTGAAGTGAAGGTGCATGTGGACCGCGCCGATGATCATCCCAGAGTGTTCACGCATGCCCGAGTTGTGTATATTGTAAAGGGCCGCGCTGTGCAGGAGGAGGCTGTGACGCGTGCCATCGAACTTTCAACCGTCAAATATTGTCCCGCGCACGCCATGTTCGAGAAGTTGTTCCCCATCGAGTTGTGGTACAAAATCTATGAGGGGAACGATTCTCTCGTCAAGGAAGGAACGTGGCGGCCTGCGCCTGGATAGGTACCGGCGGGATACAGCGGAACCTGCGAATGTGACGAGTCGTCAGGCTCCTGCGCCGCGCGTCATTGGGGTGAATTTCAGTGGTTATAATCGCCTCATTCAAGGACGGTTGACATGCAACGCATCGCTCTGCTCTGCCTCCTGCTCGCGCTGACTTGGGCTTGCGCGCCCCTCACCCCAGCGCCCATCGCGACTCTGCCTCCCACCGCAACCTTCATCCCTACTTTCACTCCCACGCCAACCGAAACGCCGGCGCCGGTGCCGCTCTCGGAGATCTTCAAAGGCAACCCCCTTTTTACCAGCGTGGGTAAGGAAGCGATCAAGTACTTCTCGGTGGAGAACGGAAAACCATATCTCGCCGTTACGGGCCCGACGGAGGTGATTGACCAGATCGAGGTTGATCCGGGCTCGGCGGGGGTGATCGTGGACGCCTACGACCACCCGCTTCAAGTCGAGGACACCGGTAGCGAGAAACCGCTCACCATCCACGGCGTTGGCGAAAATGCCAGCCATGTCTACTCCTTTATCCCCGAGACGATGATCACGCTAAATGATAAAGGGGAGACGAAGACCTTCCCCGCCCACTGGGCCGAAGTGCAGAAGCCGGAATATACATTTGACGAGTTGCATAATGAAGACGGCTCGTGGAATATCGAGCGGCTCACCGAGCAGATCAACAACCCGATAAGATTTACGGTGGAGCAGGTGCAAAACGGCGAGTTCGCCCGCTCGGTGCTCTTGAGCGGCTATATGCAACCCGTGCCCGATGATGTCAAGTTTGGCGGCAACGCCCTGTGGCACGGGGTTGGTGAGCAATTTGGTCCGTTAACTGCGCTTCTTTACTCGGGAGGGCAACACATTCCCTATTTTGCCGTTGCCAGCGTCAACGGAATAGATATCGGCGTCAGGCCGTTTAGCATCTGGAACCCGAAAGATCAGGAAAATCCCGACCGCAAACAACTGGCGATTCTTAATCTGGGGCTGGGATCAGACCAATTAAGCGGACCGATAAATGAGAGTTATATCAACTACGGTTTTCTTCCGAATCGTAACCCGTTTATTTTGGTGCAAGCAGAAGGGATCGGTGAAGACGGCCATAAAGAACTAAATTGGATACCACGGGAGTCGCGGCAGGCGCTGGAGGGGTTGCCCGGCAACGATCCGGTAGATATTGAATATATTGGAGGAATAATAGCTGAACTTAATGCGAACCCCACTGTTAATCCGGCACTTTGGCAAGCTCATCGTACGGATCCGTTACCAAAAGAAGTTCAAGAAATTATCTGGCTTTTCTACTTCTAACCATTTGTCATTCTGGTAAGCGAGCAAAGCGAGCGCATCCAGAATCCTGCCTTGATTTTGAATACGATAACGCTTCATTTTTGCTATACTTTTTTTATGAGGCGGTTTTTGATACTTTTTATTACGGCATTGATTTTTTATCTGTCCTTTACTTCTTCCCCCGTTTATGGGCTTTGCTCTATGCAAAACTGCGACGGACAGGCCTGCCAGCCGGGACAGAGCTGTCAAAATAACGGTGAATACGGCTGTGAGTGCGTCGGCGTGCCCTATACTCCAGTGCCAACCAGCGGTGAAGGAGGGGTGGTTTTTGTGTTAAAATCTCGTCACAACAAGGAGCATGAACCATGTCCCGCCTTCACTGGCAAGATTATGTTGTCATTGACCCAGAAATCCATCATGGCGAACCGTGTATTAAAGGGACGCGCGTGCCTGTGGCGATCATCGTCGGTAGCATGGCGGATGGAATGACGATTGACGAGGTCATCCAGGAATATCCGCAACTCAAGCACGAGTCCATTCGCGCCGCATTGTCGTATGCGGCGGATGTGGTCCGTCAGGATATTCTTCTGCCGTTGGCGGAATAATCATTGTGGCAATTGCCATCAAAGTTGACGAGGATTTGCCGCGCGCCATCGCACAATTATTGCGGGAGCGCGGCTATGATGCGGTCAGCGTAATGGACCAGCAAATGGGCGGATGGAAAGACCCGTCTCTGTGGAAAGTTGTTCAAGAAGAAAAACGATTCCTTGTCACTGCCGATAAGGGCTTTGCAGATATACGAACCTATCCGCCGGGGAAACACACCGGGATTCTGCTCTTGCGTCCCGATGAGGATGGAATTCGCCCCATCGTTGATTTGCTCACCAAAGTTCTGATGTCCTACAAACTGGACGATCTTGCGGGAAGCGTTACAGTTGTCACGCCGCGCGGGATTCGAATCCGAAAAGCGTAAGATCAGCCGCGCGTGTAGACGGTCTTTATAGGCGGGGGCGCTTGATATAATCGCCTCATTCAAGGACGGTTGACATGCAACGCATCGCTCTGCTCTGCCTCCTGCTCGCGCTGACCGCGGCTTGCGCGCCCCTCACTCCTGCTCCCACCGCGACCTTCACCCCCGCGCCGACTGAGACTCTCGCGCCGACGAAGACTTTCGCGCCGACGGCGACGCCGGTGTCGCTCCAGGAGATCTTCAAAGACAACCCCCTTTTTACCAGCGTGGGTAAGGAAGCGATCGAGTACTTCTCGGTGGAGAACGAAAAAACCTATCTCGCCGTTACGGGCCCGACGGGGGTGATTGACCAGATCGAGGTTGATCCGGACTCGGCGGGGGTGATCGTGGACGCCTACGGCCACACGCTTCAAGTCGAGGACACCGGTAGCGAGAAACCGCTCACCATCCACGGCTTCGGCGAAAATGCCAGCCGGGTCTACTCCTATATCCCCGAGACGACGATCACGCTCAACGATAAAGGCGAGACGAAGACCTTCCCCGCCCACTGGGCCGAAGTGCAGAAGCCGGAATATACATTTGACCAGTTGCACAATAAAGACGGCTCGTGGAACATCGAGCGCCTCACCGAGCAGATCAACAACCCGCTGCGGTTCACGGTGGATCAGGTGCAAAACGGCGAGCTGGCCCGCTCGGTGCTCTTGAGCGGCTATATGCAGCCCGTGCCCGATGATGTGAAATTTACAGGCAATTCTTTGTGGCACGGACCTGGTGAACAACTTGGTGCGGGGACTGATCTTCTTCATTCGGGAACACAACATATTCCTTTTTTTGCAGTAGTCAATGTCGGCGGAATAGATATCGGTGTCCGGCCGGTGAGCACCTGGAACCCGAAGGATCAGGAAAATCCCGACCGCCGCCAGCAATTGATCCTTAATCTTGGGATAGGAACGGACTATCTTGATGAACAGAATAATAAAGTTTATCTGGATTTTGCTTTCCTACCTAATCGATACCCGAACATAATTGTTGAGGGAAAGGAAATTGGCATCAATGGGCACAAAGAACTTGAATGGCTCCCGCGCGAGTCGCGGCAAGCGCTGGAGGGGCTGCCCGGCAACGACCCGGTAGACATTCAATTTTTGGGAGGAACAATAAAAGTTGATGTGCCAGAGATAGGCACAAATTCGAAACCTTCTTCGGGATGGGATTATCCGAACCTGTGGCAATGGAACTATAATGAGCCATTACCAAAAGCAGTTCAAGAACTTATCTGGCTTTTCTACTTTTAATCATTTGTCATTCTGGTAAGCGAGCAAAGCGAGCGCATCCAGAATCCTCTGTCATTTCTGATGTGATAAAACTTCGTTTTTGTTCTTGATTCTTACGGCGGGTCCGACCGAATCGTACTACTCAGGTCCGAACATTGACAGGCTTTGACCGTGATACCGCCGCGGGTTAATGTTCCCTGATAGGCATCCGCGCCGTTGTGAATGATCCAGCCTTCGAGATCGAACGGGATCGCGCTGTCTGCCGGGAGCCATTCGCCGTTATATTTGCGGGCGATGTGCACGTGTGTGCCGGTCGCTTCGCCGCCCTGACAGGATGGATAGCCGATCGGATCGCCGGTATGCAGGACCTTTCCTACTGCGGCGCGTCCGTCGAGATTGAGATGAAGATAGAAAAGCGCCCAGCCTGTGCGCTCGTCGCCGTCGCCATCCAGGTCGAGAATTAAACCGTCGGCTTCGGAGCGAACGACCAGGCCGTCCGCCATGGCCACGACATAATTTTGCGGATCGGGCGCGAAACAACCGTGATATTGTGACGGGGGCGCGAAGTCAACGGCAGAGTAAGGCAGGCCTTTGCCAAATCCGGTATGTGGACCGCCGGTATAACTCCAGGTTTGGCCTGCGGGAAATGGGAGGATCAAGGCAGGTTGATGCAGGCTTCCGGGAATCAGAATCGTTTGATTTTGCCAGGGATCGCCGAATAATTTCTTATAGATGTTGATCAGCCCTTGCGGCCCGGTGGCGCGCGTGAATGAATCGCCGGAGTAGAGTTTGGAAAAATAATATTGAATCGCCACCGAGCCTGCGTTCTCCCAGGGATCGGGACGTACGATCTTGGTATCCGGCAGGTCGAACTCCAGCAAACTGCCAGTACGCCAGCCGTAATAGCCGTTATTGAGCGTGTTGGCTACGCCCACCAATTGCAGGTAAACGCTTTCGTAATAAAGTTGCTTGTAGCCCAAAATATATTTTGTTTTGGGCGGCGCGGGTTGCGACAACGCGCCGGCCTGATATTCCATGATGGCCAGTAATAAACGCGGGCTGATGCTGAAATTGACCGCGACGTAGTCCACAATTTCCGCGCCGTTGCGCCAGGCGTCGCCGGCATAGGCGCGGTAATTCTTCAGCCAGCCATCGTGTTCGGCTACGAAGGCGGAGGTGTTGAACCCGATCAATGCAGGGCCATTGACAAAGGCATTATCCGGCAGGATTTGATACGGATTAGCCCATAGTGCGCGGTAATAAATTGGAATCTTCATCGGCAGGCCGGGCGGCATGGTGGTCGCGTCACGCGGGACGATGGGGTTGGCCGCCATGATCTCGGGAACAGTGGTATTGAAGCGCGCCGCCAGCGCCGGGATGGTATCGCCGGTTTGCGCGGTGTAATCCACCAACTCACCGGGTTTGTAAACTGGACGCGTCGGCAGGGGCGTGGGCTGGTAGGAAGAGTCGACAGGCGTCGGGGCGGAGAGAGTCGGTTCTTCGGTTGGGAGTGTGGGGATGCGCGCGCAGGAGGCGAGAGTGAGCGCAGTGACCAGCAAAGCGGTCAGCCGGCGTTTACGGTTTAGGCGTAGGTGTCGCATCGGGATCGCGGAAAATAATAGACCAGGCCTGGCCGACGGGATCGGCAAGGATGGTTTGATTCCCTCTAACCAGCCTGCCTTCATACGGTTTGGTTCCGGCAATGGCAGTCCAGCCGCCCAACACAAATGGGATCGGGCCATCGGCCGCCACCCATTCGCCGTTGTATTTGCGCACAATGTGAACATGCGTACCTGTGGCGATTCCGCCTTCGCACGAGGCGTGCCCGATGTGATCGTTGGCGCTGACCCATTCGCCGAGTTGGACTCGGTCCACAGTTGCAATATGGAGATAAACGATCACCCAGCCGGTTTGTTCGTAACCATCGCCGTCCATATCCACGACTACCACGCCGTTCTCGGATCGCACTACGAGTCCCGGCGACATGGCTGTGACCCAGGTGGGTGTTTGCGAACAGCCTCCATGATCGGTGGATGGGGCGAAATCGAGCGCGGCTTGCGAACCGTCGTGTTCCCACGCGCCGTGCGGGCCGCCTGTGAAACTCCATTCCACCTTTGATTGGAACGGCAGTGACAGGGTCGGCTGTTTCAGGCCGGGCGGAAAAATGGGATTGACGAGGCTGGCGCGCGCCCACGGATCGCCGAACATTTCCGCGTAGAGCGCGGGAAATCCGCTTTTTGGATCAACGATCTGCGCCCATTGCGATTGGCTGTGCAGTTGCGCGAAGAGATATTGAATCGCGACCGTACCGGCGTTCAAACGCGGATCGATGCGCAGGCTGGTGCCATCGGGAAAATTTAATTTCGTGATCGTACCCGTCCGCCAGCCGTAGTACGCGATGGATATCTGATTGACGGCCCAAACCATTTGCGTAAACATGCTTTTATAACGGAAGTTTTCATAGCCCATTGGGTAATCGGTATGCAATTGATCCACAGGCTGGCCGCTGACCCAGCGGCTTTCATATTCGAGCAGGGCCAATAACAGGCGCGGGTCGATTGAATTCTCGTAGGCGAGGCGGCGGATCGCCTCCGCGCCGGTCACCCAGCCGGTGGAGCCGAGATATTCATGGTAGGTTTTGAGATAGCCGTTGGTCTGGTTGATGTATGCGCCTATGTCGAAGCCAACTGCGGTAGCCGTGAAAACGACTTCGCTATCCGGAAGGATTTGAATATTGGGCGTGGTCTTTTCCTTGATGCGATTCGGAAGCACCAGCAATGTGCCCGGGTCGATCAACTCCTCCGGCGGCAGGGAAGAATTCGATGCCATGACTTCCGACTCGGCCAGGTTGAATCGGCGCGCCAGACTCGGGACAGTGTCACCGCTTTGCGTGTAATACAGAATCGGCGCGGTATCGAAAGTGGGGGTTATGCTGGGCTGAATTACGTTGCTCAGCGTCGGGCCGGCGCGCGTGGGCGTGATGAATGAAGTGATGGCGGTAGGCGTGACGGTCGGCGTCAAAGTTGGAGTTGAGGACGCGGTGGGAAGCGGAGTCCGGCTGGGGACGAATGCAACCGGATTATCCATCTGAACGGGTGTGGGAGTGTAATACGTTCCCCATAACGATGGAGTTGCACCGCAAGCGAGTTGCAACATGGCCAGAATTATCAAAGCGATGAGGAGACGTTTCACGCGCGGCACCGAATGGAAATTATACCTTGTTGATCGAGACCGGACTAAGACTCTCAGTGCGCGATCTGGTTGAGATCATTTTTCCCGTCCCATGCCTCGACCTGTTGACCGCCGCGCGTTAAAAGACCGTCGTATTCCGTTCCGGTTCCGCTCGATGTCCAGCCATTTAAATTGAACGGCAGATTCCCGTCGGCCGCGATCCATTCACCGTTATAACGCCGTGCCAGATGAACGTGTGTGCCGTTGGCGATTCCGCCCTCGCAGGATGGATGACCGACGCGGTCGCCCGCGAAGAGATAAGTTCCCGCCGCAACGCGGTCACGCGTTTCGATATGCATATATAGCACCACCCAGCCGGTTTGTTCGTACCCGTCGCCGTCCAAATCCTGAATCACCGCGCCGTTGGCAGCGCGCGTGATCAATCCATCTGCCGCCGCGGTGACCCAGTGATCGTTTTGCACACAGCCCGCCGCGTCGCTAGGCGGCGCGAAATCGAGCGCGGCCCAGGCCGAGCCTTCGTCCCATCCGCCATGCGGGCCGCCGGTAAACGACCATGTTTCGCCGGGCGCGAAAGGTAAGGACATGGGCGGTTGAACGAGGCCGCGCGGCAAAAGCGGTTCGATGGCCAGGTCGAATGAGTTGCCTAATAAAAAGAAATAGGTTTGATACAGGCCGAACGCGGTGACATCGTTAGTCCATGCGTCCTGCGCATCGAGTTTGGCAAAGAGACCCTGTACGGCGGCTGTGCCGGCATTGATGGTCGGATCGGCTGGAATGACATTACCGTCCGCCAGCACCCAGGTCGAAATGGCATTGACGCGCCACAAATAGAAGCCGCGATTCAATTCGTTGGCGGCCCAGGTAAGCTGGTGATAAAGGCCGGCGTGATTCGTCTCCACAAAGCCGAGCGGATAATCTGTTGGAGCCGCATCCGGATTGGTGACCCAGCCGCTTTTGTATTCGACCAGCGCCAGCAATAAACGCGGATTGACCGAATAATTCTGGCACACCAATGTAATGATATCCGCGGCGTTCATCGTTTGATCGTTTACGTCTTCGCTGTAGTCGGCAAGATAGCCGCCTTTGCTTTGGATGAAAGCGTTGATGTCGAATTGCGCGCTGGCTGGGCCGTAAACCAACTCAGAGTCGGGGATGATCTTGAACGACGGACCGACCGCGCCCGGTTCCGGCGCGGGGATGTTGAGAGTCGCGCCCACCGAAAGCAGATTTGGATCGCTCAACTGATTGGCCTGCATCAACGCATCGACACTGACGCCGTAGTTTTGAGCGATACTGCCCAATGTGTCTCCAGCCTGAACCACGTATTGATCCGCGCTTTGGCGCGGCGTGGGAAGTGTGCGCGGTGTATCCGGTGTGGGGGAGAGGATCGGTAAATTGGGGTCGTGGGTGGCAGGTAACGTCACAGAGAGCGGAGCGCGCGTCGGCGTAGGACCAGGCGTTCGGGTGGGTTGAGGCGTTCCATCCGCAGATTGAGCGGCTCCGCCATTGTTCAATGAAACGAACGGATCGTATGTCGGATAAGGTGTGGCTGTGGAGCCTGCGGGGGAACAGGCGGAGACGATCAGAATCAAAAGCAAAATCCAAGCTGTATTTTGGCGCATGGGCGGGATTGTACCTTACTCTTGTTTACGTCCGAGACGAGCAGTTTGGTAATTCGATGATTTATCCGTAAGTTGTATCCCAATTTTTGGGCAGTTTTGGCGCGGACCAATTCGGGTTTGGTTTCCAATCCAGCCACGAACCATCCAACGGATAAGCCCGGCTCTGCAGGCGCACTGCGATCTCCTTGCGGGCGCGCTCGATCTCGCCGATCCATTCCAGTTTGATCCCGCCTCTTTGAATACCGTCTTGATATTCTTCCACGTCCTTCCATTGCCAATGATAAGAAGGCTCGATCACAATATCCAGATCCAGGTCGAGTGTGTCGAAGCCGAGGGGCGTGCGTTGGAATGGCAGTTGGAAATTGATGTAATAACAATCGAAATGATCGGTATCCGCGTTCCAGATGTAAATGGTGGAAAAATATTTTTTCGGCTCGAGCAGAACCAGAAACCGATTCGTGTGCCAGCTGTATTGTTCCAGATTGAGCGTATTTGTAGCCGTCTCATGCCAGCGGTCCCATGTGGTATGGCCGCCGCGCAAATATCCGGCGGGCGCCATGCACTCCGCGCCCGGCCATGTGTAGAGAGCGGTTTCCTCGGGCGTATCTTTTACCACGCGCGCCGATTGCACATACGTCGGATGACCATCGTACACGCCGCGCAATAACACAGTATCGCCTTCATGCCACAGGGTTGAATTCTCCATCTTTGATCGGACCTTTATCCTTTTCTGAGTTGCGATGAACTTTATAGAAGATATCCGGGTCAGCCAAAAACGCGCCGAGGCAGGCTTCGGTGCAGAAATAGACGACGCGGCCGCGGCGCGGCGCATGAGGAAAGTAGGACGAATCTGTATTGTGGAAGATTCGTCCACATAACGTGGCGAATCGTGCCGGACGTTTAGGCTGGCTCCCGTTTCGACGATTCATGTTTATAGTCCGATAGTCAACGCTTCAAGCGCGCATCAACTCGGCGGGCGACTCTGTGTGTTAATCTGCCAATGTGCCGATGATTTTCACACACTCATGTTGAAAAACTTCTGTTTTATGCGGCGCGTCTGGAAATTCATCGGTCAGGTCCTGGCCTGCGAAATGCAATAGCTCATGCAGGCCGGTTCGCCACTTTGGACAATCGGTCACATCGTAAACGGTCCGCTGATACGCGATCCATCGGCGCGTGCCTCGCTCGCCGGTGTTGCGCCGCAATTCGCTTTCGGGGATGAGGCGGGAAGAAATTGACATGCGGACGATTATAACGAAAAACCTCCCGCGTCATGTGCGGGAGGTTTTTCTGGAGGAGAAGAAAAGTTATGCGGCCAGCCAGCCGCCGTCGGCGGGAATGACCGTACCGTTGATGTAACGGGCTTCATCGGAGGCGAGGAACAATATCAGGCTGGCAATGTCGATGGGTTTCAACTGCGCGGGGATCAACCCGTAGAAAATCTGCGCGCGTTCGGAACCTTTGGGATCCATCCGGGCCATGTCGACGCTTGAAGTGATGTGCGTTTCGACCGCGCCCGCCGCGATGGCGTTACAGCGAATGCCGTCTTTGAGATAGCGCCAGGCTGTGTTGCGCGTCATACCGATCAACGCGTGCTTCGAAGTGGTATAAGCCACGCCCGCGGCCGCGCCGCTCAGGCCGGCTACGGAGGTAATATTGATAATCGCCCCACCGCCGTTTTTCACCATGTCTGGAATAGCGCGGCGCGTAAGATAAAGCGGCCCGTTCACATTGACGCCCATGACGCGCTCCCATATTTCGTTGCCGACTTCGCCCGCGCCCTCATTGAGATCCATCACGCCCGCGTTATTGATCAAAACGTCCACGCGGCCGTATTTGCGGATGGCGGCATCGATCAACGCTTCGGCGTCTGCCTGTACCGCGACGTTGCTCTTTACTCCAGCCGCTTCGCCTCCCGCGGACTGAATCATGCCGACCGTTTCTTCCAGCGTTTTCTCGTTCCAGTCGCCGACGACAACTTTGGCGCCTTCCTTTGCAAAGAGGATGGCCGTCTCACGCCCAATTCCCGAACCGCCGCCGGTGATCACCGTAACTTTTCCATTGAGTTTCATTTGAGTCTCCTTTCAGATTAGGGCGGGTGAGCGCCTAAATCCGCATTGTGATATATTTCACTATATCATTGTCGACTCAAACTGACAAGCTAAAAACAACCGTATTTGTCACAATTTCGTCATCGAACGAAGAGGAAGTTCGTCCTGACTCTGTCGAGCAAGCTGTTTGGGATAAACAAAACGACTGTTATCTTGTCACTGCGAACAGGCGGGTGAGCGAATTCGTCACTCCCTTTCGAGGCGCAAAGGCTGTTTATTTAACGGGGGTCAGGACGAAGACCGGGATGACGCGGTCCGTTTTTTGTTTATAGTCGGCGAAACTCGCCATCATTTCGGTCATCTTGTTATATAGCCGCGTTCGTTCCGGTTCCTGAGTTAAATCGGCTTTCGCTTGCATCTGCTTGTTGCCCACCTCAATTGTAACGAGCGGATTGGCGAGCACGTTGTAGTACCAATCCGGATTGTTCGG
Organism: uncultured Anaerolineaceae bacterium; assembly: GCA_964502095.1. Lineage (GTDB taxonomy): Bacteria > Chloroflexota > Anaerolineae > Anaerolineales > Villigracilaceae > JACPVF01. The sequence continues at coordinate 80,585 of CAZCUF010000009.1, forward strand.
CGAGCCGCCTTTGGAGGCGATGACTACATACCGGTCGCCATCGGTGACATAGGCCACCGGGTTGATGCGCGGGCTGTGACTCTTGGCGCCGAGGGTGTGTAAAAGTAGTAAGCTCTTGCCTTCGTATCTTCCGCCCACTTTGCCCCCGTTTTCTCGATATTCGTTGATGATGGCCTGATTGCGGTCGTTCCACGCGTTCATGTGTAAAACTCCTTATGGGTTGATGTTCTACATCTCTGACGATGGACATTCGATATTTTTTACGAACGCCCCGCATTGACCGATCGGTTTGCGCAAACTGGCGGGAGCTTAACGAGCGTTTCTTAACGAAATTTAAGCCATGTCGCCGCCCACGAAACCTCATTCAGCCCTTATAATTGGACCTGTTCATCCTACATCCAATTCCCAATTCCCAATCTCCCAATTCCCAATCTCCCAATTCCCAATCTCCCAATTCCCAATCTCCCAATTCCCAATTTCCCAATTCCCAATTTCCCAATTCCCAATTTCCCAATTCCCAATTTCCCATGACTCAACTTGTTGAATGCATTCCCAATTTTTCCGAAGCCCGCCGGCCAGAAGTAATCGACCAGATCGTTGCGGCGATCACTTCCGTTGAAGGCGCGCGCCTGCTCGACCGTTCCTCCGACCTCGACCATAACCGCACCGTGTTGACCTTGGCCGGTCTGCCGGCGGCGATCGAGGAAGCCGCGTTCCGCGCCATTAAAACCGCGGCCGAACTTATTGACCTCGATCAGCATACCGGCGAACATCCGCGCATCGGCGCAACGGACGTGGTGCCGTTCGTCCCGTTGAGTGGAATCACGATGGATGAATGTGTGGCGATGGCGCGTCGGCTGGGGGAACGCGTCGGTAACGAACTCAGGATTCCGGTCTATTTGTATGAAGCGGCGGCCACTCGTCCCGAACGAACGAATCTGGAGAATATCCGCAAAGGTCAATATGAAGCGCTCAAACAGGAAATGGGAGTCAAGCCCGAGCGCGATCCAGATTTCGGCCCGAAGAAAGTCGGCAAAGCCGGCGCGACGGTGATTGGCGCACGCAATCCGTTGATCGCTTTCAATGTGTATCTCACCACGCTCGAAGTGGATATTGCCAAGAAAATCGCCAAAGCGGTGCGTCAATCTTCGGGCGGACTTCGTTACGTCAAAGGTTTGGGTTTGCTCGTAGATGGCCGCGCGCAGGTTTCTATGAACCTCACCAATTTCCGCGAAACGCCCATCCATCGTGCGGTTGAGATGATTCGCAGTGAAGCGGCGCGTTACGGCGTGACTGTGCATCACAGCGAGTTGATCGGACTCATTCCGCAGGATGCATTGACCGACGCGGCAGTTTGGTATTTGCAGTTGGATCAATTCGACAAGGAACAGATTCTTGAATCGCGCTTGTATGCCTCGCCCGCTTCGGATTCGCCTCAGGCTGGCGCGAGTTTCCTCGACGAACTTGCCGCGCCGACTCCTACTCCGGGCGGCGGCTCTGCCGCCGCGTACACGGCGGCCATGAGCGCGGGCCTGGTGGCAATGGTCGCGGGCCTGACGATGGGCAAGAAAAAATATGCCGAGGTGGAAGCCGAGATGCAGGCGGTGCGCGTACAGGCCGAGGAATTGCGCAAGGAGTTAACTCACGCGGTGGAAGATGACGCGGTCGCTTTCGAAGCCGTGATGGGCGCGTTCAAACTTCCGAAAGATTCGGAGGAACAGCAGAAGGCACGCTCTGCCGCGATCCAACGCGCTACGCTGGACGCCGCGCATGTGCCGCTGAATACTGCGGGCCGTTCCGTCAAAGTGATGGAGTTGGCTTTACGCTGCGCGCAAGTTGGCAATCTGAGCGCCATCAGCGACTCGGCTTCGGCTTTGTCCATGGCGCGCGCCGCACTCACCGCCGCGGGCTATAACGTGCGCATCAATGTCAACTCACTGCCGCAAAAAACTGCCGGGGAATCGTTTATTCTGGAATTGAGCGCCCTGGAAAAACAGGCGGATGCGCTGGAGCAAAAGTTAAAGCAAGCATTGAAGGAGCGCGGCGGAATTTAGAATGCTCCAGTGATTTCCATGCGAACTTTGCCGTGTTCAGCTTTATTCAACCGTGTACCAGGATTTTTATTTGGAGAACAATATGGGTTTGAAACCTGATCGCTGGATTCGTAAAATGGCCGCCGAACACAAAATGATCGAACCGTTCACCGAGAGTCAGGTGCGCGATCGTGTGATTTCTTACGGCGTTTCGTCTTATGGGTACGATATCCGCGTGGCCAATGAATTCAAGATCTTTACCAATGTCTTTGGCGCCACAGTGGACCCAAAAAACTTCGACCCGAAGAGCATGGTGGATTTTACGGGTGAAGTCTGCGTCATTCCGCCGAACTCCTTCGCATTGGCGCGCACAGTGGAATACTTTCGCATTCCGCGCAAAGTGCTTACAGTTTGTCTCGGCAAATCAACTTACGCGCGTTGTGGCATCATTGTCAATGTCACGCCGTTCGAACCGGAATGGGAGGGTTTCGTCACGCTCGAAATTTCCAACACCACACCCCTGCCTGCCAAGATCTATGCCAACGAAGGCATCGCGCAGGTGTTGTTCTTCGAAGCCGACGAAGAGTGCGAAACCTCATACGCCGATAAAAAAGGCAAATATCAAAAACAGAAATCCATCGTTCTGCCGAAGTTATAGCTCGAACTGACCGTTCGACGCGCCGTGAGGAACAAAGCATGAAATCCCGTTTCTCCATTTCGGAAGAAAACCTCGTTCACCTCGTCGGCGTTCTTACCGCCGCGATGGGCGTGATAAATGTTCTTTCGGCGGTCACACCTTCCCTGCGAGAGCGCCTGCGTTTGCTCAGGTTATATTCGCCGTTCAGCATCACTACCGGCGGTCACCTCACCTCCGCGCTCGCCGGGTTTGCTTTGTTACTTCTCTCCGCGAGTCTGTGGCGCAAAAAGCAGATCGCCTGGTGGCTCACGCTTGCCATCCTCATCCTTTCCATCCCTGTTCACCTGTTCAAAGGATTGGATTACGAAGAAGCGACTTTCGCCGCGTTGCTCGCCGCGCTGTTGATCTATCTCCGCCCGCACTTTCACGCCCGCTCCGATCCGCCCTCGATTCGCGCGGGACTGCGGGCTGTTCTCGCCTCTCTCGGCTTTACCCTCGCTTACGGTGTGACCGGTTTCTTCCTCCTCGACCGGCATTACAGCGTCAACTTTGGCTTTTGGGCCGCAGTTCGGCAAACGGTGGTGATGTTTGCCGAGTTCTACGATCCGGGCCTGCAACCCATTCCCATCACCAGGTTTGGCCGATATTTTGCCGACTCGATCTACCTGGTCGGCGCGGCGACAATGGGTTACGCGTTGCTCATGCTTCTGCGTCCGGTGCTGAACCGCCGCCTCGCCACTGACGACGAGCGAACGCGCGCTTGGACAGTCGTTCGCGCCCACGGACGAACTTCCCTGGCCCGTTATACACTGCTCGATGACAAACACTTTTTCTTCAGCCCCAACGGATCGCTCATCTCCTACGTAGTGGAAGCGCGCGTGGCGCTCGCTTTGGGCGATCCGATCGGCCCGCCCGAAGATGTATCCGCGGCGATTGAAGCATTCAAGAAATTCTGCGACCCGAATGATTGGCTGGCCGCGTACTTTCAGGTTCAGCCAAATCATCTTGAGGTTTATAAGGCGGCAGGATATTCCTCCCTCGCGCTCGGTCAGGAAGCCATCGTGGACTTATCCGCGTTTACACTGGCAGGCGGAGAAAACAAGTCCCTGCGAAACAGCTTCACCAAAATGGAACGGCTCGGCTACCATGCAGATGTTATCCAGCCGCCGTACTCTCCCCGCATGATACGCGAATTGGATTCCATCAGCGACGAATGGTTGTCGAGTCGCGGCGCGTCTGAAATGCGCTACTCCCTTGGCTGGTTCGATGAAGCCTACCTCAATACTTGTCCCATTCTCCTCGTCCGGGATCGCGAGGGATTCATCGAAGCGTTTTCGAACATCGTCACCGAATTCCAAGCCAGCGAAGTGACTGTGGACCTGATGCGGCATCGCCAGCACACGGAAGGCGGCCTGATGGATTTTCTATTTGTTTCGCTGTTCCAATGGGCTAAATCACAGAATTACGCCACGTTCAACCTCGGCCTGAGCGCGCTTTCGGGCGTGGGCGAACATTCAGACGACCCGGTCATTGAACGGACTCTCAACTATATTTACCGCAACGTGAACCGTTTCTACAACTTCCGCGGCCTGCATGCCTTCAAGGAGAAGTTTCATCCAGGTTGGTCTTCGCGTTATTTGATCTTCCCGAACCGGGCTAGTTTGCCGTCGGTAAGCGTTTCGCTATTGCGCGCAAATCTGGGCGGGCGATTGTTCTCTTTCTTTAACCGAATCTGATTGTTTTATCGGCAACAGGTGGAGGGTCAGGAATGTTCCGCAGAATATTTTTTCACGTCTTCCATTGCCTTCGGAACGTTCACGAAAGGAAGCAGGATCAATCCTGCAATAAAGTAAAAGATCAGAGCGAGAATGCCGTAGCGAAGACTGCCAAACCATTGGTTGGCGAGGCCGAAGATTAATGGGCCGGTCCAGGAAGTGCCGCGGTCGCTGACCTCGTAGAATGAATAGAACTCCGCTTCTCTGCCTTTGGGAATCATCTGCGCGAATAAACTGCGGCTGATGGCCTGACTGCCGCCGAGTACGATCGCGATGACCACACCGAGAATCGTAAATTCGAGCGCACGCGATTCGCCTTTCAGCCCAAAGTAGGCATAGATCACCACGCCCGACCAAATGACAAGGCTGATGATGATGGAGCGCTTTGCGCCGACCCATCCAGCCAGCCTGCCCCAGAATAAAGCGCCGAGGAAGGCCACGAATTGAATTAATAAAATGACGGCGGTGAGTGTTTCTGTGCTTAATTCCACTCCGCCGCTGAGAATGGGAGCCGCGGCAAATGTGGAGGCGACTGCGATCACAGTTTGGATGCCGTCGTTATATAAGAAGTAGGCTAAAAGATATTTGATCGTTTCAGGGAAATGCCTGACCTCGCCGAAGGTGGCGGCCAGTTGTTTAAATCCGATGCTAACGTAGGTTTCGTTTTTCGGCAGGGAGCGCCGCGCATGACGCGGACGCAAGCGTGCCCAGGTGAAGAGGGAAAACGTCAGCCACCAGATTCCGGCGGAGGCGAGATTGATGCGAATTGCCAGCCCGGTGGGGATTCCCAATTTATCGCGGAAGGTGTAGAAGGCCAGATTCAAGGCCAGTAGAATGAAATCGCCGAGATAGCCCATGGCCCAGCCGTACGACGAGACTCGGTCGCGTTGATCCTCGCTGGCAATATCGGGCAGATAGGCATTGTAGAAAACTATCGAGGCGCCGAACGCCAGATTTGCGATAATAAAAAGGACGCCGCCCAGCCACCAAAGGTCGGCGGTGATTAGAAACATGGCGATTGTAGCGACTGCGCCGATAACGGCAAAGATCTGCATCATCAGTTTGCGGAGATGGGAGTAATCTGCAATGGCGCCCAGAACCGGCAGAAAGACAACTTGTAGCAGGACCGAGAATGAGATGCAGTAGGGCAGGAAAGAATCCGGGGCAACGGGAATTCCGAAGAATGGAACTGTGGTCGATCCTTTGGCTTCAGCCGCCGCCCGGGCAAGGGAGGCCACATAAGGCGCTAGAAAGACCGTGCCGACTGTGGTGCTGAAGGCGGAATTGGCCCAGTCATACATTGCCCAGCCAAAAATCTCTCGTTTATCGTTGACGACGACTTCAGGTGTTGCCATGTTCGCTCTCCTCTCCGTGTGCTGTTAGCCGATATGATGGACAAAACCCAAACTCTTGCATGGAGTTTCGAACCTGTGTTACAATGCGCCCATTATAGAGCGCAAGAGGGCGGTTAAATTCCTCAAAAATGCTCTTGCAAAGGTTGCTTCTTTCGTATATAATCGACTTTTGCTATCCCGCTAAGGCCAGCGGGATGGATTCGTGTGTTTAATAGCTGAAAAGTAAATAAGGTTAGGAGAGAAGGAATGACATCCTCTTTGCCACAAAAGAATTATGCCCGTATCCCATTTACGTTAAAACTCCCCAATTTGATAGAAGTACAACTCGATTCATTCGAACGACTCAAGAAAGAAGGTCTTGGCGACCTCTTCCATGAGATCTCGCCGATTGAATCCTATAACAAAGGTATGAAGCTCTATTTCCCGAGCCGCAGTCCCGAGTCTCATCAATGGGGGCTCAAATATTGGTTCGGCGAACCCAAGCACAACATCGAGGAATGTGTCGAACGCGATCTGACTTATGCCAGCCCGCTGTATGTTTCTGTTTTGCTGGCCGGCCCCGACGTGCCGGAACCCATCAAGCAGGATATCTTTCTGGGCGACTTCCCAGAGATGACCGATAAAGGCACCTTCATTATTAATGGCACGGAACGCGTAGTCGTTTCGCAACTAATTCGCTCGCCGGGCGTTTATTTCGAGGCCCAACTTGATCGTTCAACGGGCCGCCCGCTGGCGATGGCCAAATTGATACCCGACCGCGGCGCGTGGATGGAGTTCGAGACCCGCAAATCGGATTACATTATTTTGAAGTTCAACCGCAAACGCACCGTGCCGATCACTGTGTTTTTGCGCGCGCTGGCCGCTGTCAATGACGGGATTAAAGATTCCCCGATTAAAACCGGAAGCGACGAAGAGATCCTATCCATATTTCAGGATGTGGATAACAATCCTGAACGGCTCTTCATTGCCTCGACTCTGAAACAGGAACCCGAATGGGATCTTTCCGGCGGACTCACTATCGCGGAAGCCGCGTTGATCGAGTTCTTCAAGAAGATGCGGCCCGGCGATCCCGCTACGCTGGACAATGCCCGGCAATTCCTGGAGGAACAGCTTTTCGATCAGCGCCATTACGATCTCGAGCGCGTCGGTCGCTATAAATTGAATCAGAAGCTCGACCAGAACATTCCAATTCCTCATCGCACTGTGACCAAATCGGATGTCATTCGGCTTATCCGCCGGATGATACAGATTAACAACCTCGTTGAACAGGCAGACGACATCGACCATCTCGGTAACCGCCGGGTCAAGACAGTGGGTGAGTTGATCCAAAACAAACTGCGAATCGGTCTGCGGCGCATGGAACGTGTGATCAAAGAACGCATGTCCATCCGCGATCAGGAACAATTATCGCCGGTGACTCTGGTTAATATCCGGCCGGTAGTGGCGGCTTTACGAGAGTTCTTTGGCTCCTCACAGCTTTCCCAGTTCATGGACCAGACGAACCCGTTGGCGGAGTTGCGGCATAAACGCACGCTTTCCGCGCTCGGCCCGGGTGGTTTACGACGCGAGCGCGCCGGGTTCGACGTGCGCGATGTGCATCACTCTCACTATGGGCGCATCTGCCCGATTGAGACGCCTGAAGGCCCAAACATTGGTTTGATTGGCCGCCTGGCTTCATTTGCGCGAGTGAATGAGTACGGCTTCATTGAAACGCCTTATCGCAGAGTTTTCAAAACCCTGCCTGCCGAGGACGAGCGGTTGATTGGCCGCGCTTTACGCGAAACCATTAAAGACCCGAAGACGGAAGAAGTCGTTTTCAAAGCCGGTGAACGAATCGATTCGAAGATGGCGAAGAAGCTTGCCAAATTCGGAATCGATGTGCCGATCCTTCCATTTGTGTCGAATCATATCGATCACCTCTCGGCAGACGCCGAAGATAAGTACGTGATCGCGCAGGCCAATGCTCCGCTTACCGAAAACAATGAGTTCGTGCGCGAAAGAATTTCGTGCCGCTATCATTCGGGCTTTGTGTTCCAAACGCCGGAGACGGTGGATTACATGGATGTGGCTCCGCATCAGGTGGTCGGTATCAGCGCCGCGTTGATTCCGTTCCTTGAGCATGACGACGCCAACCGCGCTTTGATGGGTTCGAATATGCAGGCGCAGGCGGTGCCGTTGGTGCGGCCTGAAATCCCGCTGGTTTCGACGGGCATGGAACATCATGCCGCGTTGGATTCCGGGCAGGTAGTGGTAGCGGAAGCGGACGGCGAGGTTATTTCGGTAACGGGCAGCCAGATCATCGTCAAGGAAAAGAAAGGCGGGCAACACCCGTATCAGTTACGCAAATATCAGCGTTCGAATCAATCCACGTGCATCGACCAGCGTCCGTCGGTTGTCAAAGGGCAGGTGGTCAAGAAGGGCGATATCATCGCCGATTCTTCCTCGACCGAAAGCGGGCGCCTGGCCCTCGGCCAAAATGCAGTTGTGGCGTTCCTCTCATGGGAGGGCGGCAACTTCGAAGACGCGATCTTGATTTCTGAACGGCTTGTGCAGGAAGACCGCTTCACTTCGGTGCATATCGAGAAATATGAAGTGGAAGCGCGCGATACGAAGCTGGGTCCGGAAGAGATCACACGCGACATTCCCAATGTCGGCGAGGACGCGATCAAAGACCTCGATGAGAGCGGCATTATCCGCATCGGCGCGGAAGTTGGCCCGAACGATATTTTGGTGGGCAAGATCACGCCGAAAGGCGAGAAGGAACTTACGCCCGAGGAAAGATTACTGCGGGCCATCTTTGGCGAAAAGTCGCGCGATGTGAAGGATACGTCCCTGCGGATGCCTCACGGTGAACGCGGCAAAGTGGTGGATGTCAAAGTTTTCACACGCGAAGATAACTCCGACCTTTCGGCTGGCGTGGATATGATGGTGCGCGTTTCTGTCGCTCAGCGCCGCAAGATCACCGCGGGCGATAAAATGGCTGGCCGCCATGGAAACAAGGGTGTTGTCTCCAAAGTGGTGCCTGTTGAAGATATGCCGTTCCTTGAAGACGGCACGCCGGTTGACATCATCTTGAATCCGCTGGGTGTGCCGGGCCGCATGAACATCGGTCAGGTGTTGGAAGTGCACCTAGGCTGGGCCGCCAAACGACTTGGCTTCCGTGCTTTGACGCCGGTATTCGACGGCGCGAACGAGGAGCAGATTGAAGCCGAGCTGGCGCGCGCCTGGATTGTCGATCAGGCTTGGAAGGAAGCCGCGGAGCAAGCCTGGGTCTGGATCAAAGAGCAGGAATACGATCCGAATTCGATTCAGGATGACGACGAAGTCCGGCGGCTTTATTTGGAAGAGTATCTTGGCAAACGCAAGTACAAAGTCATCGATCTGAACGATGTGGACTATGCGCGTTTTGCCAATGCCACGGAATGGCTGCGCGATCATGGGTATGAGCCTGAGCAGATTCTGGGCGACGAGGATCAGGTTGCGTTGCATGACGCCGAATCGGATCAGCAAACTATCCGTGCCTGCCTCCGTTTGTGGATGGAAGGCCTCGGTCACACGAAGAAAGTCTCCGATGAAAAAATCTTCGAGACGGCGCAGGAACTGGCGCGTTCTCAAAATCTGCCTTTGCCCATTCTTGGCAAACAGATGCTGCGCGACGGCAAGACCGGCCAACCCTATGATCAACCTGTAACGGTCGGCGTGATGACCATTCTCAAATTACATCATCTGGTTGAAGATAAAGTTCATGCGCGCTCCACAGGCCCGTATAGCTTGGTGACGCAACAACCGCTCGGCGGCAAGGCGCAATTCGGCGGTCAACGCTTCGGTGAGATGGAAGTATGGGCGCTCGAAGCCTATGGCGCGGCATATACGCTTCAGGAGATGCTGACGGTCAAATCGGATGATGTGCAGGGCCGCGTCAATACTTACGAGGCGATTGTCAAAGGCGAGCCAATCGAAGAGCCAAGTATCCCGGCCTCGTTCCGCGTGCTGGTCAAAGAACTGCAGAGTCTCGGCCTGGCTGTGGAAGCCGTCAATCAGGCTGGCGATGTTGTGCGCTTTGGCAAGGATGAAGAGAAACAACACCCACCCAGAATGGGAACCGGCTTGATGGAACTTGGCGAAAACATCATCGAAAAACGCGGCAAGTCTTGACGTGAACATGGCGGCATGATAGAATAATCAGCCGTTGCCCATAAATGGGCGGCATAAACCCCGCCCTTCATCAGCATGGCAGCTACAAATGAGGCCGTCATTTTGAATCTGATGGCCTCATTTTTTGCGACAGTCTTTATGAAAGAATTTGTAATCGGAGGCGAAGGTGCCGACAATTAATCAGATGGTCCGCAAGGGCCGTAAGAGTAAGAAAGTCAAAAGCAAGGCTCCGGCTCTGCAGTACACGTTGAATTCGTACAAACAGCGCCGCGTTCGCCAGGATAAAGGCGCGCCTCAAAAGCGCGGCGTGTGCACTGTGGTGCGCACGATGACTCCCAAGAAACCGAATTCGGCATTGCGTAAGATTGCGCGCGTGCGTTTGAGTAACGGTATTGAAGTCACGGCTTACATTCCCGGCGAAGGCCATCAACTGCAGGAGCACTCTGTGGTGCTGGTGCGCGGGGGCCGCGTGAAAGACCTTCCTGGTGTTCGTTATCATATTGTACGCGGGTCACTCGATACGACCGGCGTGGCCAATCGCAAGCAGGCCCGTTCCAAGTACGGCGCGAAGCGTCCGAAGTAGTCCGTAGGGAGAAGTTGAATGCGTAGAGCAAAACCTGAGCAGAGAGAAATCCTTCCCGATATCCGCTACAACAGTATTCATGTTCAAACCATGGTACAGCACGTGCTCAAGCGCGGCAAGAAGAGTACCGCGATTGGTTTGATCTATGATGCCATGGATTTGATCAAGGAGCGCACTCAAAAGAATGCGCTCGAAGTGTTCGATGCCGCGCTGAAGAACGTCGGCCCCATGATGGAAGTCCGCCCGCGGCGCGTAGGCGGCGCGACCTATCAGGTGCCGATGGAAGTTTCGACCGCCCGCCGCACGACGCTGGCCATCCGCTGGATTTTGGCCGCCGCGCACGAACGTTCGGGGCAGTCGTTCTCCGACAAGCTGGCTTCGGAATTGATCGATGCATCCAATGAAACAGGCTCTGCGATCCGCAAGCGCGATGAAACACATAAGATGGCGGAGGCCAACCGGGCCTTCTCGCATTATCGTATCTGAAAAGGTTTGCACCTTAATAATACAGAATAGGGTTGTTTAATTAAATGGCACGCGTTTTTCCGCTGGATAAATACCGAAATATAGGGATCATCGCCCACATCGACGCCGGCAAGACCACGACGACCGAGCGTATTATGTTTTACACCGGCAAGACTCATCGCATCGGCTCCGTGGATAATGGGACGACCGTAACCGATTGGATGGTTCAGGAACGCGAACGCGGAATCACGATCGTGTCTGCGGCCGTTTCAGCGGAATGGAAGGGTTACCCAATCAACCTGATCGACACTCCCGGGCACATCGATTTCACCGCCGAAGTACAGCGTTCCCTGCGCGTCCTTGACGGCGGGGTGGTGGTGTTCGATGCCGTACAGGGCGTGGAACCGCAAAGCGAAACCGTCTGGCGTCAGGCAGACCGCTATGGGGTGCCGCGCATTTGCTTTGTCAATAAGATGGATCGCGTCGGCGCTTCCTATGAGCGCACGATCGAAAGCATCAAAGACCGCCTCGGCGCGAATCCGATCCCGATGCAGTTGCCTCTCGGATTTGAAGCTTCATTTAAAGGCGCGGTCGATCTGTTGACTATGACCGCGACAGTCTGGGAAGATGACCTGGGCAAAGAACCGAAGATTATTGAGGTTCCCGCCGACTTAAAAGAGGCGGCCAAGGAAGCACGCGCTCAGATTGTTGAGAAAATTGCCGAACTTGACGAAGATTTGACGTTGAAGTATCTGGAAGGCCATGAAATTTCAGTTGACGAGCTCAAAGCGGCACTCCGCAAGGCTATCATTGGAAATAAGGCTACGGCAGTCTTCTGCGGCTCCTCCCTTAAGAACAAAGGCGTTCAGGTGCTTCTGGATGCAGTTATTGATTATCTGCCTTCGCCGTTGGATATTCCCCCGGTCACGGCTATGGAACCGGGAAATCCCGAGAATCAATTCGAGCTTCCGGTCCAGGACGATGCTCCTTTGAGCGCGCTGGTCTTCAAGATCGTGACCGATCCGTATGTTGGCCGGCTGGCTTATTTTCGCGTGTATTCGGGCGTGGTGAGTCAGGGCCAGAGTGTTTTGAACAGCACCAAAGGCAAGAAAGAACGGATTGGCCGCCTGATCCGAATGCATGCCGATCATCGTGAAGATATAACGGAAGTACGCACAGGCGATATCGGCGCGGTGCTGGGCTTCAAGGAAACCTTTACCGGTGACACGCTCTGCGATAACAAAGCCCTGGTCTTGGAAAGCATCTCTTTCCCTGAACCTGTGATCTCGATCGCGATCGAACCGAAGAGTTCGGCTGACCAGGATAAGATGGGCGAAGCCCTTCGCAAACTCGCTGAAGAGGATCCGACGTTTCGGGTCAATTCTGATGAAAATACCGGCCAGACCATCATCCGTGGTATGGGCGAGCTTCATCTGGATGTTATCGTCGACCGATTACTGCGCGAGTTCAAGATTCAGGCCAATGTCGGCGCGCCGCGGGTGGCTTACCGCGAATCGATCACCAAATTTGTGAAAGAAATCAATTACAAGTACGCCAAGCAATCCGGCGGACGCGGTCAGTATGGTCATGTGGTCTTCTCGCTCGAACCGGGGGATCGCGGCAGCGGCGTTGTGTTCGAGAATAAGATTGTCGGCGGCAAGATTCCGCGAGAATATATCCCGGCGGTGGAAAAGGGCGTGCGCGAAGCCGCGGATGGCGGCGTCATGGCCGGGTATCCGGTCACCGATTTGAAAGTCACCTTGTTCGACGGTTCCTTCCATGAAGTTGACTCGAGCGAAATGGCTTTCAAGATGGCCGCTTCGATAGGCTTCAAAGAAGGTGTTCAAAAAGGCGGCCCTATTCTGCTTGAGCCTATGATGAAGGTCGAGATCGTTGCGCCGGAGGAATATCTCGGCGATGTTATGGGCCAGATCAACAGCCGCCGCGGCATGATTCAGGGAGTTGACGTTCGCCCGGGAAATGCACAAGCAGTGCGGGCCATGGTCCCGCTGGCGGAAATGTTCGGGTACGCGACCCAATTGCGTTCCGCCACACAGGGCCGCGGCGTATTCAGTATGGAATTTGACCACTATGCGCCTGTGTCGCAATCTGTGGCAGAAGAACTTTTGAAGGCATAAGTTTTCTTTCATCATTAAGGAGAAGAATTACATGTCGAAGCAGAAATTTGATCGAAGCAAACCGCACCTGAACGTGGGGACGATGGGGCACATCGACCACGGGAAGACGACGTTGACGGCGGCGATCACAAAAGTGGCAGGGATGATGGGGCACGGCGAATTCAAAGCCTACGACCAGATCGACAATGCGCCGGAGGAGAAAACGCGCGGGATCACGATCAACATCTCGCACGTGGAATACGAGACGGACAAGCGGCACTATGCGCACGTGGACATGCCGGGACACCGGGACTACATCAAGAACATGATCACGGGAGCGGCGCAGGTGGATGGGGCCATTCTGGTGGTGGCGGCGCCGGACGGACCGATGCCGCAGACCTACGAGCACGTGTTGTTGGCGCGGCAGGTGGAAGTGCCGAGCATCGTGGTGTTCCTGAACAAAGTGGACATGATGGACGATCCGGAACTATTGGAACTGGTGGAGTTGGAACTGCGGGAACTGCTGACCAAACAGGGCTTTCCCGGGGATACCACGCCGATCGTGCGCGGCTCAGCCAAGCAGGCGTTGGACTCGACCAGCACCGATCCGAATGCGCCGGAATATGCGCCGATTCGCGAACTGCTGCGGGTGATCGACGAATACATCCCGGAGCCGAAGCGCGACGTGGACCATCCGTTCATGATGAGTGTGGAGGACGTGTTCTCGATCAAAGGACGCGGGACGGTGGTGACGGGGCGCGTCGACCGGGGCATCGTGAAAGTGGGCGACCCGGTGGAGATCATCGGCCTGAAGGAAAAGAGCACACCGACGGTGGTGACAGGCGTGGAAATGTTCCACAAACAGCTGGATGAGGGCATGGCAGGCGACAACGTGGGCTTGCTGTTGCGGGGCATCGAGCGGGAGGATGTGGAGCGCGGGCAGGTGATTGCCAAACCGGGCTCGATCACGCCGCACAAGAAATTTCTGGCGGAGGTGTACGTGCTGAAGAAGGAAGAGGGCGGGCGGCACAAGGCATTCTTCAGCGGATATCGGCCGCAGTTCTACATTCGGACGATGGACGTGACAGGCGACATCACCCTGCCGGACGGAGTGGAGATGGTGATGCCGGGCGACAACGTGAACCTGACGGTGGAATTGATCGTGCCGGTGGCGTTGGAGCAGGGCTCGAAGTTTGCCATTCGCGAAGGCGGCCTGACCGTCGGCGCGGGTGTCGTTACTAAAATCCTGGAATAGGCGACACATGGCCAAGCAGAAGATCCGCATCCGTTTGAAAGCTTACGATCACCGCGTACTCGACCAATCCGCCAAACGGATTGTCGAAACAGCCGAACGCACTGGCGCCCATGTAGTCGGGCCCGTGCCCTTGCCAACCAGAACGGAACGATTTACAATACGGCGCTCGACTTTCATAGATAAAGACTCACACGAGCACTTTGAAATTCGCACCCATAATCGTTTGATCGATGTCCTCGATCCCGATTCAAAAACAATCGATATGCTGATGCGTTTGAATCTTCCAGCAGGCGTGGATATCGAGATCAAAATCTAGTCGATAAATTCAACGTTTTGTTGAATTTGGAGAGGCAATGCAAGAGCGGGTCCATGAGAGCGGACCAGGAATAAACGCTTCACTCTCGACCCTCTGACTGCGTTGCGCGGAGATGATGCGGCCGAAGCCCCGGCTGGCAGTCTCGTCAATACAATTTTGAAGGAGAATATAAAGTATGTTGAAAGGGCTAATTGGAAAGAAGATCGGCATGACCCAGATCTTCGATGAGCAGGGTGTCGCCTATCCGGTGACAGTCATCGAAGCTGGGCCATGTTACGTTACCCAGGTACGCGAGCCTCAAAGGGAAGGCTATTCGGCTGTGCAGTTGGGCTTTAGTGAGGTCAATCCCAAACGGTTGACGGGCGGTCAGTTGGGTCACCTCAAAACGAGCGAACTTCCCCCTCTCCGTTTTCTGCGTGAGTTCCGCGCGAAAGAACATGAATTGAAAGTCGGCGACAAGGTCACAGTGGATGTCTTTGCCGTGGGCGAACGCGTAGATGTGATCGGCGTGAGCAAGGGCAAAGGCTTTGCCGGCGCGGTGAAACGCCATCACTTCCACGGCATGAACGCCACGCACGGCACCTCCGACCGCAACCGCGCGCCCGGCTCGCGCGGCTCCGGCACAACCCCCGGCCGCGTGTATAAAGGCGCGCGCGGCGCAGGTCACATGGGGCTGGACCGCGTGACATCGCAGAATTTGAAGGTCGTCATGGTGGATGCGGAGCGCAATTTGCTCGGTGTGCACGGCGCGGTGCCGGGGCCGAAAGGCGGCCTGATTCTGATCAAGGAGGCGCGCAAGCAATAGGCGCGCGTGGATTAATCATGAAGGTAGACATTTTCAACGTGGAAGGCAAGAAACTGCGCGAGATCGAATTGCCCGCGAAAGTTTTCGAAGCCCCGATCAATGTAGACTTGATGCATCAAGCCTATATGCGCCAGATGGCGAATGCCCGCCTCGGTACGCATGAGACCAAGACGCGCTCCGAAGTGGCTGGCGGCGGCCGCAAACCGTGGAAACAAAAAGGAACCGGTCGCGCCCGTCAGGGGTCGAGGCGCGCTGCGCAATGGGTGGGCGGCGGCCGCATCCATACCCCGCACGTCCGCAGTTATGAACAGCGTATGCCGAAGAAGATGCGCCAGGCGGCGTTGCGCTCTGCCCTGAGCGCCAAAGCTTCAGAAGCCGGAATCGTCGTGGTGGATGAACTTAATTTCGAAAAACCCAAAACCAGGTTCATGGTGGATGCGCTGAGCAATCTGGTCGGCGACGCCAGCGCGCTGGTGTTGATGCCCGAAAAGGATCAGGCTTACGAAAACGTGGTTCGTTGTTCCAGCAATATCGAAGATGCCAAGATTCTATTGGCCGGTTATGTGAACGTCCGTGATGTGCTGGGTTATGAAAAAGTTATTTTGCCGCTCAAGACACTGGATGTGTTGAGCGCCCACCTGGGATAGGAGACAGAGATGACCACGATTTATGATGTACTGCTCCGCCCGCTGGTGACCGAGAAATCCAGCTATCAATCCGGAAAACTGACACAGTATTCCTTTGTGGTGGCAGACCAGGCGACTCGCACGATGGTGAAGGACGCGGTGGAAACCCTGTTCGACGTCAACGTGACGCGCGTCAATATTGTCAATGCGCCGGCCAAACGCGGCCGCCGGGCGAAAAGCCGCCGTTTACTGGTGCGCCGTCCGGCTTACAAGAAAGCAATCGTGACGTTAGCCGAGGGACAAACCCTTGAGATGTTTGAAGGGGTGCAGTAATGCCAGTCAAAAAGTATAAACCGGTAACGCCGGGTCAGCGTGGGATGACCGGCTACACCTTCGAGGAAATCACCAAGTCCACGCCTGAGCGTACACTGCTTGTGCCGTTGCGCAAGAGCGGCGGCCGAAACGCCTATGGCCGCGTGACCGTCCGTCATCGCGGCGGCGGCGCGCGACGTTTTATCCGTGTGGTGGATTTCAAACGCGAGAAGCGTGAGATTCCCGCTAAAGTTGCCGCGATCGAATATGACCCGAACCGCACTGCGCGCCTGGCTCTCCTCTTTTATGCCGATGGCGAAAAGCGATACATCATCGCTCCGCTTGACTTGAAAGTGGGAGACACTGTTATGACCGGGCCGAACGCTGAGATTCGCTCCGGTAACTCCCTGCCAATCTCGAACATCCCCGTCGGCACATTGATTCACAATATCGAGGTGCGCGAAGGAAAAGGCGGACAGCTGGTTCGTTCCGCGGGCGGCGCGGCGCAACTGCTCGCCAAAGAAGGTGACTTTGCTCAAATCCGCATGCCCTCTGGCGAGGTCCGTTTGATTCGCCAGGTTTGTTACGCCACCATCGGCCAGGTGGGCAATCTCGATCACAGCAACATCAAGCTGGGCAAGGCTGGCCGGAAACGTCATAAGGGCATTCGTCCGACGGTGCGCGGTTCCGCCATGAGTCCGCGCGACCATCCGCACGGCGGCGGTGAAGGACGCCAGCCCATCGGTATTTCCAGCCCGAAAAGCCCGTGGGGCAAACCCACTTTGGGCAAACGGACCCGCCGCAATAAAAAGACCGATCAATACATCGTGCGTCGTCGCAGTAAGAATAGCCGCTAGGAACTAGAGGTACGAGATTATGTCCAGATCATTGAAAAAAGGGCCTTTCGTTGAGCCGAGATTGCTCAAGCGCATCGAAGCGATGAATCAGAAAGGCGAGAAAAAAGTCATTCGCACGTGGAGCCGCGCCTCCGTGATCTTCCCGCAGATGGTGGGTCACACGATTGCCGTTCACGACGGACGCAGGCACGTGCCGATCTATATTACCGAGAACATGGTCGGCCACCGTTTGGGTGAATTCGCCCCGACGCGTACCTTCCGCGGCCACATGACTGGTGAAAAAGCGGCGGCCGCAACAGCCACTGCGGGCACGAAAGAATAAGTCATGACCGATATTCATGCTCAACTTCGTTATCTGCCGGTGTCCGCTCAAAAAGCGCGCCTGGTGATCGATATGGTGCGCGGTAAAGGCGCCAACGATGCACTGGAAATTCTGCGCTTCGCCAATAAAGGCGCGGCGGTTCCGGTGCGAAAGCTGGTTGCCTCGGCGGTTGCCAATGCGGAGGAAAATTTCGGCATCAGCCGCGACGATTTATATGTCGCCAAGATTTTTGCCGATGAGGCTCCCACGCGCAAGTGGCGCCGGTTTGGAGCCCGCGGCCGTTTCAAGCCGATCCTGCGCCGTAACTCGCATGTGACGGTCATCCTGCGCGAGCGCGGAGCATAGAGGAGAAATTATGGGTCGTAAAGTTCATCCAATTGGCATGCGCCTGGGAATCAATCAACCGTGGCACGGCCGCTGGTTCGCAGAAGGTTCTCAGTACCGTCAACAGCTTCATCAGGATTTTGCCATTCGCAGTTTGTTATTGGGCAAAATATCCAAGGGCGGCGCGGCGGCCAACGCCAAAGTGCGCCAACTGCGGAAGACTATGCCCGATACCATTTTGAATCGCAAAGCCGGCATCTCCCGTGTGGATGTGGAGCGCACGCCCGGCAAGATTCGAATAGCCATTCACACAGCCAAGCCCGGCATTCTGATCGGACGCAAGGGTGAAGGCGTGAAGAGAATCCGCGCCGCGTTGGAATCTTTGATCGGCAAGAAGATCGAGCTCGATGTCAAAGAAATCGAGTCGCCGGATACCGATGCCATGCTTGTAGCCTACAATATCGCCGATCAACTGGAACGCCGAATTGCTTATCGCCGCGCCATGAAGCGTGCTATTCAACAGGCTATGCGTCAGGGCGCACTGGGAATCAAGATCGCGGTGGGGGGCCGGCTGGGAGGCGCGGAAATGGCGCGCGACGTTTGGCTGCGCGACGGACGTGTGCCTTTGCAGACTCTGCGCGCCAATATTGATTTCGCCATGGCCGAGGCCACAACCACTTATGGTCAGATCGGAATCAGGGTTTGGATCTATAAAGGCGAAGTCACGCCTGAAGTGGAAGAAAAAATCGAAGCAACGGAAGGCGTGTACGTCAGCGAATGATCGCTGCGTTCGCTGTGAAATGAGGTTGTCATTATGTTGATGCCAAAACGTGTTAAGTGGCGCAAGCAGATGCGCGGTCGCATGAGAGGTAAAGCTCTGCGTGGAGCTGAGATTTCCTTTGGCGAATTCGGCCTGCAGGCGCTTGAACCGGGCTGGATAACTGCCCGTCAGATCGAAGCCGCCCGCCGTACCATTGTGCATGAGATGAAACGCCGCGGCAAGATCTGGATTCGCATCTTCCCGGCCAAGGCTTATACTCACAAGCCGCCGGAAACCCGCATGGGTTCCGGTAAAGGGAATGTGGAATATTATGTGGCAGTGGTGAAACCCGGCCGCATCATGTTCGAGGTCGGCGGTCTGCCTTCCGAAATCGCGCTGGAAGCTTTACGAAGAGCCCAATACAAGTTTTCGATCAAGACCAGGGTTGTGGCGCGCGAAGGAGGCGAATAAGATGAAAGCCTCTGAAGTTCGCGGACTTTCGGTGGAACAAATTCACACCAAACTGGCCGATGCGCGCGAAGAGCTGATGAAACTGCGCTTCCAACAGGTAAGCGGTCAGTTGACCGATTTCAACCAATTGCGCGCCCTGCGCCGCGATATCGCCCGCATGGAAACCATTTTGCATGAATCCGAGCGCGCGGCCGCTAAAGAAGGTGAAGCATGAACAAACGTCGTCGAATCACTGGTATCGTCACCAGCAACAAAATGACCAAGACGGTCGTGGTGGAGATTACGCGTAAGTATCGGCATCCGCTTTACAAGAAAGTGGTGCACAGCAGTAACCGCGTTAAGGCGCACGATGAGATCGGGTGCCAGGTGGGGGACGAGGTTCAGATCGTTGAATCGGCGCCGCTCTCACGCGACAAACGCTGGGTGGTCGAAACTGTCATCAAACGCGAAATCCGCACGGCTGATTCAGGCGTTGAGTCGGTGGCTAACGTGGGCGTGGAGCAGAAGGAAGTCAACAAGCCCGCGGCCGCGCAAGTCGACGAGTCGTCGGATGCGGGAGAGCCGGCATGATCCAGCACGAATCTCGTATCAAGGTGGCCGATAACACCGGCGCGCGCGAATTGCTTGTCATTCATGTGCTGGGCGGCTCAACCCGCCGCTATGGCCGTATCGGCGATGTGGTTGTGGCAACTGTCAAATCCGCCGCGCCGCAGGGTTCGGTGAAGAAGAGCGAAGTGGTGAAGGCCGTGATCGTTCGTTGCACGAAGGAATGGCGCCGCGAAGACGGCTCTTATATCCGTTTCGACGATAACGCCGCGGTCATCCTGGATGCCGATGGCAGTAATCCGAGAGGCAGTCGTATTTTCGGCCCGGTGGCGCGCGAATTGCGCGATAAGGGCTACATGAAAATCGTCTCGCTGGCTCCGGAAGTTCTTTAGTGGCGTGGGAGCAAAGATATGAAAGTGAAGATCCGTAAAGGCGATACCGTTGAAGTTATCAGCGGCCGCCTCGAAGATAAAGGCAAGCGCGGAGAAGTGGTCAATGTTTTGGTTGACGACCGCCGCGTGGTGGTGCAGGGCGTCAATATTCGCACCAAACACCAGAAGCAGGTGCAGATGCAGGCCGGGCGCCAGATGAATCCGGGCCGCATTCAGCTCGAAGCCCCGGTCGATATTTCGAATGTGATGCTGATCTGCCCGAAATGCAACACAGCCACACGCGTCAGCGTGCAGCGCGATGAGGACGGCGCCCATCGCGTATGTAAAAGTTGCCAGGCTTTGATCGACTAGGCCGCGGAGTATCAAGAATGAATCGAATGCAGGAACGCTATAAAAAAGAAATTTCCCCGGCCCTCCTTAAATCGTTCGGGTTCAAGAACGTGATGCAGGTGCCGCGCATCCAGAAAGTGGTTGTCAACATCGGCCTGGGCGAGGCATTGGATAATCCCAAAGCGCTCGAGGCCGCGACCTCGGACCTGATGCAGATCACCGGCCAGAAACCGGTCACGACAAAGGCCCGCAAGAGCATCGCCAACTTCAAACTGCGCGAAGGCCGATTAATCGGAACCAAGGTAACGCTGCGCGGCGACCGCATGTGGTCCTTCCTCGACCGTTTGATGAACATCGCCCTGCCGCGCGTGCGCGACTTCCGCGGCGTATCCGCCAATGCCTTCGACGGCCGCGGCAACTATACGCTCGGCATTAAAGATCAGCTGGTGTTCCCGGAGATCGAATACGACAAGATCGACAAACTGCGCGGGATGGAGATCACGATCGTGACCACCGCCCAAAACGACGCTGAAGCTCGCACTTTACTTCAAATGCTCGGAATGCCGTTCAGTAAGAAGGAAGCATAACTTATGGCTAAGAAATGTATGCAATATCGTGAACTCCGCCGCCGGCACCCGGTGCAGGTTCGAAATCGTTGCCAGCGCTGTGGCCGCCCGCGCGGGTATATCCGCCGCTTTGGCTTGTGCCGTATTTGTTTCCGCGAGCTGGCGCTGACCGGCAAAATCCCCGGCGTTGTAAAGTCTTCCTGGTGACAGAGGTAGATCATGAGTGTAAATGATCCAATCGCTGATATGTTAACCCGTATTCGCAATGGCGTGCTCTCAGGGCATGCCCAGGTTGCGATGCCCAGTTCCAAGATCAAGGTGGAGATCGCCAAGATCCTGAAGGATGAGGGCTTTGTGGAAAGTTTCGAAGTCGTTGACGGCGAAAAAGCGGACCAGAAGATTCTGCGCTTGAAGATCAGATATGTCGGCGAACGCCGCCAGCGAAAGCCGGTCATTTCCGGGCTGGAACGCGTCAGCAAGCCCGGCCGCCGTATCTATACCAAGAAGACAGATATCCCGTGGGTGCTTTCGGGCATCGGCGTCGCCATCCTTTCCACGCCGAAAGGTGTGATGACCGGCGCACGCGCCCGCCAGTTGGGCGTCGGCGGCGAGATCTTGTGTAAGATTTGGTAGGAGGTAGAAGTGTCTCGCATCGGTCGTATGCCCATTGAAATACCGAACGGCGTGCAGGTTGAATTGAAAGGCACGCGCGTTCATGTGAAAGGCCCGAAAGGCGAACTTCAGCGCACATTTTCGCCGCTGATCGGCATTGCCATGGAGAGCAATCATCTCCACATTACGCGCAAATCCGATAACGCGGCAGAACGCGCTTTACATGGCACTACGCGCGCTGTGCTGGCGAACATGGTCCACGGCGTGAGCAAAGGGTTTCAGGTGGTGTTGGAAGTGGAAGGCGTTGGGTACCGCGCCGAAATGGAAGGCAAGAACCTGGCGCTTTATGTTGGATATTCTCATCCTGTAAAAGTTGAGCCGCCCGCTGGCATCTCGTTCGAGGTGGATCAGAAGACTCACCAGATTAAAGTACTGGGCTTCGAAAAGGAAGTCGTTGGCCAGGTGGCCGCGAATATCCGCAAGATTCGTCCGCCCGAGCCGTATCATGGGAAAGGCTTGCGCTATCTGGGTGAGCGCATTCGCCGCAAAGCCGGAAAAGCCGGGAAAGGAGCCAAGTAAGCCATGGCTGGAAAGAGTCGTAATTCTGCGCGCGCCCGCCGCCATTTGCGCGTGCGTAAACAGATTTTTGGAACTGCCCAACGTCCCCGCCTCAATGTGTTCCGCAGTTTGAGCGAGATCTATGCCCAGGTGATCGATGATGTGGCCGGCAATACTCTTGCATCGGCTTCCTCGGTGGATAAGGAATTGCGCGAAAAGATGAAAGGCCTCAAGAAAGCGGATCAGGCCAAACTTATCGGGCAAACTGTAGCCGAGCGCGCCAAGGGTAAAGGGGTCAAAACGGTCGTTTTCGACCGCGGCGGGTTCCGTTATGTTGGACGCGTCAAGGCCCTGGCCGATGGCGCGCGTGAAGGCGGACTGCAGTTCTAGGTTTGAGTGGAGTTTATATGTCGGAACATAAAAATACTGAAAAAGATCAGCAACAATACGAGTCGCAGGACGCCTTCGAGGAACGCGTAATCGAAATTGCCCGCGTCGCGAAAGTCGTCAAGGGCGGACGCCGCTTTCAGTTCCGTGTGACCGTTGTGACAGGCGACAAGAAAGGCTCAATCGGTATGGGCGTCGGCAAAGCCAATGCCGTGCCGGATGCCATGCGTAAGGCCTCGGAGCGCGCCCGTAAAAGTCTGCGCGTCGTTCGTCTTTCAGGGACGACCATCCCGCATCAAACCCTCGGACGAGTAGGCGGGGCGCGTGTTTTCTTGAAACCGGCCTCCCCCGGCACGGGTGTGATCGCGGCCGGCGGCGTGCGCGCAGTGTTGGAAGTGGCCGGCGTGCGCGATATTCTGACCAAATCCATGGGTAGCGCCAACGTGTTGAACGTGGTCATGGCAACTTTCGATGCCCTCGATCAGATGAAGTCTCCTCAGGAAGAGGCGGCCCGCCGCGGCAAGAAAGCTGAAGACTTATTGCCGTTCTGGGAACGGAGGAAGCAACATGCCTAAGAAGGAAACTTCCGGCAAAACTCTGCGCGTGACATGGGTTCGCAGTGCGATCGGCTATACCAAGGATCAAAAAGCGACAGTGCGCGCGTTGGGCCTGCGCCGTTTACATCAAACCGTAGAGCATAAAGACACGCCCGCCTTGCGCGGTATGTTGAATAAAGTGATCCATTTGCTCAAGATCGAAGAGTAGATCAAAAATGAAACTACATGATCTCAAGCCTAATGAAGGCTCCAAAAAGAATCGCAAGCGCGTGGGACGCGGTATCTCGGCAGGGCAGGGTAAAACCGCCGGCCGCGGCACCAAAGGCCAGGGTTCACGCTCCGGTGAAGGCGGGCACGTCTATCGCCAGGGCGGAAACCTCCCGTTCTACCGCCGTCTGCCGTTCATACGCGGTGAAGGATTCACGCCGCCGAGTCAGGTGATCTTCAACGAGGTCAACCTCGACCAGTTGTCGCAGTCCTTCAAAGCCAATGCGGATGTCACCCCTGAATCGCTCGAGGCCGCGCATCTCCTGCGCGATCCGCGCAACCCTGTGGTTGTGCTGGGCCGCGGAGATTTAAAGGTCGCGCTCAAAGTGCGCGTTCACCGCGTCAGCACGGGCGCTAAAGCCAAGATCGAGCAGGCCGGCGGCAGTGTGGAAGTGATCGAATAAGGTTCGCGAGGATATTTCATGCAATCCATGTTTACGAGCCTGTCGCGCATTTGGAAGTCCGAAGATATTCGTCGGAAACTGTTGATCACCATGGGATTGTTGATCCTGTATCGAATTGCTTCCAACGTCCCGGCGCCGGGAGTGGATTTCGCGGTATTGAAGGCCTTCCATCAGTCCTCAGCGGCTGGAGGAAACTTTCTGAGCTTTCTCGATCTGCTTTCCGGCGGCACAGTCTCGAACTTCTCATTGCTCTCGATGGGCGTTTATCCATACATTACAGCGCAGATCATTTTGCAGTTATTGATCCCGATCATCCCTTCCCTCCAGCGCAGAATGGAAGAGGACCCGCGTGAAGGTCAGAAATGGATGGAGCGCTGGACCTACTATCTGTCCGTTCCGATGGCGGCGCTTTCCGCGATCGGTCAGATCAATATCTTCAATTCGCTCTCGATCCAGGTCCTCAATCAACCGATCATCAACTTCGGCTTTACCAGCGCGTTATGGCTGTCTTCATTATCCGTGCTTTTTGTGATGACGGCCGGGACGATGTTTGCGATCTGGCTGGGCGAACTGATCTCTGAGTATGGCATTCGCGGGCAGGGACTTTCGCTCGTCATCTTTGCCGGCATTGTTGCGCGTTTGCCGTTCAACTTTGCCCGTTTGCTTTCCGACCAAACTACGCGCGTATTCATGATCATCTTCACCATTATCGTATTGGTTGCAACTGTCTACGCGATTGTCTATGTTCAACAGGGACGGCGCAATGTGCCGGTGATGTATCCCGGCCGCCGCATGGGAAATCGCATGTCCATGCCGGTCAAAGGAACTCTGCCGCTGATGGTCAACCTGGCGGGCATGATCCCATTGATTTTCGCCAGCGCCATTCTCCAATTCCCTGCCATTGTCGCCAGTTACTTTACCCGCTCTGCCAACCCGGGCGTAGCCGCCTTCTTTAATAGTATGCAGAATTTCTTCGGCGGCGCGGGAACGAATAACTGGGGTTATTGGTTGCTCTATTTCCTCATGGTCGTGATCTTTACCTTCTTCTATACCTCGGTTCTCTTCGATCAACAGAACTACGGCGAAAATCTGAGAAAAGTCGGCGCGGCCATCCCCGGCGTCCATACCGGGCCGCCCACCCAAAAATACTTGAGCCGCGTCCAGCGCCGCATTACCCTGCCGGGCGCTTTATTTCTGGGATTTGTGGCAATCATGCCGTTCCTGTTGAGTTTATTGTTGGAAGTGCTGGGAGTTGGCTCGGCTACCGTTGCTTCCTCATCGGGCCTGTTCCTGGTCTCCTCCGCCGGTTTGCTGATCGTCGTAGGCGTTGTACGCGATGTCTTTATGAATATTGACGCAGAGTTAAAATTGCACGGGTATCAAGACTCACTACTTGTCCGATAAGGAGCAGGTGAATGGCGACCTACATTGTCCTACTCGGTCCCCCCGGTGTTGGCAAGGGTACGCAGGCCCAGGTCATATCAGAACAGACAGGCCAGGTACACATTTCGTCAGGTCAGTTGTTTCGTGAGAACCTTAAGAGTAATACGGATTTGGGAAAGATCGCCAAATCCTACATGGATCGAGGCGATCTTGTGCCGGACGATGTGACCATCGGCATGCTTCGGGAACGCCTCGCCCATCCGGACTGTAAAGCTGGCGCCATTTTGGACGGATTTCCCCGCACCCCCGCGCAGGCCGACGCGTGCGAGCAAATGCTGACCGAATTCAAGGGCCGCATCAGCCTCGTGCCGTATATTTCGGCTCCTGAAGATGTTTTGGTCGAAAGGATCAGCGGACGGTTGGTCTGTCGAATGCACGGACACGCTTATCATCAAAGATTCGAGCCGCCGAAGCAGGCAGGCATTTGCGATATAGACGGCTCCGAACTTTATCAACGCGACGATGACAAAGCCGAGACTGTCAAACGGCGCATCGCTGTTTACCTGGAACAAACCGCGCCGCTGGTTGGATATTATCGCCAGCGAGGGATCCTGGTTCAGATTAATGGAGATCTTCCGGTTGAGGAAGTCACTGCACAATTAATGGCCGCGTTGAGAAAAGTAGTCGAGTAATGAACTGGGCACGACAAATTCATATCAAATCGCCCGCCGAGATCAAGATCATGCGCGAAGCGGGAAGAATCAATGCAAGTATCCTGGCTGCGGCCAAAGAACTTTTACAACCTGGTGTTACCACAGCCGACCTCAACGCGGCTGCTGAGGAAGTGCTGCGGAAACACGGATGTACATCGCCGTTCAAAGGATACGGTCATCCGCCGTATCCGGCTTCGATCACAGTTTCCATCAACGATGAACTGGTACACGGCATCCCCAATAAACGGCGCAAGCTGAAGAATGGGGATATCGTCTCGATCGACTCGGGAACGATCTTCAACGGTTTTGTCGCCGACTCGGCTCTGACAGGCTGGGTCGGAGAGATATCCCCCGAGGCAAGGAGCCTGCTGGATGTCACCGAAAAAGCATTGTACGCCGGCATTGAAAAGATGCGGGCGGGCAATCGTACCGGCGACGTCTCGGCGGCGATACAACATTACGTGGAAAGCCATGGCTATTACGTGACGCGCGAATATACGGGCCATGGCGTCGGACGGGAAATGCACGAAGGGCCGCAGGTACCCAATTACGGGTCCGCTGGAAGCGGCATTGTGCTTCGTCCGGGAATGACCATCGCGGTCGAACCGATGGTTTTGGTTGGAACTGATGAAACGCGCGTCTTGCCCGACCAGTGGACGGTCGTCTCTGCGGATGGATCGTTGACGGCACATTTTGAGCACAGCATTGCCGTTACCGAAGGAGATCCCCTCATCCTGACTGTCCTGTGACCTTCGCAGGCGATACCACTGGACGGATGGTAAGCGAGCAGGTATAATCGAAAACTTGGCTATTCAGATAGTCAGTTTGCAAGGAGTTTGAGTATATGAAAGTATCACCATCGATTCGCAAGCGTTGCGCCAAATGCCGCATTGTGCGGCGCAAAGGGCGTGTATATATTATTTGCGAAAATCCCAAGCACAAACAGCGACAAGGGTAATAAACCATGGCGAGAATTGAAGGCGTAGATCTGCCCCGTAATAAACGCGTGGAAGTTGGTCTGACGTATATTTACGGGATCGGGCCGACGCGTGCCCAGCAAATTCTGACTCATACCAGAGTCAGCCCCGATACGCGCGTGAAAGATTTGAGCGAAGCGGACGTTTCCGCTTTGCGCGAATACATTTCGAAGAACTTCAAGGTGGAAGGCGATCTTCGCCGCGAAGTTCAGATGAATATCAAGCGCCTGATCGAGATCGGTTCCTATCGCGGCTTGCGGCATCGCCGCAACCTGCCGGTTCACGGTCAGCGGACGCGCACAAACTCGCGCACGCGTAAGGGCACAAAGAAGACTGTGGCCGGGCGCGGTCGTCGTCGTGGCTCTAAGAAGTAAACCTGTCCTGAAAGGTAAAAAGAGAAAACATGGCTCAGAGTGTACGTTCCACCCGGCGCACTGGCGGCGCCAAAAAAGGGAAGCGCGCCCTGTCTTCCGGACAGGTGCATATTTTTGCTTCTTTCAATAATACTATCGTGACGGTGACGGATACCGAAGGCAACACAGTTGCCTGGGGCAGTGCCGGATCCGCCGGTTTCAAAGGTTCGCGCAAAAGCACACCTTTTGCCGCGCGCTTGGCCGCTGAACAGGCCGTCAAGGCCGCGCAACAGCTCGGTATTCAAGAAGTGGATCTGTTTGTAAAAGGTCCCGGCCCCGGACGCGAGAATGCAATCCGCGCGGTACAGGCAATGGGCATGAAAGTCCGCTCGATTGCCGATATCACTCCTGTTCCTCATAATGGTTGTCGGCCGCCGAAGAAGCGCCGCGTTTAATTTAGGCGAGGTAGAAAAGTATGGCAAAAACACTTGGACCGGTTTGCAAGTTGTGCCGGCGTGAAGGCGAAAAACTTTACTTGAAAGGCGAACGTTGCTTCACCCCGAAGTGTCCGTTCGAAAAACGCAGTTTTGCTCCCGGCCAGCATGGACGCACCGCCAGCCGCGGCGGCAGTCGCACGGGACGCGAATCCGATTTCGCCCGTCAATTGCGCGCCAAGCAGAAAGCGCGTCGCATATACGGAGTATTGGAGCGCCAGTTTCGTCGTTATTATGAAACAGCGCGCGGCCGGCACGGTCTGACGGGTTTGAATTTGTTGCAGATTTTAGAGTCGCGCCTTGATAATGTGGTCTATCGGCTTGGGTTTGCTTCGAGCCGCGCCCAAGCCCGGTTACTGGTGACCCATGGTCACTTTATGGTTAATGAGCGCCGTACCGATATTCCTTCGATGCTGTTGAAGGACGGCGATATCGTGCGCGTGCGCGATGGCTCCACGGCGCTGACCTATTTCAAGGAGCTGGATGCCGTTGCCGAGACGCGCAACCCGCCCGCCTGGTTGAGCCGCGACCTGAAAGGTAAGTCTGGCTCGGTTGGACGCCTGCCGGAGCGGGCTGAGATCGATGGTAGTTTGAACGAACAGCTGATCGTCGAGTATTACTCGCGGCGCTAGTCTTCAGATCGCATTCGAACCGGTGAAGTTTGTGCCGGTTTGAATGCTCTGTATGTTACAGGGAGAGGTGAACCGTGACGGGTATCACGAATATGGTTATGCCGAAGATCGAGCGGGAAGCCGAAGCTCGAAATTATGGTAAATTCACGATCAGTCCGCTGGAGCGAGGCTACGGTGTCACGCTGGGCAACGCCCTGCGCCGCATCTTGTTATCCTCATTGGATGGCGCGGCTGTTACATCGATGCGTATTGCCGATGTTTTGCACGAATTTAGCGATATTCCCGGCGTACGCGAGGATGTGATCCAGGTGATGTTGCAGGTCAAACAACTGCGCATCAAACTGGACGGTGTGGACAGCACCCGTATGCACTTGGAAGTACGCGGCGAAGGAACTGTGACAGCCGCAGACATTATCGCTCCGGCCGAGGTCGAGATCGTCAATCCGGATCTCTATCTCTTCACTGTGGATAACAATAAAACGAAGTTGGATATCGAGTTCACAGTCGAGCGTGGACGCGGCTATTCCCCGTCCAACGAGCGCAGTGGACACATGCCCATTGGCGAACTGCCGGTGGATGCGATCTACAGTCCGGTCAAGCGTGTGAACTGGGAAATGACCTCTGCCCGCGTGGGTCAGAGCACAAACTACGATAAACTGGTGCTCGATATTTGGACGGATGGAACGGTATCGCCCGAACGCGCCTTGAGCACCTCGGCCAAACTGCTGATCGATCACTTGCGATATATTGCGGGTGTTAACGAGGAAATGCTGGCTGTGGCCGTTGAACACGAGACTTCGGGAAGCCGCCTGAGCAGTGAAGTGGCCGAGACGCCGGTTGAAGCGCTGGACCTTTCGGTGCGCGTCTTCAACTCGTTGAAACGTACCGGCATTACCACGGTTGGCGACGTGCTCGACCTGCTCGAAAAAGGCGAAACAGCTGTGATGTCCATCCGTAACTTTGGTGAGAAGAGCCTCGACGAACTGCGTCAGAAGATGCGCGAAAAGGGCTTTCTTAAAGATGAATCGAATTCGGAGTAATTGAACGATGCGACATTCTGTTTCTGGATACAAACTTGGCCGTACCACAGGCGCACGCGTTGCCCTGCGGCGGAATCTGATCAAGCAATTCTTTACGCACGAACGGATTCAAACCACGCGCGCCAAAGCCGCCGCGATTCGCGGCGAAGCCGAACGTTTGATCACGATCGCCCGCAACAGCGCGGAAGCCAGCGACGCGGATAAGGTTCATGCCCGCCGTTTGGTGGTTTCCAAACTGGGTGATAACCAAGTGGTCAAGCGGCTGTTCGATGAGATCGCGCCCCGCTTTGCCAATCGCAATGGCGGATATACGCGCATGCTCAAGCTTGGTCCCCGCCTCGGCGACTCGGCTGAAATGGTTTTGTTGGAGTTGGTGGAAGAGTAGCGATTGCGGGAGCAGGCGATTAGTTTCCAAAATAGCCATTCTCTGCTCTCTGATCATGGCACGTTACCAGATGATCCTCGCCTACGACGGCTCTCAATTTAAAGGGAGCCAGAGACAGGCGAAAGCTCGAACGGTGCAGAGCGAATTCGAAAAAGCTCTACGCAGGTTGGGATGGTCGGGACGCTCGATCCTGATGGCCGGGCGGACGGACAGCGGCGTTCACGCGGCGGGACAGGTGGTTGCCTTCGACCTCGATTGGCGGCACACAGACGATCAACTCCTGCGCGCGCTCAACGCCGAATTGCCTGCCGATCTGGCAGTGCGAGCGGTGAAAACCGCTCCTGCGGATTTCCACCCTCGTTTCGATGCCGTTGCGCGGCGCTATGTGTACCGTCTGTTTTGCCAGCCGATTCGCGACCCGTTACGCGAAAAACTGGCCTGGCGCACATGGCCTGCTGTGGACGGAAACCTGCTTGAACAGACCGCCGCTCATCTGATCGGCACACATGACTTTGCCACGTTCGGTTCACCGACTGGAACGAAAGGAACAACGATCCGCACGGTGACAAAAGCGAAATGGCAATTATGCGCGGAGGACGAGTGGCAGTTCGAGATACAGGCGGATGCGTTTCTGTATCGCATGGTGCGGCGGCTGGTTTTTGCGCAGACGGCGGTTGCGCAGGGAAAGTGTTCAGTGGAGGCCGTGGCCCGTTCTTTAGCGGAACAGGCTGGGCATCCGGAACGAAGCGAAATTCCTGCAGGTCTTGCTCCTGCGCATGGATTGACCCTGGTCGAAGTAACGTATTAGAATCATCAAAAGTTATCATTAAGGAACGAACGGAGAGACGAAAGTGCAACAGAAGACGTACTATCCGAAAGCGAAAGAGATCGAACGCAAATGGTTCGTGGTGGATGCCAACGGCCAGAATTTAGGCCGCCTGGCCACGCGCATCGCGCACGTACTGCTCGGCAAACATAAGCCGAGTTTTACGCCCGGCGTGGAAATGGGCGATTATGTGGTGGTGGTGAATGCGAAGGATGTGACCGTGACCGGCACGCGTACGCATAGCCGCCTCGACACGAAAAATTACTATCGTGTCTCCGGTTATCCGGGCGGAATCAAGAGCATTTCTCTGCGCGACCAATTGCAGGAACATCCCGACCGCGCCCTGCGTGCCGCGGTGTGGGGCATGTTGCCGCACAATCGCATGGGCCGCTCGGTGCTTAAACGTTTGAAGATTTATGCCGGGAACGAGCATCCGCATGGGACTCAAAATCCCGAAGAATTGAAGTAGAAAGGAACGGAAAGGTATCATGTCTGTTCAATATTATGAAGGTATCGGTCGTCGCAAGGAAAGCACTGCCCGCGTGCGTTTGATGAACGGCAGTGGCAGGTTCATGGTCAACGAGAAGGAAGCAGGCGCGTACTTCACCCGCCTCGGCGATCTTGAAGATATTCTGCGTCCGTTCATGGCCGTGGGGCAGGATGTCAAGAAATACGATGTGAGCGTCCTGGTCAACGGCGGCGGCGTTACCGGCCAGACCGAAGCGGTCCGTTTGGGTTTAGCGCGGGCGTTGGTGTCTATTGACGCCAACTGGACTTCGGCTTTGCGTAAGTTCGGCCTGCTCACCCGCGACGCGCGCATCAAAGAACGCAAGAAACCCGGCCTTAAGCGCGCCCGCAAAGCTCCCACGTACACCAAGCGTTAGAGCCTTTGCAAGTTTGGAATTCGCAAACGTAATGCGTGTTACACTTCACGCATTACGTTTTGTATTTAACGGAGTATTTGAATGGATTTCTCACTCGTTGATTCAATATTTTCGACATTGCGATTCGTTCCGCCCTCGAAGCTGGTCCTGCTCGAAGCGGATTCGCTTCGTTCCGCGCATGTGCCCCCGTATCCGCCCGATTGTCCGGCTTTGATTCTCGGAATCGATTCGCAAGATGTGGCCCGCGCGCTCAAAACGATTTTGCTGGCGAACTATCCCGAATCTTTTTTGGTGCAGGTCGTTCGCGGGGATGAAATTCGAGAAACCATGCTGGCGAAACTGGATGCTGCGAATCAATGGAGCGCCGAAACGAGTTTATATGTTCCGTCTTTGGGGGAGGGAACCAGCCTCGAAGCTTTTCAGGAGATCGTCGCTCATCTGCGCGCGCCGAACGGCTGTCCGTGGGACCGCGAGCAGACGCACGAATCCCTGCGCACGAATCTGCTCGAAGAAACATATGAAGCTCTCGATGCCATTGATCGGCGCGATTTCTCCGCCATGCGCGAGGAGTTTGGCGACTTGATGTTACAAGTGATGTTGAACGCCCAGATCGCGTACGAAGAGTCTGAGTTTTCGATTGTGACGGTGATTAAAAACATCTGCGACAAATTGATCCGCCGCCATCCACATGTCTTTGGTGAAGTCAAGGTAAAAGGCGTGGAGGATGTTTTGCAGAATTGGGAAAAACTCAAGGAAGCGGAACGCAGGGATAACGGCAAACAAAAAGGAATTTTAGACGGCGTTTCCGCGGCCCTGCCTGCCTTGAATCAGGCGCAGGAATACCAGAGCCGCGCCGCGCGGGTCGGTTTTGATTGGCCGGGGATCGAAGGCGTATTGGACAAGATCGCCGAAGAAATTCAGGAAGTCAGGGAAGCAGACACGCCCGGCCGCGTTAGCGAGGAGATCGGCGATCTGCTCTTCGCGCTGGTTAATCTGGCGCGCTGGCAGAAGGTAGATGCCGAATCTGCTTTGCGCGGGACGAATTTGAAATTCAAACGACGCTTTGCGCATATCGAAGCGGGCGCGCAGGCGCAAGGCAGGGATCTGTCGGACTTATCGTTGGATGAAATGGAAAGTCTCTGGCAGGAGGCGAAAACCCTGAAGTAAGTTTGTATTTGCGGCCGAGAAGAGATCGAATGGATTATTTGGCAGTGTTGCAGATGAATCGGTTGAGCGCGTCGTTGAACATGGCCTGTGCGGAAGCGGCATCCGCGGTGTAGGCCTTCCACGCAAAGGCGCGGTCGCCGCAGATCCATGCGCCTGCGCCGCCGAATGGCAGTAGTGGGGAAGCGGTGCTGGTGATGGCGGTGTACTCGACGTTCATATTGTGAATTTTTGTGGCGTTCATATCCCCACTGCGCGCGTCATAGGCTTTGTCGAGAATGAGATCGAGCAGGAATTGCGGATCGCTCGCGCCCGGCGCGGTCTGCCACATAACCTGGATAAACAGGCTGGCGCTATAAGAGGCTAAAATCCCTTGTGCATAGGCGCTTGGGGAGCCGGGGTTATGCTGTGCGCTTACGTCGAAGAAAGCCATTTCGGGCGGATGGCCGATGCAGAACTGGTATTCACAGAATAGACCGGCCAGGCTAAACGAAGTGGGCGAGGGAAAGGGGGTTGAGATTGGCGCACGCGTGGAAGTGGGGATGGCGGCCAGAGTGGACGCAACGGCCAATCGGATTTGAAGTTCGGGGCTGGGCGTTTGGGGGCCGCAGGCCGCCGTCAGAACGAGAAGCAGGCTGAGGGTCCGAAGAAGAAGCGGGTGAAATTTCATCCGCGCATTATACTGGCATTTCCGAATCAAAACGGCCTCGTCGTACAACGAGGCCGTTGGCGTTTCCGGGGTGATTAGTGCCCACTGCCGGGCATGGGAGTCCCGTCAATGATATCGGGAGCCGCCGGGCCGTCCACGATCAAGTAGCCGGCTAATCCGCGTTCTGCGCGCGAGAGGGAATGATCCACCAGAACGTATCGGCCGGGCGTTTGAAGCTGTACCTCAACGACGGTCGCGCTTCCCGGAGGAACCATCGTAGTCTGTACGTCGGTAAGAGGCGGAGAGGTGATCGACCCGAGGTTGTAGACGCGGTCGAATACTTCGCCGATCAAATGGAAGGATGAGATGAAGTTGGGGCCGCCCACGCCGAAAAAGATCCGAATCGTTTCGCCGACGTTGGCTTTGAGCGGATGTTCGGTGGTCAGCGCGCCGACCGCGCCATTGAGCACGAAGTATTCGGGCTGTTCGTCCAGTAACTTATCGATATCCTGGCTGAGTTGGCCCTGTGTCCCGAACTTTTCGTGAGTGTACATTTCGCCTTGCATAACGTAAAATTCGCGGTCTACTTTGGGCAGGCCGCCCTCCGGCTCGACCAGAATCATTCCATACATGCCATTGGCGATATGCTGGGCCACCATGGGAGTGGCGCAGTGATAGACGAACAATCCGGGGTGCAATGCTTTGAACGTGAAGGAAGTTTCCTGGCCGGGCGCGCTGTTGGTGAATACTGCGCCTCCACCCGGACCCGTAACTGCGTGAAAGTCAACCGAGTGACTCATGGAGCTATCGGGAGCGTTTTTCAAATGCACTTCCACGGTGTCGCCAACGCGCACGCGGAAGAACGGGCCGGGCACTTTCCCGTTGAATGTCCAATAGCGGTAGGTTGTACCGGTATCCAATTGACCGACGAGCTCGACCGCTTCGAGATCGATGCGAACTGTGGTGGGGCCGCGGTCACCGATTGGGCCGGGCAGGTCAGTTGGGTCGCGGACAATATCTGCGCCGGTGGTCGGTTCATTCGCCGCCGCTGGGGCTGAAGCGCCGTTGCTCATGTCCATGCCAGGCATCGAGTTCGCGTCCATGGTGGGGACGACAATACGTTGAGCCAAATTCGGCGCGCTCGAAACCGATCCTGAAACCTCGAAGTTGCCTTCCATCCCGGCCTGTCTGTGGCCCGGAATGGTGCAGAAATACTTGAAAGAGCCGGGCTTATCCACGGCAAAGGTCATGGTCACTGATTTCTTTTGCGCGGAAACATGATCGGAAACTGCGTTGAAATCGGGAAAAGAGATATCATGTTCCATCCCATCGGAAGTGATGAGAGTGATATTGACCGTATCGCCGACGACCGCCTTCAAAGTTGGGTTGACCACGCCGTCAATACTGCCGCCCTGGCCAACGTATACCAATTTGCCGTCTTTCATACCTGTGGTTAACGTATATGAAATGGACTGGGGTTTATCGCTTCCCGCGCTACTGCAGGCCGAAAGAGCCAAAGCCAGCAGAGCCACAATAGAGAATAACTTGTAGAGAGACTTCATTCCTGCTCCTGATTAAGAGTGATGGGTGGAGAGCCGGTTTGCAATTCCCCAAGGAATGATTCCAAGTGCAGGCCATAGGTTCGCGCTACATCCTCGACTGTGCAAAATCGATCGAAATAACATCCTACGCACGCGGTTCTGTTTTGGAAGAATACCCGAATGGCCTCGGGTTGTGCCGCCAGCACTTCCTTTACGGTCATTTGAGGGGAAATCGGACTTTTCTCCATTCGTATGACCAAAGGATAGCCGCTATCACCGTACAAGTCTTTGCGTCAGCGCAAACAAAAAAGACGGGTTAACCGTCTTTTTTGTTAAGTCCTTCGGCGATTTGCACAAGATCGTGCGGCCTCAATATGCGGATTTTTTCGCGTCCGGTCTCGACGACAGCCTGCCTCTCCCAATCGGAGAATACCCGGCTGACGGTAAACAACGTGGTGCCAGACATTTCCGCCAACTGCTGGCGCGTCAGGGTTAGTTCAACGATATGCTCCTGTATGCGTACGCCCGTGACCGATGCAAGGCGGAGCAGGGCGTGGGCGATGCGCTGTTCCACCTTTTCAGTGGCAAGCTCGCGGTAACGCGCCTGCATCTCCTGAATGTAACCGGTCATGACCTGCATCAGGCCAAAAGAAAGCTGGGGCCGCGTCTGCATCATCTCATGCAGAAAATTGCTTTCGATGGCAAGCGCGGTGCTGAATTCGAGTGCCTGCGCGCTAGCCGGATATAAAGCTCGTTCGCGCACCGCGCCCAGCGCGCCGAACATCTGCCATTCGCCGACCGTCCGCAAATTGACCTGCTGTCCCGTCTTGCTGGCTTGCGTCAGTTTGGCGCGTCCCGACGTCAGAACATATGAGTAAATGGCCGGGTCGCCCTGAAAGAAGAAAAATTCGTCCTCTTCAACAGACCTTTCGATTCCATTTCGAGCCAGTAGTTTCAAATCTTCGTCGGGGGAATTTTCGAAAACAAGGACGCGGCGCAGGTCGAGTGGATTGATGGGCATAATAAGGTAATTCTACCCTGAGAAGGAGGGTTTCTTCGGACCCGGGCGAATCTCGTTTGCCTGCCCTTGACACGTAAATTGGATGCGGGTATTATAGGCGTACCCATCCCCCCTGGGGGGGGTAGAAACCGAACAAGCCATTTGTTAGAACCTAGAGGCAATTATGGAAAGTAATGAAAATGCACTCCGCCGTTTGAAAACCATCGAAGGACATTTGCGCGGCGTTGTCCGCATGGTGGAAGAGGGCGCGTACTGCGTTGATGTGATTCGTCAGATTCAGGCGGTGGAAGCCGCGCTGAACAAAGTCAGTTCGCAGATTCTGGAGAATCATCTCAATTCCTGTGTCATTACCGCAATTCAGGGCAATGATAAAAAAGAACGCGAACGCGTGTTGAAAGAGATCACCGAAGTGTTCGAGATGTCTACGAAAGTTTGATCATTTGGGAATTTGATGGCCGGATGGCGCCGCGTGCGAACGAAGCGCGCATCGTTGACCATATACTTAATCAGTTCAAGGAGAAAACCATGACCACCGTTACCTATTCCGTCCCCGCCATGCACTGCGACCACTGCACTCACACTATTGAAATGGAAGTGGGGGAGTTGCAGGGAGTACAGGCAGTCAAAGCGGATTTGACTACCAAGAAAGTTCAGATCACGTTCGACACACCCGCCAGCGAGCAAAGCATCAAAGCGCTACTCTCGGAAATTGATTATCCTGCCGAGGGGTTGATCACCTTGTAAGACAAAGCAAGTCTTCTTAACTGATGTTGCGCAGTCTAGCCACAGAGACGCGGAGTCGCAGAGAGAAATAAAAGGATTTTCCACCTGCCCCGAATGCAGGTGCGGGGTCGGCGTCTCTGTGACTCCGCGACAAAAATGCGTAAGGACAAAATGACAGACTCTCACGCCAAACACGAGCATCATGACCATTCCCAAATGGAACATGATGCTCATCCCAAGCCAATAGCGGACGCACACGCCGACCACATGACGCATACTGCCGCGCCAGAATCTCAGCATGAGATGCATGCCACGCATGGAATGGGCAACATGGATGAACACGCAGGTCACGTAGACCACAGCGGACATGAAGACATGTTCCGCAGGCGATTCTGGGTTTCACTGTTGCTCAGTATTCCTGTTTTGCTGTATACGCCCATGCTCCAGATGTGGTTCGGGTTCAGGACGCCCGAATTCATGGGCAGTCAGTGGGTGGCGGCTCTGTTCGCCGTGATCGTTTTTATCTATGGCGGCGTGCCGTTTATTCAAATGGCTGTCCCAGAGATTCGCAACCGCCAGCCTGGCATGATGCTGTTGATCTCGTTGGCGATCTCGGTCTCGTTTGTGTACAGCCTCGCCGCGTTGTTCTTCAACTTAGGCGAAGGCTTTTTCTGGGAACTGGTCACGCTCATTGACATCATGCTGTTAGGGCATTGGATCGAGATGCGTAGTGTCCGTCAGGCTTCGGGCGCATTGAACGCGTTGGCAAAATTGATGCCTGATACCGCTGAACACATCATGCCCGATGGCAGTGTTCACACCATGCCAGCCTCTTCGTTGAAGTTGAATGATCTCGTGCTTGTCCGCCCTGGGGCGAGTATCCCTGCCGATGGCGTGGTAGCAGACGGCGAGTCCGATGTGAACGAAGCGATGATCACGGGCGAGTCGCTTCCTGTGAAAAAAGTCGTCGGCGCAAAAGTGATCGCGGGCAGTATCAATCAAGATGGAAGTTTGCGAGTCCGCGTGTCAGCCATCGGTGAACAGACCGCGCTGGCTGGAATCATGCGTTTGGTTCGTGACGCGCAACAGAGTAAATCAAATACGCAAATCTTAGCCGATAAAGCCGCGGGCTGGCTTTTCTATCTCGCTATCGGCGTTGCCGCGCTCACCGCTATTCTATGGACGATTGCCTTGGGCTTCGACCTGTTCACGTTGGAGCGAGTCGTCACTGTGTTGGTCATTGCGTGTCCGCACGCGCTGGGGCTGGCTGTCCCGCTGGTCGTGGCGATCAGCACCACGTCCGCGGCGCAGAACGGAATTTTAGTCCGTAACCGTTTGGCGCTCGAAGCCGCGCGTGAAATTGACGTGGTGATCTTCGATAAAACCGGCACGCTCACGAAAGGCGAGCAGGGCGTGGTTGCCCTCAAAACCAACGGCGTGGATGAAAACCACGCTCTCGCCCTCACCGCGGCTGTTGAGGCGGATTCGGAACACATCATCGCCCGCGCGATCCGTGACGCGGCGAAAGAGAAAAATTTGCATCTGCCAGTCGTCACTGATTTTGAAGCCATCAAAGGACGCGGCATCCGCGCAAAGCACAACGGGAAGGATTTGTGGGTGGGCGGTCCGCGTTTACTGGAGATGCTCAATGTTCAGCTCGATTCGGCAATTTCGGAATTCGCTTCTTCCTCAGGGACAAAGGGTCAGACCGTCGTCTACCTGATCAGAGACGGGAAGATTTTCGCCGCGCTCGCATTGGCAGACGTGATTCGCCCTGAGAGTTATGAAGCCATCAAAAAACTTAATGAGATGAATGTTCAAGTCGCCATGTTGACGGGTGACAGCAAAGATGTCGCCAAGGCCGTCGCCGATGAACTTGGAATCAAATTGTATTTTGCAGAAGTGCTTCCTGAGCATAAAGACGAAAAAGTGATCGAACTGCAAAAACAAGGTAAAAAAGTAGCCATGGTCGGCGATGGCGTCAACGATGCGCCCGCCCTCACCCGCGCCGACGTGGGCATTGCGATCGGCAGCGGCACCGATGTGGCTGTTGAATCCGCTGGGATCATCTTGGTGAAAAGTAATCCGCTGGATGTGGTCAAGATCTTCAAATTGAGCCGCGCCAGTTACAACAAAATGATCCAAAACCTGATCTGGGCTTCGGGCTACAACATTGTTGCTTTGCCGCTTGCCGCAGGCATCCTTGCCTCGGCTGGAATATTACTTTCACCAGCCGTAGGCGCGCTGTTGATGTCGGTGAGTACCATCGTCGTGGCGATCAATGCCCAGTTACTGCGGCGAGTGAAATTATCTGAATAAAATATCTTAAGGAAAAAACATGTCTGACACGAAACAACTCACACTTCCCATCACGGGCATGTATTGCGCCAATTGCGTTTCGACCATCGAGCGCAATTTGAAGAAGGTTAACGGCGTGGAAAGCGCCGTGGCGAATCTCTCCTCGGAACGCGCCACTGTGCAGTTCGACCCGGCAGTTGCGAAATTAGGCGATATGGTCTCGCGGATTCAATGGGCGGGCTATAACGTCGCGACGGGCGAGGCGGATTTGCTGATCAAGCGCCTTGCTGACGATAACGATGCGCGCCGGCTTGAAGTTGCTCTGCAAAACATCGAAGGTGTGATGGAGGCGTCCGTAAGCCTGACCACAGAACGCGCGCGCGTGAAATACGTTCCGACCGTTGTGAGTCAATCTGAGATAAGGGCGGCCGTTTCAAGGTCCGGTTTTGAAGCGGTGGAATTGGGCGGTCAAGCGGAGGATGTGGAGGCCAAAGCGCGCGAACACGAAACCAACGTTCAGCGCCGCCTACTTATCCTCGGCCTTGTATTCACCATCCCGTTGTTCCTGCTATCGATGGCCCGCGACTTCAATATCTTGCCGCCGTTGTTCTACGCGATGGCGCCCATGCCCGGCATGATGGGCGAGACCTGGCCGTGGTTCAATTGGCTTTTGCTCGCGCTGGCTACGCCGGTTCAGTTTGTGGTGGGCTGGCAATATTACGAAGGCGCGTTCAAAGCTCTGCGCAGTCGTTCGGCCAATATGGATGTATTGGTGGCGATGGGTTCATCGGTAGCGTATTTTTATTCACTGCTGGTGGTCTTCGGTTTGTTCAGTGGCGTAGTCTATTTTGATACGGCCGCAGTCATCATCACCCTGATTCGGCTGGGAAAATTCCTGGAGGCCCGCGCCAAGGGACATACCTCCGAGGCGATCAAAAAGCTGATAAGTTTGCGCGCTAAAACAGCCCACGTCATCCGCGCCGACCTTGAAACTGAAGTGCCCGTGGACGAGGTGCGCGCCGGCGATGTAGTTCTCGTTAAACCCGGCGGGAAGATTCCAGTGGATGGCGTGGTGATCGAAGGCCGCAGTTCGGTGGACGAGTCGATGATTTCGGGCGAGTCCTTACCCGTTGAAAAGAAACCGGGCGATGCGGTCATCGGCGCGACGTTGAACAAAATGGGCCTGTTGAAATTCGAGGCGACGAAGGTCGGCAGGGAAACCGCACTGGCTCAAATCATCAAGCTGGTGGAAGATGCGCAGGGAAGCAAAGCGCCGATTCAAAAACTGGCAGATCAGGTTTCGGCGGTGTTTGTGCCGATCGTGATTCTGATCGCGGCGCTCACGTTCGCCGGCTGGTATTTCCTTGCAATCAATATCGGCGATTATCAATTCACGCGCGCTTTGTTGCACACGGTGGCTGTGTTGGTGATCGCCTGCCCGTGCGCGATGGGATTGGCTACGCCGACAGCTGTAATGGTCGGTAGCGGCAAAGGCGCGGAGCTTGGCATTCTGTTCCGTAACAGCGAGGCGTTGGAACGCGCCGGCAAGGTCGATGTGGTGGTGTTGGATAAAACCGGTACGATCACAAAAGGCCAGCCCGCAGTGACGGATATTGTTCCTGCCGACCGGTCTCATGTGACCAGTGAGAATCACGTTGCCTGCGCCGGTTGGAATGAGAAAGCTATTCTCTATCTGGCGGCTTCCGCAGAAAAAGGCAGTGAACATGGGCTGGGCGAAGCTATTGTCGCCGCCGCAACTGAGCAAAATATTCCGCTGGGCGAGGCCGCAGGGTTCAAAGCCCTGGCTGGCATGGGTATTTCAGCGAACGTGGACGGCCTGCGAATATTGGTTGGCAACCTGCAATTGATGGAGATGGAAAACATTTCGGCGGGTCTCATCCGCGCGGATGTGGAGCGTTTGCAGGCGGGAGCAAAGACCCCGATGATCGTTGCTATAGATAATGAAGTCGCGGGCGTAATTGCAGTGGCAGACACAGTGAAGGAAAATTCGAAGGAAGCGATTGACCGACTGCATCGCATGGGTTTGAAAGTTGCGATGATCACAGGCGATAATCAAAAGACGGCTGAAGCGATCGCAAAACAGGTTGGCGTGGACGAAGTGCTGGCCGAGATTCTGCCGGAAGGAAAATCTGCCGAGGTGAAGAAGTTGCAATTGCGCGGAAATGTGGTCGCGATGGTAGGCGACGGCGTGAACGATGCGCCCGCGCTGGCGCAGGCGGATGTGGGCATCGCAATCGGAACCGGCACCGATGTGGCGATGGCGGCCGCGCCCGTAACGTTGATCAGCGGCGATCTGCAGGGCGTGGCGCGCGGCATTTTGCTTTCCCGCAAGACGTTGGGCAAGATCAAACAAAACTTGTTCTGGGCTTTCTTCTATAACGTAATTCTGATCCCGGTGGCCGCGCTCAGCCAATTGGACCCTATGCTGGCCGCGGGCGCCATGGCGTTCAGCAGTGTCTTCGTGGTAACGAACAGCCTGCATTTACGCAACGCAAAAGTATAGGCGCCGCAGGTTGATCCATGACCGATCGGCGGTATATTCGGGCTTTGAATTTTCGCTGGCTGACGCCGTTCTTCGACCTGTTGGTTGAGGGGCCGCTGTCCGTTTTGAAAATTCGCAGAGATCTGGTCGCGCAGGCCGGCGTCTTGAACGGGTTGAAGGTTTTGGATGTAGGTTGTGGAACCGGCACGCTGGCAGTGATGGTCAAGAAGGCGAATCCGAAAGCCGAGGTGGTCGGTCTGGATGGCGACCCGCAGATTTTACAGATCGCGCGCGCGAAGGCGGGAACGCATCAGTTGTCACTGCGCTTTGACCGGGGCATGTCGTTCGCGTTGCCGTATCCCGATGAATCGTTCGATGTGGTACTCTTCAGCTTTATGCTGCATCATCTCAGCCGCGAGGATAAACAGCGGACCGCGCATGAAGCGTACCGCGTTTTGCGCCCGAATGGAAGATTGATCGGCGCGGACTTGACGGAGGCGCGCAGTTTCGTTGGCAGGAGTATGCGGCCGTTTGTACGTCACATCGAGCGCATGGAAGATAATGTATTCGGCTTTTTACCGGTAATGTTCGAAACAGCGGGCTTTAAAGATTATGCCGAGCCGCGCCGTTATCTGTTCGAGACTATTTCGTTGTTTCAAGGTTCGAAGAACGCCCGGTAAATCATATATTTTCAAAGGAGCATAAAATGGAACTTGACCCTGTCTGTGGCATGACAATTGACCCGAAGGAGGCGGCTGGAAAGTCCGAGTACAAGGACAAGACGTATTATTTCTGCTCGCTCGGCTGTAAAAAGGACTTCGATAAAGACCCGGAAAAATACTTGAACCAGCCAGATCAAAAAGGCAATTGACGTTCCCGGCATCCCTGCGATTCGATCCAGCAGGGATGCTTTTTTAAGTCCGGGGCGAAAAGCAAGAAACTCATTCCCTGTTTGCGGTGTTTCATTACTTGAATTAATTTTCCAAGGAGCCGTTGAATGGAACAGACAGGTTTTAAAATCTACCCATACCGCTGGGTCGTGTTACTGGCTTTTATGGGCGTTGTGATCGCCAACCAATTGCTGTGGATCACCTTTGCGCCCATCACCAGCAATGCTGTTCAGTTTTATGGAGTCTCTGAACTGGGCGTTGGCTTGCTCTCACTGATTTTTATGATCGTTTACATCTTCGTCTCGTTTCCCGCTTCATGGGTGATCGACACTTACGGTGTACGCGTGGGCGTGGGAATCGGCGCCGCGTTGACCGGTATCTTCGGCCTCGTGCGCGGACT
This sequence comes from uncultured Anaerolineaceae bacterium, assembly GCA_964502095.1. Classification (GTDB taxonomy): domain Bacteria; phylum Chloroflexota; class Anaerolineae; order Anaerolineales; family Villigracilaceae; genus JACPVF01. The sequence goes on from CAZCUF010000009.1 coordinate 123,248, forward strand.
CATCGGCTCGAACTACACCCTCGTGCTGGTTGCGCAGATCATGCTTGCCATCGCCCAGCCGTTTATTCTGAACGCGGTCACCACGATTGCCGCGCGCTGGTTCCCAATGGAGGAGCGCGCTACGGCGGCCGGGTTGGGTTCGCTGGCGATCTACCTGGGCATCCTGGTGGGCCTCGCGTTGACTCCCTACCTTGCCATTCATTCCGGCATTCCCGGTATGTTGCTCGCCTATGGTTTTGCGTCCCTCGCGGCGATGATTCTATTTTTTATTTTCATTCGCGAACGGCCGCTGACTCCGCCCTGTCCGCCTGAGCAGGAGGGACGCTCGCTGGTGCTCGAAGGATTGTCCAAAATGATCCGCCAGCGCGACTTCATCCTGCTGATGGTTATCTTCTTCGTAGGTTTGGGCGTGTTCAACGCCATTACCACCTGGATCGATCAAATCCTTACTCCAAACGGGTTCTCCGAAACGCAGATCGGTAACGCCGGTGGGTTGATGATTCTGGGCGGGATTCTCGGCGCGTTGATTCTGCCTCTGCTATCCGATAAATACCGCAAGCGCGTTCCCTTTATTCTTCTGGCGGTCGTGGGCGCGGTGATCGGGCTGGCGGGAATCGCTTATGTGACGAGCTATGCAGTGTTGCTGGTTTTTTCCTTTGTGTTCGGATTCTTTCTGCTCAGCGCCGGCCCGATTGGCTTTCAATATGGCGCGGAGATCACCTATCCGGCGCCGGAAGGCACCTCCAACGGTTTACTGCTCTTGATGGGGCAGATATCCGGAATTATTTTTATCTTGGGCATGGACGCATTCAAATCGCCCGTCAACGGCTCGATGACCGTACCCCTGCTGGTATTGATTGGCTTGATGGTTGTTTGTCTATTGCTAGGGACGCGCCTCAAAGAATCGATTGGGATGAGCTCTGCGGGATCGAAAACCTAGAGTTTGACTCGCGTCAACAGAATTGCTTTGTTCGAGTTCACAGAATCTCCGTTGCTCATGGAGATTCTGCTGCTTAATTCCTTAGTGTATACTTGACGCTTATCCAAGGAGAATAACGGTATGAATAAAGGCATCTGGTACGCAGTGGGAGCCTATTTCCTGTGGGGTCTCTTTCCTATTTATTGGAAGTTATTGCAATCGGTTTCGGCGGTGCAGGTGGTCAGTCATCGCGTTGTCTGGTCGTTCGTTTTCCTTGTGTTGATCGTTCTGGTCACTGGCCAGGTTGGGAAATTCCGCGCCGCCGCATTCACGCCTAAAAACTTCGGAGTTTATGCGCTTGCAGGCGTGCTGGTCAGCACCAACTGGTTGATCTACGTCTGGGCGGTCAACGCCGATCACATCGTCGAGACCAGCCTCGGGTATTTCATCAACCCACTGGTCAGCGTTCTGCTGGGCGTGATCTTTCTGCGGGAACGCCTGCGGCCAATGCAGTGGGCTCCGGTGGCGTTGGCGGCCGCAGGGGTTCTGTATCTCACCTTCGAGTTTGGCAGGTTGCCGTGGATCGCGATTTCTCTCGCGTTCTCTTTTGGACTGTATGGCCTGGTCAAGAAAACCGGACAGCTTGGATCGCTCTATGGCATGACGATGGAAACCGGCATTGTGCTATTGCCCGCGCTGGCATATTTAATTGACGGCGAGTTCATTGGGCAGGGAGCTTTTGGTCACTCGGGCGCAACTATTAATTTGCTCCTTGCCGGCACTGGAATTGTGACGGCAGTGCCTTTATTGCTGTTCGCCTCCGCGGCACAGCGCATCCCGCTTACGCTGGTTGGAATTCTGCAATACATTACCCCAACACTGCAATTTCTGATCGGCATCTTCATCTATCGCGAACCGTTCAGTCAGGTACAGCTGATCGGCTTTGGGTGTGTATGGCTGGCATTGATCGTCTTCTGGCTGGAAGGCTGGCGGGCGAATCGCACTGCAGTGGTCACTGCCACGGCTGACTGAATTTTTGGAGGGTTCATGAAGGTTTTGTTCATCGGCGGGACGGGCTTGATCAGCTCTGCCTGTTCGGATTTAACCGTCAGGCGCGGGCACGAGTTATTTCTGTTGAACCGTTCGGCTTCGAAATATTATCCGTTACCCAACGGCGCGACACTTTTACGCGGCGATATTCACGGCGACGAAACGCATCTCGCGGAACTGTTGGCTGGTCACCGTTTCGACGCGGTAGTGGACTTCATTGCCTTCACCGCCAACGACATCGAACGGGATCTTCGTCTCCTGCAAGGGAAGACAGACCAGTTCGTTTTCATCAGTTCGGCTTCCGCTTATCAGAAGCCGGTGCGGAACTATCTCATTACTGAAGAGACGCCGCTTGAGAATCCGTATTGGGAATATGCGCGCAATAAGATTGCCTGTGAAGAACGCCTGATGCGCGCCTATCGCGCAGATGGATTTCCCGTCACGATCATTCGCCCCTCGCTTACCTACGGTCCCTCGCAGATCGCGTTATGCGTCAACTCGTGGCGGCATCCGTGGACTGTTGTAGACCGCATGCGACGCGGCGGGAAGGTGATTATTCCGGGCGATGGCACTTCATTGTGGGTAACCACCTGGCATGAGGATTTCGCAGTCGGCTTGGTCGGCTTGTTGGGAAACCCAAAGGCGGTCGGCGAATCTTTTCAGATCACCTCAGACGAAGTCCTGACCTGGAATCAAATCTATCTCGAGGTCTTTCAGGCCGTTGGCGTGAAGCCGAATGTCGTTCACATTCCGTCCGATCTGATCGCCGCTTATGACCGCGACGCCCTGGGGAGTTTGATCGGCGACAAAGTGAACAGCGTTGTCTTCGACAACAGCAAGATCAAACGCTTCGTGCCGGATTATGCCTGCAGGGTGACGTGGGCCGAAGGCGTACGCCGCACGCTGAATTGGTTCGAGTCACATCCCGAATTTCAAACCATTGATCAGGATGCGAATCGGTTGTGGGATGAGATGATTCGCAGATATGAAGTCTCTTTCCCCGCTTAGGAGCCGATATGCCGCGTTATTTTACTGTGCAGGAAGCCAATGATGTTTTAACCGAAATTCTCCCGCTGGTGGAGCAGATCATGGAGATTCATCATGCTGTGATCGAACGTCAGCCGGAGGCGTGGCCTGCTATTTCGCGCGCGGCAGGTAACGGCGGGAGTCGAGCCGCCAGCGAATTAGTCCCCGAATTCGAGCGGTTGCGGGTGTTGGTCCATCAGGTGCAGGATCAAGGCGTGATTCTAAAGGACCCGGGAATCGGTTTGCTGGATTTTCCGTCTTTGCGCGAGGGGCGCGAAGTGTATTTGTGTTGGAAGCACGGCGAGGAAGCCGTGATGTACTGGCACGATATCGACGCGGGATATACCGGCCGCCAGTTGATTTAACTTGCGCGGTTCTTTGCTTCTTCCTCGAATCCGGTTTTATAATTGGGTCGGAGGGAAGCCATGACCCAAAATAAATCCAAGGGTATTGCGATTCTTACAGGCGGGGGAGATGTGCCGGGTTTGAACCCAGCTATCAGGGCGGTGACGATCCGTGCATTGCGTGAAGGGTATCGCGTGGTGGGGATTCGGCGCGGTTGGGCCGGATTGGTGGATATCGTCCGCGAGAAGGACGCCGACAATAGCAATAATTTTCAATTCCTCAATGAGGAGATTGTCAACCGCGCCGGGCGGACTGGCGGCACCTTTCTGCACACCTCCCGGACGAATCCGAGCAAAATGAAAGCCGCCGATGTTCCCGAATCCTTGAAGGGAAAATATTCCGCTGAACGGAATGACCTGACCGGGGAAGTACTAAAGAATTTGGATTATCTCGGCGTGGATTATCTGATCCCCATCGGCGGAGACGATACGCTTAGTTATGCCGTTCGTTTGTATCAGGAGGGCGTCAAAACCATCGCCATCCCGAAGACGATGGATAACGATGTGCCCGGCACGGATTATTGCATCGGTTTTAGCACCTGTGTGACCCGCACTATTTCACTGACGAACAACCTGCGCACCATCGCCGGATCGCATGAACGCTTCCTCGTTCTGGAAGTGTTCGGCCGTTATGCAGGTTTCACAGCCATGTTGCCAACCATGGCCGGCGCGGCGAATCGCTGTGTGATTCCGGAATTCAAATTCAACATCGAGCATCTCACGGAATTGATGAGCAAGGATCGTTTGCAAAACCCCAGCCGATATTCGATTCTGCTGGTTTCGGAAGGCGCCATGTTCGAGGGCGGTGAAATGGTTTTTGAAGACCGCTCCACCGACGCTTATGGCCATGCCAAACTGGGCGGTATTGGTGAGCTGGTTTCGATCAAGTTGAGGGAATTCTCTCCGAAATTCAACGACGGTAAAACGGTGGACGTTGTGGATCAGAAGCTGGGCTACATGGTGCGCGGCGGCGATCCCGATGCCATGGATTCTATTGTGCCGATGGCGTTCGGCAATCTGGCTCTCGATCTTCTGCTCAAAGGCGTGCACGGACGCCTGGTCGTCTTGAAGAACGGCCGTTACGATAACATGCCGCTCGATGTGATCACTGCCTCGAAGAAGATGGTCAAAGTGGAGGAGTTTTACGATACCGAACGTTATCGCCCGATCTATGAAAACTTCGAAATGAAGCCGCAGTTCATTATGACCAGCGAACTCTGAAAAAGACAGCCCGTCTTATTGCGAGACAGGCGTATTCTTCCGCTGGGAAGGCGGAAGTGCTGAACGCGGCGATTTTTCCTTTTAGGCGTGAAACGTGGGGAATAAACCTGGGGCCCGGGCAGGATTTTATTCCTGAATTTGCGGACAAATGTCAATTATTGAAGATTGAAATTCGCCAGTTTGGGTACAATTTATCCAAACTTATTTAGGAGTCTATCCATGAATTTTGCAATGTGGCGAAAAGCCCTCGAAGTGATTCCTGATGTGTCGAAAGAAGAATGGGATCGGCTGGATGTTATCTCCCGCTGGTTGATCTCGACGCGCGCCGCGGTGCTGGTCATGACCTTTATCTCGGCCGCGCTGGCTGGTCTCTTCGCACTCCGTGATGGTACATTCTCGATTGTCCCCTGGCTGGCTCTTGTGTTCGGCCTGACCATGGCTCATGCGGCCAACAACATTTTCAACGACTATACCGATTTTGTGCGCGGCGTGGATAAGGATAATTATTACCGTACCATGTACGGCGCCCAGCCTGTCGCCAGCGGATTGATGACCCGCCGCCAGCACTTGACTTATTTTGCAGTGACCGGCGCTCTCGCGGCTGTGGCCGGACTCTATTTGATCTTTGCCGATGGCAGTGATCCCACAATCTGGATTTTGTTCGGCCTCGGCGTATTCTTTGTTTTGTTTTACACCTGGCCGCTGAAGGGCATGGCGCTCGGCGAATTGGCCGTACTGCTGGTTTGGGGCCCGTTGATGATCGGCGGCGGTTATTACGTGCTGGCGCATCAGTGGAACTGGAATGTGACCGTTGCCAGTATCCCATACGTGCTGGGCGTGACCACCGTCATCTTCGGCAAGCACATTGACAAATCTCAAGTTGATAAGGCGAAAGGTATCCATACGGTCCCGGTGCTGATCGGCGAGAAAGCTTCCCGTTATATTGTGTTGGCTATGATGATTCTCCCGTACTTCGTCACCGCCTATTTGATTATCATCAAATTCTTTGCGCCGGTCATGGCAATCGTTTTGTTTGCGCTTCCTACGCTTTTCAAAGTGATGCCTGCTTTTCGTCAGCCCAAGCCGGCCGAGCGGCCTGCGGGTTTCCCGGCAGGGCAGGGCGGATGGCCTTTGTATTTCGCGCCGATGGCTTTCTGGAATAACCGCTCCTTCGGAGCGCTCTTTATGCTCGGCTTGTTGGTGGATGTGCTCCTGCGTGTCTTCCTGCCGGCTTTCTGGCGTTAGAAACTTCGGCCTTTTCGAGCCCTGAAGAAATTCAGGGCTTTTCTTTTGCGATTAAGAAGTGCACAAATTCACAGATGGGTTGTATAATTCCATTCAATCAAGCCCCCATTACCGTGCTGTTATTTTTACATAATTCAAGGAGAGAGAAACATGCACATTAATTTTGCAATGTGGCGAAAAGCCTCATGGCAATTGATCAAAATGGACAACAAAAAAGAGTGGGACGCTCTGGATGTTGTTTCCAAATGGTTGATCGCCACCCGTTCCGCCGTGACCCTCGTCACGGTCTATTCCTGCGTGATCGCCGGACTGCTGGCCTGGCGCGACGGATATTTTTCCTGGCTTCCGTTCATCATTCTGACCCTCGGCCTGTTCATCGCGCACGGCACGAACAACATCCTCAACGACTACACCGATTTCTCGCGCGGCCTGGATAAGGATAACTACTTCCGAACACAATACGGCGTCCACCCGCTCGCGCAGGGATTTTTCACCAAGCCCCAGCAGATTCGCTGGTTCATCGTCAGCGGCGTACTGGCGACTCTGGCCGGCATCTACGCCCTGTTCAACACGAATTTTAGCCCGCTGGTGATCGGCTTGTTCGTTTTCGGCGCAATCGTACTGCTGGCATATACCTACCCGTTCAAATATTGGGGCTTGGGCGAACTGGCCATCTTCCTCATCTGGGGCCCGATCATGATCGGCGGCGTGTATCTTGTGCTCGCGCTGATTCATGGCGGCAGTCTCGGCAATATTTGGAACGTAGTGCTCGCGGGCATTCCCTATGGCCTGGGCGTAGTCAGCATCAATATCGGCAAACACATTGATAAGCGCGAAGACGATAAACAGCGCGGCGTGGGCACCTTTCCGGTACGCGTGGGCGAAGCCATTGCGCGCCGTGTGGATCAAGCCGCTGTGCTGTTGATCTACGTCGTTATTGCTTATCTTGTCTTTGTGCCGCGCTACTTTACGCCTGTCATGCTGATCGTGTTCCTGGCTTTCAAATACGCCGTCAGCGCGCTTAAATTACTCAATCAACCGCGCCCGGCCTCGCCGCCCGCAGGCTACCCCGGCTGGCCCACCTGGTTTTCGGCAGTGACCTTCCTCCATAACCGTCAATTTGGCGGCTGGCTGATTCTCGGCCTGATTCTCGATACGCTTCTGCACGTGATTCCCTTTACGGCCAACCTGATCGTACATTACTGGCCTCCGATGTAACCTTCCTGCAGGGGCGGCTCGCTGGGCCGCTCCTGTTTTATTTCCAAATCTTTGATCTCCAACCACATCTCCGGGTTATCCACAAGGCCGAACGCTAATTTGCCCTGCGGTGTGAACGCCGCGAACTGATTATCGATCCAGATGACGAGGCCCAACGGGGGACGCGGCGCCACAGAAGTTTCCAGCACAATTTCATCGTCCACTTCGAAGACGACTCGCTTCGGACTCCACTCCAGCCTGTATCCGTGCCATTGAGTGACATCCACTTCCAGGCGGACTCCATCTTCTTCGACGGCGCGGCTCAATAAACGCCGCGTTGTTTTGCGCGCAAAAGGCAGGGCCAAACCGGCAGGAATGAGCAGGGGCGAAAAAGCCGGCGCGCGAAAACTTTGCGCCAGAAATCCGTATCCCGGCTTGTCGTCGCGAAACGAAAGATGATTTGGCGGCGCGGCGTGAAAGAACCAGAGCGCATTCGGCAAAACGGGCGGCCGGAACGGGCCGTTCTTCATCCACAAGGCCACTCCGTACGGATCGTTCCATAGGCCGAAGCCCCATGTTCCGGGCAGGAACTCGGCTGAGGCGCGCGCTTGCAGGCTCAGGGTCAGGGGTGGACGCGCCGAGAACTGGCGGCGCATGAGATGAGCGTAATCATCCAACTGCGCCACCCGATACTTTGTTCGGCCTCCGGCAGGGACGTTCATCCGCCAGCCGTTCCCGATCTGCTCCACGCGTGCGGAGTTCGTCTCCCGGGCTTTTAAATCAAGCATGCGGCTAATCCATTTGCGGCAATTCGAGCATTACTTTATTTGCGGTCCGTTTCCTGTTTACCAGCCACACTCCGAAAAGAATCACAGCCCCGCCCAGCACCGTGATCCATGTGATATGTTCGCCGATCATCGCCGCGGCCAACAGGGTGGTGACCAACGGTTCGATGTTGAGAAATGCTCCAAGTTGTGACGCGGGCAGGGCTTGCAGGGCGTCGTAATACGTGACATACGCCAGGCCGGACCCGAGTATGCCCAGCACTAAAATGGCGGCCCAGCCCTGCACATCCAAATGAGGGATTTCGGCGAGGCCCGGCCCAAAGCCAAACAGCCAGATATTGGTGAACAACCAGCCGAAGAACATTACATAGAACATCATGCGCGCCGCGGGGTGACGCGCCAACTCGCGCCGCGAAAGCACCGAGAACACTGCCCAGTTCGGCGCGCTGATCAGCACGAGCAGATCGCCAAATGTGCCTTCCTGCCCGGCAAGCAAAGCCGATAGATTCCCTTTGCTGACGATCAACAATACACCCAGCGCCGCCAGCACAATGCCGCCCACGCGTGCCCAGCCAAGATTTTCCTTTAACACCAGCCAGCTGAGAACGGCGATAAAGACCGGCGTGCTGGCAACGATCCAGGCGGTGGTGGTGGCGCGCGCAGTTTGCAGGCCTGTGGCTTGCAGCCATTGATGAAAGGTCACTCCGATGAAACCCAGCAGGGCCAAATGCAGAAGGTCGTCGCGTGCGGGGAGCGCGAATTGTTTGCGCCATAAAACGGTGACGCCCAGAATCATTACCCCGATGGTGAAACGAATCCACACAACAGTGGCAGGCGAGACCTCCTGCAGGGCGATCTTGGTGGCGATGAATGTGCCTCCCCAAACCACGACCGAGAAGGTCGCCTCAAGATAAGCGGCCAAAGACGCTCTTGGATTCATTGGCCTGAATTATATCCTCATGGAATCGGAACTTAGCGCGGGTCGGTCATAGGGACGGAGACTGTACAATCAGTCACTGCGGCGACGGGCCGAGAGGCGCCGCGAAATCTTCTTTTGAGGCCTCGATGCCAGGCTTTCCATAGAGCGTCCAGCCGAACCAAAGGAGGCCGGGAATCACCAGCAAGCCGGTCATCCACCAGAGAATGCCGCTGACGCCCAAACCGGTGGCGTCCAGCGCCCAGCCGCCGATTCCGGAGCTGATTGCATTGGCCAGGGTGAACATGGCGAACTCACTGGAAAAGATGCGGCCGCGCACTTTATCGGGAGCCCATTCCAACAGGAGTTGCGAGGAGAACGTCCAGATGGCGCCCCGGCCCAGCGCGTTGACGAATGAGCCGAACAAAACCAGCATGAAACTGGTGAGCGGCGCGGTAATCGCCATTCCAACGACCCCGACCGCGTAAGAGATGGAAAGAACAACGCGAATCCGGCGGTCATCGTCACGCGTGAAGATGCGGGCAATGAGCGGGCCTATGCCGGTCCCGATTCCCGTGACGGCGTAGATCAGGCCCAGACTCGTGCCGCCATTCTGGCCGATCACAAAGATCTTCTCCGCCAGTTCCACCTGAATGACCTGAAGTATGCCGATGGCGAATAACGAGATCGCGCTTTTGTGCAGGGCCACGGCCAGGATGTCCAGATGGTCTTTCAGATATTTCAATCCCTCCACGTATTGGCGGAAAGCCGCCGAAATTTGCCGTTCGCTTTCTTTAACGTCAATGGAGAGGAGCGGTTTATGTGTATAGCGAAGGCGCGAGATGAAGAACGCCGAACAGAAGAAGGATATTGAGTCGACTACGAAAGACGGATAGTCGCCCCATTGCCCGGCAACCAGGCCTCCGATGGCCGCGCCCAGCGAAAGCATCACGGCCCAGGTGGTGGTGCTGATGGTGTTGGCCGCGCCCAGTTCCGCGCGCGTGACGATATCGGGGATGATGGCGTTGCGCGTGGGGAAGAAGAATCCGCTGAGCGCCAATTGAACGGCAGTGACCGCGTATAACAGCCAGACCTGCTCAGGGGTGCGGACGAAGAGGAATCCCAGCACAACGACGCCGCGCAGGAGGTCGGTGGCGATCAGTAGTTTCTTTCGGTCGAGTCGGTCTGCCAAAACGCCGGCCAGCGGACTGACCAAAAACGGCGCCAGCATGCGCACGACGAAGAGGCCTCCGATTGCCAGGCCCGAACCCGTCAGATACGAGAGCAGGGAGGCGGAGGCGATCAGGTCGAACCAATCTCCCAGCATGGAGATCACCTGCCCGAGCCACAGGTTGCGGAAGTTGTGATTTCCCCGAATCAGTTCAAAGTAACCTGTCGGTTTTTTGGTTTCGTCATCGTATTGTTGCACGGATGTGTATGCTCCGGATGAAAATTCGTTTGTTGCCCCTGCAAACGTCCCCCTATTTTACGACATATCATTTTATAAAGCGAAAGGACGACTCGAATCCGGCCGCGCAATGAGCGGGCATGGAAGCATTTACCGCCCGTTTTGATTTTCTAGGCGCGGTCTTTCCAATCCGGTTCGACGAAGACATCGGCCCAGGGAAGTTTGACAAAGGTGAAAATCAGGTACAGCGCAATGGACGCGAAACACAGCGCCCATAACACGAATTTCAGTTCTGCCGAATATTCGATTTGCGCCAGTCCGCGTTCGAAGACGGCGCCGAAGGCCCCGGCAATGATCGTGATCAGATTGGCGTAAATGATTTCGAGCGGAATATTGGGCAACTTTCCGTAGAGCGCCGCGCACAGATACCAGAGCAGGAAAACGAACCAGGGTAAAAGGATCGCCATCCCCAGCCGGGAGTAGAACCAGGCTTCACCGTCAGCGATTTGCGCGTGGAAGAAGGCGAATTCCAGCGCGCTCGAAAAGATCCATGAATAGAAGGCGGCTTTGTAGTGTTGGAAGTTTGATTCGACGGTGCCGCAAAAAATCGCAAAGACGCGGTTGGGGAAATATTTATAGACAAAATACAACGCCAGAAAAATCGCCCAGAAGATGAAGGTCTTTTCGTAGATATTGAATTGGTACGCGTTCATGTTGATTCTCCCGCCCGAATTTTACCCCACCGCGACCGACGCTGGGTGCAGGCGGAGCGGCGCGCCCGTTCATGCCATTTGTATGTTTATCTGGAATTTAGAATTAGATTACCAAACATTGATCCGAACAACGTCATCATCAAACAGGCGTAAACGACGCCGACAATTATGCCGATAATCAAGTTCGCCACAAAGAAGTGACCCCATACCGCAAAAGCTCGTTTCAAAAAGCTGGGATTGACCAGATTTGTTCGCGGAACATAATGAGCGACATATTTTGCAATTATATTTCCGTTAATTTCGCTTGGCGGCTCGGAACGCAACCGCCTGTTTTCTTCCTCAAGTTTTCCGACGCGCTCTTCTAAAGCGCCCAGATATTCTGTTAATTCGTTCATGCTTTTGAATTGTTGCAACATATTCACTCCTCCGTTTTATAGATTTTCATCCAATACCTGAAGCATCGTGAGTATAACCCCATCCATATTATTCATCACATTATGATTCCAAAAACGGATAACTTTGTAACCCAGCGAGTTCAGGAATTTGGTTCTCTCCTCGTCGTATTCTTTCTGTTCCAAATGTTGACTGCCATCCAGCTCAATGATGAGTTTCTTTTCGATGCAGACGAAATCCGGGATGTAGTTTCCAATAGCGTGTTGTCTTCTGAAATTGACTCCCAATTGATCGTTGCGGATTCTTGACCAGAGTTTGCGCTCGGCGGGAGTTGGTTCTTTGCGGAGTTTGCCTGCGTTGTGCATAGTTTTGGGGTTGCTTCTTTTTTTACGCGGCATGACGATCTCCAATCTGCCCCACCCCGTCCCTCCCTAAATGCGACGATGAACCTGTCGAATTTGGGGAGGGGGAAACTTGGGCATACATAAAAATATTCATTCCAACTTCACATTCACCTCCCTCGACTTCCGTGCAGTTCGGCAGTCGGGGGAGGACGGGAGGGGGCTATTGCTCGAACACCTCACTCAATCCTTCGACAAAACTTTCACTCAACAACCCCTCAAACAATCCCTCCACCTGCTCTGCCACGGCAAAGTTTATTTTTGCGCCTTGTATTCTTCGAGTTGCTCTTCTGCCCAGCCAACAATATATTTCACCGCTTCACGCCAAGCCGGGTCTTGCTCTCCCAGTTTCAGTTCATCACGGGCAGAATTTACAATTTGAAATAGTTTTTCCTCCCCCAAATTCCTTAGAACGATCGGAACAAACAAACGAAAATCGCTTGTAATTGGCTTGACAAAACTTTCAGTACAACCTTGTTGCCGAAGCGATTCTTCAAATGCAATTTGATCGAAAACCTGTGGTCGTTTTGCCATGATAATTCCTTTCTTTCACTGGTTACAGAACGATTGATTCAGCCCTTCGACAAAGCTCAGGGCCAACAAACTCTCAAACAACCCCTCCACCTGCCTCTCGCTCTCGGCTTGACGCGCGCGCATTTGCTCCACCCGCGCCACCACAGATGCAAACTCTTCTTGCAGGTACAGCGGGGGGACAGGGATTACCAAATCACGAACCATCGAAAGATTCAAGTTTGGTTGATTTCCACCACGACCCAAATCTCGAATTTCGTTATAAGACAATTTCAAGAATGTCCAAAGGTAATCTATATTGATTTTTGACGATGGCAAAATTGCGGCACATGCTTGATTTGTTGTTGCAGGTATCGCCAACTTTCCACTTCTTCCACGAGTCAATCCTTGACCATACATAGCCAAAAGAATTGTATCAACTGGAAAAACTTCACAGTTACTTGCCTTCAATCCTGCTTCACTGATTTTCTCAGAAGTAGCGTAAATCACCTCGTTAATAACTTCTGTGGTTTTCACCCAGGGAATATGACCATCGAAATATTCTGGAACATCGCGACTTGGCGTTCCACCTGTCCTTACTTCGGCAAGGGCTCCAAGTCTTACTTCTTTCATCTTTCCTTTTTCTTTTGCAAACATCTCCAAAAACACGGACTGGAGTAGGGACTCGCCAAGTTCGCGCGCCGTCCGCCGCAGGGAGCGCAGACGGTCCGCCCGCGCCAGCAGGGACGCAATCCGCTTTTGCTCGGTCAGCGGGGGGAGGGGGATTTTGATTGTTTCAAGGTCTTCGCGTGCAATAGCCGCAAATGTTGAGCCTGTGCCTGCTTTGGCTAATTCAGGCTCATAGAAACGCAAAAAGTAAAGCAAGAAATCACGGTCAAGTTTTTCGCTAACTCGAATTGCAGACAAACCGCGTCCAATTGCAGATTTTTCTTGGCTTATATTCGTTGGACCAACTGGCGCACGAACAGAAATCAAAATATCACCAGCCTCAGCGATTCGGCTCGGCTCTGTGCAATAAACTCTTGGCGTTGGATACATATCGCCAAAATCAGTTTTGCCTTGATAAAACGGCAGACCTTCTCCAACCGTGTTGTAAGTTGATGAAGGCGGGCTTTGTCCCATGATGATTTGCGCGACATCAGCAAGCAGTTCGTAATTCATAAAATCATCCCAAACCGTCCCAAAGGTATTGAGCAACGGTCAAAGTTCTGCAAGTCCAACCTTCGGGACGTTGATTCAGCCTTCATCATTCAGCCTCCATCATTTTCTTCAACTCGGCAATTTCATCCAACATCACACTCTCCAACCGCGCCAAACGTTCCAGCGTCACAGACGGCTTTTCGTGATAGGCAACGTCCGCGTCCACTTGGCGGTAGCGGCTGGCGGAAAGGTCATACTTGTTGGCTTTCACCTGCTCTTTCGTCACCCAAAACTGGCGCGTCAGGCGGTCGAGTTCCCCTTGCAGGGGAGAGATTAGAGAATAGAGATTAGAGAGCAGGTTGTTCGCTTCGGCAAGTTCCTCAGCATTCTTGCCGTCTCCATCTAACACCTGCTCAAAGGTCAAACGATTGACTTCTGCCTGCAACCCCAAACGTTTCTCCTTCAGCGGAGTCAACTCCTTCCGCAGTTCTACTACTCTCTGTTCTCTACTCTCTAAGAACTTCTTGTCAAACCGCTTCTCCCAACACGTCAATAAATCTGGTATATCGTTTTCATCTACCTTCACGCGCTTATCGTCCAGCGAAAAACCGTCATGCTCCATATCGTAGAACCAAATCTCTTTGGTCTGTGCGCCGCGCGTAAAAAATAAAACCGCCGTGCTAACTCCCGCGTAGGGCTTGAACACACCCGAAGGCATCGAGACCACGCCGTCGAGTCGATTCTCTTCGATGAGGCGTTTACGAATCTCAACGTGCGCGCGAGACGAACCGAACAGCACGCCATCAGGCACGATCACCGCCGCGCGTCCGCCCATATCGAGCGCGCGCAGAATCAGATGCAGGAAGAGCAGTTCACTTTTGGTCGTATCCGCTGGCAGGGTGGGATGAACCGTGCTTTTATCCACCGCGCCCCGAAACGGCGGGTTCATCAAAATCACGTCATACTCGCGCTCGTCATCGAAAGACTTCGAGAGCGTATCCCGATAAAAGAACTGCGGCGACTCGATCCCGTGCAGGGTCAGATTCATCGAGCCGATGCGCAGGATGGTCATGCCCGAATCGTTATCGAAGCCGCGCAGATATTTCGGCGACGACATGAACGCTCTTTCTGGACCCGATAACTGGTCGCCGATTAGGTGATGCGGATTCCCCTCTTCATCGTATTCCAAAATCCCCGCCGAAGTCGCCCGCTCCAAAATATGCTGGTGCGCGTTGACGAGAAAGCCCGCCGTCCCGCCCGCCAAATCGCCGATGCGCTCGCGCGGCTTGGGATCAATCATCTTCACCATCATGCGGATGATATGCCGCGGCGTGCGGAACTGTCCGCCGCGCCCCGCAAACTGCATGTGCCCCAGCATATACTCGTACAGGTCGCCCTGCACATCCTGATTCTGCTCGGCGATCTTCATCTGGTCAATCAAATTGCAGGCTTCGATCAACAGTCCCGCCTTGTTGATCTTGCACTGCGCCCCCTTCATATACTCGCCAAACGAAGATTTCTCATCGGCGAGTTCAACCAACTTCGGGAAGACGACGGTCTTAAGATGATTAAGCGACTCTTCGGCTTTCATCTGCGTCCAATAGCCCCAACGCATCTCTTTCGGGACTTTGGGCTGGTACGGGCGGAGCGTCGCTCCGCCCCGACGTTTTGCCTGCTTTTCAGCCGCGTTCTCGCGGTCATCGAGCCGCTTCAGGAACAACAGATACGAAAACTGCTCAATCGCATCGAGCGGATTCGAGAGTCCGCCCGTCCAGAACTTATCCCAGAGGGCGTCTACTTGCGAGCGGAGTTTAGGGTCGGTTAGCAAAATAAATTCCTTATTGTTGATGTTCGGTTGGGGCGCAACGTCGTTGCGCCCGTATGGATTCCATTATCCATATAAATCATCATACGCCCATTTTAACGGATTGTTGATGATGTAATTTTGGATTCGATTTAAATCTGCATCGTTGCGGATGATATGTTCGTAATAATTCCGTTGCCACACGACCATCCCGCGTGTCTGCCGCGCCGCATTGATGGCATACGTCACCGCAGATTTATATGCGCGGACGATCGCGCCCAATGAACCCGCGGTTACATGAGGGATTTCATCGTTCGTACGGGCGGTAGCAGGGGCGGAGCGCCGCTCCGCCCCTGCTACGTTCCCGTCATTCCATATAATTCCATGCGCATGATTCGGCATAATCATCAATTCATCTTCAAACAATTCGATATACGGGCGTAATTTGGCGGTCTTAAACCATTCGCGCCGCGCAATTTCGCCCCAATCGTTTAATCTCATCACGCCGTTTACAACCTTGCCAAACAAATGCTCGCGTTGATACGTTACGATGGTCACGAAATATGCGCCCGATTGGGCGTAATCGTATTCCTTCAGCCGAATTGAGCGGCGATGATGGATGTCTGAGTTGTACGGCATTATTAAACCGCCATCCGATTCACAAACTTAACCACGTCTTCCACTTCCTGCTCCGTAAACCACCTCTCCACAGCATCCTGACCAAAGCCAATCAGCGCGGGCGCGTTGTATCATCCCTTCTTCTCGATATATTTCACGCCGTCCACGCCTTTGAAATGCGCATCCTGTGTCCACAGCGTGGCATCTTGGTCACGCGCTGTGGCAAGGATGATGCTATCTGCCATGGCAAGTTTTAGTTCGATCGATATTTGCGCCGCGTCAATGGCGATGTTGCGATCCAGCTCCACTTCGCGCCCGTGTGACATGATCCCTACCGAAAGCAAAGCAGAATCTTCATCCCGCTCCGCCAGCAGACGCTTGAAGACTTCGTAAATGCAAATCGTCGGGACGATCAGATCTTCCACTTTCCGAATGGACGGGGCGAAAAAATCCGCATTCCCGCCTTCGGTGAAATACTCGATCCAACCCGACGAGTCAACTACGTTCATTAGCGCTCCTCGTCAACTTCTTCGCGCAGGTTGTCGGCATTCATTCCTTTGAAAATTCCCCGCGCCTCCTTGATGGATGGGACAATGACAAGCCGAATCGAGTTCTTATAGGGAATGAACATTACCTTTTGCCCAGGCTTTAAGTTAAATTGCTCCCGAACCTCTCGCGGAATCATGATTTGGTATTTGGCGGAAATTGTGGTCAAGGCTTCCATTTTTTACAACTCCTTTATCGAACGGCAACTGTAAAACAGATTATACCGCCATCTTGTTAGCAAACTCAACCACGTCTTCCACTTCCTGCTCCGTAAACCATCTTTCCACAGCATCCTGACCAAACCCAACCAGTGCGGGCGCGTCGTACAAATCCGCTGTTTCGAGATGACGCTTCTGCAAAAACACACTTTGCACCGCCCGCAAAAAGCGAATCTGGTCGGCGTTATATTTATTTTCGATGATGAAATTCTCGAACTGCCGCGCCACCACATCCTTGTAATCAGGCAGGTATTGCATATCCAACACCTGGCGCACCAAGCCGAGGAAACTATCCGCGCTGTGGGCGAAGACCTTCTTCAAGTTTTCGGGGGTCACTTCCAAATCACCTTCGCCGAGTTCCTTGGTCAGCGTGCGCTCCAATTCGAGCAGTTGGAAGTCGTCAATTTTCTCGCCGTTTTGAATCGCCTTGATGGTGGGATGGTTTGCCACCAATTCCAAAATACGTTGCTCCACCAAACGGCGATATTCCGCCACGTACATTTTCTCTCCGCTTTTGGTGAGCAGGATGTAGCCGCGCACCGCGATAAAATCGCGCAGATAATCCAGCGCAATGGGTTCGAGTCCCTTCTCTTTGTTTTTCATCTCTTTGGCAAAAGCGTCGCGGAACTCATCCAGCCGCGCAAAGTCCGCTGTTTCCAATTCATGCGCGGTGCATTGTCGGCGCAATTCGATCTGGCGCGAGCCGAGCAGATTTTCCTTTAATTTGTGAGCGTCCTCAGCGATAGAAACCGCCAGGTCAGCGACATCCTGTCCCTTGCGCTTCATCAACTTCAAACGTTCCATTTTGCTGATGAAAGTTTCGGCGGCGATATCCACATCGGGCGCGTAACGCAGATGCGGCGCAACGCGCGTGCGCAATTTTTCAAGGCTGGAGGGAAGCAGGTAACTCCAAAAGCCATCCTCCCAAACGTCTTCGATGCTCGGCAGGTCCTTACGCACCAACAATGACTCTTTGGGAATACGCTGGGTCATGCCGCGCAGGTCGGCAATCAATTGCTGGTATTCGTCAGATTTCGGGTCATCGAGAAAAGTTTCAAGCAAATTAACGCGCGTCAGAAAAATCCGCACCAGCACAGGCAGGGAAGTATCCGCCGCTTCCTTCGCGTCCTTGCTGAAATTGTTATCCCAAAAGTCAATGACCAGAAATTCCTTCTTGCCGTTTTCGGGCAATCGTTCGGGGAATTTACACGCGGCTTGACTGCGCGTTCCGCGCCCGAGCATCTGCTGTAACTTGATCGGCGATTGCACGGGCTTCATGAACACGAGATTGACCACCTCGGGAACGTCAATGCCCGTATCGAGCATGTCCACAGAGATGGCAATGCGTGGAAAGTCCTTTTTCTTGAAAGACTCCACCAACTTACCTCGATATTCGGATTTGTGCGTGATGACCCGCGACAATTCAGGGAATTGCGGGTACATCTCGTCGAAGAACTTTTGCAAGCGTAAGGCATGTTCGTTCGTCATGGCGAAAACAATGGTCTTACCAGGCAACTGTCCCGACGAATCTTTGCGGCACACTTCCCAAATTTCTTCCCACTGTTTGCGGAGTGTGTCGGCATTGCTAACGGTTCTTTCCAGTTCTGTGCCTTCGTAATTGATATCGTCAGGGTCGAGTCCTTTTTCGATGAGAGCGTTGCGCTCTTCCTCGGTCAAGTCCACGCCATGGATGCCCTGCCGCTGGAACTTTGTCCGCGCGGAGTAGAGTTCATAATCCACGAGATATTTGTCTTCAACGGCTTGTTCGTAGGTATAGAGATAGGTGGGCTTGCCATCTGTGCAATCGAAGGCAATAAACGTATCGCGGTTGATGTAATTGGCAGGCGTGGCTGTCAAACCGATTTGCCTGCCGTCGAAATATTCCAATACTTCATTGAATTTGTTGAAGATCGAACGATGGACTTCATCGAAGATGATCAAGTCAAAGAAGGCAGGCGAGAATTGCTCGAAGATATTGCTCAGTGTTTGGAGTGTCACCGCGTACAAGCGTTTGGTAGTGTCAAGGTCATAAGTCCGCAGGCGCGTGCATGGCTCTTGCGTCAGGAATTTCTCAAAACCATCTTCTTTCACCTGATCCACGAGCGCGTCCCTGTCTGCCACAAATAACACCCGCCGCGCCTGATTGGAGCGCATGAAAACGTCAATCAGTCCCATCGTGGTGCGCGTTTTGCCCGTCCCTGTTGCCATAACGATCAGCGCTTTGCGTTTGCCGCTGATAAACGCTTCGCCGACTCGCCGAATCGCTTCGTGTTGGTAAGAACGGTCAACGATTCTGTTGTCAATCTCCACCGAACTGAGCGGCTTGGCGTTCTGACGCAAGTAAAGCAGATTCTCCAAATCTTCCCGCGTAAAGAAGCCGAAGACTTCACGTTTTGGCGCGTACCCCACATCCACAAAATGGATTTCCAACCCGTTGGCTAAAAACCCGAACGGGCGGAAACTCTGATGCTTTTCAATTTCGGTGACGTAATGAGTTAGTTGCGCTTCCGCCAGACGAACATCCACTGCTGTTTTCTTGGCTTCGACGACTGCCAACACGTCCCCATTCTCGCGGAACAGGCAATAATCCGTCACGCCATTCCACGGTTCTTTATCGTAACCGTCTACGGGAATCTCGGTCCCTACTTTGGAATGGTCGCGCAGATACCAGCCCGCCTTTTCCAACTGCGGATCGATCATTTCCTTGCGGGTGATTTTTTCACTGACTTGTCGCATAAGCCCGCCTCAAGGTTTTGAGTATTTCCATTATAAGGCGAAAATAAATTTCCTCCGTTTCTAAAGCTTACAGGGAGTGGCTAAAATGGTGAGTGAACGAAGTCAGTAATATGGAAGGAATATTTT
>CAZCUF010000010.1:0-127221 GCA_964502095.1 uncultured Anaerolineaceae bacterium
TCGGTGACATACTCGAAGCGCACCTGTATCTTTTTGCCCGCATAAGCGGAAAGATTGACATCCTCGGTGATCCAGCCATTGGACTTGGCGTTGTATCCCCAGCCATACGCGTTGCCCGAAGGATCCTCGTCGGTGCCGGAAGGCGTTTCGAGAATCTGCCAGCTTTGTCCATCCTGCGAGACTTCGAGATAGGCGTAATCGTATCCCTCTTCAATGTCGTACCAGGTTTTATACGATAGCGTGATCGGCCCGCTGACGTTGGTGAAATCGAATTCACGCGTGAGGGTCATATCCGAATCGTCGCCTTTATTCGACCAGAAATCGTACGAACCCGAGGAGGGATCGACAGGCAGTAAAGTTGTGAAGGTTGAACCGGTGAAATCCAAAATGGAATCGCCACTGCATGTGATTCTGATGTAATCAATGCCATATTGATTGACCGTGCGCGTCAACGGAGCCTGCGGACAAGTATCAATAGTTTCAGTGGCCCCGGTCTGCGGCGCTTTGGGATAATTATGGTAGGTATAGCGCCCATCGCCGACGGAACCGTCTTTGAGATACAACGCCGCCGCCCAATCCATGAACACATCGTTCGCGGTGATCAACTTGCCGGTTTGAGGATCGGTGATGTCGAGCTTTGTAAGCGTATCGTCCACGCTGGGCAGGCTGTTTTCCTGATCTTTCACCAGAGCCTGGGTGGCATCTTCACCGAAGCGGTCGAGGAAATAGGTCAGAAAGAGGAATGACTCGCCGTAATGCGGCCCGTTCGAACCGGGGTCGGGAAGCCAGTCGGTCAATTGGAGATCGGGATTGTAAACATAATACTGGTCGAAATAGGCGGGATAGCCGTTCAGGAATTCAGCCACCATCGAGAAGCCTTCATTCACCCAGGAGGTCTCGTTGCGATCCTGATTCCAGTGGATCATATGCTGGAACTCGTGTGCCAGCGTGCCATAGGTTTCCTCGGAGCCCAGGTCCATGTTATCGGCGTTGAAGAAGAACATCTCATGGCCGTTGGAATATTTATGGATGAGCGGGTTGTATTCATCGGGCGTGGAGTAATAGCCCGCGTTGGAATTGCCTGTGCCGCGCGTGTAGACGATGTAAATATGCGGGTCGCCATCCACGCCGGGAGACCATTCACTGCCGAAGAACTCGCGGTCGGTGGGATAGATCTTGTCCTCGAAGGTGTCCATCAATTTTTTCATTTCGCCGTCGTTATATCTCACACCGTCTTCCACCCAGAAATACGAATGAGCGGTGATATAACGCAGTGTCGCATCTACTTGAAAATTCTCATTGGTATCCACATTGGCGACCCAAAATTTTTGATGTGCGCCCACTTGCAGAGGCACAGCCGGCGGCGTCAATGTGGCAGGAATATTACATTTGCCCTGCAAGCGGCAGGCCAGCGCGTACGGATCATTCTCCGGAACGATGGTCTGCTCCAAAGTGGATAACGTATCCGGCGAGATTTGATCCACAGGCGGGCGAGTCAACTCGGGAATCGGTGTGGGCGCGCCGTCATCCCTGGGTGGGATCGGCAGGTCCACACTCGGGAGGCTTTGATAGTAGCGATAGAAAATATATCCTCCCATCCCTGCCGCCAGCAGACAGATGCAACACAATAATACGAGAATCCCCGCAACGATCACAGCAGTGGAGTTCGACTTTTCAGGGTTCATGAAAATCCTCAGTTAAAAGTTCGCCCCATGATACACGATTTGATTGAAAAACGGATGAGGAAATTAAAAGCAAAAGGACGGCAGGTTTCACTGCCGCCCTCCCACAGCTACGCTTCAGCCGGTTGTTCGGCGCGCTTCATCAGCTGTGCCGTTTGAAAAACGATCTTCTCGTTTTCCACATCCACCACAACCGCGGCACCGTCTTTGAATTTGTGCGCCAGCAACTCCACCGAGAGCGGACTCTCGACATGCTTTTGGATCGCCCGGCGCAATGGACGCGCGCCAAAAGCCGGGTCATAGCCCTCCTTGGCCAGCCACTTGCGCGCCGCCTCAGTCAGCTCGACCGTGATGTTGTACTCGTGCAGGCGTTCCTGAACCTCCTTCATCTGGAGGTCCACGATCTGTTCCATCTCTTCGATGGACAGCGGCGAGAACATGATAACTTCGTCGATGCGGTTCAGGAATTCCGGACGGAACGCGCCCTTAAGCGCCTTCTCGATCTTATCGTGCGCTTCGCGTTCCTCGTCTGTGGCTTTGGTTTGCAAAAAGCCCAGGGTGCCTCCCTGCCTTACGTACTCAGTACCCAGGTTCGAGGTCATGATTAGAATCGTGTTGCGGAAATCCACCACGTTGCCCTGACCATCCGTCATGCGGCCATCGTCTAGGATTTGCAGTAACGCGTTCCAGACTTCGGGGTGCGCCTTCTCGATCTCATCGAACAGGACGACTCGATACGGACGCCTGCGAACTGCTTCCGTTAATTGACCGCCTTCCTCATACCCAACGTATCCCGGAGGCGCGCCAAAGAGCCGGCTTACCGTATGCTGTTCGCGGTACTCGGACATATCCACGCGCACCAGCGCGTCTTCGTCGTCGAACATGAACCATGCGAGCGCCTTGGCGAGTTCAGTCTTGCCTACACCCGAAGGACCGATGAAGATAAACGAGCCGATGGGACGGCGCGGGTCTTTCAAACCGGAACGGGCGCGGCGAATGGCATCAGAAACTGCGTGAATGGCTTCTTCCTGCCCAATGATGTGTTCGTGCAAACGTTCCTCCATGTGCAGGAGTTTTTCGGATTCCGTCTCCATCATCTGACTGACCGGAATACCCGTCCACTGATGGACAACGGCCGCAATATCATTGACATCCACCACCTCGTCGAGCTGGTGTTCGGATTCCCATTTATCGCGCTTTTCGTGATATTCCTGTTCGAGGCGCAGGTGTTCAGCCTTCTTCTGCGCGGCGCGTTCGTATTCGCGGTTCAAGCCGGATTGTTCCTCTTCGGCTTGCAGTTTTTCGATCTCAACCTTCATCGCTTTAAGCTCGGGCGGCATCGAATACAGGGCCACGCGCAATTTGGCCGCGGCTTCATCGATCAGATCAATGGCTTTATCGGGCAGGTGACGATCCGCCACATAACGGTCGGCCAAACGCGCGGCGGCCACCAAAGCCTCATCCGAAAAATGGACTTTATGATGCGCCTCGTAGCGGTCGCGCAGGCCTTGAAGCATTTTGATCGTGTCATCCACGCTGGGCTCTTCCACATAGATCGGCGCGAAGCGGCGTTCGAGCGCGGCATCTTTCTCGATATATTTATGAAACTCATCCAGTGTAGTGGCGCCGATGCATTGCAGTTCGCCGCGTGACAGCGCCGGTTTGAGCATGTTGGACGCGTCCATTGCGCCCTGCGCGGCTCCCGCGCCCACGACGGTATGCAATTCGTCGATCATTAAAATAATATCGCCTTGTGCGCGCTGAACTTCCTCCATCACTGCTTTGAGGCGTTCCTCGAATTCGCCGCGGAAACGCGAACCGGCGATCATCGAGCCGAGGTCGAGCGCGACGACTTTCTTGCCCGCCAAAATTTCGGGCACATCATTATTGGCGATCTTCTGCGCAAGCCCTTCGGCAATGGCGGTCTTGCCAACGCCCGCTTCGCCGATCAACACCGGGTTATTCTTGGTGCGACGCGAAAGGATCTGGATCAAACGCATAATCTCTTTATCGCGTCCAATGACAGGGTCGAGCTTGCCTTCGCGCGCCAGCTGTGTGAGGTCGCGCGAGTATTTTTCCAGCGTGCGGTAATGGGACTCAGCCTGCGGGTCCGTAACGCGCTGTCCGCCGCGAATATCCTGAATGGCATCGTAGACGCGGTCGCGCGTCAGCCCGGCCGATTCCAAAATACGCGCGGCGGGCGTATTCCGTTCGGTAAGAATGGCGAGGAAAATGTGCTCGGTCGAAATGTATTCGTCTTTGAGTCGGTTGGCTTCCTCGTTCGCCAGGTCGATGATCCGCTTGACGCGCGGCGTGATAAAAATCTGCCCGGCGCCGCCGCCAAAGATATTGGCCTTCGGGCTGGCGCGCAGAGTCGCGTCGAGACGATCTGTGAGCGCCTCGGCGCTGACGTTGAGTTTTTCCAAAATTTGGGGGATCACCCCGCCCGGCTGTTCGATGAGCGCCAGCAGGATGTGTTCTGTATCGATCTGGTTATGGCCGTAGCGCTGGATGATCTCTGCGGCCCGTTGAGCGGCCTCCTGGGCCCTCTCGGTAAATCGGTCAAATCGCATCATAGGAAAGTACCTCTTTTTCAACGGAAAGACCCACAAAGCCCCGGAGAACTTGAGGGTCTGCTGTGACAGAAGCGATTATAACAAAACTGCGTTGACGGATTGTCAACGCGGCGTATGAAGAGTGTTAGATTTCAGGCGAAAGATGAATCGCCATTCCGAAATTACATCTTAATCCATAGTAACATACGGCTATAATTGTCCTGTGGCCTCCATTCCCATCCCGGTCCGGATCGAATCACACAAGAATTTACGCGCCATCAACATTTTGCGCGATCTGCCCGCCATCGCCGACCTAATCGAACTATGTTTCGCCAATACAATGGACAGCGAGGGCCAGCGTTACGTGCAGGATATGCGCCGCGCGGGGGGCGACTCCAAATTCCTGCGCTGGGCCGCCAAAGTGACCGAAAGCACTTCCCTGCCGCTCACCGGTTATGTGTGGGAGGAAAATGGAAAGATCGTGGGCAACGCCAGCCTGATCCCCTTCCGTCATAGAAATAATCGTTTGTACCTGATTGCCAACGTAGCGGTCCATCCAGATTTTCGCCGTCACGGGATCGCGCGCGCCCTCACTGAGCGCGCCCTGCAACATACCGCTCAGCGCAAAGTCTCAGCCACGTGGCTACACGTGCGCAACGACAACCAGACCGCCATCAAACTCTACACCGAACTTGGGTTTCACGAGCGGGCGCGGCGCACCTCCTGGCAGGCCGTCAAAGATTACCCCACCCAACAGCGCGCAAAAGAAATAGCGATCACCATCCGCGAGCCGCGCTTCTGGCCGCAGCAACAGGAATGGTTGAGCCGCGTCTATCCGGACGAGCTGGCCTGGTATCAAGCCTGGAATTTTTCCGCGCTGAGGCCGGGCCTGCGCAACTGGCTATATTTGGCGTTCATGAATATTAACGTTCAGCAATGGACGGCCACGCGCGTCTCAAGCCGGCAGATGGAAGCCGCGCTGGCGTGGATTCCCAACGGGCGGGATACAAACTCCCTTTGGCTCGCGGCAGGCTCACAGTCCAGCCCGGAGGCGGTTACGTCCCTGCTCGTCCATGCGCGTAACGCCCTGTCTCATCATCCCAATGTCGTATTAGATTATCCGGCGGAAGAAGCAGTCAGCGCGATCCTGAACGCCGGTTTCAAACCACTGCGCACGTTGATCTGGATGGAACATCGCGGCGCAACTTAAGCGGCCCGAATTCGTATTTTCATTCAAAGGAGTCGCCATGACAAAATTTTTCCTGCGTTGGGTTATCAACGCCATTGCATTGTATCTGGCTATTTTTCTATTGAGCGGGCGCGGCGTGGAATTCACCGGCAATTGGGTTTCAGTCATCTGGCTGGCCCTGATCTTCGGATTGGTGAACGCGTTCCTGCGGCCATTGCTCAAATTGCTTACGTGCCCGCTCATCATTCTGACCCTCGGCCTGTTCACGTTATTGATCAATACCTTCCTCTTCTGGCTTACCGGCCAGATCGGACAGACCTTCAATCTCGGGCTTTCCGTGCAAGGGTTCTGGCCCGCTTTCCTCGGCGGATTGATCGTCAGCGTTGTAAGCGTAATACTCAGCCTCATCCTGAAGGACGAACTGAGAAGTAAAAGCAAATAAACGCAGTGAAACTCGGAAGTTCAAAAGACTTCCGAGTTTTTATTTGAAGAACGGGGAGATCGTTTTGAAAACAAAGGCCATGAATCCCCATTGATTGGTCATCAATAAAACAAGGAATATCAATCCTGCCGTCTGGAACCAGCGTTTTCGGCCGAGGCCTTTCAGTGAAATCGCCGCGAACAAAACCAACGCATAGGTCCAATCGGCGGCATAGAGAAACGGCTCGGAGCCGTATCCCATGTGCAAGGCAAAATTGAAGAGCAGGATCAGCGGGAAGGCGAGGCTCAAATCCATTTTACGCGTACGAACCAAATTCCACAAAAAGAACAGGACCGCCAAAGCCAATAACAACAGCCAAATTGCAATCACAATCTTCCCAAGCGCATTGTAGCCGCTGTAACTGAAATGTCCCGGTGATAATTTATAGAAATTGAAGCGCGGAAAACTTCCGCCGACCTGATCCGTCAGCGCGAAGGGCGTGGGAGCGGCGATGCTATACATAAAAATATTGCGCGCCAGCATCACGATACGCCCGATCAATCGCCAGGCAGGCTGGCCAAAGACCGGGATGGAATATTGTGACTCGATATTGGCGCCTGCCGGGTCGAAGAATAACAGGGCCGACGGAAACACTGCGGCGTGAAGAGTGGTCAGCGCGATGGAAAGGGCGGAAGCAAATAAACCGTATTCGAAAATCTTTTTGAATCTGGGCCGCGCTACAACAAAACCGATAAAGGTTTGAATAAAGTTCGTGATCGTAATTCCGAAGGTCAACGCGCCGGCCGCGACGAGGGTAAAGAGCGAGGTTTTTTCATCCAACAGCAAAAGCACGAAGAGTAAAAGCGCCGCGGCGGAGAAGATATAAGACTCGACCACTGAGCCAAACCACAGGTGCGCGGTGCTCGCGCCCAATAGGCTCGCGGTCAGGGAAGCATAGGTTCGCGAGCCGGTCCATTTTTTAACGATCAGCCAGGCCAGCAAAACGCACACTCCGCCTGTGAGCGGAACCAACAGAAGCGTAGCCGAAAAACGATCATTGTTGAAAAATAAAGAAAAGAGCCAGACCATCGGACGAAATATAAAAAACGCAAACGGATGCACGGAACGCATTTCAATGCCGGTGCCGTTCTCCGCGCCGAGGCGGCCCATCCAGGCGAAGTTATCGGCGGCAAAATAATTTTCAGTGGTATCGAGCCCGGGATGATTGAAGACATAACTCAGCGCGGCGTAGGCGCTGAAGAAGATCAGTCCCAGCATGAGGCCGGGGAAATTCCCCGCGGCAAATATATAGGGCTTTGAAGCCTTGATGCGTTCCAGTCCGCCGCGCTGATCGAGGGCATATAAAGTCCACGCGCTGAAAGCAGGTGATAGAATCGCCAGTGACCAGAAGAGGGGCACAGAAGATGCACTTGGGAGGAAAATATTGCGATTGAACAAATTCGGATAACTCAGGCACAGTCCGATGATGGCCAGGGCGAAAGCCATTGCCGAAATAACGGTCAGCAGGCCCAGGATTGAAGCGAAGCGGCGCGCTGACAAAATCTGCATACCGCGGCGTGCGAGGAAATATCCGCCAAGCCCGATCAGGGTCAACGCCAGAACGGACAAAATCGGAAAGGCCCAATCGGGATACAGATGGCTTAAATATCCCGCCGCAAAGAAAGCCGGAATAAGGCTGACGATCCAGCCCAACACAAGTTCGATTTGCGATTTCTTTCGTGAGATATATTCATAACCCAAACCGAAGAAAAACAAAAGCGCGAGGCTTAATCCGAAGGCAGAGATAAAATCTGCAATGCGAATTGAAATGGGAACGGGCGAGAGCAGGGCAAACAGGGCCGCGCCCAGCAGAGCCTGCACAAAAAGAAGAATGGAACGATGCGCAACCTTCAAAAAGAGATTTGCGAAAAATGGAAAAGCCCAAAAGATCAATACGCCGAAGCCGATTGCAGGCACGGCCATCAAAAGGAATTGATCTTCGCTGGAACGCTCAAAAAGATGAAAGAAGCGCGCCGCGAGAGATGCAGAAAAGGCAAGAGCCAGAATGGGGCTGACCAACCAGCGTGTTCGTTTCATTTGAGATAGGGGGAAACAATCGTAAACATGGAGCGCAGAAAAACCCAATTATTGACCATCAGCGCCGCGAGGAACACAAATCCGGCGGTTTGGAACCATCTTTTATCCGCGAGGCCTTTGAAGGAGAGCGCGACAAAGAAGATAACCGCATAGGTCCAATCCGGCGAGTAGAGCATGGGGTCATCGCCATAGTTCATGTGCAAGAGGAAGTTAAAGAGAATACAGACCAACAACGCGCTTTGCAGGGCAAGGTCGTTTCGAGATTTAAACAATTTCCACAGGAACCACGCCAATGCGGCGGCTTCCAGCAGGAACCAGAAGCGCGCCAGCCAACTGCCAAAACCGGAATAGGAGGTGATAATATCGCGCGGATAGTGCGGTTTGTAGGTTTTGAAA
Organism: uncultured Anaerolineaceae bacterium; assembly: GCA_964502095.1. Classification (GTDB taxonomy): domain Bacteria; phylum Chloroflexota; class Anaerolineae; order Anaerolineales; family Villigracilaceae; genus JACPVF01. The sequence continues at coordinate 8,341 of CAZCUF010000010.1, forward strand.
CATGGAAAATGACAATCAATCTGCTCGGTGAAGGCGAGCGGACGCGGCGCGACCGTGCTGTACAATGAAATGGTGCGGTACAAACTGTAACTGCGCCCGAGAATCTGCCGGGGCGAAGCCGTGAAAACGTCAAAGGAATAACGCCGTTCAGCCAGCATGTCCGAAACATTGTAAAAGGGCAGGCTGGTGGGAAAGATCGAGACCTGCACATAAGCCAGCGCCAGTCCCAGCGCGATGACCGCCGCGCTATATTTTACGATTTTGAAAATCTTCGGTTCTTGAAAGAAAAAATATACGCAGGTTTGGAAGAAGTTGGATATCGTAATGCCAAAGACCAGCAGGCCGGCGGGAATCGTCACAGCCAGCGATCTGTTGCCGCGCTCTAACAAAATCAGGAACAGAATCAGAGCTGCGGCGGAATAAATATACGTTTCCAAAAACGTGCTAAGGAGCAAATGCGCTGTGCTCGCGCCCAATAAGGCCGCGCACAAAACGGCATAGGTCGGATTGGTCCAGCGTTTTACCAGAACCCAGGCCAAAAACACACATAACGCGCCTGTGCCTGCGTTGAGCATCAGCGCCGCGTAAAAACGATTACCGTGCAGGAACAGGGATAAGAACCACGTTAGAGGGCGGAAGATCAAATAAGCAAAGGGATGCACCGGGCGCATATCGATCAACTGACTGAAAGGCGCGGCCAGGCGATTCAACCAACTGGTGGGATCGGTGTCGTAGAAATTGTCGTCGAAATTTTGGGTGGGATCGCGCAGGAACACGCTATAGGCGACGGCCAGCGAAAAATACGCGCCAAAGAACGCCGCGGCCAATAACAGGCCCGGCAAATGTGCGCGCATTGAATCAAGATACGGATTCGAATCAAACCCGCGTTTCTGCATCCACCGAAGGAGCAGGCCAGTCCACACTGCGGAAGCGAGGACGAGCCCCGCCCAAAGCGGCAGAATAGATGATGGAATCAGGAACAGCTTGAGGTCGAAGAGATTCGGGAACTGCGCGCAGAGCCAGGCCAGCGCGCCGCCAAATCCGAAGGCGAGGAGCAGGCCAACGATCATCAACCCATGCGCGGCCAATCGAAAGCGCGGAAGAATCCCGCGCAGTAAAAAATAATCGATCAGCACAAAACCGGTTTGAAAAATGATCTCCCAAACCGCCAGAGAAAGCCAGCCCGAATAAAAGTTTTTGAGAAAGCCGATTACAAAATAAGTGACCAGGCTTCCAACCAGCCAGGCCACAAGAAAACTCAACCATGAAAACTTCGAGGGTTGCTCCACTCAAACCCTTAAACCGGGCAGGCCGCCTGCAGGCGCGGCCATTTGCACGGCGCGTAAAATGGCTTCGCTTAAGGCCTCCGCCGCGAACGCGCCCGCGGTCGAAACATCGATGTGTTTGCCGCCGGTCGCCAGCGCGAACACCGTATCGCCGTCCAACATGGTATGCGCGGGCCGCACCGTGCGCGCAATCGCGTCCTGCGCCATCTGCGCCAGCTTCGTTGTCTCAGCCTTCGTAAAATCCGCGTTCACCGCCACCGCGCCCAACAGCGTATTGGCGCGCGTGGCAAAATTCAAAACCGTCCGTCCAACGAACGATTTCATCAACTCCAGCGTGTTGGCGAATTCGCCGGCCGCGCCGATGTGCAACGGGCCGATCTCCGCCGAACGCAAACCCGCCACGATCTCGCCGTTTTTGGGATTCACGATATCGCCGAAGGCATTGACTGCCGCCAGCGCGCCGACTACGATTCCATTTCCGATCTCGATGCTGGCGCTTCCTATTCCGGACTTCATGGCCTGCTTCGGACCGAAGAGTTTTCCCACGCTCGCGCCGGTTCCCGCCCCCACGTTACCTTCAGCGACCGCAGAGGAGGACGCGGCGAGGCAGGCTTGATATCCCATCTGGGCATCCGGGCGAATATCGCCGCGCCCCAAATTCAGGTCGAAGAGAATCGCGGCCGGGACGATGGGCACCAAACCCGCGCCGCTGTTGAAGCCGATCTTCTGTTCATCGAGATAACGCATCGCGCCGCTGGCCGAGTCCAAACCAAAGGCCGAGCCGCCCGCCAGCATCACCGCGTTGATCTTTTCCACGAGGTTCAGCGGATTCAACAGATCGGTCTCGCGCGTGCCGGGCGCGCCGCCGCGCACATCCACGCCGCCAACCGCGCCTTTGCGGCACAAGATCACCGTACAGCCGGTGAGGGCCTCCTCGTTTTGCGCGTGGCCCACTTCGATACCCGGCACGTCCGTGATGGAGTTTTTCAATTTCATGTGGAAACGTTATTTCAACGAACGCACCAGTTCGAGAAACTCCTCCCACTCCTCCTGGAAGAAATGAACGGTGACGTTGTTCAATTCCACGTGATAGGTGGTTTCGCCATCGGGTTCTTCGGCTTTCCAAACCAGATAGTTATCGGTTTCGGTCAATGTTTCAGTATGAGGTTCGTCATGATGATTGTTGGACACGGGAGTCTCCTTATGAGTTGAGGGGGAATTCGTCAGGCCTGGCGTTCGCGGCGCAGGGAACGCCACCAGCGGCGCACCTGTACAATGAAACGCGAACCTAATAACGGCGGAGGGCGGTGCGGTTCTTCCTCCGGCCAGGGATTCATATCGAACATTTTGCGCATCGTGTATCGGAAGAAAAGAGTCACGGTGGCCAGAATCGGCGCGGCAATGACCACGCCCAAAAGCCCAAACAGATTGGCCGCAATGATAGCCGCCACCAGCACCGCGGCCGGGTGAACTTTGAGCGCCTGCGCGAGAACGCGCGGCGAGATCAGGTTATCGAAAATTTGATCCACCAGCATCGCCACGCCCAGAACGATCAAAGCATAAGTGAGAGGCGGGAGGCCGAACAACTTGAAGCTTTGGAAATACGCGACCAGAATCAGCACCGTCCAATTAATGAACGGACCGACGTAAGGCACGAAACGCGCCAGCCCGGCCAGGAACGCCAGCCCGATCGCGTAATGCACTCCAAGGATGGTCAGCACAACGATATAAACGATGACGGTCATGATGAAGATGATGATCTGCCCGCGCAGGAAGGCATTCCAGATGCGGCTCAGTTCGCGGCCCAAGCGGGCAATGTCATCGCTGTAGCCGGGGATATCCACTTCAAAGATGCGACTGCGCAACCCGCCGCTTTCGAGCATGGCAAAATAGGAAACCAGAAGAACAAAGAGCGTCATGCCCAAAAAGCCTGCCGCGCCGCTGGCCAGCGCGCTCAGGAAAGTACCGGTCCGGCTGAGCAAAGTCTCCAGAATTCCGAGCACCTGCTGACTCAGTTGATTCAAATCGAGATTGCGAAAGTCAATTTGAAACGGGCCGAAGTGATAGATGTGGCCCGAAAGGTTTTCGATCAATCCCGGTACGGTGGTCAATCCATCCTGAGCGATCTTGAATACGCTTTGTACTTGTTGAACCAGGCTCACTCCGCTCAAGGTCAACAGGCCGAGCAGAATGACCAGAATGATCAAGTAGATCAGCGTGACCGAAAGACGCCAGGAGAGATGCGCCCGGCGCAGTAAATTCGCGACCGGGTGAAGCAGGTACGAAAGGATCAACGCGATCAAAAGCGGGCCGATGATAAATTGAAAGCGGACCAGCAAAGCCGCGACGATTGCCACAAACGTCAGCGCAACGACTAATTTGGTGGTCGAGCCCCAGGCGGGAGAATGGTTATCTGGTTGAGGTGCAGTCATGTCGGTTCACATTATTTTAGTCAAAGATTGTTTATTTTACAACGTAAAGACGCCCGCTTAAAAACAAAAACCCCGCAAACATCGAAGCATTTGCGGGGTTCGGGATGTCCGAAACTATCCTCCACAACCGGAGAGGAACGGGAGGAATACACACCAGCGGTAGGTGGCGTCCACCCACCAGAAGAAAGCGCCGCAGGCACAAATCAGCACCAGGATGCCCACCACGATCAGAATGGGCGTTATATTGGACGGCTTGGCCGGAGCCTGTGCAGGGCTGACCGGCACCTGGCCCGAATAGGATTGCACCGGAGGCGGCGCGGAGACGGGCGCGGAGGGAGCCGCGCTCGAACGCACAGCTTTGCTGGGCGAGATCATCGTCGCGCCCGCATCCACATGGACCGCGTCGTACATCAGCACGATCTGTTCGCCAAGCGCCAGCACATCGCCCGCTTTGAGAACATATGGTCCCGATAAACGCTGTCCGTTGACGAATGTCCCGTTGGTGGAACCCAGGTCTTCGACTACATATTTTCCACCCTGAAACGTTAGACGAGTGTGATGCCGGGATACCTCCGCGTCATTGATGACCACGGCGTTGGTCGAATCGCGTCCAATCGTCAACTGATCACCTTCGAGGGGATATACCGCGCCCGGCGTGGGGCCCGAACGCATCACCAATTGAAATTGACCAGCCATTAACGCCTCCGATATTTCGATGATTTCAGCTTAGTGTACAGGGTTCAAAACAAAAAGTCAACGCTTACTTTTGTCTTATCGAAATAGCGCGCCTGCAACCGAAGCATGGCGCCGAATCAACTTTCATCTTATATCATTTTCAGTCCCCGAAGAAATTGCTATTGCAATACAAAATCCCGCCCCTGCGATTCACTCACCTCGCAGGAAAAAACTTCCGCGAAGGCCTGCTTCACCTCCTGCTTGACCTTTTCCATACCCGGCACAGGATTCAAAAGGTCTTCGAGAGAAGCCACCGGTTCATTCTGCAGGCCGCAGGCGATGATGCCCTCCCAGTACGTCATGTCTGGACATACATTCAACGCGAAGCCGTGACGCGAGATTCCGTGCGCATCCACCTTCACGCCGATGGCCGCGACCTTGGCCGGTTTTTCGCGGTCTTCCGGCTTGCAACGCGGACAGCGCGAATGCACATCGGCCTGCACCCACACACCGGTCAGGCCGGACCTTTGGCCTGCCACCAGTCCGAAGCGCGCCAACGCCACGATCAGCGTTTTCTCCAGCTTGCGCACATAACCAACATAGTCCGCTTGAGGGATATGATTATCGGAAAATACTTTTCCCAACGGCAGGAGCGGATATCCCACCAACTGCCCCGGGCCGTGATAGGTCACATCGCCGCCGCGATCCACCCAATGGATCGCGATGCCGCGTTCTTTCAGCTTCCGTTCACCCCACAATAAATTTTCAGCATGACCCTTGCGCCCGAACGTATAAACGTGCGGATGCTCCAATAAAAGCAAAGTCGGCGGGCGCGAACCAGCCGCAATCTCCGCCGCGTATTCGTCCTGTAATTTCCAGGCGCGCTCGTATTCGATCAATCCCAGATCAATAACGTCTAATTTCATATTAATTAACAGTATGGGCGTGTACTCCCGTCCTTACGTATCAACCGAAAATCCTGCGATACAAATCGGACTCCAGCAGTCCGTCCGGATCACAACGCTTCTTGAGTTTCTTGAACTTCGCCACAGTTTCCGCGCCAAAGAATTTCAAAGCCGTCTCTGCAGTGGTCTCGCTGTTCTTTGCAAAATAAAAGCGGCCGCCCGCTTCCACAATAATGCGGTCGAACTCCTGCAACATTTTAACCATCTCTGCGCGGCGGCGGACCTTGAAATCAATCGCGAGGGAGAATCCGTCCACAGCATGTGTGAGGAGGAATTGATCGGGGCGGTGGCGTTTGGTCACGCCCAAATAAGCGGGCAATCTGTATTTTTTGGAACGAGACAGGATCGTCGTCCAGGCTTGAAGCGCTGTTTCCTTCGGCAGGAACGACTGATACTCGATGAGTCCGTTGCGGCCAAAGGAACGTTCGAAAGCGGGAACATAATCCAATAGAAAATGAAAAGCGGCATGGCTCTGACGAAAGGTGTGCCGCCTGAGACTGGTGACGTATTTGGCATAATTGACCGCCCATATACCCGGATCGTTGACAAAGGGCGTCATGAAATAATGCAGGAGGTTTTTCGGCATCACACCGAAGAGTCGACTCGGCAAATGCTGATACGAAAGTTGAAGGGTCTTTTCAGGGTTGGGGTCGTCCCCCTCTTTCAGATAATTGGCGGAATGAGTTTGTCCGTGGCCGATGGTGATGGTATCGAGCCAGCCCACCACGTAATCATAGTTCGGCGCGTCCTCTTCCAGAACTTTTAGATGTTCCATCAATGTATGCGTGGGCCGGGCATGAACTTCGAGCAGGCCCGAATACATCTTCTTCATTTGAAGCGTGATCGAAATGAAGACGCCCAACATGCCGAAGCCGCTGATCATGGAATAGAACAAGTCCGCATTTCTGGAAGAACTACAGGTAACCTTCGCGCCTGTTGGCAGAACCGCGCTGAACTCAAGCACATGTTCGCCGATTGTACCGGCGCGAAAATTATTTTTTCCGTGGACATTCGCCGCGAGACAGCCGCCCAAAGTAGTGGTCATTGTGCCGGAAACGACCGGCGGCCACCAGCCCTCCGGCAGGACTTTCTGCCACAATTGGGAAATGGTGACGCCCGGTTCGGCTCGTACCACGCCGGTAACTGGATTCCATTCAAGGATGTGATTCATTCCCGTCAGGTCGATCACAATGCCTCCCCCATTCAACGAGGCGTCGTTATAACTGCGGCCTGCGCCGCGCGCCGTGACGGTAAGTCCGCTCTTCTTCGCGAGCCGAAAGGCTTCATAAATATCTTCAGCGCTCTTCGGCTCCAAACGATATGAAGAAGCCTTAAGCGAATGACCAAAATTCTCGAGGGTTGTGAAATTGCTTTGAAGCGTCAATGCGGACATAATTTAGATGCTCAAACGCCGGAAGATCGCCGATGGGACATGCTGAATCGCCAGCATGATCCAGCGCCAGATGGAGGCAGTGTAAATCACCTGCTTATGTTTGCGAAGCGCGTTCCAAATATCGTCGGCCGCGCGCTCCGGGGAAATCGTAAACGGCGTGGCGCCCTGCGCGGCTTTTAACATATCCGTTTTCACAAAGCCCGGCTTAACCGTCAATACATGCACGCCGTAGCGCGTCAGCCGATTGCGCAATGCTTCGAGATAAGTGGTGAGCGCGGCCTTTGAAGTGTTATAGCCCGGATTCCCAACGCGCCCGCGGTCTCCCGCGACCGACGAAATGCCCACGATCTGTCCGCCGCGCATGCTCTTGAACATATCCGCCACGAGAGTCAGCCACGCCATGGCGCCGATGACGTTCACCGCGATCATTTTGCGATCCTGTTCGAAGTCGAGCGTGTCCGGGCCTGGCGGGAAATTTACGCCAGCATTATAGATGAACAAGTCCAGCCCGCCCAAATCGGATACGATCTCACGCAGAAGATCGGGGATGGAATCCGTATTCTCGACATCATGTTCGTAGGGAAACGCGTGCGACTCCCCGTATTCTTGATTGATAGTCTTACACACCTCGTTCAGCAAATCCACACGCCGCGCCAACAGGGCCAAAATATATCCTTCACGAGCCAGCCGTAGTGCAAGAGCCGCGCCAATACCGCTGGAGGCTCCAACCAGAATGGCGCGTTTTCGAGGCAGTAGCGGTGTGGCAGTAGAAAATTTCCCCGCAGTGGAAACAGGCTTGGGCAGATTCGACACTTGTTATGTTCTCCGAATGGAAGTTGATTCTCATTTTAACACACTCCCTAAAATTCACTTGTTGCCTTTATAATGTATCTACAATAACATTGCAATTTCATAACAATGTACAATTTCCTTCGAAAAGAAGGTCGTTATATACTTACAGCTATGAGTACCAGCAATCAAAAGGTCGAGGTTCTTAATCAAGCTAGAAAGATCGTGCTCGAAGACGGCAGATTGACATCCGGGGAACGTCAAGACCTACTAAAGCTGATCGATTCTCTGGCTGAACCCGCTCAGCCAGGCCCAGCAACACCGGCAAAAGGAAATGATATCCTGTCGCGTCCGGAGGGACACTCGGCTGGTCAGGCTCTGTTGGCCCTGCTTAAACAGCAGGCCGATGAATTGGACGCGCTCAAAAAGCTGAGTCTCAACCTTACCTCCAGCCTGGACCTCCAAACCGTACTCGACGCGGTGGTGACCGAGGCCATGCGCCTCGTCCAAAACGCCTATACCGCCGACATCTTCCTCTACACAAACGAGGATTTGGAATTCGGCGCGGCGCTCGATAAGACCGGTTCGCGCACCAAGCCTTTCATGTCCCCGCGCAAAGACGGTTTGACACAGAGCGTGGCGCACCGCGGCGAGATCATCGTGGTCGAAAATATGAAGAGCCATCCGCTCTACAACGGCATGTACAAAGAGGATGGTTCGATCATCGGCATCCCGCTCAAGATCAACAACAACGTAGTGGGCGTGATGAATCTTTCGCGCTCCATCCCGGGAACGTTCTCACCCTCGGAATTGCGCCTGCTTGGCCTGCTGGCGGATCAGGCCGCCGTGGCAATAGCCAATGCCAGCCTGCATCAAATGGTGAGCCGGCAAGCCTACAGCGATACAGTCACCGGCCTGCCGAACCGCCGCGCCCTCGACGAACACCTGGAACGTGAAGTCAAATCCGCGCGGCGGACCGGATTCCCCTTCGCCGTGGTGATGATGGACCTCGACGGATTCAAAGATGTCAACGATACGTACGGTCACGCCACGGGCGATCAGGTATTGCGTACGCTTTTCAAATATCTGGCCACCGGCCTGCGCACCAGTGACTTTCTGGCGCGCTACGGCGGCGATGAATTGACCCTCATCCTGAGTCAAACCGACCTCGCGCCCGCCCGCATTGTGGCGGAAAAGATCCTCGAAAAACTCCAGCGCTTTGCCTTCCCCGCGCCGGATGGCAACAAGATCAAACTGAGTCTCTCCGGCGGAATTGCGCTGTACCCGATCCACGCCATGAGCGCCGCAGACCTGTTGCGCGCCGCCGATGAAGCGCTCTACCGCGCCAAGAAACATCAGCGCGGCACCTTCGTTGTGGCGTATGGCTTTACGGGGCCGTTACCTCCGTCAGATTTTTGAAAAACAGCTGAGGCGAAAGCCTCGGTTTTTCTTTCATGGGGTTGTACAATCAACACACTTCAAGACATTCTATGGATGAACGGGATGAAAAAGATTCGATTCCGCTTCACGTCAAAAAACGATGTTCATCCGCGTTCGTCTGTAATTAAAACTGTGAGGAGAATCGCATGCCCCGTAAAGTGAAACTTATTCTCAATCCCATGGCAGACATGGGCCATTCCTGGCAAGTCGCGCGCGACCTGCGTTCGATCGTCGAGGAATACGGTAACGCCGATTGGAGCGGCACTGTTTATCCCACGCATGCCACCGAACTGGCCCGCAGAGCCGGCGAAGAAGGATATGAGATGGTCATTGCCATGGGCGGCGATGGAACCGTTCACGAAGTGGTCAACGGCATCATGCAGGTCGAGGAAAAGAAGCGGCCCATTCTCGGCGTGGTACCTGTTGGTTCGGGAAACGATTTTGCGCACGCCATCGGCATCCCGAGCGAACCAGACCGCGCCCTGGCGCGCGCGCTGAACGGCGAACCTTCCGCCATCGATCTCGGTTTAATGACCGACGAGCGCGGCCGCCGGGAATATTTCGATAACACCCTCGGCATGGGCTTCGACACCGTTGTGACCATCCGCTCGCATAAATTGCCGATCTTGCGCGGCTTCCTCATGTATTTTGCCGCTGTCGTTCAAACCATTCTTCTTAATCACAATCCGGCGCAGGTGCACATCGAAACGGACAGGGAACAGTGGGACGATATCGCTTTGATGACCACGCTTTGCAACGGCGGGCGTGAAGGCGGCGGATTCATCCTTTCACCCAATTCGAAAATGAACGACGGCCAGCTTGACTATGTAATGGTGCGAAAGGTGACGCGCCTCATGATGTTCCGCCTGCTTCCCGAATTCATGCGCGGCACGCATGGCCGTTTCACAAAACACGTGCGTATGAACGCATGTAAAAAATTCTCGATTGCCTCCGACCTCCCGCTTTACATTCACGCCGATGGAGAGATCATCACCAGCTTCGGCAGTAATCTCCATAACGTAAATTTTGAAGTCCTGCCTGGTGCGCTGAGAGTGGTCAAAGGTTCGTAAGTTGCGAGTCGAAGGTTGGAAGGTTACAATGTGACCGGCCGACCTTCAGCCTTTTAATGACATGCCCGATCTGTTAACTTCCCTCGAAAAACACGATCTTGGATATCTGCGCATCATCGCGAGTTTGTGGGGGCTTGAACTGGATTCAAACGAAACAGACCCTGCCGCAGAAGAACTCGCCGCGGCGCTCCTCGACCCCGAACTGGTCGCCGAATTAACAGGCTCTCTCGCGCCCGAGGCGCGCGCCGCGCTCAGCGCGCTCGCCGATAAAGACGGCCGCCTTCCATGGGCGGAATTCACACGCCGCTTCGGCAACATCCGCGAAATGGGTGCAGGCAAACGCGACCGCGAACAGCCGTATTTGCATCCCAACTCAACGGCGGAAATCCTTTTTCACCGCGCGCTGGTGGCGCGCGCCTTCTTCGATACGAATAACGGCCCGCAGGAATTCGCTTATGTGCCCGAAGATTTATTTCCGTTGATTTCGCGCAGGAGCGAATCCGCATCCGTTTCCGCCGCCGATCAAGAACCTTTTGGCCGTCCTGCCTCACCCGGCGAGCATGGAGGGGAATCCCTCGCGGACGATTCCATCCTCGACGATGCCACCACTCATCTCGTCGCTTTGCGTTTGAATCTCACACCGCCCGAAACAAAGATTCCGGGCCAGGTCATCGAGGAATTTCTACAAGCCGCAAATTTGATCAAAAAAGGGGAACCACAGCCCGAACCGATCAAAGCCTTTCTCGAAGCGCCGCGCAGTGAAGCGCTCAAAATACTGGCCGATGCCTGGGCCGAAAACGAATCTTTCAATGAATTGCATCAATTACCCGGCCTGATCTTCGAGGGTGAATGGAAAAATCAGCCGCTCGTCACGCGCGAATTTCTACTGCATTTACTCGAACCGATCCCCGAGGGCAAATGGTGGAGTCTGCCGGCATTTCTCCGCGCGGTAAAAGAAAAATATCCGGATTACCAGCGCCAGGCCGGCGATTACGATTCATGGTTCATCAAACGCGCTTCAGACGGGCAGTATCTGCGCGGGTTTACGCATTGGGATGCGATTGACGGCGCGCTGATCAAATATTTCGTCACGAAGGTCTTGTTCTGGCTGGGCATGGCCGACCTGGCAACAGCCAAAGACAGCGATGTGATCACTTCGTTTCGGCTGACGGCTTCCGTTGAAAAGAAAGATGAAAACGGGAAGATTGCGGTTTCCTCCAATGGAAAGTTATCCGTTCCGCGCTTTGCGCCGCGCGTGGTGCGCTATCAGGCGGCGCGCTTCTGCGAATGGGATGAACCCAAAGCGGACGAGTATCGTTATTTCATCACAGCCGCCTCGCTAGCGCGCGCCAAAGACCAGGGACTCAAAGTCGATCAACTGCTGGCACTACTTGCCAAACACTCGTCGGCGGGAGTGCCGCCCGCATTGGTGAAAACGCTCAAACGCTGGGAAGTTAACGGGACCGAAGCGCGGTTGCAGAGTCAGGTTGTTTTGAGGGTCAGCAAGCCGGAGGTCCTGGAAGAGATGCGCAGATCGAAGGCGGCGCGTTTTCTGGGAGAGAGTCTCGGCCCAACCACAGTTGTCGTCAAGGAAGGCGCACAGTCGAAGGTATTGGCCGCGCTGGCTGAGCTGGGTTTGCTGGCCGAGGATGAATCTGCGAAGAAGACTGATCCGCGCGGATAATTCCATGCAATCCTCATCAAGAAAAGACGGCCGCCGCTTTCTTCAAAAGTTACTATAATTTGTCTATTCTCTTTCGATCAGGAGCAACCATGTCGAAAACCGATTGGATTCAAAAAGAAATAGATGGCCTAAAAGACGCCGGCTTGTATAACCGCATCCGCACGATTGGTTCAGCGCAAGGCGCGTGGTTGATCGTGGACGGCAAACAGGTGCTAAACTTTTGCTCGAATAATTATCTCGGCCTGGCTAATCATCCAAAGCTGGTTGAAGCGGCCAAAGAAGCCGCAAAGAAATACGGCATTGGCCCGGCCGCGGTGCGAACCATTGCAGGCACCATGGATCTGCATGTGGAACTCGAACGGCGGCTCGCGGAGTTCAAAGGCGCGGAAGCCGCGATCACGTTCCAAAGCGGATTTACGGCAAACCTCGCGACCATCCCCGCGGTGGTCGGCAAGGAAGATGTGATTTTCTCGGATCGTTTGAATCACGCTTCCATTATCGACGGATGCCGGCTCTCAGGCGCCAAGATCATCGCCTACGAACATAATGACGCACATTCACTCGAAGAACAGATCAAACAGAATTTGAGTCAGTACCGCCGCGCTTTGGTTGTCAGCGACGGTGTCTTCAGCATGGACGGCGACATTGCGCCCCTGCCCGACCTGTATGAGGTGACGAAAAAATATGACCTCCTGCTCATGGTGGACGACGCGCACGGCGAAGGTGTGCTCGGCAAAGGCGGACGCGGCATTGTGGATCACTTCGGCTTGCACGGCAAGGTAGATATCGAAGTGGGTACGCTCTCGAAAGCGTTCGGCGTGGTGGGTGGTGTGGTGGCCGGCAACGCGGTGATCGTCGAATGGCTGCGCCAGCGCGGACGACCGTTCCTGTTCTCGTCGGCGGTCACTGTACCGGATACGGCGGCCTGTCTCGCGGCGATCGATTTACTGGAAGAGTCAACCGAACTGGTGGATAAATTGTGGGATAACGCCAAATTCTTCAAATCTGAAATGAAGAAGCTCGGCTTCGATACCGGCGCCAGCGCCACGCCGATCACACCGATCATGCTCGGTGAAGCGCCGCTTGCCCAGCAATTCAGCCGCGAACTGTTCGAGGAGGGCGTATTCGCCATGTCCATCGGGTATCCGACCGTGCCGCAGGGCAAGGCGCGCATCCGCGTGATGATCTCTGCCGCGCACGACCGCGATGATTTAGGCAAAGGATTGGAGGCCTTTGCGAAAGTTGGAAAGAAATTAGGCGTGATATAACATAAACCCGACCGATCAATTCATGAATCAGCAAGAATCATTAGACCCTTATCACAACGTTGTCGGTGGATGATGTCACGCGCACAACATTTCGCCACGCTTTTCATCGGCTGGGTATTGGGTATTTTCACCTCGTATATTCTCACCGCGTCCCTGGCTCCTTCCAATGGCAATATACTTCATCTAAGTTTGATCTCGTTCTCAATTGCGGTCGTAGCTGGTACAGCGGGATATTTTTGTGTGCAGGACGTTTGGGCCGCTTTTACATTGAAACAGTGGAAGGACAACTGGGCCTTTCTATTGGCTTTGGCGGTACTTCTTCGATTCGCATATAGAGTGGCGGAGGTCGGCTTTTCGTTCCAGAACTTATTACCCAGTGATAAATTTCTGCTCCCGCGGGGACTGACCGCTCCATTTTGGATCGCGTGCATCCTGGCCCTGGGCCTATTGCCGTTTTTGATACGCCGGGATTCGCAATCTTTCCCTTTTCTCCAACGAAATGCGCGCGGGCTCGTTTTGGCAGTATTATTCTTTTTCGTTTATTTCGTTCTGGCGAACGTTTTCAACCGGCAGGATTTTAACAACAACAACGTATTTTTTGCCGCGGACACAAATCAATGGCATCTGCGGCTTGCCAGCCCGGAGGGATATTCGATGGAGATGCGCGCCATCCATCCATTGGCGTTTCTACTCCTGCGTCCCATCATTTTTCTCATTTCATTCGTCCTCGGCGCGGACCTCTTTCGTTCGATCCTGCTTTTACTTGCGCTGATCGGCAGTGCCGATGTGTTCTTGGTTTGGATATTGCTCCTGCGCGCCGCCAAAGATAAAAACCTCGCGTTTCTCTTTTCAATGTTATTTGGGATGACCTCCGCACAATTGATGTTCGCTCCCGTCATCGAAAGCTACGCTTTTTCAGGATTCTTTCTGATTCTTTTCTTTGTCCTGCTTACCGGCCGCACCTCCCTTGTCTGGTTAATTGTCAGCGGAGTGACGGTCTTCGGGGTCACGATTTCAAATCTTGTGCAGGCGGGGCTCGGATTGTTGATTATTGACGCGCGCATTAAGCGCACATTTCTGTTCGGCCTGTTTGTGATCGCGGTTTCCGCCGGGCTGAGCCTGCCCAACAAAATGATCTATCCCGCCTCCGGTCTATTTTTCAAGCCGGCAGATTATGGCGTCGAAAGCCAGCATTTTGTGGATCCGACGAACGTCACATCCATGTTGAACCGCGCTCGTTTAGTGGGCAGTGACATATTTTTATTCAGCGTTGTTGCTCCACAGCCGTTTGCGCGGACGTATCACCGCGATGAGCGGGAAGACTTTCCAAAATTCAATTTCATGCAGGGAGAGAGACTCAGCCGTTTCACAGGCCTGGGAAAATTCGCGGTGTGGGTCTGGATCGGAATCTTAATCGTAGGAGCAGTCTTTCTGGCGCGCTCGTTGATTCGGGAAGGGTTCACGGAATCAAATCGTCTGCCGGTTGCCTTCCTGGGTTGTTTAGTATTCAACTTTGTATTTCATCTGTTCTACGGCTTTGAGCCTTTTCTCTATGCCACAGACTGGATATATGCCCTGATTTTCTTCGCGGCCTTGTCGTTGCGTCCGTTTGCCGGTAACAAAGCGTTCCACGCGGTCATGCTGATTCTGCTCGTCCTGATCTCACTCAACAATCTTTCGTTTATTCATTTTCTTATGAGCGAATTTTCCCTGTTCATTCCCGGCGCTGGATCGTGAATGTAATCATTCCAATTCGATCAAATTTCAAATCGCGTAAAGGCTGTGAGCCAATGCGAAGCTAAAATAGGGGCGGGATGAACACGGCCTGATACTTTATAATTACTTCATTCTTTGAAATGACTCAACAACCCATGGACAACCCAGATTCCCCCATCAACCGCGCCTCGCTTACGCGTTTCGCGTGGCTGTCTATTATGGCGGCCATCGCGACGATCATCCTTAAAATTTTCGCCTTTTTGTTAACCGATTCGGTCGGTTTTCTTTCGGATGCAATCGAGTCGGGCGTTAATTTAGTGGCGGCGGCCATGGCGCTCGGTATGCTGTTCATTGCCGCGCTGCCGCCGGATGAAAGTCACGCGTACGGCCACAGCAAGGCGGAATATTTTTCCAGCTTCACAGAGGGCGCGCTTATTCTGATCGCGGCGGCAGGAATCGTTATCAGCGCCATCCAACGCCTGCTCCAACCGCGCGCATTGGAACAACTGAATTTGGGATTGGTCGTTTCCATTTCTGCCGCGCTGATCAATTTGATCGTGGCCCAAATCCTGTTACGGGTCGGACGGAAGCGGAACTCGATCACGCTCGAAGCGGACGCGCAACATCTGATGACGGACGTTTGGACTACGGTTGGGGTCGTGGTGGGAATCGCGTTCGTCGCATTGACCGGCTGGAACATTCTCGATCCGATTATCGCCATCGCGGTGGCGTTAAATATCACATGGACAGGAATCCGTCTCATCCGCCGCTCCGTTTCAGGGTTGATGGATGCCGCGCTGCCTCAGGCCGAGCAAAAGCTGATCGAGGAGGTGGTCGCCAAATACCGCCAGCGCGGCGTGGATTTTCATGCCCTGCGTACGCGACAATCAGCGGCGCGGCGCTTCGTGTCGGTGCATGTATTGGTGCCGGGCCAGTGGACCGTCCGCGACGCGCACCGCATCGCCGAGAATTTCGAGGGCGATATCCGCAAAGTGTTGCCGGATACCATCATCCACACTCATTTGGAACCGGTTGATGATGTGCTCTCGATGCAGGATAAATACGATCAATAAGAGCGGCATTAGCCGCTCTTATTTTTTCTTTTATCAGCCTTCAAGGATGACGCGTTTTTTATCGGCCGGATCGAAAAACACGAAAACTTCGCTCCCCTCCTGCAATTTGGCAGACTGAGACATTTTACATTTCATCTTTGCCTCGAACGCGTCCGCGGCCTCGGGCGTCACCCGCACCTGCACATCCAGCCAGTGATCGGCCCCAGCCGCGCTGTTTTTGTTTCGCTTCGACAGCACCATTGCTCTAGCATGTTTTCCCGTTCGGCGGACTCTTCCGGCCCACATGGGCGGCAGATAGGGTATAAGCGTGTATAGCAGGATCGCGATCAGCGCCGCCAGAAAAAGCGGCAATGCAATGAACGACGGAATCTTCAGCGTCAGCGTCAGCACAAACAAGACCGCGAACACTACATAGAAGAGCAACAGAGTCAATACGCGTTTATTCATTCAGGCCTCAGTCAGTCCATTCGAGAAATTCCGCTTTATTTTATAGCCTGCCGGTCTGTTTTTCCATAGCCCAAAGGGAATAAGAAATGAAACTGTAAGGCCTCCGGCGTGGTTTTACGCGTAAGCTTCACGCGCCGCCTTAATTTTCCGCCCGAATCGAAAATCCCATGATGGAATCCTTCGGTCAAGCCGCAAACGGCAGTATACTTATTTCCATTGCTAAATGGAGGCTTCCATGACTACTACATTGACTTGGTATGGGCATGCAACTCTTGGATTAGAGACCGGCGGATATAAGCTGATCGTGGACCCGTACCTGACGGACAACCCCGCCGCTTCTCTCTCCCCCGAGGCTGTGGAGGCGGACTATATTCTTATCAGCCACGGACACGGCGATCACGTTGGCGACGCGATCGCCATCGCCAAACGGACAAAGGCGCTCATCATCAGCGTAAATGAAATTGCAGTCTGGTGCAGTAACCAGGGAGTTGAAGCCCACGGCCAGCATCTCGGCGGCGGACACAAACATCCTTTCGGCTATCTAAAACTGACTCTCGCCTTGCACGGCTCGGCTTTGCCGGATGGTTCGAACGGCGGCAATCCGTGCGGCTTTTTGCTCACAACCAATGACGGCAAGAAAATTTATTTGGCGCAAGATACCGGCTTGTTCGGCGACATGAAACTGATCGGTGAAGAAGGACTCGATCTTGCCGTCGTTCCCATCGGCGATAATTTCACCATGGGCCCGGACGACGCACTGCGCGCCGTAAAATTCCTTCAACCCAAAACAGTCATTCCAATCCACTACAATACCTGGGGTGTGATCAAGCAGGATGCGGAGGCGTGGGCCGCGCGCGTGCAAAAGGAAACCAAGACCAAAGCGGTGGTTTTGAAACCAAACGAGAGCTTCACAGTATAGAGAATAACAGGCCGAGAGAAGTCTCTCGGCCTGTTGATTTAAATTAACATGAATTCGAGATAGAGACTATTCCGTCATTTCGACGAGCGCAGCGAGGAGAAATCTTGTTTTTGCAAAGAATAAGATTTCTCCCTTCGTTCGAAATGACAAACGAAAGTTATCCCTGCATCTTCTCCCACTCGTTCAATTTCTCATCCATCTCCTTTTGAAGGCGCGCATACTCCTGGCCCAGCCGCGCCACTGCGGCCGCTTCAGCGGGAGGATTCTCCAACGCGGCGGATAAAGTCCCCAGTTCCGATTCGAGCGCGGCGATCACATTTTCCAATTCCTGCATCTGAGCGATCTTCCTTCTTTCCTCCTTCGTTTTTCCGCTCTGCGCTTTACGTTTCATCGGAGCAGGAGTTGGTGCTTCAATTTTCACCTGTTCCACCTGTTTCCCGCGTTCGTCCTTCATCTGCGAATACGTGCCGTTGAACACAACCATTTGCGACTCGCCGGGATCGATCTCCCAAATCTGCGTCGCCAGCGCGTCCACCAGATAACGATCGTGCGTGACGAGCAGGATCGTCCCCTTATACGCGTCCAGCACGGATTGCAACACTTCCTGCGAGGGAATATCCAAATGATTGGTCGGCTCATCGAGTAATAACAAGTTCGTATCGCTCAAGGCGAGCTTGGCCAGCGCCAAACGTCCGCGCTCGCCGCCCGAAAGCATGGACACGCGCTTGAACACATCGTCGCCCGAAAAAAGATATTGACCGAGATAGTCGCGTCCTTGATACGGCAACATACCCGGCGAGGCCGCCAGGATTTCATCCAGCACTGTTTTTTCGGGGTCGAGTCCTTCATGCGCCTGCGCGAAATATCCGATGCGCAGGCTGGCGCCCAAAATCACTTCACCGTTCAGCGGTTCAAGCTGGCCGAGAATCGTTTTGAGAAACGTGGATTTTCCCGCGCCGTTCGGGCCGATTAGGGCCGCGCAATCGGTGCGGCGCAATTCGATATCCGGCGCGCGGAACAACAAATGATCCCGGTAGCCCACTTCGAGACCGCGCGTACGAATCACCAGATCGCCGGAGCGACTCGTCGAACGCAGATGCAGGCCGAGGTCTGGCATGGCGCGTCGAGGCGGCCGCAGTGCGCGCACGCGCCGTTCGGCTTCCTCCACGCTGAAGGGGCTGGTCGTCGTCTCCACATCCAACTGCGACCAATTCATGCTAGTCACCGCATCCATGCCCACCTGTTCGACGGCCTGCACCACACGCGTCAACCGCCGCAATTTGCCCTTGGCTTGTTGTGTGTTCTGCCCGGCAATATTTTTCTTGATGTATTCCACATCGCGCAATAACTTTCCGCGTTCCGATTCGAAAATCTCCACGCGATGATTCCAGCGATTCTCGCGTTCGCGCAAATATAAACTGTAATTGCCGCGATAAAATTCCGATCCGCTCGCCGCCATTTCGAGCAGGGCATTGCAGGCATGATCGAGAAAATAACGGTCATGCGAAACGATCACTGCCGCGCCGCCCCATTGCGAGAGATAACCTTCGAGCCATTCCACCGCGGCGATATCGAGATGATTGGTCGGCTCATCGAGCAGTAACAAATCGGGATTCGATAATAACAGCCGCGCCAAATGTGCGCGCGTGCGCTGTCCGCCGGATAAATGATCGAGCGGCATATCGAAATCGGATGGGTCGAAGCCGAGACCGGTCAGCACCTGTTTGATTCGGGTTTGATAGACGTAACCGCCGCGCCGTTCGAATTCGTGTTGCAGCGCGCCGTACCGATCCAAAGCCTGCTCCCGTTTCGACAGGTTGGACATTTCGCTCTCGAGTTTTCCCAACTCATCCTGCTGGCGGATCAGGTCTTTGAACTCCGCCAAACACACATCCCACAACGTGCCTTCGAGTTGAAAGTCCGCTTCCTGTGGAAGATACCCTATGCGCAGATTCCTGGCGCGCGTCACTGCTCCCGCAGACGGTTCTTCGAGTCCGGCGAGGATGCGCAAAAGAGTCGTCTTGCCGATTCCGTTCGGCCCAACGAGCGCCAGCCGCGCGTCCTTCGCCACGGAAAAAGAAACGCCGGCGAAGAGGTCTTCCGCGCCGAAGGACTTGGAGAGAGAGGAGACAGCGATAAGCGACATATGGATCGATCAAACGCCCCGAAATTATAACGTAGGGAACATGGCAAAAGTTTTCAAAGCCCGCGGCCCGTTACATTTCCTTCACAATGGAATAGACATAACAATCACGCGGCACATCGCTGAGATTGGGATGCAGGCTGAATTTTCGTAAAATTCCTTCGTATTGCATGCCGGCCTTTTCCATTACGCGCCGCGAGGCGGCATTCTCCAAATCCGTCACAGCGCAAACGCGATAGATCGCTGGTTGTGCAAAGGCCCAGTCAATGACCGCGCGCACCGCTTCGGTCATATATCCCCGACCCCATTCGGCGCGCGCCAGTAAATAACCAAGTTCGATCTCCGAGCCGTCTATGCGCGGCTCGATCATACCGATTACAGCGCCGTTCTCTTTAAGCGTGATCATATATGGAAAACGCGCGTCCTTTTCCCACGCCTCGAGACAGCTTTGAATGAACGTCTGACTCTGTTCCACGCGCTCATGCGGACGCCAGACCAGGAAGCGCGTAACCTCGGGGTCGCGAGTCCATTTGGCGAAGATCGCAGGCGCATCGTCCGGATGAGGCGGGCGGAGAATCAGCCGCGCGGTTTCGATTCGTTCGGGTGGTCTCATGTCTCATCCTCCTTGTACGCTTCATGGAGGTGTCCGGGTTGTTCCCTACCCAGTTCCACCGAGCGCTGATAGGCGGCCCATACCGCCCGCGAGACCGCCGTGCGAAAACCGGCCTTCTCCAAATAATACAAAGCCTCGGCAGATGTGCCGCCCGGTGAAGTGACTTGATTTCTCAGCGCGGCCGGGTGACGCTGAGCCTGCTCGTAAAACGAAGCCGAGCCCTGGATGGTTTTCAAGACCAACTGTTCGGCGATGCGGCGCGGGAATCCCATGTGCACGCCGGCATCAATTAGGGCCTCAGTAAAAAGAAATACATACGCAGGCCCCGTGCCCGAGAGCGCAGTAGCCATATCAAGGTAACTTTCATCTTCCACAAAAACTTCATCGCCCAGCGCGCCGAGAATCGTACGCGCCAACTCACGATGTTCTTTAGTCGTTTCCTTCGAGGCGCTCCAAACCGTGATGCCTTCGCCGATCTGCCCGGGAGTGTTCGGCATCGAACGCACAATGATCTTATGTTTCAAACCCGCGCTGATCTTTTGGATGGACGCGCCTGCCACAATCGAAAGCACCAGCGCATCGGCGCGCAGAGTCTTGAAGCCTTTCATCACTTCGCTCAATCTCTGCGGCTTGACCGAAAGCACGATCACATCCGCGCTCGCAGCGGCAGAGGCGTTATCGGTTGTCGCTCGAATTTTATATTTTTTTCGCAGTTCTTCGCCGCGTTCTGTGTGCGGCCCGGAGGCGGTCAAATTATCCGGTTCGGCTAGTTTCTGACGCAGTAAGCCCGCGATCATGGCTTCTGCCATCACACCGGGGCCGATGAAAGCAATTTTTGTGTCCAGCATATTTTCCTCCGAGATCATTTAACAAAACGAGCGGACTTGTGTCCGCCCGCGGCTGGCTGTTCGCTGTTTCCATTTACTGGAAATATCCCAGCGCCATGCGCAGACGTTCCTCCACATTCCCGGGCGCATCCTTCGGCAGAGCCTGAATGGCGGCTTGCGCTTCGACCACGGAATAACCGAGCGCGGTCAACGCGGCCAGCACCTCCGAATCCACATCGGACATGGCCGCCATGGATTTGAGCGCGTCGGTGGGCTTGAGTTTGTCGTGTAAATGCAGGGCGATCTTTTGCGCGGTTTTCTTTCCAACGCCGGGCACGCGGCTGAGAATTTCACTTTCCTCGGCAAAGACCGCGCGCTGAACCGCGTCCAGCGTGAGAGTTGATAGCACCGATAACGCCACTTTCGGGCCGACTCCGTCCACGCCGAGCAGTAGATTGAAGAGTTCGCGGTCGGCCTGCGACTCGAATCCGTATAACGTCAGCGCGTCTTCGCGGACGACAAGATGCGTGAACAAAAATACGGCTTCGCCGGCTTTCGCGCGCCCGCGCAGAGGCGCCGGGACAAAGACGCGCAGTCCTACGCCGCCGACCTCGAGGATGAGGGCGTTGTCTTCAATTTGTGAAATCTCACCGCGCAAGGTTGCAATCATGGTTCTATTTAACCACAGATGAACATAGATAAAAAGGATAAAGGGCAGGCTGAGGCAATTTAATATCGCTTCGTATTTAAATGCGTGATGGCAATTGCCAGAGCGTCGGCGGCATCGTCGGGCTTGGGAATCGAATCGAGCAGTAACAACGTCCGCACCATTTCCTGCACTTGCCGCTTGTCGGCCGAACCGTAGCCCGCCACCGCCTGCTTGACCTCGTTCGGCGTGTACTCGAAGATCTCCAGCCCGGCTTGCTGTAATGCGAGCAAAGCCACGCCGCGCGCCTGCCCCACTGCGATGGCGGTGGTCACATTGCGCGAGAAGAATAATTTTTCAACGGCGGCAGTTTCAGGTTTATATTTTTTCAACAGCGCGCGCATTTGGTTATAGAGCATTTCCAGCCGCGCGGAAGCGGAGGATTCCTTTGGAGTGGTGATAACGCCGAATGCAACGGCGACCAGCCCTCCGTCCGGTTCGAGGCGGACGATTCCATAGCCGGTGGTTGCTGTGCCGGGGTCGATTCCCAGAGCGAGAGTCATTAAATAAAAAGGGCGCAATCCGTTGCGCCCCAATAATTACTCAGCCGATTCGAGTGCGGCCAGGGCCTCTTCAGAAAGCCGCACGTTGTGATACACATCCTGCACGTCGTCAAGTTCTTCGAGCGCGTCGATCAATTTCAAAACCTGCAGAGTGGACTCGGTGTTCAATTCGATTTCCTGTTTGGCGATCATGCGCAAACCGGCCTCCTCGGATTGAACATGCACCTGCTGTAATGAGTCGGCGATGGTCTTGAACGCTTCGACCGGGCCATAGATTTCGATCGTATCGCCCGCGTCCACCACGTCATCCGCGCCGGCCACCACTGCCAGATCAAACGCCTTTTCATAGGACATCTGGCTGGATGGAAAGGCGAAGTAACACTTGCGGTCGAACTGCCAGCCGACCGCGCCCGGCTCAGCCATGTTTCCGCCCGCCTTGCTGAAGGTATGGCGCAGATCGGCCACTGTGCGATTGCGATTATCGGTCACGCATGTAACCATTACAGCCGAACCGTGCGGGCCGTATCCTTCGAGCATCAGCTCCTCGAAAGCCGCGCCTTCCTTATCCTCGCCGGAGCCGCGCTTGACGGCGCGCTCGATATTATCTTTGGGCATGTTCTCGGCACGGGCTTTTTCAACAGCCAATCGCAGGCGGAAATTCGACTCAGGATCACTCCCGCCCTCGCGCGCCGCCATCACCAGTTCGCGCGTCAAACGCGTGAAGACCGCGCCGCGCTTGGCGTCTGCCGCGCCCTTCTTGCGTTTGATCGTTGACCATTTTGAATGACCTGACATGACAAGCTCCTCACACCACCAATGTGGAAAATTTGAAAATAGGCGGCAAAATTATACCATTAGAGAAAAAAGCCCAGCCCCATGGCTTTGGGCCCGGCATGGACAACGATTGCCGGCGGAAGCTCATAGATGGGAATGGCGGATACATGAATACGCGCTTTCAACTCCTCGACGAGCGCCTGCGCCTCCTCCTCCGCCGCAACTTGTAGCACGCTTAAATGAGCGTTCTCGCCGCCCGTGCATTGTTCCACGGCAATCTCCAACAGACGCGCCACCGCGTTTCTGCGCGTGCGTTGTTGTTCATAAGCCTCGGCCTGACCGCCGGTTAAAGTCAGAATCGGCTTGATCTGAATCAATTCCCCAAGCAGGGCGCGCGCTCCGCCAATGCGGCCGCCTTTGGCCAAATACTCCAGCGTATCCACCACAAAGTAAATGCGTCCGCGCGGGATCATGTCGTTCAACTTTGCCACGATCTCATCCGCCGAACAGCCCGCCCTGGACATATCGTCCGCCACCAACACCAACGACCCGAGGTTGCACGAAGCGGTCAGCGAATCTACGATGCGCACATCCAGGCTGGGAAAATCCTGCGCGGCAATCTGCGCCGAGCGGACCGTTCCGCTGATCTTGTTCGAGGGCGCGATCACGATGACCGCTTCCTGCTTTTCCAGCGCTTCGCGGAAAATGGGTTGATACAAACCGGGTTCGGGCGCGGAGGTCTTGGGTAAAGCGGGCGAGGCTTTCAATTTTTGGAGAAAGGCGGCTGTGTCCAATTCGCGGTCATCGTGAAAGGATTGATCCCCAAAGATAACGACTTGTGGAAGTAATGGAATCCCGCGCTCTTCGCAAAGACTGCGCGGCAGGCCGCAAGTGGTATCGGCAACGATTTTGACCATCATGGCTCCCATAAAAATGAGGTTTTATTTATTGTATAACGCCTCGCGCCTTCCCGATATATGCGATTCGTCCACTAATCGCAGGAAAAACGGCTATTAAGCCATTGGTCTATACCTGCTATAATAACGGTGAAGAATGGTGGAGGAGGGATTGGGGTAGTTTTTATGTTTCCAGAAAATCTAACGACCATATTCATCGTGGATGAAGATCTGGTTGCGCTCAAGGGAATACAGGCGATTCTGGACAACATGCCCGGGATCAGGGTAATTGGGGTAGAGGGGAATTGGTATACAGCGCAGAAGACAATCCTCGAAAAACATCCGAAAGTCATCCTTCTGGATGTAAAGATGCTTCAGCCAAATATTTTCAGCCGCCGCGGCGAGACAAAAACCGACCAATACGAGCCTATTTTTATTGCATTAACCGAAGAGGTGCATGCCGCTTATCTCACTGCGGCAATAGACGGCGGGGCAAGAGGCATTTTGAATAAGAAAGAAATTGAAGAAAAATTGGCGGCAACCATCCAGCAGGCGCTGAGCGGCGCCAATCTCTTTACCGAGGAACAATTGGCTCAGGCAAATCTATGGCGGCAGGAAGCGCTGGAGAAATGGAAGAAACTAACCGGACGTGAACGGCAAACTTTGCGCCTGTTGCTGGAAGGATATGGCAACAAACACATTGCGGAAACATTGGGAATCTCCGTCAAAACCGCGGCCTATCATGTTTCGAACATTTTACGAAAGTTGGGGTTGAGTTCCCGTATGCAGGTGATGGTCTGGGCGCGGGAAAATTTCCCCAAGGACTTTAAATACGAAGCGTAAAAGCTGGTATTTTTCCCAGTTGAGGAAAACCCGGCATCGTGCTACATTGGCTCTGCAGTGGCCGTCATTTGGGCGTTATTGATAAAGGAGAGGTATCGCGCGCCACAAATTGGGTCTCCATTCCCTAAAGTTTTTAATTTGTTATAAAGAATACTTGTCAAATAAGGAGAATTTGTCGGCAATGAAAAACATGAACATATTCCGGCGGATCGCGATTCCCACCCTGCTGATTCTGATGGGAGTCGGCGCGGTCTATGGGGCCGGAAAAATCTGGAGCAGTTTATACCAGCCGGCCGGGGCATACAACCAAACTGCCCTGCCCACCGTTTTTGCGCCGATGAAACATCCGCCCGTTGTAACGCTCAACTGGGCGCGCGCCAATTCGAACCAGCTGAAACTGAACTTCAAGATCGCGGGCCTGGAATCGGTTGTCACTGAAAACGATGTGGAGGATACGATCTGCAACCCATACATTATCACTGATCCTGCAGTCTCTCTAACCTTTCGCCAGCGCGACGCGCAAATTTCTGGCAAGTCCGGCGGTCCAATCGAAATAACCTACGAATATGATATGAATGCCAACTCGCACAAATCCCTGGAGCTGAACCTCGACTTGACTATTGGCCCTTGCGCCGATTATCTAAATGCTCAGGAGTCCAACGTAACACCGTCTGTCATTCCTCCGTTGATCGGCAATTACCACTTACGCTTCCAAGTGCCAGTTCAAAGTCAATAAACCCAGCGAAAGTACATCAGGAACAAGGGCAGGTTTGAAACCTGCCCTTGTGATTCATACAGACTTCGCCCGTTCGGTCATTTGCGCGCGCAGGTGACGGTCTGAGCGCGCGAAAATTTCCCCCAAGGACTTTGAATACGAAACGTAAAAGCTGGTATTTTTTCCAGTTGAGGAAGACCTTAGGAGAGGGTATAGTGAATACGAAGGAAGGCCGTATGTTGCTCAAAAAATTCTTTCGGAAAGATACTGCATGGGCCGGAGGTGTGTCTTGTGGTGCCCCGAATAAACAACAGCCACAATCAACGCAACTCTAGAGCTTTGGAAAGGAGTAAGCATGCATAAACATTCTATCTTGATTATTATCTCCTTGTTGCTGGCGGCCTGTACACCAATTCAAACAGGTACATCTTCCCCATCTCAACTACCGAGTACGCCGGTCAACACATGGGAGGGCCTGCCCATTTTTCCGGGCGCTGTAGAGGTTAAAGATAATAGTATCGGCTATCACTACACAATTGCCGATGTTGATATTCTTACCGTACAGCGTTTTTACAAGGAAGAAGCCCCGGTTGCGGGGTGGGAACCGCTTGCAGTCACTGATTCCAGCTCAAGAGAGATGGGGAAAGCGTGGTCGCTGTTGTTTACAAAAGGCAAAACCATTGCCCAGGTTGACATATTTACCAGAGAGAACGTTACCAACGTGGTTCTTCATTTTGAATAATCTTAACAAGGTGTCCAATTCTGATACTCAATGTCATAACCAATCCAGAACATTTTGGGGAAAGGCTAGAGAAAGTATGCCGAGATTATCAAGGGCAGGTTTGAAACCTGCCCTTGTGATTCATACAGACTTCGCCCGTTCGGCCATTTGCGCGCGCAGGTGATGGATGTCCTTATCCACAGTGAACAACGCGCCGAGATAAAAGATGAAGCACAACACCCAGGCAGTGACGCAGATCCGCAAAATCGCTTCGCCCTTGCCGATGGCCATGGAGAGGACGCCCGCCAAAATTGGGGCGAAGGCCGCGCCGATATTTTCGATGAAATATTCCACAGCCTGCGCGGTGGAGCGGACCTCGGGCACGGTCACATCGTAAACGGTGGCCGTTACGTTCGGCGAGGAGAGCGGCATGAAGATCGCCGTCACACTCATAAAAACAAGAAAGGTCGTCCGCTGTTCGACGGGAGTTTGTATCGCAAAATACAAAAAAACCGCGCCAAGAATTACGCCCACGCTCGAAACGAGAATGCGTCCCTTGTTGGTGCGTTTGAAGAGCCAATCGCCCAGCGCGCCGCCTATAAAATAGCCCAGCGCCAGAATGACAATGACGGGAGCCATCGTCAACAGCACAGAGTTATTATCGTAACCGCGTTCGGTCATCAGATAACCGAAGATGAAGAACGTGATCACATTCCACGGGATGACGCCCGCAAAACCCTGCAGGAAAACAAACCACATGGTGCGCTTCTTGAAGATTTCTTTGGCTTCTGTCCATGAAAAGCGGAACTGACCCATCTCTTCCTTGCCCTCGAACTCGGGCTCGGCTTTGCCGCGCGGCATTTCCTTTACGCCGAAGAAGATCAGTACTGCCACCACCAGACCCAGCGAACCGGTCACATAGAACGCCTGCCGCCAGCCGCCGATCAGCGGCGCGATCATCAAAGCCATGATCATGCCCAGCAGATAACCGATGGGCTGTGCCAACTGCAGTAATCCATAAATTTTGCCGCGCAAGTTCGGCCCGAAATAATCGGCGATCAGCGAATACAAACCGGGATAGGATGAATCATCGATGCCCGTGGAGGCGCGCGTCACCAGAAAGGTTTTATACGTGGGAGCAATCGCGCTGATCCAGGTGGTTGCGCCCCAAATAAACGAAGCCAGCGCCAGTAATTTTGCGCGGGCGTAACGGTCGTATAAATAACCCCAAATCGGATACAGAATTGTGCCAACCAATAACGCGCCCGAGTTGATGAACCCCCACTGCGTGTCATTGATGCCGAATTGATCCTCGATGGTCTGCTGCATCGGGCCGATCATCAAACGATCGGTCTGGTGCAGGAGCATGAAGAAGAAAAATATGATAACGACAAACCAGCGGTAGCGCGCGCTTTGTTGTGGGGACATGAAATGACCTCGCCAAATGGGATGGGAAAAGTGTACAACAGATAAAAAGCCGAGTCAACAAAACAGCGGCGGCTCTCCGTCACTGTTCCTGTTCCTCCGAACCCTCTTCGATAATCTCCCGCGCCAGTTTTTGCAGAGCGTCCACATCTTCGCTCTTATCGAACTTGGCCGCGCGCCAATATTGATCCAGCAGTTCGAGCGGAGACAAACTGCTCACCGTTTGATCGGCGGGCAGTCGAATGCGCGCCTCCAACTGCGGTCTCTTCACCAGATGAAACTCGAACGCCTTTTCCGCCTGTTTGCGCAGGGCCGACTCATCGATCAGAGCGTCCCACTCGCGCGGATATTCAACGGTGAGCTTCACTACCGCGCCCTCCAATTCCTTCGCTTTCGGCAAAGCGGATTTCAACACCTCGTTCACGTTCTCGCTGGACTTCAAGGCGATCCACCGTTCAATGAACGGGCGCACATCTTCGAGCTTTCGCCACTCAACCAACGTATCACGGCCCTTTTGAATATCAACGATCACGAAGAATTTATCGTCTTTGGCTTCGCCGAAATCCACGCGCTCGATGGAGCCGGGATAGACCACCGGCGGTTGATGCCCGTCGTTTACATCCTGCGGTTTGTGAATATGGCCCAATGCCACGTAACTCAAACGCGGATCCTTGACCAGCGCGCCCGGCAGGACCAGATCCGCGCCCAGCATCACCATACGCTCCGATCCGAAGGCCGCGCCCTGCACGGAGGCATGCGCGGTGAGAATGATCGGCAGGGATGAATCTGCTTCGGCGAGCCAGGTTTGGATCAAGTCGGAGATGCGGGCTTCGAGATTCGAAAAAACTTCCTCGGGATTCTCAGCGCTCATCTCCAGCGAAGCCATCAAACCGGAACGTGAAACCCACGGCATGGCGATCACTTGCAGGGGCAAATCCCACAAATCCTTGGGCGCGAGAAACTCAGGCTTTTCGAGCACGCGCACAAAGGGAACCTTCAGCGTTGCAAATTCCTGAATGGCGTGTGCGCGGCCGGCGGCTGGCGAAAGATCGTGATTGCCCACCAAAAGCAGGGTTGGGATTTTGGCCTGTGAAAGCCGGATGATGCGTTTACCCCACTCGCGTTGAAATGTCGGCGCGGGTGAACGATCCTTGTAGGCGTCTCCCGCAAAGATGACCATGTCCACTTTTTCGTCAATCGCCGCGTCGATGATCGCGTCCAGCGATTTCAAAAAATCGAGCACACGGATCGGCAAACCCGTTTCGGGATCGTGGCGGCCATAATTGGCCATGTCTATATGCGCGTCGGCAAAGTGAAGAACTCTCATGGCTAGGTACCAACTCCCAATTCCTGTAATGCCTGCAAAGCCGCAGTCCATTTTGGGTGGACTTTCAACGCGGCGCGGTAATCGTTGATGGCCAACTGCGTCTGACCGGTCAGATAATAGGCGCGGCCGCGCCATAGCAACGATTCTTCCAGCTTTGGCGAGCCAATCGTATCGTTGAGAGTCACGTTGGCGAGATTGATCACATCCGCATAGCGCTGGGTGTAGTAATAAGCCCAATACGGGCCGGTTTGATACCATAAAATACGATATGGACGCGTGGTATTGTCTCCTGAAAGCCCCGCGTATAAATTGAAAGCCTGATCGTAAGCGACTGCCGCATCGGCATATTCATTCAATGCGACATGGCTCGTCCCAATGTTGAACCAGGCGAAGAAACGATCTATGCCGGTCAGGCTCTGACTTTCCTGTTGCGCCACAGCCAAAGCGTGACGCGCCGCCATATCCGCATCGGCCAGCGGGCCGAGCAGGGTCGTCACATCTTCTTCGCGTTCAGGCGGATAGACCACCACGAACAAAAAGTCGAACGAACGCCAGCCCTCCATGAACTTTTGATATGAAATATGGAAGTTCGGCCCGTCGTTATAGGTATCCTGAACGATCAATTCGCCGGTTGCATCGTCATAGCCCGTGACGAATTGATAATGTCCCATCCAACTGACTTTGCCGGTGTAATCGCGTTCGTAATAACCTTTTTCGGCCACCACAGGGAATCCGCCTGCCAGCAACCGTTTGACGGTATCAATGTCGCCGCCGTACCGCAAAGCGGATCTCAGGCTCGGTACATACTGCGCGATGTAATCCTGAAATTCGTACGGCATCACGTTCTTATCCGCGTTGACGGGTTTGCCTGCACTGCTGGTATTGCCCGGCATCACCACGCGGCCCACGTCATCGCGATTGCCCTTCCAGCCCCAAAAGCTCAACGCCATCGCAAAGTTGGTGGGGCCGCAATAATTCCAGCGCCCATGCTGGTCCTCATAGACGAATCCTTTCAAATTAACGGAAGCAGGCAAAGGCGTGGCGGGAATCGTGGGAGTCGGCGTTGGGCCCGGCGTGGGAGTCGAGGTCGCTTGAGGCGTAAGCGTGACCGATAAAGTTTGAAGCGCCTGAGTCACCAGAAGATTCATCTGCGCTTGTTGCGTGGGCTGATAGACAGCCTGCTCGGGCGGATTGAAAAAATATTTCACGTTCGTACGCAGTTCATCCAGCCGCCAGCTCAAACGTTCGTGGATCGGCGGCAAAAAGTATGCACCGATGCACAATATTAATATCAAAGGTAACAGCCACAAATAGCGAAAATTTCGACGCATGGAAAAGATTATATATCAGAAAAATTAGAGCCGTCTGGAGGCGCAGATAGCGCGCAGGTACTCTCACAAAACTCTCATGAAATTATCCGTTTAAATGGAAAAACGAGCGGCCTTTGAATGACCGCTCGTTTATTTTACTGTTATGTTATTCTTTTACTTCGCCGTCGATCACATCGCCATCGTTCGGCGGAGGTGTGGATGGACCGCCTGTTTCGGGCTGAGGCTGTCCTTGTGCATAAAGCTGTTGGCTCAAGGCATGGAAGGCGTGCTCCACTTCACTGCTGGCACTGCGGATGCGATTCAAGTCGTCTGTTTGCACCGCAGACTTAAGATCGTTGACCTTGCCTTCAATCGAGCCTCGTTCCGCAGACGGAACCTTATCGCCCAGGTCGCGTAACGCTTTCTCGGTTTGATAGACCAGGTTGTCGGCGGTATTGCGGGCGTCGATGATCTCGCGGCGTTTCTTGTCCTCAGTTTCATGCTGGCGCGCTTCCTGCACCATGCGGTCAATATCGCCTTTGTTCAAATTCGTCGAAGCCGTAACCGTTACCTTCTGTTCCTTACCGGTGGCCTTATCTTTCGCAGTCACGTTCAAAATGCCGTTGGCGTCGATATCGAAGGTGACTTCGACTTGCGGAATACCGCGCGGGGCCGGTGGGATTCCATCCAGGCGGAAGCGTCCCAGCGACATATTATCCGCCGCCATCGGGCGTTCGCCCTGCAGGATATGAATATCAACCGCCGTTTGATTATCGGCCGCGGTCGAATAGGTTTCGGTCTTGCGTACCGGGATGGTCGTATTGCGTTCGATCATGACGGTCATCACGTTGCCCATCGTCTCCACGCCCAGCGAAAGCGGAGTTACATCCAGCAACAGAATATCCTTCACCTCGCCGCCGAGCACGCCGCCTTGAATGGCCGCGCCGACCGCCACCACCTCATCCGGGTTGACGCCTTTATTCGGTTCCTTGCCGTTTGTCAGTTTACGAACCAGTTCCTGAACCATCGGCATACGAGACGAACCGCCCACCAGCACCACTTCATTGAGTTTGCCGGCATCCAGGCCTGCATCCTTGAGCGCAGATTCGAACGGTTTACGACAACGTTCGAGCAAGTCGGCGGTCATCTGTTCGAATTTGGCGCGCGTCAACTTCAGTTGCATGTGTTTCGGGCCGGAAGCGTCCGCTGTAATATACGGCAGGTTGATCTCGGTCTCCATTACAGACGAAAGTTCGATCTTGGCTTTTTCAGCCGCTTCGCGCAGGCGTTGTAAGGCCTGCCGATCGTTGCGCAGGTCAATGCCCTGTTCTTTCTTGAATTCATCCGCCGCCCAGTTGACGACGCGTTGATCCCAGTCGTCGCCGCCCAGGTGCGTATCGCCGTTGGTGGCTTTCACTTCGATCACGCCCTCGCCCACTTGCAGAACCGACACATCGAATGTGCCGCCGCCCAGGTCGAAGACGAGAATCGTTTCGTCCTTCTTTTTATCCAAACCGTAGGCCAATGCGGAGGCGGTCGGTTCGTTGATGATACGCATCACTTCCAGGCCCGCGATCTTGCCCGCGTCTTTCGTGGCCTGACGCTGGCTATCGTTAAAGTAAGCGGGGACTGTGATGACGGCCTGGGTCACCGGGCCGCCGAGGTAAGCCTCGGCGTCCGCTTTGAGCTTGCCCAAAATCATCGCGCTGATTTCCTGCGGGCTGTATTCGCGGCCGGTGATCGGAATCTTCACCTTTACATCGTCCGCACTGCCGCGCACCACTTCATACGGAACCATCTTGCGCTCGGACTCGATCTCTTCATAATGACGGCCCATGAAACGTTTGATGGAGTAAATGGTGTTCTCGGAATTGATCACGGCTTGCCGCTTCGCGGTCTGACCGACGAGCCGCTCGCCGTTTTTATTAAAAGCCACCTCTGACGGACACAGCCGCCCGCCCTCTGCAGTGGAGATCACAGCCGGCTGGCCGCCTTCCATCACGGCCACCACACTGTTGGTCGTACCCAGGTCAATGCCTATAATCTTTCCCATGGATTTGCTCCTTGTCACTGCCATTGGAAGCCGGTTGCCCACAATGGCATAAATTTACTGGTCACAGGATACCCCACGGATGCAAGAATTCCGTTAACAGCATGTAGAAATTTAATCAACAAAACCTTCTCCATCTGAGCAGGTTTTGCGATAAAGTTCCCCCATCTGAAAATTTGCGGGCGGTTACTGTGCCGGCTCGCTAACTTTCAGCCAATCGAATACGCCGATCACGCCGGGGCTTTCGAACGAGGAAACAGTCAGGCCCACTTTGCCCTCGACGAGGCCGAAGCGCGTCACATCCAATTTGCGGAACAATTTGCCGTTCAGGTATAAGTAGAGATATTGATCCTGGCAAGCCAGGCCGATCTCATTTTGTTCACCGTTCGTTTTCAGGTATGGAGTGGAATCGCTTGCAATCGGCCTATATTGCGCGACTCCCTCTGCCAGCCATTGACCGAACAGCACGTTGTACGTTCCGTCCTGCGAGATATTAAATTCGTACCAGCCGTTCTGTTCGCTGTAACGACAGACCACGCCGATCGATTCGGGGCTGGCGCCGCGGCTTTCGGTCAACGCGTCGAGGCGGACATCGGCATAGGTCTCGGAACCGAGGATGGCATAAACCCAATTGTATGCAGTGGGCAAATGGAAGACGAGGAATCCGTTTTCGAGACTGGTTTGCGGAATATCCGCGCCACTGCTCTGCAAAATAGACCAGTTCGGGAGAGAGCCGTTGAAGTCTTCAGTAAAGAAGCGCGGCAGAGCCGTGGGAGGCGGCGTGAATGAAACCGTCGGGGTGAGGGACGGCGCGGGGGTAACGGAGGCAATGACCGGCGGAGTGGGAGTCGCTGTGCTCGGGGCAGGATTCAGCGCGGGTGTAGTCGTCGCACTTTGGCAGGCAGAGATAAGGAGCAGGAATCCGATGCAAAGAAGTTTTTTCATAGGTCGTTCATTTTAAACGAAACGTACTCCCGCGTGGGAGTACGTGAGTGGAGATGGCGGGAATTGAACCCGCGTCCGAAAGATTCGACCCTCGGAAATCTACGAGCGTAGCCTGCCGATGTTCATCACTGCAAGGATCTCGGCGGGCCAGTAACCTTGCAGTTATCTGCTGGTCTTAAGCGCAATTAGCAGAGTCATGCGCAGCACTCCACCATTGTTTCGCCCAGTCCGTCTCCGGGTGGAGCACGGGGCCGGTGGACGCGCTCTCGCTATGGAGAGCGGCTGTTATGTCAGTCGCTTATACAGCGAGAGGCATAGCAGCGTAGGAAGTGCGGTTGGCACTTAAGGTTTGCGCTGAGTTTACGAGTTCGGCGCCTCTCGGCTCGCATTCCGGGACCAGCCTCTCCCGTCGAAGCCTGTCATCCCCAAGGTTGGGAGTCTTGTCCCTATGTTTCGATTATACCGCAAAGCCAATAGCCGGATGTTTGTGGAAGAGTCCGACACGTGCGGGAACGTTGTCCATCAAAGATAATGGTTTCGATTTTGGCGGTAAAACGCGAATGTGCGTTCGATCCCATCACGAAGGGCGGTGCGCGGCACCCAACCCAGCGAGGTGCGAATCTTTGTGTAATCGCCGCAGTAATCGCCGATGTCGATCTGTTTGAGTTCATCAGGGAATGGCGCCAGCCGGTACGTTCCCCCTCCGTTGACTTCGATCATCAATTGCGCAAGCGCAAGCAGGTTGACCGGTTCCGATCCGAGATTGTAGACCTGCCCGCGCGCAGATGGGTGCGCGGCGCATAATAACAACGCATCCACTGCATCGTCCACATAATTCGGATCGCGAATTTGTCTTCCTTCACCGTACACTTGAATCTCATCACCCTCCAGCAATTGGCGAAACCACCAGCCGATAAAATTCTGCCGGGCATCCTTGATACGCATGTGCGGACCGTACACATTGGTCAGACGCAGAACACTCGTCCACATATCGTAATTACGATGGTAGATTACATGATATAGATCACCGGCCAGTTTACTCACGCCGTTGAAATCCACCGGCGCGCAGGGATGACTTTCATCCACCGGAAGATATTGCGAGCGGCCATAGATCTGACGCGTGCTGGCAAATATGATTCGAATTCCCGGATTGTGCATCCTGCAAAATTCCAAAGCAGTGAGTTGCGCCACCGCGTTGGCTTCAAGGTCCTTGCGAGGATCCTGCATGCTTCCCAGATGACTGGTTTGCGCGGCCAGCTGGAATAAAAATTGATGGCTGTCCAACAGCGGCTCCATCTGCTTCTGATCGTTCACATCCGCAGGAATGAGCCGGATTTGTTTTTCGATATCAGCGATGTTGAAATAATTGGCGCCGGATAGCGGATCGCGATTATCCACAATCGAAACGCGTGCGCCCAATTCCACCAAACGCCGCGCTAGATGACTGCCGATGAAGCCCAATCCCCCGCTGACGAGCGCTCGCTGGCCGGAGAAGACGGCTTCGAAATTCGCGCTCATGGTTTGGCCGCCTTCAAATGTTCCTTTCGAACGACCAGCTTCCAATATAGATTCAAGAGCCGCCGCGCCACGCGCACTAAACGCGGCCAGTTAAAGAACTGGGATTTGCCGTATTGTCGAAAATAATGATGCACGGGCGTTTCAGCAAACGCATAACCGAGGTCTTGAATCTTCTTGATCATCTCAACGCAAATCGCGCCGCTCCGACTTTCCAATTGAATCTCATCGAAAATTTTGCGCCGGATCAAGCGGAAATCGCAATCCACATCGCGCAATCGGATTCCGAACAGAAGGCTGATGAACCAATGATACAACCTGCCAACGATCTTTCGAATCAGCGGATCACTGCGCGAAATCTTGTAGCCGTTGACCACGTCCACGCCGGGGCGCAGGGCTTTCACCAACTCGATCAATTCACGCGGATCGTATTGCGCGTCGCCGTCCGTGTAAAAGACCCAGTCCTTGGCCGCGGCGTGAAATCCGCTGGATAAGGCCGCGCCATATCCCTGATTGACCGTGTGATGAATTACATGCAACTCGGGAAAACGCACCGCCATCTCATCCAGAATCTGCCCCGTGTAATCGGTACTGCCGTCGTCCGTCACGATGATCTCAAAATCGTCGCTTACTTCACGCAGTGCGATCAGCGCCGTCAGAATCATGCTGGGAATTGTGCCGCCGTCGTTATAAGCGGGAAAGACCGCGCTGATGCTGGATAAACGGTTGGGGACAATTGGAGTTTCCATCGAAATCAGGTTTTACGCGCCAGCGCGATCAGGCTCAATCCGAACGGCAGGCGGGCGCGTGCAACAAGCGGCGCTTCCGCGGCGAGGGCGGCGCGCAGGAGTCCGTTTAACGGACCCAGGTTGAAGGTCAGATCGGAGGCGGCGTTTCGAGCCGGCAGAATCCGTTCCAGCGTTCGCTTGATCAACGCCAGCGGGAAGAGAATCATGTTCACGTATGAAAGACGTTCGATGACAAATCCGGATTTTTGCAGAAGGTCTTCGACCTGCCGGGATGTGTAACGCCGCACGGTGAAGACCGCTTCATCGTGCCGGCCGCGCAGCCAATCATACGCGGGAAGGCGAAGAAGCAGGCGGCCGCCGCGCTTCAAGACGCGAAAGAATTCTCGCAATGCGCGCACATCGCTCGCTACGCCTCGTTCATACAGGACCTCGAAGCTGGTCACGAGGTCGAACGACTCGGAAGCGAACGGCGCATATTCGACTGAGGCCCGCGCCAATTCGCGCGCGCCGCGTAATTTGGTAAATCCAAGCGCCAGTTCGGAGAGGTCGAAGCCGGTCACGCGGCCGTAATCGGCCAAATAAGTTGTCAGCGCCGCGCCGGTTCCACATCCCGCATCGAGAATTTGCAAACCCGCATGGCGCGCATAATAACGATCGAGGAGAGAACGCACAATCGCTTCCATTCCAAGATACCACCAGTGCCGAGTCTCCGCCCTGAACATGACCTCGTATTCTTCAGGCTTCAATTCACCTCTATGGAATCTGATACGATAACAAGATTCTTTTCTGACAATCGTACTGGGAATGCAATTGGCCGCCCGGGTGATCGTGCGCCCAGGTTTCCAATTCCGTAATGCGGTCGGGGCTGGCAATCACCGTTTCACCGGAGACGAGGTGAAGCTCATTGACCGAAGCGGGGAAGTTGATAATCGGCCGCTGGTTATCCAAAAAGTCAACCGAGGCATGCGAACCGTAGAA
Source organism: uncultured Anaerolineaceae bacterium (assembly GCA_964502095.1). Taxonomy (GTDB): domain Bacteria; phylum Chloroflexota; class Anaerolineae; order Anaerolineales; family Villigracilaceae; genus JACPVF01. The sequence continues at coordinate 44,538 of CAZCUF010000010.1, forward strand.
ATAGGTATCGTTGCTCAATAAATAAACGGATGACTCACGGCTAATCGTGCGAACATAATTTCCCAAATACGAGGCAAAGCGTCCCGCCAAATTATCGCCGTAACGGCATTGGCCCGCAAAATCTCCGAAGTACGTCCACAGGTTGAATACCAACAGGCTGAGAAGGATGGCGCTTATCCACAAGCGATAGGCACTGCGCGCTTCCCGCCATCCCAGCCCAAATAGTTCGAGGATTCGATCCAAACCGATGGCGGCCAGAATCATGGCGGCAGGCAGGGCCAATAGCATACGATAGGAATCTGCGGAAGGCGGAATGGCAAACACGCCAACGGCAACTGTCATTCCCCATAGATAGCCGTTCAACAGCAGAAAGTTCGGCGTGCGTATACGCCACAACGCAATGCCGATGCCGATCAGAAAGAAGACACCGGAAATAAAAGGCAACATGGTCGCCGGGGAACCGTAGAAATCGGAGCCGGGGTAATAGATTAAAGATAGAAAGGCGTGCATCACGCGCCACGCCAGAATTGCCACTGGGCTCTGACCGGTACTCGCCGCTCGATCCATTAACCATCCGCTTTGGAACGTGCCGTTCTCGCCCAGGCGATTGATGAATTCATTCGGCTGTTGATAGATAATCAAAAGTATCGGCAGGATCAGAATCCCCAGGCCTCCCCAGAACGCGGCGAATTGGCGCATGGCGGTTTTGATCCACGGACGAAGAATCGCCAGGGCAATCAGCATATACGCCAGCACCAGCCCGACAATAATTTGCGACGAGAGATATATGCAAAAATGAATGGCAACGATCGCGCCGCCCAGAGCCGCGCGCCAGGAGCTTCGCTTTTGGAGTCCGCTCAATAGAAAATATAATTCAAGCGGCACCAGCCAGGTGGCGTGAATATATCCCACCGACGAGATGCGGCTGAAATGAATGTGCGTGTGTGAGATGGCCAGCAAAATGGCGGAGAGCAGGGCAACTCTTCGACCGGCGATCTGACGCGCAAGCAAATAAACGGAAGGGATCGCCAGTACGCCGCTGATGGCCGGGAGCAGGCGCAGGGCGAACGGGGTCGTTCCAAATAATCTCAGAGACAAATTTGACAATTGAAGATAAAGCCCGCCAAAGTTTTCCCACAAGGCGAACGGATTGGCAAGATTGCTCGATGTGGTGGACTGCATGATCAAGCCCAATCGTCCCTCGTCTCCATCCACGACGCGGGGGATCGAACCAAGATCGTAGAAGCGCAGTGCCGCGGCCGCGAGAGTCACCACACCCAACACGATCAGTTCATTGCGATGCGCCTGCCACCATTCTTTCCAATGGAACTTTGCGAATGCGCCGCTTCCAAAAGCCATTACATAGCAAAGCGCGCTCCCAAGCCAAATCGTGGTGACCGGGATGTAATTGATGCGGGCGGATTTTTGGAACAGTAACATGCTAACCGCGGCGAGGACAGAAAGAATCAGCGCGGCCGTGATCCATATCGCAGTCTCGGAGGGTATGCGCTCGGCAAGCGCTTGAACGAAACGGGAAGGTCGAATCAATTGGCTGAGCAGGAATAAAATCACGCCAGCCACACATACCCAAAAAAAGGGCGGGACCACGCCAACCTGTTGAGGCAGGGCAAGAAAGACAAACTGCCCGATCAGGACCAGAAATATGGCGATGAACGCGATCAGGCGGTGCACTTTCAATTCGGGGCGTGCGTCAGTTTTTTGATCGTTCATTGGAATCTCCTAACGCTTTGATAAAGTGAGCAATGATCGGATAAGAAGGAGGCTCGCATCGTTCCACTCGGACGAAGTGGATCGTTCACTGACAGGAAATGTCAACAGTATGGGCTTTCAATTTTATCGTATTTTTCTTCACGAAGAGTTAAATTCTCATTGCCTCCACCGAACTGCCTCCATATTTGTAAGCGGATTGTACGGATTCAGGCCCCGGATGCGCGTGGATCGCGCCCAATGTCAGCCCGAATGACCTGGCTGATTTCGCTTCCAAATAGCGGGATTCCGTTATAAAATCAATCGTACGGCCCAAAAATAAGATAAGCTTGCTCGAAAATCCTCTTTGTGCTAGACTGTGCGGACAAAATGGCAGAAAAAATTCTGATCGTTGACGATGACCTAGACACTCTGCGCCTGGTGGGGTTAATGCTACAGCGACAGGGATATCAAATCAGCGCCGCGACCAATGGCGAACAGGGAATTACGAAAGCCATCGAAGAAAATCCGGATCTGGTGTTGCTGGATGTGATGATGCCGGATATGGACGGGTATGAAGTCACGCGGCGTCTACGCAGGAATCCCACCACCAAGTCCATCCCCATTTTGATGTTTACGGCAAAAACCCAATTAGACGATAAAGTAACCGGCTTCGAAGTGGGCGTGGACGATTACCTCACCAAACCCACGCATCCCTCGGAATTACAGGCGCACGTCAAGTCACTGCTGGCGCGCGCAGGCAAAAAAGAAGACCAGCCCGTTCCCACCGTTTCTCATGAACATTATGGATTTGTAATCGGCGTCCTTTCCGCCCGCGGCGGATGGGGCGCTTCGTCGATTGCCGCCAACCTGGCCGCCTGCCTCTTCTCGCGCGCACAATCGGATGTAATCCTCGCCGAATTGATTCCCGGTCAGGGCACTCTGGGTTTGGAATTGGGCATCGACGACCGCAAACAATTGAATGAATTGCTATCCGGCACCAGCGCCGAATTGACCCGCGAAAAAGTGCTCTCGGCTCTTGTGCCGCATGCTTCGGGCGTAAAAGTGCTGACCGCCTCCGAAAGCCCGCATGATGTGATGCTGACCGGGCAGATTGCCAATTATGGAATTCTGGTCAGCCGGCTTTCGTCGCTGGCACGCTTCATTGTGCTGGACCTTGGAATGGGTCTGCCGCCCTTTGTGGAAAAAATCCTGCCTCTTTGCCACGAACGAATCGTGGTACTGGAAGGCGCGCCCAATTCGATTCACCATACCCGGATTCTTATTGATGAGATCGCCGGCCTCGGCATCGACCGCAAAACGATCACTGCCGTTCTCAACAACCGCGTCCGTTCCGAAGCGCAAATGCCCTGGACAAAAGTACAGGAAGAACTCAATCATTCCGTCGCGGCGACCATCACGCCCGCCCCGGAATTATTCGCGCAGGCCACGCGCATGCACAGCGCGGCCGTTGTGATCCAACCCACCAACGTCACCTCACAGCAATTCTTCAAACTGGCTGATCTCATCCTCGAGCACGAGAAGGCGCGATGATCTCCTTCTCCAGTCAGACTCTGACCGCCATCGATCTCGCGGCGGAGTTGCTCCGGGCGGCGAAACGCGCGGTAGCTCTGACTGGGGCAGGCATCTCAACTCCCTCAGGCATACCAGATTTCCGTTCGGAGGGAACCGGTCTATGGTCCCGCGATGAACCGCTGGAAGTGGCCTCATTGAATACGTTTCGCACCGCTCCGAAAAAATTCTTTCAATGGTTCCAGCCGCTCGCCACTCAGATCTTCAATGCCCAGCCGAATGCCGCGCACCGCGCGCTGGCCGATCTCGAACAAAGTGGTTATCTAAAAACCATCATTACCCAGAATATAGACATGTTGCATCAGAAAGCCGGATCACAACACGTGATCGAAACCCATGGAACGCTGAAAACCCTGACTTGCACTCAATGTTTTTCGCAAACCGATTCGACTCCCTTTATCCAATCCTTCATCGAGACAGGTCAACTGCCGCACTGCCCGCGCTGCGGAGGACTGCTCAAACCGGATGTGATCCTGTTCGGCGAGCAGTTGCCGCAAAAAGCCTGGTACAAGGCCCAGCAGGCGGCGCGTCAATGCGACCTGATGCTGGTCGCCGGTTCCTCGCTGGAGGTCCTCCCTGTGGCAGGGTTGCCCATGAAAGCCCTTGACCGCGGCGCGCATTTGATTATCATCAACAATACGCCCACGTATTTGAACGTCCGGGCCGATGCCGCCATTTTGGAAGATGTAGCCGAGATTCTGCCTGCGATTGCGGAGAGAGTTCTTCATGGCTGAAATCAAAACCGAACGATTGGATGGATATCGAAGGCTGATCGATATTTCGCGCGATCTCGCCTCCACCCTGGACCTGGACATCCTGCTCTCGCGCATTGTGCATGCCGCGGCCGAAGTGAGCGGCGCAGAAGCGGCCTCGATCCTGCTGTACGATGACGCCGCGCGCCGGCTTTATTTTCAAGTCGCGACCAATATAGACGAACCTACGCGGCGCGGTCTGGTGGTGCCTCTCGATAAAAGCATTGCCGGCTGGATCGTGAACAATCGCAAACCGGTACGAAGCGCCAACGTCCATGACGATCCGCGCTTCTATAGCGATGTGGAACAGACGACCGGTTTTCCCACCGAGTCGATTCTCGGCGTTCCGTTGATCACAAAAACGAAAGTGGTCGGCGTACTGGAAGCGCTCAACAAACATCACGGCAAATTCAGCGACGCCGACGAGTCGATGCTGTTGGTTCTGGGCGCGCAGGCCGCCGTGGCCATCGAGAACGCGCGCTTATTCCAGCAATCCGACCTGATCTCGGAATTCGTGCACGAACTGCGAACGCCGCTGGCTTCGTTGAGCACCGCCACCTATTTATTATTGCGGCCTGAAATGTCGCAGGAACAACGCGACCAGATCGTCAACAATATTCATAACGAAACCCTGCGCTTGAACTCGCTGGCCTCCTCATTCCTCGATCTTGCAAGGCTCGAATCGGGACGCGTACAATTTCGCAAGAGCGCCTTCAGCGTGGCCGACCTACTCTACGAATGCAAGGATGTGATGGCCTCCAAAGCCGAGGAAGACCATATTCAAATCCGCGTTGAATCGCCCGAGGGCTTGCCCGTCCTCGAAGGGGACCGGGACAAGATCAAACAGGTGTTGTTGAATCTGTTGAGCAACGCCGTTAAATATAATCGGCCGAATGGGAGCGTCATTCTACGCGCCGAGGCCAGTGAATCGGAAATGTCCCTGTTTATTCAGGATACCGGCATCGGCATTCCCGAACAGGCCCTGCCGCATCTATTCGAAAAGTTCTATCGCGTGCGCGAGCATGAATCGAAAGCCTCAGGCACAGGGCTTGGACTTTCCATTTCCAAACAGATCGTGCACGGCCACGGCGGACGCATCGAGGTCAAGAGCAAGGTGGGCATTGGCACATTATTCACAGTGATTCTCCCGCGCGGCGGTAAAACCCAGCCGAGAAAATAAGCAGGGCGGAAAACAACTTATCATCCCTGCGGTGAAATTTCCCACTCGTCATTGACGTTAATTAAGTCCCCCGATCACGCGCCGATCAGCGCGCGCCCTTCCGGCCGAATTGGCGTTCCAGCATATCCACTGAAAGATGAATCATCGTCGGCCGGCCATGCGGACAAGTGCGCGGCGACTCGCAGGATTCCAAATCCGTGAGCAGTGCGCGCTGTTCCTCCTGCGTCAGCGCCTGGCCCGCCTTGACCGCCAATCGTTTGCAAACCCGCCCCGCCAGCCGCGCTTCCACTTCGGACTGCAACGGCGCTTCATCCTCCTCGAAATCCTCCACCAGCGCTCGGATCGCCAGCGACGGATCACTGCCGCGGAAAAGAATCGGCATGGCGCGCACCTGAAATGCGTTCGCGCCGAAGAGTTCCACCTCGAAACCGAAATGCTGTAACGTTTCCAGTTGTTCTTCCAACAATTTGGCTTGCGCGGGCGGAAGATGCACCACTGCCGGCGAAAGCAATGCCTGCGACGGAATATTCTTCATGTTGTGCTGTGCCATTAACTTTTCGAACAGCACGCGTTCATGCGCGGCATGTTGATCGATCAAATACAAACCGTCCGGCCCTTCGGCGATCAGATACGTCGCACCGATCTGGCCGATCAGCCGCAACAAAGGAAGGTTGAAGGTCGAAGGTTGAGACGCTTTGGACGGCGCGCTTTCAACATCGTTTACATTCAGCGATGGATCGTCTCCGGCTTGCGCGGCCATGGTCCAATCCAAACCGATCTCACGCGGCTCGGATGGACGCGCGGTCCCGCCCCACAACGTGGCCGGTGCAACAGATGGAACCGGCGCGTAGGCCAGTAAAGCGCGCCGCACTGCGCGTTGGACAAAGCTGAACACGCGATCCTGATTCTTGAATCGCACTTCAGCCTTGGCGGGATGCACGTTCACATCCACTTCTTCGGGCGCGGCCTCCAGAAACAACGTCGTCAGCGGATAACGCCCCACCATCAATAATGTGTGATAAGCCTGCATCAAAGCGGCGTTCAAAGCCGTGTCCTGCACCCAGCGGCCATTGACAAAGAACGTAATTTCTTTTCGATTCGACCGCGTTAGCGAAGTAGGGCTGATAAATCCTGAAAGACGCAGGCCCTCCTCCTCTGCCAGCACTTCGAGCATTTGCCGGGCCACGTCCACGCCAAACAACGCGGCCAGAATGGCGCGGCGGTCGCCGTCGCCTGCCGTCTGTAGTGTGACGTTACTCCCATCCGTCAATTTAACGCGCACATTCGGGTAAGCCAGCGCGTAACGCGTGACCAGGTTATCAATGGCGCGTCGCTCAGTCACATCGGTCTTCAAGAATTTCAAGCGCGCTGGTACGTTGTAAAACAAATCCTCCACGCGCACCACAGTGCCGGAGGGCGCGCCCGCTTTTTCCACTTTACCCGCCAGGCCGCCTTCCACACGCAAGCGCGCGCCTACAGTTGAATCGGCCGCGCGCGAAGTGAGCGTCATACGCGAGATGGAACCGATCGAAGCCAGGGCCTCGCCGCGGAATCCAAGCGTGGAGATGCGGAACAAATCCTCGGCGCGCGCCAATTTCGAGGTCGCGTGACGCGAAACGGCCAGTTCCATTTCCGCCGCGGGGATGCCCTTCCCGTCATCCGCCACTTCGATCAGAACGCGTCCCGCCTCGGCTATCGTGATCGTCAGAGTCCGCGCGCCCGCATCCAGCGAATTCTCGGCCAACTCCTTCACCACTGAGGCCGGCCGTTCGATCACTTCGCCTGCCGCAATCTGCGAAGCCACTTCTGAAGAAAGCAAACGAATAGGCATACGCCTATTATAGACGCGTCTTCGTGTGCGGATATAATCAGCCTGTGCGCTTTACAACCATTTTCTTCGATCTCGACGATACGCTGTACCCGGCCTCCACAAATTTATGGCACACGCTCAAGGCACGCATGACCGCATATATGCGCGACCAGCTGGGAATCCCCGAGGCGGATATCGGCCATCTGCGCGAGGAATATTTCCAGCAATATGGAACCACCCTGCGCGGCCTGCAAGCTCATTATCCGGTGAACACAGCCGACTTCCTGGCTTACGTGCATGATGTGCCCCTGCGCGATTATTTGACTCCCGACCCGGTTCAACGCCGCGTCATCGCTTCGCTCCCGACCCGTAACCTGATCTTTACCAACGCGGACCGCGCGCACGCCCAACGCGTCCTCGCCCAACTAAACCTGAGCGATTGCTTTCCACAGATTGTGGACATCAACGCGCTCGCGCCGTATTGCAAACCCATGCCCGAATCATTCAAGATCGCCATGCAAATTGCCGGCGAATCCGACCCGCGCCGTTGTGTGATGATTGACGACCTGCCGCACACCGCGCGCGCCGCTCATGAATATGGCATGTTCTCCATTCTCTACGGCCGCGGCGGGCAGGCTGAAGCCGACGCGTCCCTCTACGATTGGAACGAACTGCCGAAGATCCTCGCCCATGAATGAACGCGCGCTCATCGTTCTATTGGTAATCGTTGGGCTGGTCCTGATCGTCAACGCGGCCATGCTGGCCATCGCGCGCGGCGCCGTTCGCGGCGATCACCGCTGGATCAATGCCCTCCGCGACAGCCTGCATAAACCGCTGGAGAGGAGCGATAAACCTTACGACGAATTACGCCAGCGGGTCAAAGATTTGCCCGAAAAAAAGAACGACCAGCCCTGATTTTTACAAAACGCATATACTTGTTTCATCCCGAATTAATCCCTGCGTGATACAAGTGTGCTGATTTAACGGCTTATCGCCCGGAGGAATCTTATGAATAAGACTTTGAAAATATTATTGGCTGTAGTAATGGTCGTTTTCGTGGCCGCCGCTTCATTCTCAGGCGGATTCGCATTCGGGCAGATCCTGCCATTTCTGAACAATCACGGTTTGATCACATCCAGGTCTGCGCCAGTGGCGTCCACACCTTCTGCGGATCAGCAAACTGCCACCCCGCAGAATTTGCAGACCCTGTTCAAGCCGTTCTGGGAAGCGTGGAACATCATCCACCAGCAATATGTGGATCAACCCGTGAACGATGTGGCCCTCATGGAGGGCGCGATCAACGGCATGATGGAATCGCTGGGCGATCCTCACAGCACGTACATGGACCCGGCCACTTATAAGGAAGCCAACGATCAACTGGCCGGTTCGTATGAGGGCATTGGCGCCTACGTGGATACAAGCGGCAATTACCTGACCATCACCAGTCCCATCCCCGGTTCGCCCGCGGACAAGGCAGGCCTGCGCTCCGGCGACCAGATCATCAAGATCGACGGTGTGGATATGACGGGAATCAACCCGGAGGTGGCGCGGCAGAAAGTGCTCGGCCCGGCGGGAAGCGTAGTTCATTTAACGGTGGCACGTTCCGGTCAGAGCGCGCCGCTCGAGTTCGATATCACGCGTGATAAGATTACGGTCAAGAGCGTCAGCGGCAAGATGCTCGACAACGGCATTGCCTATATCCAGCTGACTACTTTTGGCGATACAACTTCACAGGAATTGAACGACACGCTGACGCAATTAATGGCGCAGAATCCGAAAGGCCTGATCCTCGACCTGCGCAACAATGGCGGCGGTTATTTGAATACCGCGGTGGATGTGGCTTCGCAGTTCCTCGATCATGGCGTGGTATTATACGAACAACACGGAGACGGCACAAAGAATACCTACGATGTAAAGCCGGGCGGACTGGCAACCAAAGTGCCGATGGTGGTGCTGATCAATGAAGGCACCGCTTCCGCCTCGGAGATCGTTTCGGGCGCATTGCAGGATGACAAACGCGCCACGCTCGTCGGCGTGACTTCCTACGGCAAAGGCTCGGTCCAAAACTGGGTGCCGCTCTCCAACGACCAGGGCGCGGTGCGCGTGACGGTTGCCCGCTGGCTCACTCCCAGCGGACGCACAATCGACAAGAAAGGCCTGACGCCTGAAGTGTACGTTCCCATGACCGAAGCCGATTACAAGGCTGAGCGCGATCCGCAGTTGGATGCCGCCGTGGAAACTTTGACGGCTTTGATTAATGGAAGCGCGATCCCAACCTCAGTGCCAACGCCGACGGCGACTCCCATTCCGTAAAATATGACGAGGTGAATGATGATGTTCTTTGACCCGACCTACCTGTTGTGCATGGCGCCGGCCTTTGTGCTGATGATGCTGGCCTCGTGGTATGTCAATTCCTCCTATCGAACCTGGCTGCGCGTGCGCGCCCGCAGTGGACTCACTGGCGCGCAAGCCGCAGAGCGGCTCATTTCCGCAGGCGGACTATATGGCGTGCGCGTTGAGGGCATTTCCGGAAACCTCACCGACAATTATGATCCGCGCGACAAGGTCCTGCGGCTATCGAGCACAGTGGCCAACAATCCCTCTGTGGCGTCGGTGGCGGTGGCCGCGCATGAGCTGGGTCACGCCATGCAGGATTCGGAAGGCTATCTTCCGCTTAAATTCCGCGCCGCGATCGTGCCGATGGTGAACATTGGCTCCTACCTCGGCTGGATCATGATCTTCGCCGGCCTGCTATTGCGCATGACCAATATCGCCTGGCTGGGCGTATTGGTCTTCTCTGGCGGCGCGATCTTCGCGCTGGCCACCCTGCCGGTGGAACTTAACGCTTCCGCGCGCGCCAAACGCCTGCTCGTGGAAAGCGGCATCATTCAGGGCGAGGATGAACAACACGGCGTGAATACCGTGTTGAATGCGGCCGCGCTGACGTACGTGGCCGGCGCTGTCACCGCCATCATGCAATTGCTGTACTTCGTAATGCTCATCGGCGGACGAAGACGCTGACGACACAATTTCCACAAACTCCCGCAAAAAACGGGAGTTTTTTTATGTGTATAATCACCGAACCGTGCGTAAACTTATCTTCGTGGTCATTCTATTCCTCGGCATGGCGCTGGTCTTTCTGAGCTTTGGGGAATTGGAAACCATCGTCGAAACTGTGCGGCAAAGCAGATTTCGATATGTATTCGCCGCGGTGATCGCTCAATTGATCTGGTTCGCGGTCATCGGGCAGATGTATCGCTCCATTTACCAATTGCTTGGCATCGACGATTCGCCCCTGATCCTCAGCCTGGTTGCAGTGGCGGCCAACTTCGTCAATGTGATCGCGCCGACTGCCGGCGTGGGAGGCATCGCTCTCTTCGCCGCAGAAGCCAAACGACGCGAACTTCCCACCGGCAAAGCGACTGTCGCCGGCACCATGTTCCTCTTGTTCGACCAGACCGCCTTCCTGTGCATTCTAGCCGTCGGCTGGATCGTGCTCCTGCGCCGCAACCATCTCAACCCGGGCGATATCACCGCATCGTTGATCCTGCTGGCCGTGGCCTGCACTTTGGCGATCATGCTATATCTCGGATATCGTTCGGCCAATACGCTGGGCAACATTCTGGCAAAAGGCGCGCGCTTCATCAACCGCGTCCTGCGGCCGTTCATTCACCGCGAATACCTGCGCGAAGAACGCGCGCACATATTCGCCGGTGAAATCGCAGACGGGCTTTCCGGCATAACGCAACAGCCGCACAAATTATTGATTCCTATTTTATTTGGTTTACTGAACAAAACCCTGTTGATGTTCGTGCTATGGTGCTCCTTTTTGGCGTTCGAAGTGCCCGCCTCCATCGGAACAATCATCGGCGGGTTTGTGATCGGCTATCTGTTTACAATCGTTTCTCCCACACCTTCGGGCGTTGGCGTGATGGAAGGCGCGATGGCGCTGGCGCTTAGCTCCCTGGGCGTGGTGTGGAGTCAGGCCGTCATCATTACGCTGGTCTATCGCGGCGTCACATTTTGGATTCCGCTCGGGGTCGGCGCGTTGTCGCTTCGCTGGCTTCACCTCACCGAGAAAGAACCCGCTTCGGCCTGAGTACTATGTCTCTCACTGCTTTGCTCGACTCATGGAAACGCGATCCACTGACCGCGCCCAATCTGGCCGCCTGGCGGACTCTGCCCGCCCGCGCCGCGCAAACGCGTCCATTGCCGGACGATCTGCCTGCCTCCCTTAAACAGACTTTGATCGCCTCTGGAATTCATTCCCTCTACTCGCATCAATCCGAAGCATGGCTTCGCACGCGCGCCGGCGAACACATCATCCTTGCCACCGGCACCGCCAGCGGAAAAACGCTCGCGTACAATCTGCCTGTGCTCGCCTCCCTGATCGAAGACTCGAACGCCCGCGCTTTATATTTATTTCCCACCAAGGCATTGACGCAGGATCAGCTATCCAATTTATCCAATCTGACGCGCGATGAGTGGCACGCCGCACTTGCCATCTACGACGGCGATACGCCGCAAAAGGATCGCGCATCCACCCGCAAACAAGCGCGCATCGTGTTGACCAACCCCGATATGTTGCATACGGGCATTCTGCCGCATCACACCAATTGGGTCGAATTCTTCTCGCATTTGAAATTCATCGTGATCGACGAGGCGCATACTTACCGCGGCGTGTTCGGTTCGCACATTGCCAATGTGCTGAGACGCGCCCGGCGCATCGCGCATTTCTACGGCGCGCAGCCGCAATTCATCCTCGCCTCGGCCACCATTGCCAACCCGCGCGAATTGGCCGAACGGCTCATCGAAGCGCCGGTTCACAGCATTGAAGAAGACGGTTCAGCGCGCGGCCCGCGTCATTTCATTCTCTACAATCCGCCGGTGGTGGACGAGTCGCTTGGCCTGCGCAAAAGTTCCCTGCTGGAAGCGGTGCGTCTTACGCAGGATTTGCTGGCACAAAATGTGCAAAGCGTGGTCTTTGCGCGTTCGCGCCGCAGTGTGGAAATGATGTTGAAGTATTTGCAGGAGATTCTTCCGTCTCCGAATCGGCCTTCTTCAATGGAAAAGGAGCGAAGGAACGAGGGCGAAGTCCGCGGCTACCGCAGTGGCTACCTTCCCTCGCAACGGCGTCAGATCGAACGGGATTTGCGTGCCGGGTCGGTAAAAGTCGTTGTAGCCACCAATGCCCTCGAATTGGGAATCGACATCGGCGGGCTGGGCGCGGCGATCCTCGTCGGCTACCCGGGAAGCATCTCTTCAGCGTGGCAACAAGCGGGGCGCGCCGGACGCGGTCTCGAATCGGCCGCGGCAGTATTGATCGCCTCGGCCAGTCCCATCGATCAGTTCCTCGCGCATCATCCCGAATATTTTTTCGGCCGTTCACCGGAGCAGGCGCTGGTCAATCCCGATCATTTATTGATTCTGCTGGAACATCTGCGCTGTGCGATGTTCGAATTGCCGTTTCAGGCAGGCGATTCGTTCGGCGCGCTCGATTGGCCTCAGCTGGAGGAGTTCTTAAACTTTCTAACCTCCAACAACGAAGCGCATCTCTCGCAGGACAAATATTTCTGGATGGCAGATCAATATCCCGCCGCGCAGATCTCATTGCGCTCGGCCTCGCCGCAAGCCGTGGTACTGCAAGCGCACGATGAAGATGGCCGCCCGTTCACTGTTGGAACTGTGGACGGCGAAAGCGCGGTCTGGATGTCGCACCCCGGCGCGGTCTATTTGCACGAAGCGCAATCGTATCTCGTCGAGAGTCTCGATCTCGATCAGCACATCGCGCATTTGCGTCCCGCCGACACAGATTATTACACCGAGCCTCTGCGCGGCACAACTGTGGAGGTGCTGTCTGAGTCGGCACAGGCGGAGGCGCGCGGCGGCGAAAAAAAATGGGGTGAGTTGAAAGTTACCACGCAAGTGACAGGCTTCCGCAAACGCCGCTGGTATACGCACGAAAATCTCGGCGAAGAACCGCTGGACTTGCCGCCCTCCGAATTGCAGACGACCGGCTATTGGCTGACTCTCTCCGAGCAGGCGGTTACGCGTCTGCGCGAAGCCGGAGCCTGGACCAACGACCCGAACGATTACGGCCCCGACTGGCCGAAGATCCGCGAGCGTGTGCGCGTCCGCGACGGATTCAAATGTCAGGTATGCGGCGCGCCCGAAACGGATCGTCAGCACGATGTTCATCATAAGATTCCGTTCAAGGCGTTCGCTTCGCGCGAGGAAGCCAACCGATTGGAAAATCTGGTCGCGTTATGTCCCGCTTGTCATCATAAAGCGGAAGCCAACGTTCGCATGCGCAGTGGTTTGGCCGGGTTAAGCTACGTACTGGAGAATCTTGCGCCGTTGTTTTTGATGTGCGACAGCGGCGATCTTGGTACGCATATCGAGCCCGCGCCTTCCCCCATGTTTGCCAATCCGTCCGTTGTGTTGTATGATTTTGTACCAGCCGGGATTGGTTTCAGCCAGAGATTATTCGAAATTCACGATGAACTGATGCAACGCGCGTTGGAACTGGTTAGTCAATGCGAATGCGCCGACGGTTGTCCTTCATGCGTCGGTCCCGGCGGAGAAAACGGCATGGGCGGAAAACAAGAGACCATCGAGATATTAAAGGAGTTAACGAAAGAATGAAAGACCTAAAGATCGGTATTGCATTGAGCGTTTTGCTTTTGGCCACGCTGGCTTGTTCATTGATTGGCGTACCCGCTTCGCCGACCGCCGCGCCGCCTACTGTTCCGCCTGCCACCGCCGCGCCGACCGCGACCAGCGTTCCATTTTACGAATCAGTAACCGTGACCGGCACAGACTTTAACGAATCGCAAACCACCACGCCGATGTATGAAATCACCGGCCAGACCCCGCAACTGCAAGGCAGTGACGATCCGCGCGCGGCGGCGTTCAATGCCGATTTACAGCAGATCACTCAAAACGAAGTGAATATTTTCAAGAAGAACATGCAGAACGTGATCGTTATTCCCGAGGTGCCGAACAGTTCCTTCGATTTTCATTACGAATTGCTCTCGCCCGCGGGCAATCAAATCGTCAGCCTCAAACTCTCGTTCGAGGGCTTCACGTCCGGTGCGGCGCATCCATATCACTACACCATCACGATCAATTACGATCTCGAGCAGGGCAAAGAATTGACGCTCGACCAGCTCTTTGTGCCGGGCGCGGATTATCTACAGCCCATCTCGGATTATTGCAGAACCCAGCTCGCCACGCGCGATATCGGCTTTCAGGATATCTTCACCAAAGGCGCCGACCCACTGCCGGATAATTACAAAAACTGGAATATCAGCGCCGACGGCCTCGTCATCACCTTCGATGAATATCAAGTCGCGCCGTATGCGGCCGGTCCACAGACTGTAGTCGTCCCCTACAGCGCGTTGAACCAGGTCATCCAAAATCCCGGTCCGCTGACGCCCTTCCTTCACTAAACAGCACAACTCACCCCGAAGAGATTAATTTCGGGGTGAGTTTCTTCATTAGGCACAAAATGGGATGCCGACTTTTTACTTTGCCGGCGCGCTGCGCGTTCCATGTTCCAAAATTAAATTGGGGGCTGATTGTGTTTGTATTGATTCCAATACAGCACATTAATCCAGCAGGATGTTTCTCACTCCTCCCGCATCCAGCGTTTGACCGCCGCATGCGGGTGCTGATACGCGGACATTACATCCAATAACCTGCCCGGGTCGCTCTCACAAAACAATGATTTGCGATGCTCACGGAAAATAAATCCTTCCTCGGTGGCATGATCCAGCGCCGCCAGCAGGTAACGGAAATAATCGCGCGCATTCAACAGACCAATCGGTTTGGCGTGCAGGCCGATCTGCCCCCAGGTGACGGCCTCGAACAATTCGTCGAATGTGCCGAAACCGCCGGGCATGGCAATATAACCATCGGCCAGTTCGTGCATACGCGCTTTGCGCTCGTGCATTCCCGCCGTTACATCCATGCGCGTAAGGCCGGTATGCGCCAGCGAAGTTGTATTCATACTCGGAATAATAACTCCGATCACTTTGCCGCCCGCTTCCAGCGCGCCGTCTGCCACCGCGCCCATCAGGCCGGTTTTGCCGCCGCCGAAGATCAGGGTCAGTCCGCGGCGGGCGAGCGTCAGGCCTAATTGACGCGCCGCGGTCAAATAGTCCGCGTGAATCGCATCCGAAGATCCGCAAAAAACACAAATCGACCTGGTGGTATTCATTCTTTGTCATCCAATTTTAATAGCGGCATGGTTAAATCCTTTAGTTAGAGTTGCATTAGACGAACGTTTGGGCGCTTGACGCCGACTCTGCGCGGTGCTATCAATGAGACACTATGGATTATAAGGACTATTATAAGATCCTTGGTGTAGGGCGCAATGCCAGCCAGGATGAAATTCGCAAGGCTTATCGCAAGCTGGCGATGTTGCATCATCCCGACCGCAACCCCGGCGACAAGCAGGCCGAGGAGAAGTTCAAGGATATCAACGAGGCGTATCAAGTGCTGAACGATCAAAAGAAGCGCGCCCGTTACGATCAGCTTGGCAGTGCCTATTCCAACTGGCAGCAACGGGGCGGTACGCCGAACGACTTCGATTGGAGTCAATGGTTTGGCAGTAACGCGGGCGGCGGTGGGGGCACGCGCGTGGAATATGGCGACGCCAGCGATTTGTTCTCGGATTTCTTCAGCAATATTTTCGGCGGCATGGGCACCGCGCGTACAGGACGCGGCCGCGCCGCACAGGCCTATGAGCAACCGGTTGAAATCTCGCTGAAAGAAGCCTACGAGGGCGCTACGCGTCAGATTCACTCGAGCGGGCGCAATGTGCAGGTGCGGATTCCAGCCGGGGTGCGTACCGGCTCCAAAGTACGCGCGCCGGGCGCGGGTCCGGATGGACGCGACCTGTATCTGGTCATTGAGGTGGCGGAGGATGAACGGTTCGAACGCCGAGGCAACGACTTGCATACCACGGCTGTCGTCAGCGTGTTTACCGCGCTCCTCGGCGGCGAAGCGGAAGTGGAGACGATGACGGGCAAAGTCAAGTTGAGCATTCCTCCCGGCACACAACCGGAACAGGTTTTTCGTCTCGCGGGACGCGGCATGCCGCAGGTAAAAAGCTCGAATACCAAAGGCGATCTATTCGTGAAACTCAAAGTTCAAATCCCGCGTTATCTCTCACCTAAACAAAGGGAATTATTGGAAGAAGTTTCCAAAATAAAATTTTAGCTTTCCAACATTTAAGGAGCAGAATGAAGATCAATCGAATCGGGATTGTTTTAGCGGTGTTGGTGTTAGCCGCATTGGCCTGTCAGAGCATGAGCCTGGCGCCCAGCACTGTGGCGCCGCCTCCAACTTTGGCCGCGCCGCAAGTTAACACCCAGCCGGGAGACGCACCCCTTCCGGCAGGCGGAAACCCGGCGGCTCAACAGGATGCATTGACCGCGCTATATCGAAATGCCAACCCAGGCATTGTGGCGATTCTCAACTCGTCTGGCGGAGGCAGTCTCGGCTCCGGTTTCGTGTACGATGCGCAAGGTCATATCATAACCAATTATCATGTAGTGGAAGGCGCAACCAAAGTGGAAGTGGACTTCCCCTCCGGATTCAAAGTTTACGGAAATGTTATCGGCACCGATCTGGACTCGGACCTGGCCGTGGTTAAGGTGGAGGCTCCCGCCGATCAATTGCATCCGGTTCCGCTGGGCGACTCGAGCGCCCTGCAAGTCGGTCAAACTGTAATCGCGATCGGCAACCCCTTCGGTTTGAGCGGCACCATGACGGTGGGCGTCATATCGGCCCTCAACCGCACATTGGATTCAGCGCACCAGACTCCCGACGGAGCCTTCTTCACTGCAGGCGATATCATCCAAACCGACGCGGCCATCAACCCGGGCAACTCGGGCGGCCCGCTCTTTAACTTGAACGGCGAAGTGATCGGAGTCAACCGCGCGATCCGCACGCTGAACTCCACCACTTCGGGCGAGCCGATCAATTCGGGCATCGGCTTTGCCGTGCCGGTCAATATCGTCAAGCGCGTTGTGCCGGTGCTGATCTCCAGCGGAAAATACGATTATCCGTACCTCGGCATCTCTTCCCTGCCGAGCGAGGCGATGACTCTCGATACGATCAACCTGCTCGGACTCAAATCCTATACCGGCGCGTATGTCACTAACGTCGTATCGGGCAGTCCGGCAGATAAGGCGGGCATCAAAGGGGGCACACAACCCACCAGCGTCCGGGACCTGAATGCGGGCGGAGATTTGATCGTCGCCGTCGACGGCAGGCCCATCCGCAGTTTCGACGAACTGCTTTCGTATCTGATCGAGAACAAATCCCCCGGCGATACCATCGTGTTCACCGTGATGCGCGGGGACCAGAAATCGGATATCACGGTTACGCTGGGCAAGCGGCCCAACTAACCGGAACAAATCGGGCGAGGTCAATGACCTCGCCCGATTGATTCAATCGAAACGTTCTTCGCGCCACACATCGGCGCGGTTATGATACCCAGCCTGTTCCCAAAAACCGCGCCGGTCGCGCGGCATGAATTCCAGCGAGCGCAGCCATTTGGCGCCCTTCCAAAAATACGGTGTTTCGAGATTCTTTTGACTCGGAATGAGCCCCACGACGCCGCGCAGTGGATAGCCATGATCGGGCGTGATCGGTTCGCCGTTCAAGTGAGTGGCCATCAGAAAGTTATCCTGCAACACAATCTCCAGCGGCAGGTTGACCGTAAAGCCATATTCCGCATGTTGCATGACGTGCGTAGCGCCCGGCTTGATCTTGAACAGCCCGTTCGCCAGCATGGTCCTGACCGAGACCCCCTCCCACACCGTATCGAACTTGCTCCAGCGCGTCACACAATGAATATCCATCTGGAGCCGGGTGTGCGGCAGTTGCTTGAACTCATCCCACGTCCAGCGTTTTTCAGCCTCCACCTCGCCCCACACACGGAAGTCCCATGTGGCAGGTTGGAAGGCAGGCACAGGGCCGTAATGCAGAACGGGAAACTTCAACGTAAGCGACTGACCGGGAGGCATGCGTCCTTCCTGGCGAACGCGCTCCTCCTCCTGGCGGCGGTCGAGACCTTCAACTGAAAGCATGGTGCGCTCCTATAAATAACGATACGGAATAATGACATCCAATAGACTTATTCGAAGCGGGAGATTTTACCCGAACAATCTTACCAAATTATTGCGTCTCAGCCAAATCCCGCGCCTGGGCCGAATCCTTTCCCGAGATTCGTCCGGCACAGGCAGTGAAAAGAACCTTATAATTCAGCCAATTCACAGCGTGAGGGTCCATGCCGTCCACGACACACAGCTTCAAAGAACGCCTGCGCTATCGCTTCGATAACAGCATTTCCCGCAGTCCGCTGAGACTGCTGATCTGGCTGGCGGGTGCGGCAATTTCGATTGTGCTCCTATTTTCCGCGGGGTTATACATCGTCCACATCAGCCCAGTCGACGAACCCGGCTTCTTCAACACTTTCTGGAACATTCTGTTTCAAGCATTAACTCCCAACCCTGTGGACCCGAAAGACCAGCCGATTCTTTATCTGCTGGTCATGCTGGTAATTACATTCATCAGCCTATTCCTCGTGAGCATTCTGATCGGCGCATTGAGCAACACCATCCAGGTCAAAATGGACGATCTTCGCAAAGGCCGCTCGCTGGTGCTGGAGCAGGAACATACGGTCATTCTCGGATGGTCGCCGCAGATTTTCACGATCATCTCCGAATTGGTCATCGCCAACGAGAATCGCAAACAGGGCGCGGTCGTCGCCATTTTGGCAGACCGGGATAAGGTCGAGATGGAAGACGCGATCCGCGCCCGCCTTCCCAAAACCGAAAACACCAAAGTCATCTGCCGTTCGGGGAATCCGCTCGATCTCAACGATCTCGAAATCGTCAGCCCGCATTCGGCGCGTTCCATCATCATCCTGCCGCAGGGCAAAGACCCGGATTCGCATGTCGTCAAATGTGTGCTGGCCATTGTGAACAACCCCAGGCGGCGCGCCGAACCTTATCACATCGTGACGCAGATTCACGATTCAAAAGATGTGGATGTAGTGCGGATGATCGGCGCGCGCGACCATGTGCTCCCGATTCTGGCAAATGACCTGATCGCGCGCGTCGTTGCACAAACCTCGCGTCAATCGGGACTTTCGGTTGTGTACACCGAACTGATGAATTTCAGCGGCGACGAAATTTACTTCGCCGGCGCCGAAGATTTGATCGGCAGGACATACGGCGACGCGCTTTTAGCTTATGAAGATTCGTCTGTGATGGGCCTGGAAAAAGCAAACGGCCGCATCGAAGTGAATCCGCCGATGAATACGCTGATCGAATCCGGCGACCGCATTTTCGCCATTTCACGGGACGACGACACCATCCGCCTCTCGAATCTCGCCGCAATTCCCGTGAATGAAAAAGCCATTCGCACGCATCGCGCCCTCCGTAAGCGCGCACCGGAGAAATATCTAATCCTGGGCTGGAACCGTTTCGGCGCGGTCATCGTGCGCGAGCTGGATCATTATGTCCCCAAAGGCTCATTACTGACCATAGTCACAGACCTGCACGTAACCGAGCGGCAGATTCGCGCAGAAGCCGGGCGATTGGTGAACCAGAGGCTCACCGTCAAAGAAGGCGACACCACCGACCGCGCCCTGCTAAACGAACTCCGTCCGGCCCAATATAATCATGTCATCGCGCTGGCGTATGGTCATCTCGATCCGCAGGAGGCAGATGCGAAAACGCTGGTGACCCTGTTACACCTGCGCGACATGGTCAGCCGGGACGACATCCTATTTTCCATCGTCAGCGAAATGCTCGACCTGCGCAACCGCGAACTGGCCAAGGCCGCCAAAGTGGACGATTTCATCGTCAGCGAGCATCTGGTCAGTTTGATCACGACCCAGCTTTCCGAAGACCGCGAACTGGAAGCGATCTTCAACAACATATTCGACGCGGAAGGCGCCGAGATTTACATCAAGCCGATTGGCGGATATGTGGCGACGGATGAGCCGGTGAATTTCTACACGGTGGTGGAGGCGGCGCGTCGACGCGGCGAAACAGCCATCGGGTATCGCTTGATGCGGGAAGCCGACAGTGTGGAAAAATCCTATGGCGTACACACCAACCCGCGCAAATCCGAAACCGTGACGTTTCATCCCGAAGATAAAGTGATCGTGCTCGCGGAAGAATAAATCCGCCTCAACAGGCAAGGGAGATTATTTTATGGCCGAACAACAAAAAACCTATATTCTCGATGACCTGCCCACCGATGTGGACGCGTTGGATTTTTTACCGTACGTCAACACACTGGTGGATATCATCACGTCGCCGGAAACCCAAACGCCTCTGACAGTGGGCGTCTTTGGCACATGGGGTTCGGGGAAGACCTCGCTGATGCAGATGGTGAACAAACAACTGCCGAAGTCGTTCCGCGCTTCGTGGTTCGACGCGTGGATGTACAGCCGCGAAGAAGATATCTGGCGCATTTTTCTCCTGCATGTACTGGGCACTTTGAAGGATGCACTGCCCAAAGATAAAACCGCCGATCTCGATAAGTTGACCGATCTCGAGGACGCGTTGTATCAGCCGGTGGATCAGGAAAGAGGCACCGGCGGCCTGACAATCGAGTGGGGCAAATTGGGCAAAGGCGTAGCCGAAAGCGCGGTGCAGGTGGGCCTGGCCTTTCTGCCGGGCGGCACAGCGCTCACCGACCTGTTGAAGGAATTGCGCAAAGCGGATAAAACAGAGGAAGCCCTGGGGCAGATCGTCTCAGCATTTCACCGCGAACGCACGCGGGTACATATCGACCAGATCCGCCTGCTCGAACAATTTCAACGGCACTTCGGCGAACTGGCGGAGACCTATCTCATCAAGAAAAACCTGCGGCTGGTCATCTTCATTGATGACCTCGACCGCTGTCTGCCCGAAAAAGCTGTCGATATTTTGGAAGCGATCAAAATCTTTGTGGATACGCCCGGTTGTATCTTCGTCATCGGCATGGACCAGGAAGTGATCGCGCGCGGCGTCGAGGTCAAATATCGCGATCTGTCTCTTCAATCTCCCTCCGACGACGGACAGCCTCATTCCATGATCAACGGCGGGCGTTATCTGGAAAAGATCATCCAACTGCCGTTTCAAATCCCGCCCATCTCGCAAACGGACCTCGGAAAATTTGTGCGCGGCCTGATGGATAACTGGCCGCATAAAGACTGTCCCCTGGTATTTGCCGAGGCATTCAACAACAACCCGCGCCAGATCAAACGCACGGTCAATCTATTCATGATGCTCTGGCAGTTGGCGCAAAAACGCTCCGCGAAAACTCAAAATTTAATCAAGCCCCTGCGATTGGCAAAAGTGGTGGCGATACAAGGTTTGTATCCCGAACTATACCAACTATTGAGGGAAACGCCGCGCTACCTGAGCGACATGGAAGCCTATTACCGCGCCCGCTATGCCGGCGAAGCGAACGTCGAATGGGACGCGAAACAATCACTGGGACAATTACCCCCCGCGCTCGCGCCTTACGTGAACCGTGAAACCATCCGCCACATTCTGGTTATGAATTCGCCCAAAACTCCCGATGCCAATTTCGTCGATTTGAAGCCGGACGAATTGCGCGTGTACTTCACCCTCGCCCAGCGGGCCGAAGCGGTTCACATCGGACCGAAACAGCTGGCTTATCAAATCTTCGAGCCGCAACTCGTGCGCATTCCAACAGGCCCGTTCTTAATGGGCTCCAGCCCGGGCCAAATCGTCAATATCACCGACGAGATGCTCGAAACCGAACGCCTACGCCGCGAACGGCCACAACACATTGTGGAGCTTTCGGAATACTTCATCGGGAAATATCCGGTCACCAACCGCGAATATCAACTCTTCGTGCTCGACTCGGGCTTTCCGCCTCCGCCCGGCTGGGACGCCAATCAATATGCCGAAGAAAAAGGCGATCATCCGGTGGTCAATATCAGCTGGGAAGCGGCTGTAGCGTATTGCAAATGGCTGAGCGAAAAGACCAACAAACAATTCCGCCTGCCCACTGAAGCGGAATGGGAAAAAGCCGCACGCGGCGTGGACGGACGCATCTATCCGTGGGGCAACCAGTTCAGCGCCAACTACTGCAATACCTCCGAGGCCGGTATTCAGAATACCACTCCGGTCGGACAATTTTCGCCGCACGGCGATAGTCCGTTTGGCTGTGCCGATATGGTCGGCAACATCCTCGAATGGTGCGCCGATTGGTATAACGAGGAGGAATACAATAGCCGCACGGAAAAGACCGCGAAAGATCCGCAAGGTCCCGAAACCGGCACCTACCGCGTCCTGCGCGGCGGCTCTTTTGTATTGAACCAATGGAACGCGCGCTGTGCGGTGCGCTTCCGCCTTAACCCTCAATTTTGGTTCGATTTTGGATTCCGCGTCGCCATCTGATCAATAAAATCACTGCTTTGCGCGCGTGAGCGGATTCATCAGCGCCTGTATGCAAATTAACGGCATGTCCCTCTGAATGCAGTGAGGAGTCTTGAATTTCGGTCTTTTAATATGATGGTGCGGCAGGCTTGCAAAACACCGGCGGAACTCAACGCTCAAACAAACTGATGCTTTCGATATGATAGGTTTGGGGAAAGAGATCGAACGGAGTCGCTTCCACAAGACGATATCCGCCCTCGATCAATCGCTTTGCATCGCGCGCCAGCGTGGATGGGTCGCACGAGACGTACGCCAGTTGGCGCGGCTGTTTCAGGATGAGCGCTTCGATCGCGCGGCGCTCGAGGCCGGCACGCGGCGGATCGAGCAGGACCAACTCCGGGTCCAGATCGAGATGCGGAAGAATATCCTCGACGAGGCCTTCGTACAATTCCACATGATCGAACTCATCCAAATTCACCGCAAAGTCATCGCAAGCTGAAGGCGACGACTCGATCCCGGCCAGCCGTTTACAGCGCGGCGCGAAGAACGCGCTGAACAGGCCAACGCCGCAATATAAATCCAAAATGGTTTCGGTTGAAGCAGGCAAACGATCCAGTAAATACCCGATCATTTTTTCAGTCACGGCTATGTTGACCTGAAAGAATGAGGCGGCGGAAACGCGAAAACTGCGTTCCAAAACCCGCATAAGGAAATGATCTTTTCCCGCCAGCACTATCGGATGCTCGTCGCATACGTGCACAACTGAAAGATCGGCTTCCACTTCAAGTTCGGGCGGTTCGGCATTTTGAGATTCGAGTATGAGCATCAATTCGTCGCCCGAGCGAATTGAAACGCGTTGAATCTCGGATTCAGAATCGAAATCCAATTGCGGCCACAATTCGTCGATGGACGTTTCGGGCAGGTGACATTCAGAAACGGCAAAAATACCGTCCGCCTTATGATTTACATATCCCAATTTTCCGTCTTTCGTCAGATGAAATTGAATATGGTTGCGATAGTTCCACGGCGCATAGGAAGCTACCGCAGGCCGGACGGGCGGACGTTCGATCTTGCCGATGCGCGTCAATTGATCGCGCAATATCTCCGTTTTGGCTTTGAGTTGGGACTCGTAACTCATGTGCTGGTAATGGCATCCGCCGCAAATTCCGAAATGCGCGCATTTGGGAGAGATTCGATCCGGCGAGGCTTGCAAGACTTCCATCAGTTCCGCGCGCACATGGCCGCGTTTCTCCTCGACGATGCGCACGCGCACGCGTTCGCCCGGCAGTCCAAAGGGAACGAAGACCGCGCGGCCATCCTCCAAACGCCCCAATGCGTCGCCGCCGTAGGTCAGTTTTTCGAGATCGATCTCGAACGTGGAAGGTGAAAGACTCATATCGAGAAAAAAGAACCCGACATAATCTCTGTCAGGTTCTCACAGCCTCGTTTGCCAGAAATCGCTTTCGGTTAACGAAGGAAAAACGACAGCACGATCAAAATCACAAAGAACGAGCCTGCCAGAATCCCAATGCGTTTCAAGTCGCGAGTGATATGCGAATAATCGGGATTGAACTCACCGCGCGTCGGCATCATGACGCCGCCGGTTGCGCCAGATGAACGGTTGCGGGCAGAGCGTTTGCTTTTCTTGGCCATTTCAAACTCCTAATTCAAAAGTTTTGCAAAAACCACAATGCGTTCCGAATCCACCAGATACGGATAACACGAAATCAACGAAACCGTCGGGTCGGACGTGGGCGCCATCACTTCCACCTGCGTCGGCTTGACGATCACAGTGCGGTCCACCGCGTAGGTGTACTGCCTCTGCTGAGTGTACAGGATGACTTGATCGCCGGGCTGAAGACGATCCAGATAACGAAATAATTCACCGTACACATCGTTGTGCGCCGAGAGAACCACGTTCCCAGTCTCACCGGGGTTTGCGGAGCCGATATGTTGTGCGACTCCCTTTTTCAACTGGTCCCAGCCATCTCCCTGAACAACCGGCGCGTCCACACGGAGCGCGGGGATTTGAATGCGGATGGCCTGATCTACAGAGGGCGGCGGCGGCGGGATATTGGCCAGCGATTGCACCATCGGCCGCAAATGTTCGGGGATTTCCGCTTCGTTCGGCTGGGTATTCCCGTTTGCATCCGGCGGGGTATGGCCGGAAGGCAACACCACAGCCATGATCAACGGCGTGGGCGCGGGCGTAACCGGGTTGAGCGCGGCGGCCACCTCACGATTCAAATCGCGCAACATGCCGAGGCCGCTGACGAGTACGCCCACCAGCCCGACCACTGCCGCGATTTCAACAATCATCAGCACACGGTCCATGAAGCGCCGGCGCGGAGCAGGCGAAACGGTGGATTCGTTTTCGGTAAGCGTATCCACTACCGGGGCGGAAGGTTCCGCGGTCGGCATCTCGGGAGCTACATCCACTACGCGGCCTGTGCGTCGAAACTGCTCGAGTCGTTCCCTGCGCGTGCCGCGTCGTCTTTCCACTAGAAGCTGGCGCAACTCCTCCACAGACAAATCTTCAGGCGCTTTACGGCGGGGCATGGCGATGGGATTATACCGCATGCCTTACGGCCAGGAGAGTAAGAGACACGCTCGAAACGATTTCAATATTGCATAATAAAAGAGCGCTTGATTTAGGAATTTAATTCTGGTACAATATAGAACATTTATTCTATTAGCCAGGGACGTTTTTTCAGCAAGGAGAACGAGAATGGACAGCGATACGTTCGACGATATCCAAACCGGCCTGAAAGAAAAACGGGCCAACTTGGAACACTGGCACGAGACTGCATCGGAGGAAAAAGTGCAATGTCAACTGTGTGCAGAGGCCGATACCGCATTTCAAGCTCACATGGATTTGATTGACGGGACTCTCGCGAAGATCGATCAGGGCGAATACGGCATTTGCGAGGTCTGTCACGAGCAGATCGATCATCAACTCCTGCAAATGGATTACACCGCCAGCGTTTGCCTGGGCCATTTCACAGATGCCGAACTGCGCGAGCTGGAGAGCGAATTGGAACTATCCCAAATCGTTCAGCGCGCCCTGCTTCCCCAGCAAGCGCCGTCCATCGAAGGAATGAACATCGCCGCGTTCAGCCGTCCCGCGCAAATCGTAAGCGGCGACTATTTCGATTTCCTGAAATTCAAGGATGAATTACCCGGCTTGATCATCGCAGACGTGAGCGGGCACGGCGTCTCAGCCGGCATGTTGATGACCAGCCTGCAAACCGCGTTCCACACCCTCACGCCCGAGGTCGATTCGCCTGCCAGCGTGCTGGAACGCATCAACCGCCTCTACATTCACAACATCAACATGACTACCTTCGTGACAGCCTTCTTCGGGAAGCTCGATCCGCAGGCACACACGCTGACCTATGCCAGCGCGGGCCACAATGCCTATCTCTACCGCGCCGCCTCCTGCGAGGACCTTTGGCTTGGTCCAACCAGCCCGGCAATCGGCCTTGTGGAAGATTTTTCATGCCGCCTCGCAAAAATCGACTTGAACGCGGGAGATATCCTACTGCTTTACACAGACGGCGCATCCGAAGCGTTCAACTCCCAGCGCAAACAATTCGGCGAAGAGGCCCTCGCAGACGTCATCCGCCAGAACGCGGACGGCGCCGCAGAAAGCCTGATCGCCAAAATCCTGCAGGCTCTTAACGACTTCACAGACGGCATACCGCTGGGAGATGATCTCACCCTGGTGGTTTGCAAAGTGCGATAACGCCGAGCCATTGTCAAAACCATGCAGGCTCGTTATAATGTTGCCTCTACGGGCGGGTAGCTCAGCTGGTTAGAGCACTGCGTTGACATCGCAGAGGTCGCAGGTTCGAGCCCTGTCTCGCCCACAAAAAAAACTCCACTATCTGGAGTTTTTTTGTTTCATTTATCACTAGAGAAGGATTACAAAAAGTAGTATTTAATAAATTCAACCGGTGTTATCCTATCTGAAGGCAAGCTCAAGAACTTGTCACTTTCACCAAACAGGAGACAAAGCATGTTCATCGATTTTCTCACGCTTGTTATGATCAACCTGGTTGCAGGCACAGTACTGCTGGCTTACTATCTATGGAAAGGCATGGACGAGGAAAATCAGAAGCCTTACGCGGCCGCCTTTTTCGTCACAGGCCTGGTCAGCCTGGTCACCGGTTTCCAACTTTCGTTCACCTGGCCCCTGCCCGGCAGTTTCAACGTGGGCTATGGCGATGCAACCACCCTCTTCGGCGTTGTGTTCCTCGGAACAGCCATCGCGCTCTGGCAAGGCTGGAGCCTGATTCCTATTTCGATTTATTCTTTCTTCGCCGGCATCGATGCGATTATCGTCGGCGTGCGCATTTATTCTCTGGGCCTCGGCCAGGAACCTCTTATTGCCGCGGTGGGCTTCATTTTGGCTGGCCTCGGCGGCATAGGCTCCTTCCCCTTCCTACAATGGTTCAAGGATAACAAGCTGGTGCGCTGGCTGGCTATCGCAGTCCTTGCACTCACTGCGGCCATTTGGGCCGTCACGTTCTACGCCGCCTTATGGGCGCATATGGCCACCTTCGCAAAATGGCTTCCCGCCACGATGGGCAAATAGCCGAATCGTTCGGACTCATACGCCAGAGACGACCTTGCAGTCCGGCCAGGATGCTCGTATAATATCGCCAATCGAATAGAACGCAATGACCGGGACGAGTAAGCGGCTCCCGTTTCTGACAGGGAGAACAGGCCGACGATTGAGAGTCTGTTCCAGAAGCAACCGCTGAAAACCACCCGTGAGCGAGACACAGAACAGTGATCAGTGAAAAATGATCAGTTAGTAAGTGAAACGGGTTGCTCCGTTAGAGGCTGAAGAGATGCTCCCCAGGTTTCGATACCTTTGTACTCGACCAGCGGAGCAAATCGGGTGGAACCGCGTGAAATCAATTCTCGCCCCGTGTTTGGGCGAGAATTTTTTGTTTAACCCCCTGTCCCCCTCTTCTAAAAGAAGGGAACTAAAAGAAAGGAAGCGAAAATGCCGCAACAAGTTCAGGAAAAATACGAGGAGTCGCAACTTTACAAAATTCGGCACTCCAGCGCGCACATCATGGCGCAAGCCGTACTGGAAATGTTTCCCGATGGAAAAATCACAATCGGCCCGCCCATCGAAAACGGATTCTATTATGACTTCGATCTGCCGCGCAACCTCACGCCCGAAGACCTGGAAAAAATCGAGGTGCGCATGCGTGAGATCATCAAAGGCAGGCATCCTTTTATCAAGGAAGTGGTCTCGGCCGATGAAGCGCGCAGGATCTTTGTCGAACAGCCGTACAAACTCGAACTGATCGACGGACTCGAAAAAGGCGGCCTCGATGAATACGGCAACCCGCTCGACGTCAAACCGGAAATTTCCATCTACAAAGACGATACTTTCGTTGACCTGTGCCGCGGACCGCATGTAAACAATACGTCACAGATCAACCCGAACGCCGTCAAACTGATGAACGTGGCCGGCGCGTATTGGCGCGGCGATGAAAAGAACAAGATGCTCCAACGCATCTACGGCACGGCCTGGGAGAATCCACAGCAACTTAAAGATTACCTGTGGCAGATCGAGGAAGCCAAGAAGCGCGATCATCGCAAACTCGGCAAAGAATTGGAGATCTTCACGTTCGATGAAGAAGTCGGCCCGGGCCTGCCGCTCTGGTTGCCCAACGGCGGAATCATGATCGAGGAATTGGAGAAGCTCGCCAAAGAAATGGAAGACAAGGCCGGCTATCTGCGTGTGCGCACGCCGAACGTTTCCAAAGAAGACCTGTTCATTCACTCCGGCCACCTGCCATATTATGCCGAGAGCATGTATCCGCCCATGGAGTTGGAAGGTGTGAAATATTACGTCAAGCCGATGAACTGCCCGATGCATCATAAGATCTTCGGCTCGAAACCGCGCTCCTACCGCGACCTGCCAATCCGCCTGGCGGAATATGGCACGTGCTATCGCTACGAAAAATCAGGCGAGTTATTCGGCCTGATGCGCGTGCGTTCCCTGCAAATGAACGACGCGCACATGTACGTAACAGAGGATCAGTTCGAGCAGGAATTCCTGGGCGTGATCGATCTGTATCTCAAATACTTCAAGTTGTTCGGCATCGAGAAGTACGTAATGCGCCTGTCCCTGCACAGCAAGGCGGGACTCGGTAAAAAGTACGTGGATAACGAACGCTTATGGCTCAAGACGGAAGACATGGTCCGCCGCGCAATGCAGAATGGAAACGTACCTTATGTGGAAGCGGAAGACGAAGCCGCGTTCTACGGTCCTAAAATTGACGTGCAGATCTGGTCGGTCATCGGCAAGGAATTCTCGCTGGCAACGAATCAAGTGGACTTCGCCCAGCCTGTCCGCTTCGACCTGAAATATATCAACAAGGAAGGCGTGGAGGAGGTTCCGCTCTGTATTCACCGCGCGCCTCTATCCACGCACGAGCGCATGATCGGATTTTTGATCGAGCATTACGCGGGCAACTTCCCGGTATGGCTCTCGCCCGAACAGGTACGCGTTATTTCCATCACAGATGAGCAGAACGAGTACGCGGAGAACATCGCCAAACAACTCCGCGAGAACGGTGTCCGCGCTCATGCGGATGTATCCGCGCAACGCATGAATGCCAAGATCCGCTCGGCACAGCTGATGAAAGTTCCGTACATGCTGGTAGTCGGCAAGAATGAGATGGAAGCCGGGCAGGTATCATTGCGCGCCCGCGATGGAAGCCAGCAGAACAATATCCCGCTAGGCGAGTTTGAGGCGCGGGCGAAGGAAAGGATCGAAGGAAGGGCAAGTGAGTTGTAAAAGCAAAAGAAAGAGGAAAGCTTGCCCTGAGTTTGTCGAAGGAAAGAAAGAGAACAGGCAGAGAGTCTCGCAAGGCTCTCCGCCAATTTTCTAAAGAGACGACTTATCGACTCCACCCCTCAACCATGCCATCCACTTGATTCAACGAATACATTTCGCAGGTAAACGGATTGACCAACACAGGCACGTTCTTGTCATTCGCATCCCGCGTATTGATGATCAGCCACTGACCATCCGGGCCCCAGACCGAAGCGAAAGCAGTTGGGACTTGCGGCTCCGCCACCAATTTGCGGTCTGAACCATCCAGCCGAGAGATGTAGATTCCCCAGTTCGTCTCGCCGAATTGGCGGTCAGCGAAAACAATCCACTGTCCGTCAGGCGAGATCGCGCCATAACCAGCTTTATTGTGGATGGTGAATAGGTCTTTTGTTTCATTGCTCTGCAAGTTGTAGGTTTTGAGATTGAACCCATCTCCGCTCAGCGTACTGTACACAATCGTTTGATTATCGGGTAGCCAGCCCACAGGCGCGAGGACCTGCCCAGAGGGGATATTCATCTTTTGTAATCCCGAACCGTCTGCGTTAACTACATATATATTGAACGTATTCGTAAACATCCAGCGCGTATCATCTGACGACCAGATGATACGGTAACCATCCACGCCCAACGCGGAATTTTGTCCGCTTGACAGATTGACCACATGCAAGCCATCCTGAGCGCTGTATACAAGTTGTGTCCCGTCATTAGAAAGCGAGGGCCACGCGCCGATAGCAATCTTCTGTAAATCCGTTCCGTTGGGATTGCCGACGTAAATTGCAGGCAACATCCCGTCTTCATTGATTGTTACGACAACTTTACCGTCCACACCTGAGAGAAGCGCGTCATCTTGACTGGTAAGTTGATTCCATTTTTCGAGAGTTAAACACGCCTCAGCCTGCGGCGTTGGCATAGGCTCGGAACTCAACGGGGGATTCCACTGTGCTTGCCAGGGTCCGCTAACCTCATAGGGAATCGAGAACTCAAATGAGAAGTGGCGTACCCCAGTAGGCATATCTTTATATGTCGTTTGGACATTGAACACGTTTAGATCCGCGGCGCCACCGCCCCCACCGCCCCCGCTAGAACAGACCATAGGTTCGGATGGAACAGAATCCTTCACATCTGCAGAAATATTGGGGGCATCCGTGGAAAACTTGAAGTCCACCATCATTCCCTGACACGAATCGGGAGCGGGAATCAGACCAACAGACAGCAGACGAATCGTATGTCCTTCCACCATGAAATCACGGTTGACTTCCGCTGATTGTCCAATCTGTGGGTTGGAGCCAAAATCAATTTCAAAATCAACAGGCTGCGCGACAATATTCGTCTTTATGGAAGGGACGCTCAACGTCAACGGCCCGGAGAAATTCTTGCGATTTGTGCGGTACGACCACGGTACATTATGTTCGTTGTATGCAGCATCGAGTCGAACTTCTTCGATGGGTATTCGCTGTCCGTCGGCATCTGTCAATATGGGGATGAGCGGCTCCGTGACCATGCCTTTGCCGCTAGGAAAAGCGGAATCGTCCCACGATAAATTTCCTGTAAAAACGAAGCCGTCTTCAAGTTCAACGACATTATCCAGTTGGAACGTGAATCCATGAAGCGTTGTAACATTAGACAGAACGGGCGGAGTTGCCCCTCCAGTTTCCGTGACGGACGCGTTGACCGTCGGCAAAACTGTGACGGGAGCGAACGTCATCTCTGGCGGCGCGGGTTTTAGACGAAAAGTGATCTCCCAGTTTTCGGGCGCGGCGCCGACAGGCATATTTTGCAAAACTGGAATTACCAGCGTTAACTCGTTTGCATCAAGCGGCACCGATGGATAGACCAGCCTCCAAACGTAATTGGGCCATCCGCCTTCTGTTGTCACTTGATTGATTAGCGGTTCAGGCGTGCCAACATAGCCCGCACTGGAAATTTCTTTCAAAGCAGTACCATCCGGCAAACGCAGCAAAGCTTTCGAGCCAAAAGGTCCGCCTCCCTCGCCTTTTGAGTTTGCCGCCTCAACCGTCAGTCCCTCGGTCTTGTACACGATGATCGTTCGTTCAGAATCCACAACCACTTGCTCAACGCTAACGGTGATACCATCATGGGTCACTGCCACAGGCTCAGCCAAAACCCGCAGAGTTGAAGTTTCCACAAATCCAATACCGGGAATGAATCCTGTTAGTTTCCCAATAGCATAAACCACGCCGGTCAGCAGAGTTAGCGCAAGCAGGATTACAAGCGTCATTAGAATAGGTCGCGCGCGAAGCGTCGTCATCAACGTTTTCCTTTCAAGTCGAGCCGCGATATACGGCATCAAATTAACATCTTCCGGCACGCCGCGGCGGGCGATATTTTCCAACGCGTCTTTCATGCGCTTATCGTTCATTTCTCGCCCCTTTCCGCAAGCAAACCGCGCAGGCGCTCACGCGCCGCGTTCAACAACCATTTGATCGTCCCTACCGCCGCGCCCGATTCCTCCGCCATCTCTTTTTCGCTCATCTCCAAAAAATATCTTTGGACGACGACCGCCCGTTGACGCGGCGACAACTTCTGCATCGCCTCCCAAATCTGATTTTGGACTTCGGCGGATTCAACCTGCTCCTCGACCGACTCAACCCTTGAAACGATCTCGGCAAATAATGACTCATCCGCTTCATCCCCCATTTGAACCTGCTTCGCCGCCTTCTGCATCGTCTTCACCGCCGCGTTGACCACGCTCCGCATGAACCACGGCTCGAAGGGACGCGTTGAATCGAAGCGGCGAATGGCGTGAAAGACATGGAGGAAACAATCCTGCACCACATCCTCTGCCAGTGCGGAATCGCGCGTGATCAGGTAGGCTGTGCGCACAGCCTTCACCTGATATTGGCTGACCAGAAATTCCAGTCCGCGAATATCGCCTCGTTTGAGCAGTTGAATCGCCTGTTGTTCCGTCACATAGCCCTCGAAGAGGGTCGCTCTTCACTCTATATATCCGATCATACTTGAAAAGGTTGGGTGGTAGACCGTAAGCGACGGAGGATCATGATCGCTCACGGTCTTTTTATTGACGATTTACGCGCCTATATGGTATTATCAGCCCGCTAAAAATCAGCCGCTGGCTGGTTGCCCCTTTTTGAAACGAGGAGATGATTTATCAGCGCTACTGAATTTCGAGTCAACGAAGGCATTCGAGTTCCGGAAGTCCGGTTGATCGGACCTGACGGTGGAAACATCGGTGTGGTTTCGATCAGACAGGCCCTGCAAATTGCCCGAGACGCCGAACTGGACCTGGTGGAGGTCTCGCCGAATGCCGCGCCGCCCGTCT
This sequence comes from uncultured Anaerolineaceae bacterium, assembly GCA_964502095.1. Classification (GTDB taxonomy): domain Bacteria; phylum Chloroflexota; class Anaerolineae; order Anaerolineales; family Villigracilaceae; genus JACPVF01. The sequence goes on from CAZCUF010000010.1 coordinate 77,168, forward strand.
GCCGCGTAATGGATTTTGGTAAGTTCATTTACGAACGGGCCAAAAAAGAACGCGAAGCGAAGAAATCACAAACCAAGATCGAAGTCAAGGAAATCCGCCTGCGGCCAAAAACGAACGAGGCGCACCGCGGTTTCAAGGTGGATGATGCCCGCCGCTGGCTCCTGCAGGGACACAAAGTTCGTGTGACGGTGAGATTCCGCGGCCGCGAAATGGATTATCCCGAAATTGCGCTGGAAGATTTGAAAGAGATCGCCACGTCCCTTGCCGATGTGAGCGCGATCGAACAAGCACCGATGATGGAAGGCCGCACGATGCTGGTGGTGCTGGCGCCCTCCAAAGGCGGCGCGAAAAAGAAAGAAAAGGGCGAGCAGGCCGAGGTCCAGGAAGAAGCGCAAGCGTAACGCCGGTTTAAATCGGCGGTACGAGCAAGTCCCAAAGATGTTGAAAGTCCGCGGGCGAAATTTTGTCCGCGGTTTTATTTTGTCGAAAGGAGATATAGCGAATGCCTCGCAAAGCAAAAGCTGGCAAAACCAAGCTGAAGACCCATAAAGCGACATCCAAGCGATTTCGCCTGACCGGCTCCGGCAAACTTGTGCGCACCAAAGGCGGCAAAAGCCATCTGCGCCGCCGCACATCCAAGCGCACTAAGGCGCAACTCAATGAGATGATCCCGGTCAATGGCCGCAGTATCGTCAAACGCGTAAAGCGCCTGGCGCCCAACATGGAAAAATAAGGCGGTAAAAATCCGCCCTTCGTTGTTTTCGTTTTTTTATTTGCGGCTTTCGGGTGTATGCAACTGACGCGCTTTCGCAGCCGTCGACGCCCCGGAGTTTGCAGGAGGTAGATACATGGCACGTGTTAGAGGAGGCCCGCAAGGCCACCTTCGTCATAAGAAAGTTTTGAAGATCACCAAAGGCCAGCGCGGCGCGAAGCATTTTCTGTTCAAGCGCGCCAACGAGGCCATGCTCAAGAGTCTATGGTACGCCACGCGCGACCGCCGTATTCGCAAGCGCGATCTTCGCAAATTGTGGATTGCCCGCATCAATGCCGCGGCCCGTTTGAACGGCACCACATACAGCCGTCTCGTGGCCGCGCTCAAAAAGGCGAATATCGCCCTCAACCGCAAGATGCTGGCCGATATTGCCGTGCGCGATCCGAACGGATTTTCCAAGATCGTCGCGCAAGCGAAATAAATAAAAACGCATGTCCGCGCAGGGACGAGTCAACAGCTCGTCCCTGCTTTTGTTTAATCGGATACAATTAATTTATGAACAAGGTGCTTGCCGAGCGCGCTTTACCCAACGGCCAAATCCTGCAAATCGTGGAAGGCGATCTCACCGCGGAAAAAGTGGACGCCATCGTCAACGCGGCCAACGAATACTTGCAACATGGCGGCGGCGTGGCCTATGCCATCGTCCAAAAAGGCGGGGAGACCATTCAGCAGGAAAGCGATGAATGGATTCGCAAACACGGGCGGGTTTCGCACGCGCATCCCGCGTGGACCTCGGGCGGGCTTCTGCCGGCGAAATATGTGATCCATGCTGTGGGGCCGGTGTGGGGTGACGGCGAGGAAAATGCCAAATTGGCGGCGGCAGTTCACGGGTCGCTGAAAGCGGCGGACGGGCTGGGATTAACCTCCATTGCACTGCCCGCCATCTCAACCGGCATCTTTGGTTTTCCAAAGGGCCGCGCGGCAGGGGTAATCTTCAAAACCATCGCGCGCTATTTCGACGAACAGCCGGAATCAAAAATCCAACTAATCCGCATTGTGCTGTTCGATCAGTCCACAATCGACGCGTTTCTCGATGTTTGGAACGAAACGGAATAATGATCACTTCCAGTCAGAATCCAAAATTGAAGTTGGCGCGCGCTTTGCTTGGCCGCGCCAAAGAACGGCGCGAAGAGCAGGCATTCGTGGCCGAAGGCGTGCGGCTGGTGGAAGAAGCCGCGCATGCAGACTGGCCGATTCAATTTGTTTTATACACCGATGGAATCAGTCCGCGCGGACTGGCATTGATTCAAACCTTGCAAGCGAAAGGCACGGACGTGGAGGAAGTTTCCGCAGATTTGATGCAATCGGTCAGCGAAACCGAGACAACGCAGGGTCTGCTGGCTGTGTTGAACGATGCGCAATTGCCCATTCCCGATTCTCCAAATTTTATGTTCATCCCCGATCAAATCCGCGATCCGGGCAACCTCGGCACGTTGATCCGTTCGGCGGCCGCGGCGGGCGTGCAGGCAATCTTACTGCCGCCCGATACTGCCGATGCCTTCGCGCCGAAAGTCGTCCGCGCCGGCATGGGCGCGCACTTTCGTGTGCCGATTCGCGAAATGAGCTGGGAGGAAATTAAATCCGCAACCGGGGCATTGACAGTCTATCTGGCCGACATGGACGGAAAATCCTGCTGGGATTTGGATTTACGCGCGCCGCTGGCCTTGATCGTGGGCAACGAAGCCGGCGGCACCAGCGAAGAAGCGCGTCAACTGACAAAGAATAAAATCTGCATCCCAATGCCGGGAAAAGTCGAATCTTTGAATGCAGGCGTGGCAGGGTCGGTGTTGATGTTCGAGGTGGTAAGGCAGAGAACATCCGCCGGTTGAACGGCCTGAGTCGGCGGCCGAGAAGCGTATCGAAACCAACAATAAGATTATTTCTTGAACATGGGCGGCCTCGATACGAGCTTTACCCTGTTCGACCATTGAGAGAACATAAAATGAAAATCCGTTCCATCACTTACTTCTGCAATCCCAATTGGCCTTTGAATGAATCCAAACTGCGCGAGGCGGGCGATTTTCTCACACAGGCAAAAGCCGCCTATCAAGCCGCGGGTTACGAAGTCCAAACCACGCGGCTGGCAACGATTCCATTTCCGCGCTTGCTAAACGGAGAAGTGAGCAAGACTACGCAATTGGCGCAGGAGATCGAGTCCATTGCGAAACAAATCGAGGTGGGCTATGTGTCCCTCGGCCCGGCGCTGATGGATTTTCCCGAAAGTTACGCGGTCATTCCCGAGGCCATCGCGGCCAGTCAAAATGTTTTCTTTGGCGGCATAATGGCCGATCAAAACACCGGCGTTTCGCTCGCGGCCGTCAGAGCTTGTGCGGAGGTGATCGTCAAGTCCGCGCCGATTGACCCGAACGGATTCGCCAACCTGCGTTTCGCCGCGCTGGCCAACGTCCCGGCAGGCGCGCCTTTCTTCCCCGCCGCGTATCATACCGGCGACGATTCGATATTCGCGATTGCGGTCGAAGCCGCGGACCTAGCGGTCGAGGCGTTCACCAACGCGAAAACTTTGGACGAGGGCCGCCGTGCCTTGATCGCGGAAATCGAAAAACATGGGAACACATTGGCGAAAATCGCTGGCACTCAGCTATGGAACGTCTATTTCGGCGGAATTGATTTTTCGCTCGCTCCATTTCCGGATGACGCGCATTCGCTGGGCCGCGCCGTCGAACAAATGGGAATTCCGAAAATCGGACTGCACGGATCGTTAGCCGCCGCCGCACTCCTGACCGAAGCCCTGGAGCGCGCCAATTTTCTGCATACCGGCTTCAGCGGATTCATGCAACCTGTGCTCGAAGATTCGGTACTGGCGCGCCGGGCCGCGGAGGGCGTACTCACCATAAAAGATTTGTTGTTGTATTCCACAGTCTGCGGGACGGGATTGGATACCGTTCCGCTCCCGGGCGATACGACCACCGATCAGCTTGTTCCGCTACTGCTCGATCTTTCCGCGCTTGCCTTGCGACTCGATAAACCGCTTACCGCGCGGCTGATGCCTGTTCCCGGCAAAAAAGCCGGCGACGCCACCAGTTTCGATTTCGGATTCTTCGCCAACAGCAAAGTGATGACGCTGGAAGCGCAGTCATTGAATTCATCACTGGCAGGCGACGAAACGTTCTCGATACAATCGCGTTCAAAGTAAAAAGCAATTAGACGGATCGAAATCCGCCATAGATAAACACGGACAAATACTGCTCAAACACAATGAGCCGTCTTTCAATCCAGTGTACCCACGTCCATAAACATAAATTCCAAAATCGCTTTCTAAAGTCTGTATGCAAATTAATGGCATGTCACTCCGAACGCAGTGAGGAGTCTTGAGTTTTGGCCTTCCAAAGGTGGAAGCAAAGATTTTTCGTCGCTTCACTCCTCATAATGACACTAAAAAGGATTTTGCATACAAACCCCAACAAATTATTTCACCAGTTTCGCGCTTTATCAATTTATATCCCATCGAATCTGGAACAAATTAGACCGAATCGATTATAATTCGTGCGTAAGAGTTGGTCCCAATTCCTTACTGGAGGTGTCTTGTGGATCTCTCGAAGCACGCGTACTTTGAGGGAAAAGTTGTTCTGCTTGCAGACGCAAAGATTAATATAGCGACTCACGGCTTTCTTTATGGTACAGCCGTCTTTGGCGGCATACGAGCTTACTGGAACGAAGAGCAGAAGAAGCTCTTCGTTTTTCGTCCCTGGGATCACTATCATCGTTTACTGCACTCGGCGCACATGATGGCGATCCAAACGAGCTTCGACGAAGAAAGCCTGATCGACCAGACGTTGGACCTGCTCCGCCTCGATCATTATCAGCAGGACGTTTACATGCGCCCAACGTTCTACAAGGCCGATCTGGGCATCGGAGTGAAACTGCACGGATTAAAAGACGAGTTCTGTCTGTTTACCATGCCGTACGAAAAATATGTCAAGAACGACACCGACGCGCATGTAACTGTCTCCTCCTGGCGCCGCATCGACGATAACATGATCCCGGCGCGCGGAAAAGTGGCGGGCGCATACGCCAACTCTGCATTGATCAAGACCGACGCCAACCTGGCCGGCTTCGACGAGGCGCTGGTGCTGGACCAAAACGGTCACGTCTCGGAAGGTTCGGCGATGAATATCTTTATGATTCGCGATGGCGTGGTCATCACGCCGCCCGTCACGGATAATATTCTCGAAGGCATCACGCGTAAATCGGTTATCGAAATCCTTCGCAACGACATGGGAATCCAGGTGGTCGAGCGCTCCATTGACCGCACAGAAGTAGCCATCGCCGAAGAGTTTTTTATGACCGGCACCGCGGCGCAGATCACGGCTGTAACCAAAGTGGATCACCGCCCCATCGGCCGGGGAACCATGGGACCAGTGACATCCAAACTGCGTGAAATGTATGAGGATATTTTGCGCGGCAGGGTGAAAAAATATTTGCAGTGGAATGTGGCAGTTTAAACGAACAGGCGGCTCAATGAGCCGCCTGTTTTTTCGTCAGCGATTCTTTTTGAACCTGATCAGAATCAAGTTCTTCTTACAATCGGTATAGGTATCGATATAAACGTTTTCCGAGAGCGGCAGGCCTGCCAGATCGAGCAGTTGAACGTACAGCGTCCCGTTCGACGCGGCCGGTTGCGTTCCGAGGAAAAATTCAAAACCCGATTTGCCATAGGCAGGCGTGACGCCGCTTACCTGAGTCATTTCGATGCGTTTCCCGTCCAGCGTTCCCACCAGGCGGACCACCATGCCGATCACGTCGCTATTGTTGGAATCCACTACTGTGCCGCCCACTCCGAACCAGTTGCAGGCCGCTTCAGGATGAATAATGGTGCTTTGAATCGGGTTCCATGTGCCGGAAAAAGGCGCTTTCGGCGTCGCAGTTGGGATGGGAGTCTTCGTCGGAGGCACGAGCGAGAATCCGGTCGGGGAAGGAATCGGCGTGAACGTCGGCCGCGGCGTATCCGTGATGGTCGGTTCAATTGTCGGGCTGGCCGTCCAAGTCGGTTCGAAGCTGAGCGGAGTGATCGTAAAGGTGGGAAGCGCAATCGGCTCGCGCGGCGGCAATGGATTTAAAGGGGATTTTGGGGAAACGAAAATCAAAACGAAATACAGCCCAATGCAAATCGTAATGAGCAGAAATAGAATTGAAAGCATGTCCCACAGTTCCAGGCGCGCTCCGCCGGAATTTTTTTCAGGTGCATCCACATCGGAATAATCGTAACGGCTCATGGAATCTCTCAATTTATGGTTTACGGCGCCAGTGTGACCTTACTGGCCGCGCGTTTTTGCTGAACCCATTGCTGTAAGGCGGCCTCCTGCAAAGCCAGCAACGCGTCTGGCGAAAGCGGATGCTGTGGGTCGTGCTCCAGCACTTTGATAATGTGAAAACCCGACACCGTGGAAATCGGGTCGCTGTATGCGCCCACATTCAAATTGAATGCGGCGGCTTCCACATTCGCATCCAACAAATAACCGCGCGGCACCCAGCCAAGTTCGCCGTGCGTTACAGGATCATACGTGGCGGCCAGTTCCGAGAAATCCGCGCCATCCTTTAATTGATCGAGCACGGCGTTCGCATCGTCCTGATTATAGGTCAGAATTTGTTGCAAGTGCACCTGCTCGGCAGTACTGGGTACACCTGCCGCGATCTTGTCGCGCATCCATGCCGCCTCAGCCGAGCGTTTTAAAGACAAACGAAACGACTCATCCGTATAGCCGTGATCGGACTCCCATTTTGCGAGAGCATCCGCACTGCCGAGTTGATTCGCCAACGCGTCCACGCGGGACTGGAGGTCTGTTTCCGTTAAATCGAAACCTTCCGCCCCGGCTTCCTGCGCCAATAACACTTGCGCGATCAAGTCATTCAGCACGGTCTTGGCCGCGTCCTGATCTGAAACTGTTTTTCCAAGTTTTTGCTGAGCGGTTTTGTACCGGCTGAGCTCCGCGTCGTAATCGGCTTGCGTAATGTATTCGCCGTTTACCTCCGCCACAGAAGGCGGCGGCGTGGGAGTCGGCGGTATCGGCGTCGCGGTCGGCAAAATAGGCGTGGGCGTGTTCGGGGTCCCGAAAAGAGAACCGCAGGCAGAAAGCCCAAGAGCCAGAATCAAAATCAGTTGTAACAGGATAAAACGGGGGCGTAAAAACATCGTCCAGATTATACCGAAAAAGTAAGGGCAGGTCTGAATGAGACCTGCCCTCGGGTCGGTTTAGTAGTCCATCCCACCCATGCCGCCAGGAGGCATGGCAGGCGCCTTTTCCTTTTCAGGAATATCGGTGACGAGCACATCGGTGGTGAGAATCATCGAAGCGATGGAGGCGGCGTTTTCGAGCGCGCCGCGCACAACCTTGACCGGGTCAATCACACCGGCTTCGATCATGTCCACATATTTGCTGGTGAGCACGTTGTAGCCAATGTTCTTGTTCTTCTTCTCGGCGGCAGTGCGGCGGACGGTGTCAATGATAACGGAACCATCCTGACCGGCGTTGGAGGCCAGTTTACGAATCGGGGCTTCGAGCGCTTTCTTGACGATGTTGATGCCCACGCGGATCTCGCTGTCGTCGTCGCCGTTTTCTTTAGCGAGTTTGTCCAATTTGGAACCGGCGTTGATGAGGGAAATCTCACCGCCAGGGACAATGCCTTCCTCCACTGCGGCGCGCGCAGCAGAGAGCGCATCTTCGACGCGATGTTTCTTTTCCTTCATTTCGGTTTCGGTCGCGGCGCCCACGCGGACGATGGCAACGCCGCCGCTCAACTTGGCGAGGCGTTCCTGAAGTTTTTCCTTATCGTAATCGCTGGTGCTCTTGTCGATCTCGGCGCGAATTTCCTTGATGCGGCCTTCGATCTCGCCCTTCTTGCCTTTGCCGCCAACGAGGGTGGTGTTCTCTTTATCGGAGACAACCTTCTCAGCCTTACCGAGATCCTGCAATGTAGCGGTTTCGAGTTTGCGTCCGGTCTCTTCGGCGATAACAGTCCCGCCGGTGAGAATGGCAATATCCTGTAACATCGCCTTGCGGCGGTCGCCGAAGCCGGGGGCTTTGACAGCCAGCACGTTTAGCATGCCGCGCAGTTTGTTCAGCACGAGTGTAGCCAGCGCTTCGCCGTCAATATCTTCAGCGATGATGACGAGATCGCGCTTGCCGATCTGAACCATTTTCTCGAGCAGAGGGACGATATCCGCCGCGGCGGAAATTTTCTTCTCATTGATCAGGATATACGGTTCGGAAATGACCGCTTCCATGTGTTCGGTATCGGTGATGAAATACGCCGAAAGATAACCGCGGTCGAATTGCATGCCTTCCACAAATTCCTGTTCGAACTGCAGGGATTTGGATTCTTCGACGGTGATCACGCCGTCTTTGCCAACCTTATCCATTACATCGGCGATCAAACTTCCGATCTCGCTGTCGGCGGCGGAGTTGGTGGCCACCGAACCGATATCGCCCTTGGTGTCGATCTTGACCGACATCTTGCGCAGTTCTTCGACCACCGAGTCGACCGCCATTTCGATGCCGCGTTTAATGAGCATCGGGTTATAACCGGCTTCGAGCGCCTTCAAGCCTTCGTTGACGATGGCATGCGCCAATACAGTCGAGGTGGTAGTGCCGTCGCCGGCGATGTCGTTGGTCTTGGTCGCGGCTTCCTTGAGAAGCTGTGCGCCCATATTTTCAAACGGGTCTTCCAATTCGATTTCCTTCGCGACGGAAACGCCGTCGTGAGTAACCGTGGGGGAACCAAACTTGCGATCCACCGCCACATTGCGGCCTTTCGGACCGAGCGTGGCGCCTACCGCATTCGCGACCACATTCATACCGTTCTTCAATTTGCGGCGAGCTTCTTCGGAAAAAACGAGTTGCTTGGCAGTCATTGTTGATACCTCCTGAAATTATTCGACCACACCGAGGATGTCGCTCTCGCGCAAGATAAGCAGTTTCTTGCCGTTCATCTTGACCTCGGTCCCGGAATATTTGGCAAAAAGAACCTTATCGCCAACTTTAACGTCCATCGCGATGCGCTTGCCTTGGTCATCGCGGTCGCCGGGGCCGACAGCCATAATTTTGCCTTCCTGCGGCTTCTCTTTAGCGGTTTCGGGCAGAATAATACCGCCTGCAGTCATTTCTTCCTGTTCGATGGGTTCGATGAGAACGCGGCCACCGAGCGGTTTGAAAGAAATTTTTGCCATAGTTCCTCCTGAATGAAATGTTTAGTGGATAAGCACCAAATTAGCACTCTGCCTTTCAGAGTGCCAGCAAATCATACCGTTCGATTCAGCCTGCGTCAAGGGAACTTTATAAACTCTTACACAATTCTGATATTTTTACCCCCTCAGCTTCCACTCACGGAGTGGGCGTTGGCGTCTCCTGTGTGGCCGCTTCCAGAGTGGGAGTCCCTGCTGTGGCGGTTGGAACGGGGGTACTTCCCTGCAACAATGAGCTACAGATGGTTTCGCCCGCCGTGACGATTCCCGCCACATCCCGGTCGCCGCCATATTGAGCTTGAACCTGGTGGAGAATATCCAGAGCCTCCGGGCAATAATTTTGCTGAGGGCGGCTCAAAGCGGCCAGCACAGAGCCATAAGTGTAATAATAAACGAGCGTACTGGGGGAAAGCGGCAGTCCATTGACTTGCACCGGCGGGTTTTGCGTGTTGCAGGCAGATAAGCCGCGGCCGATACAGGAATCCTCGCCCGAACAACCGCGGATCGCGCACTTCAAAGTTGGGATCGAGCCCTCATAGTTGCGCGATTTGAAATAGATCACACCGAGCTGGCCGTAAATATCGGCATTGGCAGGCTCGAATTCCAGGGCCTTTTGAGCATTACGCGCGGCGGCAAAGTATTCACCCTCTTGTGAATAGGTCTTTGCAATGGACAGATAGGGCGTTGGGTCCTTCACGCCCAGTTGATCGTTGATGGCGGCGGCTTTGGCAAAATATTCCAGCGACTTGTCGAAAAGCTGTCGCTGAGTTTCCTCGTTGGGGCTTTTGAACCCAAGCGTACGGTAGTTCGCGCCGGCTCGCAGATAAAGGAAGGTCAAATTCGGAGCGAGAGCAATCGCCTTGTCGTAGGATTGAATCGCCAGGTTGTAATCTCCCAGCGATTCCTCCACATAGGCATTGACGCGATGGACATCCATCAGATTCGGGTTGCGCTCCAGAGCCTGCTGAATGTTCTGCTGGGCTTGCGTCCATTTTTGTTGATCCACCAAAATCTCGGCGTAGAAAGCCAATGCCAGCGTATTGGTGTTATCGAGTTGGAGCGCGCGCACTGCTTCCTGCTCGGCCTCGGTCAGGTAACTATCCACCTGTTTTTGATCTACCAGAGTTGGGTTGGCATTCCAATCCAAAACAAAAGCGCGGATGGCGTGAACCGTGGAATCATCGGGAGCCAGCTTTTCAGCTTCATTGATCGAATTGAGCGCGTCAGATAGACGGCTGGATTGTTCCGCGTTCGTGATCAGCAACGCAGACGAATAAGTTTGAATGCGCGCCAACTGTGCCCAGACTTGCGCGTTGGACGGATCCACTTTCACAGCCTGACGGTACGCTTGAATAGCGTCATTCAATTGACCCGCGTTGAACTGCGCGTCGCCTTGCAGTGTATAGGAGTTGGCGGTGCGCGTGGGCGTGGGAGTCGCTTGAAAAAGCGGCTTCACATTTCCAAGTTGTATCTGGCGAATCAACCAAATGCCGCCCAGAATCAAAATCACCCAAAAGAACATGCGATACAAATTGGATTCGGGCCGGCGGCGGAAGATCGGTCGGCGGACGGGAACGTTCATTGGTTTTCTCTAGGGGGTGGGAGGCAGAGTTGGGGTTTCGGTGGGCAGTTCAACGGGCGGCGCGGTGGCGGTCGTCTCGGATGTGGGAGTCGCAAGCGGCGGGGTGGGAGTCGCATTCAAGTTGTTGCGGCAAATAGTGATGGCCGCGTTGGCATTCGCCACAGCGATCTCGTCCGATGGGACGCGGTCGGAGATCATTTGCGCGATCTTCAGCGCGTCGCCACAGCGATTGAGACGCGCCAGCGCCAGCGCGTAAGTGAAATAATATTCGGCGACATAAACATCGTTCGGCACCAGCGGAATCGACTTGATGGCCTGGCCATTATCGGCCTGACCGCCATTGATCGCCAGACTCAGCTGTTCGGCGGCATCCGGCCATAAACCCTCGCGATAGTACATCACACCCAAATTGCCGCGCAGGGCGGAATCGGCCGGGCTGTTCTTCACGGACGTTTCGGCGTATTGAGCGGCTTTGCCGTATTCACCCACCGTTGCATAGGTGCGCGAGATGTAAAGGTCGGGCAGTGGATCAGCCGGATTCAATGCATCGGCCTTCGTAAACTCCGCGATGGCCTGATCGTAAATGCCCAGCGCCCGATAGTTGCGTCCGAGCGCCATGTGCAGGTTGGCAATATTCGGGTTGATATTGACCGCCGCCTGATATTCCTGTATGGCTTCAGTGTAATTGGCGGTCGCTTCCAACACATAGCCGCGGGCGCGATGAGTTTCGAGGCTGTCTGGAGCCAGGGCCTGTGCAACCCGCGACTCTTCGATGGCTGTGTTGATTCCGTCGAATGTGCCTGTACCGTTCAAATAAGAATCGATCAGGATTTCCACGTAATAAGCGTGAGCCAGCGCATTCTTATCATCGAGGGCCAGCGCGGTTTTGATCGAGTCGAGCGCATTCGGGTAATCGCCTTGAAAATCCAGCGCCCAGGCGCGCACCGCGTTCGCCATCGAATTATCCTTGTTCAACAGCAATGCGCTTTCGGCGCTGGTCTGCGCGTCTTTATATTGACCCGCCCACACCTGCACCTGTGCCAACGCGATATACGTCGCGGGGTTATTCGGCTCCACGATAATCGCCTGTTGATAGGCATCGATGGACTGGGCCAACTTTCCCTGTTTGAAATAATCCTGCGCCTCGGTAATATAGGATTCGGGCGGGCGCGTGGGGGTCGGCGTTGGGATAAACGGCGAAGCCTGTGTCGGCAGTACAAAGCGGTTGAAATACGCGCCGCCAAGTATCAGCAGACTAAGCAGGATAATGTTAAACCAATTCGGCCGCTTGCGGCGGCGGTTCATACTCCATTTACTTCCACGTAAATACATGCGGTCATATTACCATTCGCACGTATTGGACGCAAGCCGCGCTCTTTCAGCTTTTAAGCTGACTCTTATATGCTAGAATCAGAAAGATGCAATTCGAGATTTTTACGCTTCTTCCCGAAGTATTCCCGCCGTATCTGGATACCAGCATCTTAAAACGCGCCCGCGAACGCGGTCTGATCAACGTCCGCCTGCACAACATCCGCGATTACGCGCACGACCGCCATCACACTACCGACGATACGCCCTACGGCGGCGGAGGCGGAATGGTAATGAAACCGGAGCCGCTCTTCGAGGCGGTCGAATCCATTCTTGGACCTCGGCCTGCATGCCCGGTTATCCTGCTGACTCCACAAGGACGCGTCTTCAACCAAACTGTGGCCCGCGAACTGTCAGCGCACGAACAGATCGCCTTGATCTGTGGCCGCTACGAGGGCGTGGATGAACGTATTCGCGAGCGCCTCGTCACCGACCAGATCTCGGTCGGCGATTATGTGCTGACCGGCGGCGAACTGCCCGCCATGCTGGTCATCGATGCGGTTGCGCGCTTTCTGCCGGATGTGCTCGGCGATCCCGACGGCGCGGCGGACGACTCGCATGCCACCGGCCTATTGGAATATCCGCATTACACGCGGCCGCCGGAGTTTCGCGGCTGGAACGTGCCGGATGTACTGCTCTCGGGCGATCATGCCAAAATCGAAAAATGGCGCCGCGAACAATCTTTACTGCGAACTTTTCAACAACGCCCCGATCTTCTGGAAAAAGCGGATTTGAGCGAGGCGGACAAAAAATTTCTTGAGAAACTGGCAAGCGGAAAGTAAATCATTTTTGAGTCGAGGAGGATGCAATGAAATTCAATTACGGTAAGATCTTTTTGCTCGGTTTCGGTTTCTTCGGGGTCAGCGTGATCTGGACGGTATACAATGCCTTCGTACCGCTTTTTCTCGCGAACAAATTCAACCTTTCCCCGATTTTCATTGGTTTCTTCATGACGCTCGATAATATCGCGGCGCTCTTCATCCAGCCGCCGGTCGGGGTCTGGTCGGATCGTCTGCGCACACCGATCGGGCGGCGCATGCCGTTCATCCTGATCGGCGCGCCGATAGGCGCCATCGCTTTTGGTCTGATCCCGATTGCGGCGATCCTGCCTTTGTTCGTGGCCTGCACCAGCACTTTATTACTAAGCATGGCTTTCTGGCGGACTCCGGTCGTTGCGCTCATGCCCGATATCACGCCCTCGCCGTTTCGTTCGCAAGCCAATGGCATCATCAACCTGATGGGCGGCGTTGGCACGATCATTGCCTCACTGGTGGGAAGTTCACTTTATGAAGTTAACGTGGCCTTTCCATTTTGGATGGGATCGGCGCTGGTCGTTCTGGCCGCCGCGCTGGTCTTTATTTTCATCAAAGAACCAAAGAACTACGAGGCGAGCGAAAAAGAACCCGATATGTTTGCCAGTCTGCGCGAACTATTGGAAGAGGAAGATAAAAGCGGTTTGCGTCTTTTTCTCGCCATCTTCTTTTGGTTTCTTGCTTATACCGGCATCGAAGCTTTTCTCACTCTATACGCCACGAAATATGTGGGCCTCAGCGCCGGGGACGCGGGACGACTCACCGGTCATCTCGGGTTGTTATTTGTTTTGTTCGCGCTTCCCATGGGCTTTCTGGGCGGGCGCATCGGAAGACGCGTGACCATCTCAGCAGGCATCGTCTTGATGGGCGCCTTGATCTTCGGCCTGTTCCTGTTAAAACCGGAAACACTGGCAACGCTCGTCACCAAACTGCCCCTGCTCGGAAACGTTCACATGATCAGCCTGCTCCTCATGCCGGCAGGCATTGCCTGGGCGATGATCAACGTCAACTCCCTGCCCATGGTGGTGGATTTGACCACCGCGGCGCGCCTCGGCACGTTCACCGGGTTGTACTATCTTTTCTCGACGTTTTCGGCCATCGTCGGGCCGAACCTCAACGGCCTGCTCGTGCAACTTAGCGGCGACCGCTACAATATCATCATGTTGTTCAGCCCGATCTTCCTTGTAATCGCGCTGATCCTGATGATCGGCGTGAAGCGCGGCGAAGCTCAAGTTTAGCTTGAAGCAAACACGATTCATTCTCATCCCGCTTTTAGCGATTGCTTCCGCAGTTCTCGCGGCTTGCGCGTCGACTCCAGATTGCGCCGATCCAAAAATATTTTGTGTGGGGCTTGTGACCGATACGGGCGGTTTGCAGGATCACGGCCTCAATCAATCTGCCTGGGACGGTATTCAGCGCGCCCTCAACGACAAAACGATCCAACATGCCGCGTTCATCGAATCGGTGGACGCGCGCGATTACGGAAAGAATCTCGAAACATTCGCACAGGACGGGTATGACGTGATCGTTGCCGGCGGCGTTGGCTTGAGCAAAGACACGCTTCAAAGCGCGGACCGTTATCCTGCCGCCGTGTTCATCGGCCTAGACCAACTCCCGGACTCCGCGCGCCGCGACTTTATTGCGATGACCTTTCCCGAGGATCGTCAGGGTTTTCTGGCGGGCGCAACGGCCGCGCTGATGACCAAAACGAATGTGGTCGGCGCGGTGTGCGAGACTTCGAGTCTCGATTCGATACGCCTTACGTGCGAAGGCTTTCAGAACGGCGCGCGATACGTCAACTCGAAGACCATTGTTTTGATCAAGTACCGCGATAACGGCAGTAGCGATCTGCTATTCAGAGACTCGAATTGGGGATACGACAGCGCGCTCACGGAGATTCAACAGGGCGCGGATATTATTTTCGGAGTTGGCGGCGGGACAGGCACAGGCGCGTTGACCGCCGCGGCCGAACAAAAAGTGTACGCGATCGGTTCGGAGCAGGACCAATTCTACGTCACGCGCGAAGCGGACGACGCATTGATCACATCCATTTATCCGCGCGCCGATTCGGGAGTCTATGAGCTGATCCGTTCGATTCAAGCCGGTCAATGGCCGGTGGAATATCAGGGTCAAATGACGTTGGCGCCTTTTCATAAGCTGGATGCGCGCGTGCCCGACAGCGTCAAACAAAACCTGTTGGCTATTTTTGCGGGTCTCGAGCAGGGCGCCATCGAAACGGGAATTCCGCAGAAATAAATCAAATAAACTCTCATTGTACAGGCTTGCACGAAGTGGGGTTAGGCTTTATACTTTGTCTTACAATTGTGGTCCTGCTTTGTTAATATCCAGGCCACAAGGAGGTTGCTTTCTAAAAACACGTCATCCCGTTCCCTTTTGACCGAAAAATCCCTTTCAACCTTTTTCACGAGGAGAAGAATTACATGAAGAAGCTGTACTACATTGTGGCCGTTCTGATGATCGCCTCCATGATCCTCTCGGCCTGTGGGACTCCGTCCGCGCCCACCACCGTACCCGCCACACAACCCCCGGCCTCAACGGAAGCTCCTACCGCCGTTCCGTTCACTGTTGGCCAGGTGACCGACCTCGGTGGCATCGACGACAAGTCCTTCAATGCCACCGCTTACAAGGGCATCACCGATGCAGTGGCTCAGCTTGGCGTACAGGGTAAATACCTGGAATCCAAGCAACAATCCGACTACGCCAAGAACATCCAGCAACTTCTGGATGAGAAGACCGATTTGATCGTCACCGTCGGCTTCCTGCTCGGCGTCGATACGGCCACCGCCGCCAAGGCCAACCCCAACCAGAAGTTCGCCATCGTGGACTATGCCTATCCTGACTGCTTCCCCGGTGCAACGGAAGGCAAGGACTGCGGCTCTTCCACCGAACTGCCCAATGTGCTCGGCCTGACCTTCGAGACCGACCAGGCCGCGTTCCTGGCTGGCTATGCCGCGGCCGCCATGACCAAGACCGGTAAAGTTGCCACTTTCGGCGGTTTGAATATCCCGACCGTGACCATCTTCATGAAGGGTTTCCAGTCTGGCGTTGAATATTACAACCAGCAAAAGGGCACCAGCGTTCAGGTGCTCGGTTGGGATAACGCCAAGAACGACGGCGTATTCGTGGGCAACTTCGACTCAACCGATGATGGCCGCGCAACCGCCGAGTCCTTCATGCAGGAAGGCGCCGACATCATCATGCCTGTGGCTGGCCCCGTGGGACTCGGTTCTGCCGCAGTCTGCAAAGAAACCGGCAACTGCATGATCATCGGTGTGGACACCGACTGGTACGTTTCCGCTCCCGAGTATCAGGATGTTGAACTGACCAGCGTTGTGAAGAAAATGGACGTAGCCGTGTTCGATGCAATCAAGGCCGCCCAGGACGGCACCTTCAAGGGTGGCGTATATGTTGGTACGCTCGCCAACAACGGCGTGGACCTGGCTCCTTTCCACAATTTCGCGGACAAGGTTCCGGCCACCCTGCAGTCTGAACTCGATCAGATCAAAGCCGGTATCATCAGCGGCGCGATCAAAGTCGGACAGTAAAAGTTCCATCTACAAAAAGGGGAAAGGCCGGGGGAATCTCCTCCGGCCTTTCCCTCAAGAAATATTTGCAAGTAGACCGCCGCAGATGAAAAGCCAATGTTCCCGCTTTCCGTCTGCGGCGGCTTGCAAAACAACATAGAGCCAGGAGCATACCATGCCTGTATTGGAACTGCGCGGGATCACGAAAGCTTTTCCCGGCGTTTTGGCAAATGACGATATTCACTTAACACTCGAAAAAGGGGAAATCCATGCGTTGCTGGGGGAAAACGGGGCGGGCAAGACTACATTGATGAACATCCTTTACGGTTTATATGAACCGGACAAAGGCACGATCCTGATCAACGATCAGGAAGTGGAAATCGAGGGACCGAACGATGCCATCGAACGCGGCATCGGCATGGTTCATCAACACTTCATGCTGATCCCCGTCATGACCGTTACGGAAAATGTGATGCTTGGGAACGAGACCACCCGCGACGGCATTATGCTCGACCGCGCCAAAGTAGCCAAACAAATCCGCGCCATTTCGGATCAATACGGTCTCGAAGTGGATCCCGATGCCTACGTCAAAGATCTGCCTGTGGGCCTCCAACAGCGCGTTGAAATCATCAAAGTGTTATATCGTCAGGCCGATATCTTGATCCTCGACGAGCCCACTGCGGTGCTGACTCCGCAGGAAGTGGAAAAACTGTTCGTCATCCTGCACTCATTGCTGGATGCGGGCAAGTCCATCATTTTCATCACGCACAAGCTGAAAGAAGTCATGGAAATCGCGGACCGCATTACGGTTCTGCGCGGCGGACGCGTGGTGGGCACCGCCAAACCGGGCGAAGTCAATGAACAGAAGCTGGCCGAGATGATGGTGGGCCGCGAAGTAAATCTGGTCGTGATCAAAGAGCCGGCACAACCCAAAGAAGTCGTATTGGAAGTGAAAGATTTGTTCGTGCGCGATGCGCGCATGAACCTTGCCATCAATGATATTTCTTTCGATGTGCGCGCAGGCGAAGTGCTGGGCATTGCCGGCGTGCAGGGCAACGGCCAGACTGAACTGGTCTACGCGTTGACCGGCTTGCTATCGGCATCCGGCGGCTCGATCCGCCTGCTTGGCAAGGAAATACAAAATGCCACTCCGCGCCAAATTCTCGAGCAGGGCGTGGCACATATTCCCGAAGACCGGCAGAAACACGGGTTGGTGCTTTCGTTCCCATTGCAGGACAACCTGGTGTTGTGCACCTATTACGAGCCGCCTTTCGCGCACGGCGTGAATATGCAGGATAAAGTCATCGCCAAAAATGGGGTCGAACTGGTGAAGCAGTTCGACGTCCGGACTCCGAGCGTGTTTGTGCCCGCATCGAATCTATCGGGTGGGAATCAACAGAAAGTGATCGTAGCGCGCGAGTTCTCGCGTCCGATCAAATTGCTGATCGCTTCGCAACCGACCCGCGGGTTGGACGTCGGTTCGATCGAATATATCCACAGCCGCATCATCGAAAAACGCGACGAGGGCACCGCGGTGCTGGTGGTCTCTTCGGAGCTGGATGAGATCATCGCGCTTTCGGATCGCATCGCGGTCATGTATCGCGGCCAGATCGTAGCCATTCTTCCCACAGCAGAGACATCGAAGGAACAACTGGGTCTGTTGATGGCGGGCATGAAACCCGCTGAGGGAACGGCCAGGAAACCCAAAGATAAAGTTACGCGCGTTGAGCGAGTGTTCTAGGAGGCCGGCATTGAAGGAACAAAATAAGAAAGCCGAACCAGCCAAACCCAGGGAAGAGAAAGCCGAACCGCAAGGTATCGCCACCAACATGCAGGCGGTACTGCTGGCCGTGCTGGCCATCTTCACCGGGCTGGTGATCGGCGCCATTGTGATCGTGGTCAGCGATGTGCAGGTGATCGCGGCCTGGCAGAACTTCTTCTCGGCGCCCGGCGCGGCGTTTGCCGCCACATGGAAAGCGGTGGCTACTGCATATGGAGCCTTGTTCGTCGGATCGCTTGGCAACCCAAAAGAAATTTGGGTTGGATTGCAAACTTACATCTCAACGGGCAATAGCGCCGCGTTCATCAAATCCATCTATCCTTTTACGGAGAGTCTCACAACCTCCACGCCATACATCTTCGCAGGCTTGGCGGTGGCTGTAGGTTTCCGCTGTGGCTTGTTCAACATCGGCGCGGAAGGACAGTTCTTCATGGGCGCGCTGGGTTCCGCTTTTGTGGGCTACAGCATTCACGGGTTGCCGTGGTTCATCCATTTGCCGCTGGCGCTTTTAGGCGGCGTGATCGCTGGAGGCATCTGGGGCGGAATTCCGGGTTATCTTAAAGCCAAGTTCGGCGCGCATGAAGTGGTCAACACCATCATGATGAACTGGATCGCGTTCCGATTGAGCGACTGGTTGTTGAACGGCCCCATGAAAGCGCAAGGATACCGGCCTGTAACGCCGAATATCGAAATAACCGCGGAACTGCCCCACTTTTTTGCCAGCCCACTGCGCCTTAATTGGGGCTTCGTGCTGGGACTCGTCATAGCAGTTGGAGTGTATTGGCTGTTATTCAAAACCACCATCGGTTTCGAGATCCGCACAGTGGGCGCAAACCCGGACGCGGCCAAATACGCGGGAATAAACATCATCAAGAATTTTGTACTGGCAATGGTGATCTCAGGCGCCCTGGCCGGGCTTTCAGGGGCCAGTCAGGTATTGGGCGTGGACCACTGGGTGGGACAGGGATTTTCCGCGGGATACGGTTTCGACTCCATCGCCATCGCGCTGTTGGGTGAGAGTCATCCTGTAGGCGTAGTGTTGGCCGCTTTGCTGTTTGGCACGTTGAGGAGCGGAGCGACGCGCATGCAGTCTCTGGCAGGCATTCCCATCGATATCATCTCGATCATTCAGGGCCTGGTCATTATCTTCGTGGCCGCCCCCGGCATCATTCGCTGGATCTATCGTATCCGCGTCAGTGCCGAAAAGACCGTCCTGACCCGCGGTTGGGGCAAATAAGCAAAGGCAAACATGACAACAACCACCTCTGCACAAATCCTTGCACCTGAAAGTAATTTCCGCACCCGTTTGATCTGGGGCACTCTACTGATCGCGGTGGGACTGTTCATATTCTTCGTGTTTGGAAGCGGGGCGCGGCCGGGCCAGGTCACGACCTTCGGCATGAACCTCGGAAAAAATGCCATTCAGATTCCCGATATGGTCTTGCCGGTTCTTCCTTTTATTTACATCTTTACTCTCACCCTCGTTTTCTTCGGCGCATTCGAGATGGCCAAAGGCGTTAAATCGAACGCGCTTCTGATCGGCGTGCTGGCTTTTTGTTTCGTGGCCGCGTTTCTGGTGTGGGCCGCGCGCGATAAATCGTTCAGCCTCGTTGGAATGTTAAGCAGTTCGCTGGTGCGCGCTACGCCCATCGCGTTGGCGGCCATGTGCGGCGTCATCAGCGAACGCGCCGGCGTAGTCAATATTGCCATCGAAGGCATCATGCTGATCTCCGCACAAGTGGCAGTGGTAGCCGCCACCATAACTCACAACCTTTGGGCCGGTTTGGTCATCGCCATCCTGGCCGGAGGCCTGGTCGCCGCTCTACATGCCTGGCTGGTGATTCGCTTCAAAGTGGATCAGATCGTCAGCGGCGTGGCGATCAATATCTTCGGCGCGGGCACCACCAGCTATATCTCCTCGCGCTTCCTCGAAAAGCATATCAACGCCCTGAACAACTCCGGCACCTTCCCAACCGTCACCATTCCGATCCTTTCGAAGATTCCCGTACTTGGGCCGATCCTCTTCGAGAATACACCCATCGTCTTCTTCACCATCATTCTGGTATTCGTCCTGCATTTTGTTCTGTTTTATACGCCGTGGGGCTTGCGCACGCGCGCAGTCGGCGAACATCCCAAAGCGGCCGATACATTGGGTATCAGCGTACATTTCATGCGCTACATCAACGTGATCATCAGCGGCATGATCGCGGGCCTCGGCGGCGCCTACTTCACCATCGGCGCGGTGGGCCGCTTCGATCAAAATATGACAGCCGGCAAGGGCTTCATCGGTTTGGCCGCCATGATCTTCGGCAAATGGACTCCCATCGGCGCATATACTTCATCGCTCATCTTCGGCTTCGCAGATTCCCTGCAAGTTAAACTGCAAATTCTGCGCGTGCCGATCCCATCCGAATTTCTATTGATGGCGCCCTACATCGTCACGATGATCGTTCTGACCGGCGTTGTTGGACGCGCCATCCCGCCTGCCGCGGACGGCCTGCCGTACGAAAAATAACGCTTCATCCAGGACCCTCAACCCGATCCCCGACAACAGGAGCCGCGCGGCTCCTGTTGTTTTCCACTAAGAAACGCGGGGGATGTGAAAGGATTGCGGTTAAGGTAAAATGCCTCTGCATTTCAAGGAGAAGAGAATGAACAGAAAAGTCCGCCTCATTTCTGCGACATTGGCCACACTATTGGCCATGATCGCATGCAATCTGCCTTCGGCCGCGCCGAGCACGCAGAGCGCATCCACTGCCGCCGCGCAGACCGTACAAGCCCAGTTAACCGGTATCGCCCAAACAGCCGTGCCTTCCCAGGCGCCGCTTTCGACCTCCACTCCGCTTCCCTCCTTAACGCCGATTCCTCCCACTCCGATTCCACCCAGCGCCACGCCCACCTGCGACCTCGGCAAATTCGTCACGGATGTCACCATTCCCGATGGCACAATCATGACGCCCGGGCAATCCTTCACCAAAACCTGGAGGCTCCAAAACATCGGCGCCTGCAATTGGAGCGGATATTCTCTGGTCTTCGATAGCGGCGATTCGATGGGCGCGAGTTCGGCAACTTATCCCGTTGGAACCACGGTCACGAATGCCTTTATCGACATTTCCATCAACCTTACTGCTCCAACCAGCTCGGGTAGTTATCGCGGCTATTGGCGCCTCCGCAATGCGTCCGGCGTATTGATTCCCATTGTCAGCGGTTATCAGGGCAGGTCCTTCTATGTGGATATCAAGGTTCAAGCACCGGCAACAGCGACCAACACCCTGCCGCCGGCCGCGGTCATGACCATATTGACCAGCGTATCCAGTGAAGACGGGTATGTCAGTTCAGATGGCGTGGTGAATCCCAATCCAAACGTCGGCGATGACAGCGGCAATAATACGTTGGAAGCGTTCCTCAGCTTTGACATGTCGCCTATTCCAAGCGGAGCAGTCATCACCAAAGTCATCGTAAACTTCAGCGATTACGACACACTTGGCAATCCATTCACCATCTCCGATGGCTGTCTGCGGGCTTACGCGCAAAACTACGGCACATTGGATGCGGGCGATTTCTTCTCTGGCGACCCGGTCAGCGCCGTGATACGTTGGTGTGGCACAGGCGATCTGAATACTGCCAGCGAGACACCCGATATGATCAGCGTAGTACAGGGCAAAGTCGGCGCGAGCCGCCTGCAATTGCGCCTGCAATTCCGCACACCCACCACCAACGGTAACGGGGTTGCGGATGTCGTCCGTTTTGGAAATGTCAAGCTGACCGTGTACTACCACTAATCTAATTCTCATCCAAAGCCACGCGAAGCGCCCGGACGAGCCGGGCGCTTCTTTTTTAGCGGGTATAATGTCGCTGGCTATTTTCGGCCGTTCGAACACGAAAGGAAAAGAATGATTGTCATACCGAAAAATACCCTATTTGCGCTGTTGACCGCCTTTGCGGTTCTGACCTCCGCCTGTGCACCCGCAAGCTCAAATCAGGATGCAATCTCAACGGCTGTCGCGCAAACTGTACAGGCGCAGAACGCTTCATCCACGGAAGTTGCGCCGACTCCAATCTCGACGGTTGTTTCCCTGCCATCACCCTTTTCCACACTTTCGGGTCCCACATTAACCGTAACCCCAAAATCCACGCTTCCACCCGTCACAGCCAAGGATCAGGATTGCATGAAAGCCAGCCTGATCGACGAAACCATTCCCGACGGCACCATTATGAAACCGGGCCAGCAGTTTACGAAAGTATGGAAGATTCGGAACGATAGCGCCTGTGTGTGGAACACTTCTTATAAGATCGTCTTTTGGGACGGCGATGTGATGGGCGGCGGATACGTTTACAACTTCCCGCAACAGGCCCTGCCCGGCGACACGGTGGATGTTCCATTAGTGTTGACCGCGCCCCCGAGCCTGGGTGAGTTCAAAGGTTCCTGGAAACTTCAAACACCCAGCGGCTATTCCTTTGGCGTCGGGTACGATTCGCCGTTTTGGGTGGACATCGTTGTAGGGACCGGCACTCCGGAAAACAACAAAACACAAACCGCCTTCGGCATCACATCTCTGACTTACGAGCTTGACCATCGCTGTACCACGGCCAACCAATTCGATACTGTTATAGCCAATATCACTTCCAATGGCCCCATCACGATCAATGTCAAATGGCTGCAAAGCGACGGCGTACAAGATGCCAACAACAAAGTGGTCTTCACCGAAGCCACCACAAAGTCCATCACACATGAATGGAACTGGGGTTTCAGTTCGTCCAGGAATCCACGCACGGTGCAAGCGATCATTACCTCCCCCTTCTATCAGGAATATCCCGAGTTTACACTGCTCACAACCTGTTGGTAGATAAGATATTGTAGATCGGGTTGGTGCGAATTTTGTTTCTTCGGCATTCCAGAAAGTTTCAGCGCGGAACTTTCCCCTCGCCCTTAACGTCGAAGCATTGAATCTTTCCCATCATTTCAGGGAGAATGCCATGAAACCCAGGAAAATTGCACCCGCTTTGTCGTTGATTCTGCTGTTAATCGTTCAACTGGCCTGTAGTGGATTGAACAAACCCGGCACACCAGATACCGTCGCAACGCTGAACGGTCTCTACACATCTGCCGCGCAGACCAGTACCATGATCGCTGTCACAGTGACTCCCGGCCTGCCGATTCCCACAGCCAGCCCGATTCAAGTTCAGCCTTCATCCACACCGTTCGTCCTGCCTGCAACTGTACCGGCCGCACAGTGTGACGCGGCCACGTACATTAAGGATGTAACTATCTCCGATGGTACAGTACTTGGACGTAATACCACTTTCACGAAAACGTGGAGATTGCAAAACGTCGGCACCTGCTCGTGGACGCCATCGTATGCGCTGGTTTTTGTCAGTGGAGACATCATGGGCGGACCGACTGTCATCTCTCTACCGGGAAATGTCAACCCGGGACAAACTGTCGATCTTTCAGTGACCTTGACTTCGCCAAATAAAGATGGACATTACCGCGGCTATTGGAAACTGCGCAACCCATCGAACGCGCTGTTCGGTATTGGCGATCAGGCAAATACCGCATTCTGGGCCGATATCAATGTGAGCGGGCCTTCCTACGCCGCATACGATTTCGTTGCAAATTACTGTAGGGCAGACTGGGAAAACAATAATAACTCCCTTCCCTGCCCGGGCAACGAAAACAGCGGAAACGGCTATGTGATCAAACTAAACATGCCGCGGCTGGAAAGCGGAGATAAGCTCGATAGTCCATCCCTGTTGACCGTTCCCAAAAGTTCGAACAACGGCACGATCATCGGAACCTATCCCTCTTTCACGGTCAAGTCCGGCGATCATTTTCAATCTCTACTCAGCTGTCAGTACCGC
Organism: uncultured Anaerolineaceae bacterium; assembly: GCA_964502095.1. Classification (GTDB taxonomy): domain Bacteria; phylum Chloroflexota; class Anaerolineae; order Anaerolineales; family Villigracilaceae; genus JACPVF01. The sequence goes on from CAZCUF010000010.1 coordinate 101,089, forward strand.
GCCAGCCGCTGTGACGTGCTGTTCAGCCTGAAATACAAAACGGGCGGGCAGACGCGCACGCTCGGCACCTGGCATGAGGTCAATGAAGGGTTGTATTACACCGTTGACGTGGATTTAAGCGGACTCGAAGGTCAGACGGTGAAATTCATCTTAACGGTATCAGCGAACGGTTCGGCGCGAGACGATGAGGCGATCTGGGTCGCCCCGCGCATCATCCGCCTCGGGCCGCCTCCACCTACAGCCACTCCTTCGGTCACTTCCACGGCCACCCTCACCCCAACTGTGACCGCAACGCCCACACCGACATTTACTTTCACGCCCACTTTTACCGCCACAGCCACTCATACTGAGACGCCCACCCTTACTCCCACGCCCTAATCGGGTGCGTTATAATGAATGAAACTATCCGGAGGATACAATGGTTTTTCGAAAATTCGTTTGGCCTGTTATCGCCGCTCTGACCGTAATCGTTCTCACGGGCTGTAATATCGGAGCCACACCCGCCCCCACAGTGGATGTCAACGCGATTTACACGCAAGCGGCTGAGACAGCATTAGCCAACTTCTCTCAAAATCTTACGCAAACCGCTCTGGCTGTGCCGCCGACCGCGCTTCCCACTTCCACACCGTTAGCCACCTTCACGCCTCTGCCAACCTTTTCCATTGTCACCAACTCAACCCCGCTCGCGCTCAATACTCCCGGGTTGGTTACCCTGGTGCCGACCACTTCCGCCTCACTGGGCACTCAAGCCAGCAGTAACCCCGTGGGATGCACCGACGCGATGTTCGTAGGCGAAACCGTTGCCGATGGAACCGTATTCGCGGCCGGCAAGGTCTTCACAAAATCGTGGAACTTCAGTAATACCGGCACCTGCACCTGGGGCGAGAATTTTACCTTCGCGTACAAATCGGGCGATAAACTTAGCGCGGAGCCGCTTTATGTAAAAATTATCAAATCGGCCGACTACGTAAAACCCGGCAGTGGTATCGCATTCAACATCAAAATGACCGCACCCTCGCAGAAAGGCGAATATAAAGGCTTCTGGCAGATGAAGGACGATAAAGGCAACTGGTTCGGTTCACTTGTGTACGTTGACATCGTCGTCAAGTAACGATATTCGTATTCGCCGCCTGATTGCGAAAGAGGAAAGCCTATGAAACTCAAACTCATTGCCATTGCCCTGATCGGGGCGATCCTTTTTACAGGCTGTGGTTCCGCAACTCCGGCTCAACCCACTCCGGACGTGAGCGCAATACGCACCTCCGCCGCACAGACTGTGGTGGCAGAGATCACCCTCACTGCGGTATCGTTTACCTTCACGCCCCTGCCTACAGCCACTGAGCCTCCCGTTGTCGCGACAGAGACTCCTCTGCCGGTGGTAACTGAAGCAAGCACCCTGCCTGCGGGCGTTACAGCGACTCAGGTTCTATGCGACAGCATAACCTTCGATCCCGCCACCGTGGATGTGAACCTTCCCGACGGCACGCAAATGACTGCCGGACAGTCATTCACGAAAACATGGCTGATCAAGAACGATGGCTCCTGCGCCTGGGGCGCCGGCTATAAATTGATCTACGCGGGTTATTCCGATCAAATGTCCGGCCAGCCTCAAGCCCTCTCGGGCGTGGTGGCAGTGGGAGAAGAAGTTCAAGTCTCCGTAGTCTTCAAAGCGCCGGCCAAGGCGGGAGAATATCTCAGCGCCTGGTCGATGGCCAATGCCAAGGGCATTCCGTTTGGAAAAGCATTGTACGTTAAGATCACGGTCAAGTAACGCGTGACGAAAACGCTCGAACAAATCATCAAAGAGGAAACACGCCGGCTGGGATTCGTCCTGGCCGGTGTTACGACTCCCGATCCCCCGCCTCATTGGGAGGTTTTCGAAAACTGGTTGTCGCTCGGACGACACGGTACGATGAGTTATCTGGCGAATGAACAAGCCCGCCTCCGCCGCTCCGACCCGCGCCTGATTCTGCCGGAGTGTAAATCCATACTCGTTTTGGGGATCCCCTATAACGCACCCCGCCTCGAAAATGAATCAAACGGGCAGGGAAGAGTCGCCGCGTATGCCTGGGGCGAAGATTATCATCTCGTACTCCCTGAACGCATGAAACAACTGGTCGAGTTCATCGAGGCACAGGTCGGTCATACTGTCCCAAATCGCTGGTACACCGATACAGGCCCCCTGCTCGAACGCGACTTCGCACAGCGCGCCGGCCTCGGCTGGATCGGGAAAAACACCTGTCTCATCCATCCGCGCCTGGGTTCCACATTCCTGCTGGCTGAGATCTTACTCGGCCTCGAACTCGAACCCGATGCGCCCTTCGATACCGATCAGTGCGGCACATGCACACGCTGTATCGAGGCCTGTCCCACCGATTGCATTCTGCCCGACCGCACCATTGACGCACAGCGCTGTATCTCATATCTCACCATCGAACTGAAAGACGAAATCCCAAACGACCTGCGGCCCCTGATGCAGGATTGGGTTTTCGGATGCGACGTGTGCCAGCAGGTTTGCCCGTGGAATCGATTCGCTTCAACAGATGGCGATTCAGCCTTCACCCCGCGCGCCGAATCGATTCCGCTTCCCGTCCTGACCGAGGAACTGGCCCTCACGCCCGAAGCGTTCAATCGCAAATTCAAGCGGAGTCCCGTTAAGCGCGCCAAGCGGCGCGGTTATTTGCGCAACGTCGCGGTGGCCCTCGGAAACCGCGGCGATACATCCGCATTGCCCGCATTGGAACAAGCCCTCGAAGACCCAGAGCCTTTGGTGCGCGTCCACGCAGAATGGGCCATTCAAACCATCCAGCAAAAACAGCATGACGAATAAAAAATTACTGATCGCCACCAACAACCCGGGTAAAGTCCACGAACTTTGGGCATTGCTTGGCGATCTCCATCTTGATTTAATCCGGCCCGCCGATCTCGGTTTGGATTTACACGTTGACGAGGACGGTCATACGTACGCGGAAAACGCCGCGAAGAAAGCCCTGGCGTTTGCAGAAGTCAGCGGGCTGATCTCTCTCGCCGATGACTCCGGCCTCGAGGTGGACGCGCTCGACGGCGCGCCGGGCATTTATTCGGCGCGATATCTTTCGAAGCCGGGCGCCTCCGACTCAGACCGCCGCGCGTACTTGCTCGAAAACCTGCGCGCCGGCAAAACGCCGCGTCCATGGAGGGCACATTTCCACGCGGCGGTGGCAATAAAAATTCCGGGAAAAGCTGTTCGGTTTGCCGAAGGAGATTGCCCCGGCGAGATCATCCCCGAAGAACGCGGCACGGGCGGTTTTGGTTACGACCCGATCTTTCTTGTGTCGGAATGCGGGCGCACCATGGCAGAATTAGATGACCGCGAGAAAAATCGCCTGAGTCACCGGGCGCGCGCTGTATTGGCGGCCAGGCCGATTTTGACGGATATTTACAAGTAATCAGGTCATTGCCCCGGACGATAAGGGATAAGATTTAAAAAATCTTCTAGAGCGGCGGCGGTCAACTGGGGTTGTTCGATCATTACCATGTGACCCGCTTCGGGAATCAACCGAAATTGTGCGCCGGAAATCCGCTCGCTTAGAATCTGGGATTGGCCCGGGGGAGTCATCCGATCTTCCGCGCCGGCCAGGATCAAGGTCGGGGCATGGATGCGGGGCAGGTCGTCCAAAACGTTGAATGCATCGCAGGCTTGAAAATCGCCCAGTAAAACCGGCGGGCGCGTTTCCGCCGTTCGACGGGCGGCCAGTTCCTTCAAGCGCGGATCGAATTGCGAACCGTACGAATATTCCGTGATCATTTCCACTGCGGCATCGAACGTTTGGGGATTGGCGATATTTTCCAGAATGTCCGGTTTCACACGCAGGCGCGCGCTGGCGCCCAATAGTCCCAACCCCAGAATAATTTCAGGATGATCGATCGCCAGCGATAAAACGATGGCACTGCCCATCGAATGTCCGATGAAAACAGCCGAACGCAATTTCATGGCTTGGAGGAATTCCAGCATATCGGCCGCGTATTCGGAGATCGTTTGCCGGCTGATGCCTTGAGACTTGCCATGTCCGGGCAGGTCAATGGCAAAGATCCGCTGTCCATTCAGGCGGCGGATCTGAGGCGGCCAATGCAGATGAGTGCCTCCCGCGCCGTGAATCAGAATCACCGGCGGCCGGTTTAATTGGTCCGTGCCGTGCGCAAAATAATACAAGCCCGCCGCAGTTGGCATATCAGCCTTTGCGGCCGTGATGTAAACGGTCGGCGGCTTCTTCGGTGAGCGGAATATAAACCTGCACAGTCGTACCCTGCCCCGGCGCGGATTTGATATTCAACAATCCGTTCACCAATTCGCTTCGTTCCGTAAGGTTGACCATACCGAGACTGCCGCGCTTATCATAAGCCTTCTGCATGGCAGAGACATCGAAGCCCACGCCATTATCCACAACCTCGAGCAAGGCCATATTCGGATCGAACGACTGCAGGTTCACGCTGATGCGGGGCGCATGAGCATGCTTGCGGGCGTTGTTCACCGCCTCTTCCACGATATAAAATACCACGCCCTGTTTTCCCATTTCCATCTGCGAGGTGATGCGTTCGTCAATATTGATCGTCACTTCCTGATTATAGGTCTCGGCCATTTTATCGGCCATGGCCTGCAACGCCGCCTTAAGGCCCTGCGATTCAAGAATCAGCGGCCGCAGGGTGAACAGCATGTGACGAATTTCCTTGGTGGTGCGGTGCGCCAGATCTTCCAGCCGCACCAGTTCCTCGCCCGCGAGCTTCGTATCTTTTTCCAACATGCGGCGGGCCAGGTTGATGCGCATCGCCATCGCGGCTACGGACTGGGTCGGCCCATCGTGCAGGTCGCGCGCCAGTTTCTTACGCGCCTCCTCATGGACCTCGACCATGCGTTCCTTTTCTTCGACCAGATCCTGGTACAAGCGCGCGTTCTGAATCGCCACCACCGATTGACGGCCGATGATGTCCAATAACGCGCGGCGTTCCGTTGTGAAATACAGCGGGTTGGGATGTGCAAAAAGTAGCGCGCCGTACACATTGAAGCCGCTACGCAGAGGGAAGCAATACGCCACAGTGCAGTTGCGCAGGGCGATCACGCGGCCAAGTTCCGGGTCGTAACCGATATCCGTGGAAAGGATGGGGTCCCCTTCATCGAACACTTTTTTCAGAATGCCTTCACTGCCGTGGAAAGTGACGCGCATGTCCGCGTTGGTGAAGCGCCGCGCCGAACCGATGCGCAGTACGCCGCCGCGAAAGAGCAGGACGGCTCCCACCAGTTTGTCATTGGAATCTTCCTCGGGATCGGGATTGAGGGCGTTGAAACCAATGTCAAGGGCGGAATCGAGCACGCGCTTATAACTGAGCGTCGCCGCGAGCGTGGAGGTCAGCTCATAGATGGCGCGCAGGCGTTCGTTCTGAATGCGGCTCTTTTTCTCCTCCGTATCCAGCCATAGTTCACGCATATTGCGAATGCGGGTAACGACCTGACTGCCAAGCAGTCCAAACAACGGCCCGACCAAAAGGAAAATGATCGCGCTGGCGATGACCAGTGGGCCACTGCCTGCGCCGAGGAAAAAGTAATCCAGAAAGAACAATGCGGCAAAGAATATCCCAACAAAAAAACCGCCTAAGAATTCAAAATAGATCGAGGCCGTGAGAATGGCAAAAATCCCAACCCACCAGGCTGGTCCGTGCAAACCGCCCTGCACCCAGAAGAACAATGCCGCCAGCAAGGAATCCACCGCCACATTGATCGGACGGTGAAATGAAATTCGTAGATTCAAACTGGCGAGCAGAGTCATCGTCAGATTCCAAACCGCCATCAGAATCAACGGCCAGAACGTGAAAACGCTCAGAACGCCGCCCAGCCCCAACGCAACGATCAGGCTGATTAAAACGATCCAACGCAGAGAGATAGCCAGCCAGTCTGCAATGTATGGGGTTTCGTATCTGCGCATGCTTTCAATCATATCAGCCCAAGCAATCTACAAGACGTTACAGGAAAATTACACCTTTGGCGAATTAAAGTTCATACTTCATCTTCACCAGAAACGGGCCGAACTTCTGTTTCAAGACTTCCTGTTGTTCGGCTGTATAAATTTCACGGAAGCGGCCAATCTTTCCCTTATAAAAATGCAGACCTTCCTGCCCCTCCCCCGCGCCGGGACGAAGCCGCTCGATCACCGCGCGGACCTCGGGCCGGGTCCCGTTTAAGCCGAGAAATTCCACCAAGCGGGAAATCTCCGCTTCGTAATCCGTCAACAAATCCTCATAGCGCGCGATCAACACGCCGCGCTCCTTCATCCACTTTTCCCAAATCTGAACATATTCCATTATGAAGTCCAGGCTCTTTTGAAAATCGGTCAGATGCGAAAAGGCGTTCGGGCGGCCCTTCGCTAACGCGCGCTGACCATAATCGTACGCGGAAAGCATGGCATCGCGCGGGTCGCGGTAAATGTAGGTAATGCGAAGCAGGCTGAGGCGTTGTAAGAGACGCGAGAAATTCGTCGGCCCGGCATGCGCCTTAATGACAAAGGTGTTTCCCATCAACGCGGGGACGGTCACCAGGCTCAATCGCCGCGCGGAAAGCACGCCGATATTGCCGTTCACTTCTGTGAGAATCTTTTGGAGATGATACTTCTCGCGGACGACGCGCGTGTCGGCACAGCCTGTGGTTTGCATGAGATCGTGGATGAGGTTGTAATGCCAGCCCGAGCCTGCCCGCGGCATCCCCACGGAAAGAACGATCATGGTGTCACCTTGGATAACGAAGATAATTGCATTGAGATACCCGCCAACATTCCCGGAATCAACCAGAGATTGGGGATCGCGAACGAATCCTGAGTTCCATTATACAGGGCAATCGCCAGCCAGGCAAAAAGCCCGGCTGTGCCGATGAATCGTAACAGCCCGGCGCGGCGAAGCGCGTCGAGCGCGTCGCCTAAAATTGCAAACTGAAACACGAGGTATAGCATGAAGCCAAGCAGTCCCGTTTCAGCCAGCAAACGAACGTAAAGATTTTTGGGATTCGGATACAAGCGGCTGTTGGGGTCCAGCTGTCTGGCAATTTCGGGAACGGTTGTCAGAACCCAATCGGGCAGATTTTTGTAGATCCAAAAACCGCTGGCGCCCAGACCAACGCCGGTGATGGGATGTTCTTCGAACGCGGCCAACGCGCCCAGCGAATACGCGCTGCGCGCGCCTGCATTGATGTTCACCAGATATTCTGCAGGGTTTTGTGCGGAGAAGTCCCACAGACGGCGGAAATAATTTTTTTGCCCGAGGAAGGCCACTGTGCCGACCAACACGCCGCCTACGATCACGATCAGCCCCGCGCGCAGTAACCAATTCCATGCGCCGCGCTGAAAGCCGCTGAAGAACCAATTCCATGCGGTGCGAAGATATGCGCGGCCAACCAGCAGAAATGTCAACGCGGCCGCGCCGACCGCGATCAAGATTCCGCCGCGCGAATAGGTGGCTAAAAGCAACAGCGTGGATAAAACCAATAAAACGGGTTCCAGCCACTTCAGCCGCGTGAGCCGGAACTTCGTCAAAATGGCCGCGAACAGCAAAGGCACATAGATCGTCGCCAGTTGTCCCGCCAGCCAGGCCGGTTCATAAGACAAACCCGAAACGCGGTTTGTGCGCACCAGTTCGCGCATCGAAAACAGCAACTGCCAATGCGTCACCATTTGTTTTGGGAGCAAACCGGTATAGAACGTGACTGCCTGCAAACCGCTCCAAGCCAAATCGAGGCCGAGGCCGATAAACAGCCAGCGCAATGTAAATTTGACTTCAGCTTCGTTGCGATTCATCCATGCGGCCGAAATAAAGAAGATCAGGCCGATCACCAGCGTGACCAGCGCGCGTAGAACGCGGCCGCTGTAAGTTTGTCCGCGCAGGGGAATCGGATCGATCAGAAGCCCGTAACTGCTGGCCGTTAAAACAGCCGCCGCGAACACTCCGAGCAATATCGCACTGCCCGCCCACGGAAACGGCCGCTCGCGCCGAATCCATTGCACAAGCAGTAACGGCAATAACAACACCAGCGGGTATAAAGCCAATGGGCGGACGAGTGTGTTATCCCCGAGAAATGGAAACCAGCGAAAACTGGTGACAGGCAGAGTCACCAGCGCAACAGCCCATAAAACATCGACCGCGCGATTCAAAGCCTTCATTCTTTGGCTTTCCTATTCGCGCCGAAATCGAAGAATAAAAAGACAAATGCGCCGAGCAACCAGGCGGCGATCATTCCCGCCAGCAAATAGGCGCTCAACGAAATACTGCGCTTTGAAGATAAATTCTCCACCTGAGTGGGGGTTGCCTCGATGAAACGATCAAGGTCGGCGGAACTTGATACCGCCTGCGTAACGGCTGTGGTAAAGGCCTGCGCCCAAGCCGAAGCCAGTTTGGAGGAAACTTCCGCCTTGCGGTCATCGGCATAAAAGTGCCAGCCGCCTTGTTCGGGCTGGCTGAGTTGGAGTTTTCCGGCGCGCAATTGTTTAACCGGAATCCCAGACTCGGCGCTTACTTTCTGCATGACCGCATCGGACCAGGCGATCTCTTCCAGTTTGCGCGTTTCACGTTCGAGATAATAGAACTGCTGGCGGTCAGTTTCCTGAGGCCAGGCTTGTTCGAGATGAAAGTCCACATGAACAGTAGCGCGCGTTCGATAGGAGGGCGGCGCGAGGAAAAAGACTGCCGCGCCGATTACCGCGCCAACAACAGCCGCCAGAATCCAAAAGCGCCAGGCTCGCAACAAGCGCATCAAGTCATCAATAGAGGGAGGGGTAAATAATAATTTCATTTTTTCATCCAATAATATTGGCAGGGTTTTCAGCGGTTTTTCCGCAGTTCAACTTCCTATCTTCAGCATCTTTCTACGCCGCCAATTCCAAAACGGCGCGATGATTCTGCGCACATAATATTTCACCACGATGGGCGCGAAGAACGAACCGCCGTCGCGGTAATGTACGCGCAGCATCTCCGGCCAACAGCGGTCATCGGAAAGGATCGTCTTGCCGGAAGTGTGCAGGCGGAAATTTGCCCAGGTCTGCCCCGGCAGGTAGCGAATTTCCGTATGCGCGGCGATGCGCGTCCATAAATCATAATCCATGGCGAAATAAAAGGACGGGTCGAGCGGCCCCAGTTCGCGCCATAAGCCGGCGCGGAAGAACATCGTCTGCTGAGGGATGTGAACATAGCCGCGGCGCAGGCGCGGGAGGTCGGTTTGCGCGGCAGGAAACTTGCCGATCACGCGTCCCGCCTCATTGATGTAATTGCAGTCCGCATACACCATGCCCACTTCGGGATGCTCGATTAAATATCGAACCGCGGCAGATACCGCGCCGGGTTCATAGGTGTCATCGGAATTGAGCCAGGCGAAAACATCGCCCGTTGCATGCGCAAATCCTTTGTTGATGGCGTCGGTCTGGCCCCGATCCTTTTCGCTCACCCACCAAGCCAGTTTGCCCTGATATTTTTGGATGATCTGCGCGCTTTCGTCAGCCGAGCCGCCATCCACAACGATATATTCGATGCGCGTATCATCCTGTGAAAGCACGGATCGAATCGCCGCTTCGAGATAGCGGGCCTGATTGAACGAAGGTGTGACAATGGAAACGAGGGGCGAGGACGGCATTTCAGCGGCCAAAGCTACCAATTGACATCGGGATAATATAAATGTGAAACGGATTCCGTCACTGAACGGATGCGCGCGATCTCATTCGCAGTCAGCCGCTTCTTCCAATTTTCCATGCTGGCGCGGCTGTCGAGCTTTATCGAGTGGGTGTTTTTCTTCGATAATTCCGCCGGGTTTTCAGAACTGCTCGAATTTAAAATCGTCTTCTCCACTCGCGATGTGAAGTCGAGGCCGAGAGATCGATATAGCTCCTGAAAACCGCGCACGGGATCGCGCGAAAGGTCCTCGTGGCGGACCAGCTTGAAATCGGGATGCAGTTCAACGGTCGCATGCACGACGCGGTAGATCATCCGCCACAGCAGTGCGGCCTGGCCGATCACGTCGTCGGCAGGCATCTTTTCCATCTCGGCGCGGTCGGCTTCGAGATGATCGCGCATCAACAAAGGTTGTTCGAGCAAATGGCGAAAATCGAACGACCAGCCGAGGCGCTTGAGACTGCTGGCAAACGCCGCGGGATGACGAACCGTGATCACGACCCGGCAATCGAGCCGCGCCGCGAACCACGGCAGGGAAAAAACCGCGAACGGGTCCTTGAGCAGGATGCGCTGACCGTGCAAACTGCCGATGAAGAAAGTGTGGAAGTCGCGGCCCATGCGCAAAAAATCCTTCACCGAACGCAGTGAACGAATCTCGCTCCACAGGTGATAATCGAAATCGAGCAATTCACGATAGGCAGGCAGATATTCCGATTCGTTTTCCTGATTGATATAGGTGTACCAACGCGCTACCAGCGCGCGATACACGCCCGGGCGATGCAGTACATTCAGCGGCTCGCTGATGTAGGCGGTATCTTCATCGGCGGCCAGCATTCTGCCCGCCCAGGTGGTGCCACTGCGATGCGCGCCTGTAACGAGGATCGGTCGAGGAGGAGTCATCTGACTCATGGGTTTCTCAAATCGTAGATCACATAACCTGCGCCTTGCGCGTAGATCGGATAACCTGCAAGGCGTTGTTTCAACAACGGCTGTGCGTCCAATTCGGCAGGCACGGTGACGAGGAAAAAATCGCGTTTGGCCGCCAAATTCTTGAAGCGCTCATCGAAATCGTTCTGCGCGCCGCGCAAGCCCGAATGATAGTTAATATCGCCCGAAATCGGCCACGCCGTCGAATCGAGCCAGCCCCAATAAGCGAGGCTCGAGCCGTAATCGTCGGTCAGAGCGGCCACGCGCGCAGTAGGCCCAAGTTCCAGGCCGATCCCGCTCCACATCTGAACCTGCGGGCGATAATCCACGGATTTCAACACAGCGCGCGCCTCCATGATAACGGCGAACAGGCCAAAGGTCAAAAGAGATGCGGCGAGGATTCGCATCACGCGCGAACCGGAAACTGCTTCCGTTAAACGGGCCAGGAACCAATCCCCAAGCGCGGCCAGCGACACAGCCGCCAGCGGCACCAGCGGCAGGTTGTAATAATCGTGCGACCAGATATGATAATCGAAATAAAAGCCGTACAAAAGATAGGCGGCCCATAAACCGATCACAAAACTGCGCGCCGCGCGTCCGCGAAAAAAGAAGATTCCGAGCAAAGCCAGCGCCAGCGTCATGCCGCCGAGCACGTGATTCAAAGTGGCGATCCAATTAACGTAGAAGGCGGGGCCGATCAGAAGCGCCGGAATGAAACGCCCGTCAAATTGACGGCCAAGGAACCCCGCGAAAACTGTGCCATAAATGAGATATGCCGCGCCGGGCAGTGCGCCTACAAGCGCCATGATCCAAACCTGCGGACGGCGAATGGCGGCTTGAATTTTCAAGCGGCCAATTAACATGCCCAAGCCGCCGCCTAGCACAAAGAACACAGCCGAAAATTTGACGAGGATGGCCAGCCCGCCGAACAGCCCGGCAAGGATCGCCCAAATGGTTTCAGCACGCAGAAAAAGGGGGCGTGCAGATTCAGGTTCTTCGCCGTGCGGTTCGAGATTTTGCCCCCAACGGTTAAGCGCCCACCAAAACAGAATGATGAACAACACCATCAACGGATCGGGTTGAAAACTGCGGCTGGCGATCACGCCCCACGGCAGGAACAAATAAAAAGCAGTGCCGAACAGCGCGCCGTCTAATGAGACAAGTTCGCGCAAAAGCAAAAACAGGAAGATTCCGCCGATGATCCAAAACAGCGACGAGTCGATGCGGCCGATCCAAATCTGTTCGCCAGTGAAACGATAAATCCATGCCGCCAGCCGCTCGACGATCTCCGGCTCGATCTCGGCCTTGCTTTTCCACTCCTGCACCGCGAACTGACGCTGGGCGGCGGGCACGTCACTGCGGCCCTGATAATACATGCCGCGCGCTTTGATGGCGGAAAGCATTTGGCGCGTGGGATGAAAATCAAGCGGAGGGTTGGTGAGCTGGTACAGCCGAATTCCCAATCCCAGCCCAAAGAGCAGAATCAGGATCAGGGTCAGATAACGGGGCGAAAAGAATCCGGGCGAGTCGTTCATGCGAAGTTTATTTTAACAGCAGAACTCGAATCGATCCTTCGCGTCCCGAATAAAGCGTCGTATACCATTTGTTCAAATCGGGTTCCATCAATTTCCAGATATATTCATTGGCATTGGAAAGCGAACTATCCACATAAACGGCTTTCACGCCGGCGTCCTTGAGCAATTGGTAAACCTCCCCGCCGGATTTCAACTGCGTGAATTGATCGTCGTTCATATCGTAGAAATCCATGCGTGCGGCCCAAACCCAGCCGGGCGCGCCCGCCGCGACCAGCGAGCTTTGGGGCAGTTCTTTATCAATGGCGAGCAGAGCCTGTTCCTCCGCGCCAGCCGCCAGGTCGCGGCCATGCGGCGGATCCAACGTTGGGCGCAGAATCAATCCCGCGCAAAGCAGAAGTACGAGGCCGGTGGTCAGTGCGGCCGTTTGATATGCGCGGCGCGACAGGAACACCGTCAATCCCAGAACAGCCAAAAGAAGCACGGTCGTGAAATAGAGTGCGCGCACATCCATGGCGGCCGCGATGAGCGTGGCAACCGATAAAAGCGCGGTCCAGATCAAGGCGCCTTTCCTCGTAAAGGCATCCGTTATGAATGCGGCCGCGCCGATGGCCGCGCCGATATACAAAATGTAGTATGGCTGGCGCAAATAACCGATACGGAAAAAGGTCAGAAAATAAACGCCGAGATAAGCGGGCCACAGCAATAGGATCGCGATCAGCGTCCATTGCTTTTTTCGGATCAACTCCCACGCGCCGCGCGCGAACAAAATAAAAAGCAGGATGGCCGTCCGTAAACCGAGCATCGAATAGACCAAATTCGGCAGAGCGGCGATCTGTTTGGTGAGGCGGCTCACATAGGCCTGCGGGTTGCGCCGAATGGCATTGAAAACCGAATAGTTATTTTCCTCCGCCGAACCATACAACTTCTGGGCCTGAAGCACTGCGCATTTAAGCGGCTTCTGGTTGCAGGACGGATCGCGGTGATAATCAATGGACTGTCCCTGTTGAAAGGCCGTATAAGCGCGCTCCTGTGTACCAAAACTGAAATCGCCCGTTATAGAACCATAGAGCAGAAGATAACCGAGCAGTAATACAATAAACGGGGCGAAGACTGCGACCGGCCATTTCCAATTCCAATGTTTAAAACCAACGATCACAATTGTAAGAAGCACAAAGATTCCGAACAGCACCAGGCCGTCGTTGCGCGCGAAGGATGAAAGCCCGATGAAGAATGAGGTCCAGGCCAGATGTTTTGTGCGGCGCGTATTGTAAAAACACAGCAACTGCCAGAGCGCGAACCCAGACATCGCCGCGAACAATGCGTCGCTGGGATTCAAAAGGATTTCGAGCAAAACCGGAAAGATCAAAAGGAAGCCCGTGATCGCCAGCGGAGGAAACCATTTTGCAAACTGCACAGCGATCAAATAACTGCCCCACCACATCAGGGCGAATAATACGATCCGTCCCAGCGAAACGCTTTGTACCAGCCAAAAAGGCGAGTGAGCAAAAGGCAGATACGTGAGTCCGTATAACAAGCCGATCAACGGGTTGCGCGCGAACGAGGGCAGTTGTCCCTCGATCAAACTTCGCCCAGTGTTTACATATACCGATTCGTCCCACACATTGATATCGCGCAAGGTCGGCAAAAAGAAATTAAAGACAAGAAATAAAGTCGCACCGAAGGCCAACAGCGCCAGCCAAAACTCGCGTTTGAACTGAAGGTTCAGCCAGGTACGGAAAATGAATTTCATCGAAAATTATCCTCCACCCTTGCGCTACGGCTCGTCCCGCGTAAGCGCACCGCGAGGAAACGCAATTTAGACAAGCCCAGCAACTCCAGGATTGCACCGATCAATAAATTCAACCGCGCCAACGCAGTTAACGGATGCAAAAGAAAAGCGCGGCTCCATGCTTTCAAAGACGACCGCGCCTGGCCGCCATCGAGCAGATAACGCGCATCCACGCGGCAGGCCGAAGCGCGCGGACGATTTCCCAGCCGCTTCAATACCGGGCTGAGGCTGGGTCCCGTTTCCGCCCATTCCAAAATCTGAAAAGCTTCGCGGCCAAACTCCACAGCCTGCGCGCGATTTTTGGCCGCGGCGTGATATCTCGCCGCCGCCCAAATTTGCGGAACGTGAACCAACTGTCCCTGTTGAGCGAGGCGAATCCAAAGCTGATGATCGAGCATAAAATGGAATCGCAGGTCAAGTCCGCCGGCTTGCTCAAAAGCGGAGCGTTTCATAAATACTGCGGGTTGACCGATGATTTGAAAGCAGAGCAGAGCTTCGATGGTCAATGGCCGATACTTCATAAGATTTAAAGTTTTACCATGTCCATCCACGGCCAGCATATCGCCATATACCATCACGGCTTGCGGATTCTGCTCGAACGCGCGCACAGCAGACGAAAGCGCACGCGGCAGATAATAATCATCCGAATTCAGCCAGGCGAGGATATCGCCTTTGGCGCGCCGCATGCCCTTGTTGATTGCATCCGCCTGGCCCGCATCCTTTTCGGAAACCCAAAACGCGAGGCGGTTCGCATACTTTTCGATAATGCCTGCGGAGCCGTCCATCGAACCGCCATCCACTACGATATATTCGATGTCGGCATAATCCTGCTCGAACACGGAACGCATGGCCTGTTCGAGAAAGGAGGCCTGATTGAACGAAGGAGTAACGATCGAAACAAGAGTCATGATTATCGGCAGGAGGTAAACCCGTTGCGCCCCATTATCGGTGCAAAGCGTACAACACAAATCCATCCCCTTGCGCGGCAACCGGATATTTGTTCAGAATCGCTTTCAATGTGGGCTGTTTGTCCAGCTGGCTGAACGCCGTCACCAGAAAATAATCTTTTCCCGCGATATATTCATCGAACGAGGCCGTTGGATCCGCCCCGCCGCGCATCTGACTCAAGTCCGTCGTCACCGGCCACAAACTCACCTTGCGCCAGCCCCACATCATCAGGCGAAAGCCGTAATCCTGCGTCAGCGCGATCACATTCGCGTTTTCTGGAATCGTCTTGCCGATCGCGGCCCACACCGCGGGCTCGGAACGAAAATTTTCAGCGACGAGGACCGAGCGCGCCACCCAGGATTGATATCCGATCAACGCGACGATCACTGCGACGAACCCAACGCGGCTCACGACGCCTTGAACTGCCGCGCGTTCGAACAGCGGCTTCAACGCCGCGGCCAACCCCAGCGCGAGGATGGGAATCAACTGAATGTGATAATAACTGTGCGTGTACATCTGGAACGGTAATGTCAGCCCGTACAGCAAATAACCGATCCATGAGCCGGTCAACAGCCAGCGCAAATGCGGCGAGGCCACAAAGACTCCCGCCAGACTGACGAAGATCACGGTCAACCCAAAAAGACTGCCGAGAAAGCCCAGCCATTTGGAATAAAAATTGGCGCTGGTGATCAACTGAATCAATGCCAGCGACCAGCTGAAAAAATATTCGGTGGAACGCCCCGAATGGAGAAAGACATAATATGTTAGCGCGGGGACGATCATCAGCGCGGCCATGGCCCAAACCTGTTTATTCTTCCAGAACTCTTTGCGAAGCGTAAACAGGACCATCGCAATCGCGGCGGCGCCTGCCAAGAAGGCAATGACTACTTTCACCAGAGTTGCAAAGCCGAGAAAAATTCCGGCTAGTACTGCCCATTTCCAGGCCGGTTTCTCGGACCAACGATACAAAAAATAGATTCCAACCACGAAGGCCGAGGTCATCAATGGGTCGGGCTGGAAGGAGCGGCTGGCTTGCACTGAGAACGGCAGGATCAAATAATAAGCCAGCGCGGCTAACGCGGCCCAGGGCGAGGCGGCGCGGCGGGCCAAATCGAAAAGCGCGACGCCAGCCAGAACCCAAAATAACGACTCCCAAATACGCGCGGCGGCATAGTTTTCGCCGCCAGTCAAAACATACGTCGCCGCCACCAGCGACTCGATGATAGGCGGTTCGTACTGCCCGACCGAACGGCGGAAAGAGGAGGTCAGGTCGAGAGTTTGCGCGTCCGCGTTGGGAAGCAGATGGTAGTAAATATCGCGGGCCACAAGCGAATTGCGCAGTTGACGCGAGGGGTGAAAATCGAGCGGCGGATCCGTCAGATCGAGCAGGCGCAGAGTCAGGCCCAAGCCGAGTAAAAGGACCAGCAACAGGAGCCAGGTTCGAGGTCCGGAAAGAAGCGCTGTTTTCATCAGAAGAGGGAATTGTAGTCCACTTTGGGGAAGATCGTCAGTTTGCCGCCGACCGTCGCATCGAGCACGGTGCGCCCGGCCTGCTCATAATGCCGGCGCGCCATGCGATAGCCGATTTCGGATGTGTCGAGATCGGGCAACTGCCAGCGAAAGCCTTTGCCGAAATAACGCGGGTCGAAATGATTAGGATCGGCGCCGTTCGAGACGACTGTTTTGTTGGCGTCGCCCTTGCTGGTAAAGTTGTGATCCACGCCGATGAGAATGACTTTTTCAAACCCCATATAAAACGCAAGTTGGAGCGCAACATTTGTGACCGTGGCGCCTTCCCAAACGCGGCCAGCCATATCGTAAGCAAATTTCGGGCCGGTATAAGTGGTGTAAAGAAAAATCATATCGCCGGGAAAGCGCTGGAAGTGACGATTGGAATGCCAGGCGATGAATTTTGGAATCGGCAGTGCGGCGATCTCCTGCGCGCACTGCTCGATGACCAGATCATTGATGGACGCAAAATACGTAGTGGTGAATCCAAGTTCGGGAAAGAGCAAGTAGATGCGATTCATTCCGAACGTAAATTCATTTTTGAGTTTGGTCAAGTCGGTTTGCTTGAGGCTGGGGCCGTTGCCGATAATGAAACAACGTTCGCCTTGATGAAGATTGTAATACCCGGTCATACGCTGGCGGCTTGCGCGTCGCCACGGATGCAGGTACGCGTCCGGCACTTGAGGCAGGCGGCGGAGGGCGTCGTAGGTGTTTTTAACAGCCCGCAAAACAGAATCAGGCAGAGCGGATTTGAGAGTTTGTTTCATGCAGGAGAAAATTCCTTGCGGGCAAGAATCAGAAAGATGAATGTGGCGATATTCAACAGAACAAAGAGCAAGTCCACCAGGCCGAATTGATCGAAGATCGTCGGAAAAATATTGAGCGCCAGCACGACGATCGAAAGATAGAAAATAAATCCCGTTCTTTTGGGCAATTGCCAGGCACAAAACGCCATAACTGCGGCATCGCCGAGCATGAAAACGGTATAGATGCCGTACAAGACTGCATTTTCAGGCTTCGCGCCCACTCGTAACAGAGAGCCGATCCCGAACGCAATCAACACCGCCGCAGTCAATAAAAAAAGATAGCGCGTCGTTTGAAAGAGAGAGATGTGCATTTCTTTACTCTGTGCTCAACCTTGCCGTCGCGCCCCCGTCCACCACCAACGCCTGACCGGTCATAAATGACGATTGCTCATTATCTGCCAGGAAATAGATAGCCTGCGCGATCTCTTCCGGTTTGCCGACCTTCCCGCTGACGGTCTTGCGCGCCAGATTATCGAGCCGTTCCTGCACATCGCCATGACCGACATGCCCGCGGCCCAGTCCGGCGCGCAGCATGGGCGTATCCACTGCGCCGGGCAAAATGGCATTGACGCGGATGTTATCGGGCGCAAACTCGATGGCCATAGCGCGCGTCAACGCCAGCAATCCGCCTTTGGAGGCGGCATAGGCGGCGATGTTGGCTGAGGTTTGAATCGCATGCACCGACGAAACGTTGACAATCGCCCCGCCTCCCGCGGCTTTCATCAATGGGTGCGCCAGTTTCACAAACAGAAATACTGAGCGTAAATTGGAGGCCATGACCGCATCCCATTCCTCGACGGTTGTTTCCACCAAAGGTTTGGCAACCTGCACCGCCGCGTTATTGACCAACACATCGAGCGTGGGATGAAAGTCACGCGCTTGTTGAAAGATCTGCTCGGCCGAATCGGGGTGCGAAATATCGGCCTGGATGAAGCGCCCCTTCTTCGGAAAGCCCTCGCCGAAATCGGCGCGGTCCACGCCGATGACGCGCCAGCCTTTTTCGGCAAAGTGATGGATACAAGCGCGGCCAATTCCGCCGCCCACACCAGTGATGAGGACCGTCTTGGGAGGATTCATTTTTATCTGCAAGTGTTGTTCACAATCTGGTAATCGTAGGGACGATTATATGTGGAAAATCGACTCACGTCCGGCAGTAAGGGCAAATGCTGGCCGAAGTAGGAGCCGAGGATAACACGAAATGTATTGACGGGTGTGATCGAGTCGTAAAAGATATCCTGTCCGCCGGGTACATAATAAGCGTTCAAATTCCGCATGCGGGCCTCGGGGGAAAAACGGCCCGGGCCGTGATCGCCCTGGACGATGATAATCACCGAGCGGCTGGAGCCATCGATAATGGATTTCAAGGCCGGGATCATCTGATGGTCGATAAAGATCACCTGGTTGACATATCCTTTGATGTACTCCTGCGGCGAGAAGCGATCGTCGCGCGTGGTAACGTCGTCTATAGGTTCTCCTGAGGGCCCGAAAACAAAGGGGGGGTGAGGAATGACAATGTGTGCAAAAACGAACTTGGGCCGCGGGTCCTCCACAAGGCTCGGCAGTTTTTCAATTGTAAAGAGCGTTCGGTCGCGAAATATCTTGGCCGTGGAAGTCGTCGCATCGGTCAGATGGTAATCCAGGGCGGCCCGAACCAAAGTGGTCTTCAGAAGGAGATATTCGAATTCATTGAGTTGACGGCCGTAACTGGGTGATAAATAAAGCGACGCATCCGTGATCTGGGTGAAATTAAAGCCGGTAGCGAATGCCACCGTAATGTAGCCTCTCTCCTCCAGAAAACTCCGAAGCGCGCTGTGCTTGATCAGGTCGCTAGTGCTATATTTTTGGGTGGTTCCCGGCTGTCCTTCGGCGCTCAGTGCGTCCAGGTAATTAAAGTTTAAAGAAGACGAAAGGGATAATTGAGTCTGTGCATAATTACTCTGACTATATCGGGATACATGAAAGCCCAAAGCCTCCAATTGGTCTATAAATGAAGAGTTGTCATAACCCATCACATCCTGCAAAACATCCTGGCGGCCATAGCCGTCCAAAATAATGTAGTAAATATCCGGGGAGTCGGCCTTCGCCTGAACGACCCCACTGCTGGCAGTGGAGGGGCCGGCATTAGAATTCATCATCAATATGGCTAGCTGTCCCGCCGTGAACAGGACAAGAAACGCCGAAATCAAATTGAGAGTGTAATTCAGTTTGGGAGGAACCGGTTTTCGTATCAACCATATCAGGGCCGCCAGGGCAAAAATCGCCCAGAGCGGGATAAGGCTACGATGACGGAACAATTCCATGCCGAACAAGCTGACCGATTTCAGCGCCGAATAAATATGCCCATACGAGAAGAACAAGATCACTATGACGG
The DNA here is from genome assembly GCA_964502095.1 of uncultured Anaerolineaceae bacterium. Taxonomy (GTDB): domain Bacteria; phylum Chloroflexota; class Anaerolineae; order Anaerolineales; family Villigracilaceae; genus JACPVF01. Next base: position 120,649 of record CAZCUF010000010.1, read on the forward strand.
TCGTAAATACCGAGGCTTTTTTCCAATCACGGAAAATCAGCACGGATGCTCCAAGCAGAACGGCCACCATAAGAATTGTGATCACAATAGGACGAACAACAACCTGAGGTTCCACCTGATCGAAGTTGGGGATCAGCAACCCGAGGATCGCGTAGATGCCAAATAAAAACGGATGAATTCCCCATCGTTCGACAAATTGTTCGATGCGTTTCATGTCTTTCCACCAACACCTGAAAATTAATCTTTAAACTCCATACCCAAACCTTCGACCAAATTCCTGATCGTGTTCCAATGCACACGTTCCCAGGCGGCCGGGCTGGAGTTGGAGTTGTGCGGGGCCAGCATGACGTTATCCATTTTCAAAAGCGGACTCTCCAGCGGCAGAGGCTCTACTTCGAACACATCCAGTGCGGCCCCCGCGAGACGTTGGGCCTGCAACGCCTCGACCAGCGCTTTCTCCTCGACGATGGGTCCGCGCGCGGTGTTGATCAGCACCGCCTCCGGCTTCATCAGCGCAAAGGTATCAGCGTTCATCAAATAATGCGAGGATGGATTGAGATCGCAGTTAATGGAAACGAAATCAGAATTGGAAAGTAGAAAGTGGAGACTCGTCATCTCGATTCCAGTTTCGGTAATGAAGACGTGGTCAACATCGACGATGTCGTTGCCGTAGACTTTCATGCCGAAAGCGCGCGCCCGGCGCGTCACCGCTTTGCCAATATTGCCGACTCCGATCACACCCAGCACAGATTCGCCAAGCGACTTGCCGGGAATTTTCCTCCATTCGCCGCGTTTCATGGCCGCGTCCATCCAGGGCTGGCGGCGGGAGAAAGCCAAAATATAACTTAGTACCGAATCGGCGACGGGTGTAGTGAACGCGTTCATCGTCCGGCAGAGGCGGATATTTAAACGGGAGCAGGCTTCGGCGTCGATTGAATCGATTCCCGTTCCCCATTTGGAGATGACCTTTAAGCGCGGCGCGCAGGCTTCCAAAACACGCGCGGTGTAGCGGTCGTCGCCGCAGATCGCGCCGTCGAACTGACCGGCATATTTCAGCAGGCCGGCTTCTTCCATGCGTTCGCGCACATCGGGAACGATCAGACTGAGGTTGTATTTCTCGAAGACCGGCTTGAACCGGTCAACGGACGGAAGCATATAGGGCGCGGTGAGCAAGATCGTGGGCATGTTATCGGCAGGGATTTGAAACTGCGCTGAAATCGTAAAGATTCGGAACGGGCGAATAGTACGTCTGGTCTTTGAGCATATCATATTTCCCACCGAAATATGAGTCGAAGACCAGGCGAAACGAATTGACCGGCGAAATATTCGGATACAGTTTATCCGCCGCGCCGGGCAGGTAATAGGCGTTCAAAATGAAGAAATGCTGGGGGTTGGGCTGAAGCCACGGGCCGTGATCGCCCTGTAAAATGATGATCGGCGGATTCTTCGATTCGGAAAGAATCACATCCATCATTTCCAATAATTTCTTATTGAGATACGTGACTTGATTGATATAACCAATTTGAAATTTATCGGCCGGGTATAGTTTTTTCGCGTTCCAAAAATCCGCCGGGTCGGTGTAGGAGCCGTCCGGGCCGAATACAAACGGCGGATGCGGCATGATCAAATGCACGTACACCAACTTTGGGCCGCGCATGTTCGCCACACTTTTCATACTGTTAAAGACCAGATTGTCGCGGTCGCGGTAATTCTGAGCCATGATCTGATCCGCATCCAGCCAGCCTAAATCCTGCGCTTCGCGCGCCAGGGTGGTTTGTAGAAAAAGAGTCTCGAACTCGGTCATGCCAGAGGAAAACGGCGGCGGCGAGAGAAATACGTCCGCGTCGTTCCATTCGCTCCAATCGTAACCGTTTGCATAGGAAACGGTTTTATAACCCAACTGCTCGAGGCTGTAACGTACGGTGTTGTGCCTCAACGTATCCCATAGATGTGCGCGCGCCGTGCTCTCCGGGTCGTTGAACTTGGGGTCGAGGTCTTGCAAATAAGACAGATTCAGCGAAGACGTAACAGAAAGTTCCGTGCGCGGGTAATTGCTCTGACTGCACGCGGCCACATAGAAGCCACGCTTTTGGAGTTCCTTAATAAAGCCGCTATTGTCGTAGCCATACGCGCTCTGCATCAAGTCGGCGCGCGTGTACATATCCAAAATAAAATAATAGACGTCGGGCGGATTCTGCGGGAGAGTCAGACTCTGCACCGGCGCATTCTGTGCAGGAAGGGAATCCACGCCGCTTACCTCGACGTTGGAACCGGTCTGCACCAAGGCAGTGATCACCAGCCCCAGCGCGATCAGGTTCAAGGGCGCGGCAGACGAAGCGAAATTCAACTTCGGACGCGTGGCCCACCAAACGAAGACGAGCGCCAAAACCCCCCAACCCGCCAACAGCCACGGCCTGAAATCAAAGTCCGTCAGTTTCTCAGCGATAAGATTGTAGACATGGCCGTAAGAAAAAAACAGGGCCATGAGCAGTGTAAGCAGGAACGCGGCGCGATGCCAGTCGCGCATCAGCAAATGCAGGATCAAAAACAAAATGCCAACCATGGCGAACGAAAGGAGCAACAGCCGCGCGCCCGCGTCGGCTTTTACCTGACCAATATTGACAGCCAACAGCGCCAAAACAGGATAGACGGCAAAGATGAGTGGATACCACGGGGAAGCAAAAAGCTTCTTCATGATTCGGCCAAAAACATTAAGTTTCATTTTTTGTTTTTTCGTTTTAGGAGAAAATCGCAGATCTCAAAATCAAGTTCTTCGTCAATGTCCCAGGCTTCGTCGGCGTCGATCTCGAAAAGATAGGGATGTCCGCCAATGCGATGATGCCGCCCGAGCAGGTTCTCACGCGTGAAAATATAAAGGCAGGAATTTTCTTCATAAATGGGAGGCAGGTCCTGGGTTTGGATCAGAACCGCCGGATCGTGATTGATGGCGCGGCCGTTTGCATCGTACAGCCGGGTTTGAAGCCGCGTCACGGAAAAGAGCGAGTCGTATTCAGGATAATGGGCAAGGAAGGTTTGAATGGCGCGCGAAATAGTCTCTGGCCGAAGCAGTGGATTCGTGCTGTGGGTTTGCAGGTAGAAATCAGCTTCAACTTGCGCGGTATCGTAGATCAATATATCGTTCATCGGAACAGTATCGGCGCGTAAATGTTCGGGCCGGTCGATAATGCTCACCTGATGGAAGTGTTCGCGCAGGTCAGCCATGACCGGCTCAGAGTCAGTATCGATCACCACTCTGCTTATTTCCGGCACGGAGAGCAGTGTTTGAACGATATGGTGGAAAAGCGGCTTGCCCGCCAGCGGACGATAATTCTTCCCCGGCACGCGCTGACTGTGATGGCGCATCGGTACGAGAGCGGCAAATTTCATAACGGTTAATTATACCGAATCCATCCCCGCGCCGGTTTTGCCAAAATGAACTTCTTCGGAGACTCTTATCCAGTTAAGTATCGGGCCAGCGTTTGGGATCGTCCAAATAAAAGATGGTGATCAGGCCGATCACGCATGTGCCGATGAAAATTGCGTTGGCGGCCAAAGGCTGTTGACCGATGGCAATGAAGGCGAGACAGCCTAAAACGATCGAGACGAGGTGAATCGCCAGAACGGCGCGGCCAGGTTCAAGTCCGAGGGAGACGAGGCGATGATAAGTATGGCCGAGGTCAGCGCGGTAGACCGGATGGTGGCGGCGCAGGCGCGATATGACCACCAGCGCAATGTCGAAGAGAGGCAGTCCCAGCACCATGATCGGTACGAACCACGAGGAAAGTTGCGGGAAGATCCGCGGATTGTAATAGATGGAAATTTCACCGAGCAGAAATCCCATAAACAGCGCGCCCGAATCGCCCAGAAAAAGTTTGGCGGGCGCCGAATTGAACAGGAACAGCGCGAAACATGCGCCCACCAGATACGCCATGAAAAGCGCCAGCTCGGTTTGTTGCGCAAACAGACTCGTAAATGCAAAGAAAATAACGATCACCACCGAAAGACCGCTGGCAAGCCCGTCCATGCTGTCGATGAAGTTATAGGCATTGGCAATTCCCACCAGCCACAAAATCGTGATGAACGCATCCAGGCCGCGCGACAGGAACAACGGCATTGCGCGGAAACTATTTTCCACGGCCAATACCTGAACGCCCAACACGATCAATAAAACCGAGGCCGCGATCTGAACGGCCAGTTTGATCCAAAAACGGACTGGGCGAAAATCATCCACAAGCCCGATTCCAAATACGACCAGCGAGGGAAGGATCAATTTCCACAGGTCATGGGCCGCCTTCGAATTGAGGACTAACCCCATGAGCAAAGCAAGCATAAGGGCAAGGCCGCCCGCGATGGGGATCGGGTGGTCATGCTGTTTGTGCGGTTCGCGTCCCGGGATATCCACCAGCTTCCAGCGCCGCGCCAGCCAAATGGCAAAGAGACAGGCCAAAAAAGAAATGAACAGGCCCAGCAATATGCCCTGAAAAATAGAAGCGGGAAAATCAGTTTCCAAGTTTCACCTGTCGTTTATTGTATCGCCGCCCACGGACTTTCGACACGCGCATAATCGGCTTCGAGTCTTGCAGGATGGAGCGATCGAGAGTTTTTCTCATTTGAGCCGATTATACCGAATAGGCTCCACGTCCCTCGTTTCAGCCTCCTTCCGCTTTCTTTCGCGCGCGTAATAAAACGTCTCGCGCAACTGCGGAGTAAGCAGGCTCGATTCGCGGTAACCGAGCCGCGTTCCGTGGAATTGCATAAAGCGGAACCAGAAAATCGAGGCGAAATTTTTCCACAACAAACGTTCACGACCCGCATGCCACAGATCGCTGAAAATATTTGCGGCAGTCAAACGCGCAAAATCGTAAAGGCTGAAGTGCGCTTCGGGATGGATGCGCTTGAACGCCATCGCTTCGCGGCGATAACGGTTGAATACGCCGCGCGGCGTTTCATTGTGCACATGAATCACCTCCGCCTCCGCCGTATATGCAATTTTATATCCCTGCCCCGCGGCCCATTTGGCCCACGCCAGATCCTCCAGGCCGGTGAGCGTTTCATCGTATGGTTTTTTCTCCCACAAACTTTTTCGGATGGCGGCATTGGCGTTGTTGCAAAACGCGGTCGTCTGATTTAAATTACTCGCATCGGGATACCATTGATGAAAGATCTGCTGTTCGGAAAATTTTGCAAAATCAGGCCCGCGCTGTTTTCCGTAACTTAATGCAACCCGTTCGTCTTCGAACGGACGCAGTAACGACTCCAGCCAATCGGGATATACCGGATGGACATGCGCGCTGGCGATGGCGACCAACTCCCGCGTCGCGGTCCCGACCCCAAAATTGAGCGACCGCCCAAACGTGAACTCCGCTGACGGGATGCGCACGATCCGCGCCCCCATCGATTCGGCGATGGTTACGGTCGAATCGGTGGAACCCGAATCGACCAGGATGATCTCAACATCTTTCACCGTTTGTTGACGAATCCCTTCGAGCAGGCGGCCGATATATTTCTCTTCGTTATACGCGCGGACGATAATGGAACAATTCATGTTTTAACTGTCAGTGGGACGACGACTCTCTCTGGGCGTTACCAATCGTTATTCTTTTCATAGCCCAATCGAATCAGCAGGTCGCCCGCTGCGTCTTTAAAGATCTTCTTGTGTTCGGCGGTGAAATATTTTCTCCATTCGCCCGTTTTACCGGAGCGAAACGTGGGCGATTTTTGCGGATCGATGGAGGCTTCGAGCGAATCGAAAATCTCCGCTCGCGGCGTTTTCAAAGGCACGCGCGCGAGAAAACGATCAACGATACCATTCAATGTCACTGCGCGGTCATTGACCAAATCTTCAAAATGAATTTTCAACACTTCGGGATGATCGAGCCAGCCAAGATAGGGCGCGAAGCGTTCGGCGATGTTCGGAAATTCGATTCTTCGACTCGGCTCGGGGTCGGCGCCCAATTCTGGACGGCCAAGAATACTCACCTTGAGCCGCGCCTCGAAATCGGGGAGCGATTGATAATAATCGTGATGAACGTGGCGCGCTTCCATGTCAGTCACGTAGAAAACATGCGAGACGACGACATCGCGCGGGTCGCGGAAGATAAAGTATGGGACGAAGCGAGGCCCGATTAAACGGTCGGCAGTTTCAGGGCGCGCGAAAAGATGCGCCGAGGCAATGTCGCACGGACGGAGGGAATCCAGCCAGATGAGGGCCTGCTCAGGGGCGCGCTTAAGTCCGCTCTCACCCTCGTATTCCGCGTAGAACGAATGCAGGCGTTTGGAGAACGGCGCGGCCTTTGAAAAACCGAGCAGGATTTGATCCAGCAGATGCGTGCCGCTTTTGGGAAAGGAAATGCCGATCAAAATCGGCCAGCCGTTTGCGGGCGCGGGCAGGGAGGCAAAACGAAAGCGTTGGGCGAGCTTCTCGCTTTGGTAGATAAATCTTCTGACGAACGGTTTGGGATTCATAAATCCAACAGATTATAAGGCATGCAAATCAATATTTGTTCGCAAGGGCGTATAGGGAGTGGCGAAGAATATGTGTAAAATAAGGGGATGAAATGTCCAAAATGTGAG
>CAZCUF010000011.1:0-81090 GCA_964502095.1 uncultured Anaerolineaceae bacterium
CGGCAGGCCCTGCCCGTTAGCACGGAAGAAGCCTGGCGCCGCACCGATATTCATGCACTGCCCGCTGACAAGTTCAAACTTCCAGCCGACGGCGCGTTTAAAGCTTTGCCTGCTGTGCGCCCGGATTTGCTCAATCCGCTGGTTGCGAATCAACACGGCGGACAGATCGTGCTTCTGCCCGGCGGCTCACGCATTGACCTCGACGAGAAGCTCGCCCAAAAAGGCGTGATCTTCACGGATTTGAAGACCGCGGAAGAAAAACATCCCGACCTGCTGATGAAGATGGTCGGCAAGACGGTCAATGTGGAGGAAGGTAAATTCGCCGCACTGGCTGGCGCCTTTGCTCAAACCGGGATTGTCTTGTATGTGCCTAAAGGTGTAGTGGTCGAAGAGCCGTTGCATTCCGTGCTGTGGGGCCCGGGCGCGGACCTGGCTCACATCTCGCATCTGCTGGTTTTGGTGGATGAAGGCGCCTCGGTAACTTATATCCACGAGGCGGCTTCGCCGGATGAAATCGGAACCAATTCTTTCCATGCAGGCCTCGTTGAGATTCAGGTTATGCCGGGCGCATCCCTGCGCTTTGTGGAACTGCAATCCTGGGGACGGCACGTCTGGAATTTCTCGCACGAGCGCGTCCGCGTTGAACGCAACGGCAACCTCGATTGGATCTTTGGCGCCATCGGTTCGCGCCTGACGAAGAACTTCTCCGAGTTGGATCTTGCCGGCGAAGGTTCGACGGGCCGCATGTCCGGTTTCTATTTCACCGACGGCGATCAGCATCTCGATCACGATACACAGCAGAATCACTTTGCCCCGCGTACCACCAGCGATTTGCTGTTCAAGGGCGCGCTCAAAGGGAAGAGCCGCTCGGTGTGGCAGGGCATGATCTACGTCGCGAAAGACGCGCAGAAAACGGACGGCTATCAAGCCAACCGCAATATCATCCTCAGCGATCAGGCCCGCGCCGATTCGATCCCCGGGCTGGAGATTCTGGCCGACGACGTGCGCTGTACGCACGGCGCGACGGTTGGCAAGCTGGAAGAGGAGCCGCTCTTTTATCTCAAGTCGCGCGGCATTCCACAGGCCGAAGCGGAGAAACTGGTGGTGGAGGGCTTCTTCGACCCGATCTTCCAGCGCATCCCGTTCGAGGGCGTGCGCGAACGCTTCCAGCAGTACATTGCCGACAAGATGAGCGTGAAGTAGTTCTCCGCGGAATTGGGCAGGGAATGGGGGAGCCCTTTTTTGAAAGCGAATCTATAATTAAAAAGGATAATGAATGAGCAATCCTCGCGTCAATCGAATATCACCCGTCAGTAGAGAGGCGCGCGAAAACCCGCGCGAAAATAGAATGAGCCAGTTTTCCTACATGCGTGATCCCGGCCTTGCTCATGCGTTTGAAGTGGGCGATACGGTGGAAGTTTTCTGTGACCATGAAAAAAGCAGTGAGCGCGTGCGCGGCTGGATCAAAGGCATTGTGGTTCAGATCGACAACAAACTGGTCGCGGTGCAATTCCGCTCGAACGTTTTCCTCACCGACGGCTGGATGGTGCCGGACCGCATCCTGTGGTATCCGCTTAATTCGGAGCACATGCGTCCTCTGCCGGGCAAATCGAAGAAGTCGGCCGCCAAGGGCAAACGCTCATCGAAGAAGCGCATCCCTGATTACTAAATGAAATGATGGTTGGCTGAATACGAAAGTATCGCGGCCAATGGTATTGCCATGTCCCTTAATGTTCAAAAAATTCGTAGAGATTTTCCAATTCTCGAGCGGGAAACCCGCCCGGGTGTGCGCCTCGTCTATCTTGATTCTACGGCGACCAGCCAGAAGCCGCTGACAGTCATCGAGTCGATGGATGCGTTCTATCGTCATTCGAATGCCAATATCCATCGCGGGGTGCATACTTTGGCCGAGGAGGCCACGGCTTTGTATGAGGAGGCGCGCGAAAAGATCGCCAAATTTATCAACGCGCCGTCGGCTCAGCAGATCGTTTACACGCGCAACACAACCGAGTCGATCAACCTCGTGGCGTATACATGGGCGCGCGCCGTTCTCAAACCCGGCGATTTAATTCTTCTGACTGAGATGGAACATCATTCCAATCTTGTTCCGTGGCAGATTCTGGCGGCGGAACGCGGCGTGGAATTGGATTTCATCCCGGTGACGGAGGACGGCCTGCTCGATCTGGACGCGTACCGTTCGCTTCTTGAACGAACCCCGAAGCTGGTCTCGTTTGCGCACATGTCCAACGTCCTCGGCACGATCAACCCTGCCGCCGAGATCATTCGTCTCGCGCACGAAGCGGGCGCGCTGACGATGGTCGATGGGGCGCAATCCGTCCCTCACCTGAAAGTGGATGTGCAGGCCCTCGACGCGGACTTCCTGGCATTTTCCGCGCACAAGATGTGCGGCCCCACCGGTATCGGCGCGCTGTATGGAAAAACGAGCTTGCTGGAAGCCATGCCTCCTTTTCTTGGCGGCGGCGATATGATTCGGGAAGTGAAACTGCGTTCCTTTCGCCCGAACTCACTGCCGCATAAATTCGAAGCCGGCACGCCGGCCATCGCGGAGGCAGTCGGTTTTGGCGCCGCAGTGGATTACCTGACCCAAATCGGCATGGACGATATTTCCGCGCACGAACATGTGATCGCCGAGTATGCGTTGGAACGGCTCGAAGAAATTCCGGGAGTGAAGGTGTTCGGCCCTTCTGCGGATAAGAAGGGCGGCGTGGCCTCCTTCACGCTGGAAGGCGTGCATCCGCACGATGTGGCGCAGATTCTGGACCGTGACGGGATCGCGGTGCGCGCCGGGCATCATTGCGCACAGCCGTTGCATGAAAAATTCGGTATTCCGGCTACCAGCCGCGCTTCATTTTATTTGTACAACACGAAGGAAGAAGTGGATTTGCTGGTGAACGGAATCTATAAGGTGAAGGAAATATTCGGATAGTGTATGGACGATCTCTATCGTGAAGTAATTATCGAGCATTACAAGAATCCGTCTTATCGCGGCCGCCTGGATCCGCACGATATTTCCTTTTCGGATAATAACCCGTTGTGCGGCGATCACATCCAGATCGACCTGCGCGTGGACTCGGACGGCAAGGTCACCGATGCGCGCTTCGATGGGCACGGCTGTGCCATCTCGCAGGCCTCCGCGGATTTACTGATCGAGACCATCGTCGGGAAATCGCTCGAAGAAATAAAGAAGCTCAATAAGCAGGATGTTCTGGATCTGCTGGGCATCGAATTGGGTCCGGTCCGTTTAAAATGCGCCCTGCTTTCGCTCAAAGTCTTGAAAGCCGGCGTTTATGGTTTGGGAGAGGCTAGTGATGATTTGGTGGAATGAACTGTTTGTTTGTATCATCAGGCGGGATGAGTAAAAGTCCATGTTTAATTACACAACTTTTGGTGAAGATAAAGCTGATTTTGTAGAGATCGCGCCCGCTTCGGACTTGCCGAACGGCGAACGACTATTCGTCGACGTGGGCGACGAACCGATTGTGATCTTCAATATGGCGGGACATTACTACGCCATTAGCGATGTGTGTTCGCACGATGACGGCCCGGTGGGCGAGGGGGAGCTCGATGGGTTTAACATCATCTGTCCGCGGCACGGCGCGGAGTTCGATATCCGCACGGGAAAGGTGATGAAGATGCCTGCTGTTGTGGACATCCCTGCCTATCCGGTGCGCGTTGTGGACGGAATGATACAACTCGGAGTGCCGAAAGAAAAAGTATGATATGGGACGGGCGATTCGCCTGTCCCATATCGTTATGAGATGACGTAAAGTATTTTGCGGAAATGGTAAAGGAAGGCCGATGAGTCTGCTCAACGTGATTCGATGGGTGCACGTTATTTCGGGAATATCCTGGGTGGGAGAAGTCATCACGATAAACTTCGTCCTTGTTCCCGTGGTGATTAAACTATCGAAGGAAGAACGCGGGGTGTTTGTCCGCAATGTGTTTCCCAGAATCTTTCGATTGGCGTCTGTGCTGGCGGGAACGGCGGTCGTTTCGGGCGCTATTATGAACTATCTGCTTACAGGCTGGAAGAATCTCGATGTGGTGCTGAGTTCGCGGTGGGGACTGAGTATTGCGGTCGGCGGGGCGTTGGGATTATTGCTCGCGCTTTTCCATTTTTTCGTTGAATTTCGGCTCGAACCGACTGCCGAATCTGAAGAGGATCTACCGGATTCCGAGATCGAGAAAATGCTCTCCACGCTTAAGATGATTCCACGAATTGGGCTTGTCGTTCTTATTATTGTGGTTCTTCTTATGATGATCGCGGCCAGAGGCTTCTAAAGTTTTCCGGGCGGACGGATAAGCGGTTTTTCGATCCATTTCACCCGATTTGAGCCGCGCGATTAATCGTCCGCGCACTTTTCGAATTTGCCCACAATTCTCAAAATATCGAAACCTTCTGCAAAAGGAAGTTCGGCCAACGCGCCGTGACGTACCATGATCGAACGCGTCAACTCGCTGTTGAAGTAATATTTTTCGCGGTAGGTCGCGTATTGTGAAAGGGCCTCGATCTTTTTGTTGACGTCCGTCTCTGTAACGCCCACGATGAAATGCGGGAAGAATCCGTATGACGAGCGCACCACATCGAAGCCCAGTACAGTGATGCCGCGGTAGGCGCGCAGGGCTTCCTCGGTCATCACGTTGTGATCCTGGTGGATATCCTGCTTTGAATGAACGAAGATCAGGTCGGGTTTGAAATCCTTGCGCAGTTTCAGGAAGTATTCGAGAATTTCCTGCCGCGCATCCGGGAAGACGCGCGTGGCAAATGGACCGATTTGAATCTTTTCTTTCGGTACGCCCAAGACCCGCATGGATTGGAAATGCTCATCCACTACATTTTTGAGATCGGGATTCTTTTGATTATCGGAGAGTGTGACGCACAGCACGTCAGTCTGGTTGGCGATGTGATGCAGTAACGCGCCGCATCCCAGTTCGATATCGTCTGGGTGCGCGCCGAGGAAGAGAATGTTTTGCCCGTAGAAGTTCATTTACTTTGTTGCCAGAATTCCGCCGACGACTTTGGTCATCACCAATTTGCCATCGCGTTCGAACCAGCGGATGGCGACTGCTTCGATCTTGCCGATCAACGCCTCGTATTCGTCATGGCTGTTGAACATCGAAGTCCATAGTTTGCGGTCTTCGCTCAGCGAAGCGCGCACATAATCGATGAACGGCGCCACAGCCGGGAAGGTGATCGGATTCTCGAAGGTCAGAAGTTCGGTCTTTGCAAATTTACCCTCGATGGTTTTATAGATGTCGCCTTTAAAACGCGACGAGCCGGGCATGGGCGGAATCGGTTTGTTTGTAGCTTCCTTGATGATCTCATAGAACATCTGCTTGTTTTCAGGCAGTGGGCCGGTGACGAATAACCGTCCGCCGGGTTTGATCACCCGATGCGCCTCGCCAAATGTAAAGTCCAGATCGGAAGCGTAATAAATGGCGAACGCGCTCGAAAGCAGGTCGAATGTATGGTCGTCGAAATCGAAGCGCTTGTTGAAATCCATGAAACCGAAACGGATATTCTTACTGCCGCGTGCCGCCAATTTCTCTTTTGCTTTGGCGAGCAGTTCCTCCGAAAAATCCGTGCCGACGATCTCGGCCTGGTCGCGGGTGTAATCGCTATAAAGAAAACATTGTTTTCCCGCGCCGCAACCAACGTCTAAAATTTTCATGCCCGCTTTGGGCTGGAGCACTTCGGTCGTCCATTGATCGATGTTTCGCGCTCCGTATGTTTCGTGGATGTTGATGCGGGTCAGCAGGTCTTTGCTGGTCTCTTTATAATTGATTTCCATGTGTCTTTCTCCTTCGCGAAGTTTCCGAAGATTATAATTTGAAGGCTTCCAAAATTCAAGTGCTGAATTTTGGAAGCCTTTGAATACAGGTTCGGTTTTATGAACAACTAAGCGTGGACGATAGCACGAAGAAGGTTTTGCACTTCTTTTTCGAGGATTTCACAAGCCGGTTCAATTGCCTGAGCTACTGCGCGGCTGAGCGGGGCGCCGATTGCAGTTTCTCGAATTTCAACCCCGATCCCGCGGATCGGCAGGCTGGCGATTGGCAGGCCGAGTGTTTCCGCCATGGAAAGTGTCTCCGCCACGCCCCAGCCGTGCGCCGATTTGGACTCGCTTTGAAACGCGGCCAACTGCTCGCGGGTGAGTTGATGTATCGTGCCCGGTTGAGCGGAACTTTGCACCGCGTCGATCAGGATGACCGCTTCCGCGCCCTCCATCAGCGACAGCAGATTCAGCCCCGGCAATTCGCTCGCTTCCACGCGGACCTCGGGCCTGCCCGCCGTTTCAGGGAATTTTTCCTGCCATCGGCGAATGATCTCCAGCCCGACTGCATCATCGCCGCGCAAGCTTTGCCCGATTCCGATCACTGCCAGTTTCACTTCAACTCTTCCACTTTCAATTTGAGAAAATGTGTGGCGCATGAAATACACGGATCGTAGGCGCGCACAAGATGTTCGGCGGTCAATGTGGCTTCGGCCTCCGGCAGTTTCACGATCTGGGGCGCCAGCGCGAGCAGGTCGGCTTCGATGCGCGGCAGGTTCTGCGCGGTGGGCGGCGTGATTCTGGCGAACTTGATCAACCCGTTTTCGTCCACTCGATAGCGATGATACAGCAAGCCACGCGGCGCTTCTGTGGCGCCGGCCCCTTCGCCCGCCTTGAGTTTGAATTCCGCGTGCGCCGGGCCTTCGGGTTTGTAATCTCTAACGAGTTGTATGGCTTCTTCGTAGGCGTCGACCAATTCAATAGCGCGCGCCAATAGCGACTTGAACGGGTTTTTCAGCGGCAGTTTCACCCGGGCATCTTTGAGCGCTTTTTGCGCGGCAGGACTTAACTGCTCGTGGTTCAAGTTCAGGCGCGCCAGCGGCCCAACCAGATACGTGTTTCCGTCCACAGTGCGGCTGTGCAGTGCGTTGGAGTGTTTGACGTGCTCCTCGATGTACGCCGTTTCGTATTCTTCGATTGAGAGTTTGCGTCCCTTCGACGACCAAACTTCGCCTTCCATGATGGCGTATTTGTTCGGGTGATGTAAAGCCACGAACTCATAATCAATTTCAAGGTCCGGATAGGGAAGACCGGCGGCCCAGTGAGCGCAATCCAGCGCGGCGGCGAGTCCCCATTCCAGTTCGGGCAGGAGGGCGTTCAATGCTTCGGCGTCCGGCCAGCGATAAAATCCGCCAACGCAAACACTGACGGGGTGAACTGAGCGTCCACCGATGGTTTTCAGAATCTGATTGCCGATCTTCTTCAAGCGCAGGGCATTCTTGACCACATCCGGCGCGATGCCTGCCAGCTCCAAAGCCGATTCTTTTCCCAGCAAATCCGGCGCCTGCAACAGATAAATATGCAGTGCGTGGCTTTCGATGTATTCGCCGCAGTACATCAACCGGCGTAACAGGTTCACCTGCGGGTGGACTTGAACGTTCAGCGCGCGCTCCAGCGCCTGCGCCGCGCTCATTTGATAGGCCACAGGGCAAATGCCGCAAATGCGTGCTGTAATATCAGGGACTTCCTGCAGGAAGCGGTCAATTAGAAAACCTTCGAAGAAACGCGGCGGTTCGTATATATCGAGCCGAATTTCAACGGCTTTGCCATCCTGCAGGCCGATATATAAACCGCCTTCACCTTCCACGCGTGCCAGGGCAGGGACTTCGATGGATTTCATTTGGCCTCCTTGTGATCTGCCAGAACGGCCTCTGCGGCCGCGCGAAAAGCCGGGGAATAACCGCTGATTCCGCGGAACAACCGCACGGTCTCGCTGGGGACGCGTTCGAGTTTCAGCAGTACATCGGTCAGTGAGTTCAGGTTCGGGTCGCGCGTCGGGCCGAAACATCCGTAACAGCCGCGTCCGTTGGCGGGGCATAACGCGTCACAGCCCGATTGCACGACCGGTCCGAGGCAGGGGATACCTTTATCCACCAGCACGCAGATCGTTCCCCTCGATTTACACTCCATGCAAACTGTGTAAGGTGGCAGGTTGGGGCGGCGATGATTGAGCAATGCAACGATCACTTCGAGCACTTGCGCCTTATTGACCGGGCAACCCCAAAGCTCCAAATCCACGGGTACGTGTTCTGCGATCGGCGTGGCGGTTTCCAGATAGCTCAGGTATTCAGGATGAGGATAGACTGTGTCGGCATAAGCTTTTGCATCCGCGAAATTGCGCAGGGCTTGCACGCCGCCGGAGGTGGCGCAGGTTCCAAGCGCGATCAGGAATTTCGCGTTGCGGCGAATCTCATGAATCCGCTCGATCTCGTGCGGCGTAGTCACCGAGCCTTCCACCATGGCAATGTCATAAGGGCCGGGCTTTTGCGCCCGCGTCGCCTCCAGAAAGAAGGCGATATCTACAGCGTCCGCGAGACTCAGGAGCTCGTCTTCCATGTTTAGTAGCGATAATTGGCAACCGTCGCAGGAAGAGAATTTGTAAACCGCGAGACTGGGTTTATGAGGGGACATTAGAATTCCTCCACATTGAAGAAGGACTCGAGCGCATCGAAACGGAAGACTGGCCCGTCTTTGCAAATAAAATACGGACCAAGCTGGCAGTGCCCGCAGGAGCCCTGTCCGCATTTCATGTTTCGTTCGAGCGAGAGATAGATTTTTTCGGGCGGGATTCTGCGCGCCAGACCTTCGTACACCACAAAGCGGATCATGATCTCCGGGCCGCAGGTGAGAACGACGCTGTTTGGATCCATGCGGAAGCGGTAGAACAGCATTGGAACGACCCCTACCTGCCCCTGCCATTTTTCATCGGCGCGGTCCACCGTGATCTGTACCTGAATCCCGGCTTCCTCCCATTTTTTGTATTCACGCGGGTAGAGCAGGTCGCTGGGCGTGCGCGCGCCGTAAAGCAGAAACACTTTGCCGAAGCGCTCGCGATGATTCATGATGTAGTAAATGGACGGGCGCAGTGGCGCAAGGCCGATTCCGCCTGCGGCAATGATGATGTCGCGGCCCTCGATCTCTTTCATCGGCCACGGCGCGCCGAACGGCCCGCGCAGGCCAATTACATCGCCGACTTTTAGCCGGCTGACAGCGCGCGTTACATTTCCGACGAAGCGAATAGTGTGCCCGATGACGGAATGATCTTCCGAGTCGGAACTGACCGAGATGGCCGCTTCGCCGAAACCGGGCAGGTACACCATGTTGAACTGCCCCGGCAGAAATGAATACGCGCTTTGCGCGGCGGGGTCAACGAATTTGAGCCAATACGTGGCGATGCCCTCCGCTTCGGGCGTGATGGCGGTCACTTGCGTCCAGGCGGGTTCAAGTAAACGATCCGCGTGAGGAGCGAGATTCTGTGTCATGGATGACGCGGTCATCGAACGGCCTCCTTGCGCAGGGCGGCAACTTCCGCGGTGATGTCGATTGCCGCCGGGCACCAGGTGATGCATCGTCCGCACCCCACACAGCCCAGCATGCCGAATTGCTGTTTCCAGGTTCCCAGCTTATGTGTGAGCCACTGACGATAGCGCGCATGGATGGTGGGGCGGGTATTGCCGCCGGCCTGATACGAATAGGCCGGGTTGAAACACGAGTCCCAAACGCGCGTGCGTTGTGTATCATTGCCGTCGAGGCTTAAAGTATCGGTGGCGTCCCAGCAGAAGCAGGTGGGGCAGGCCAGTGTGCAATTCGCGCAGGAGAGACAGCGTTCTCCGATATTGCGCCAATGCGGATGATCGAGATTGTTGAGCAGTAAGTCCGGCAGGTCGCTGACGTCCAGGGAGCGGCCCATTTGTGACGCGGCGTGTTCCAGTCCGCGGTTGGCGGCATTGAGCAGAAATCCGCTTGCAGATTCCATAGGCAGGTTGTTCAGCGCTTTTCTGCCGAGTTCCGAACCAATCGTAAGTAAAAATATATCTTCCAACTCGGTCAGGTTGAGGTCGAAGCCGCTGTTGACGCGCGGGCCGGTTCCGAGCGAGGCGCAGAAACAAGTTCCGGCCGGATGCATGCAATTTACGCTCAGGATGAATGTTCGTTCGCGCCTCGAACGGTAGATCGGATCGGTGAAGTCGCTTCGCAAAAAGATGGAATCTTGAATTTGGATGGCGGCCAGCTCGCATCCGCGCACACCGATGAACGCATAGGCGGGGGCAGGTTTCGATTCGTTCCCTATGATCCAATTGCCCTTGTGCTTGCGTAAAGTGAACAATTCCTCATGCGGCGGAAACAGGAATTGCTTCCAGGATTGCGCGCCGGGGATGACATCGAAATAGCGCGAATGTCCCGTGTTGATCAGTCGGAAATGACCCGCTTCCTGTTCGGTCACGTAGCCGCGCGGCAGATCTGCAAGAGACCGAATCGGTTCATAGACCAGCGTATCGTTTTTGACGTGCGGCCCAACTGTTTCGAATCCCTGTTTGTGCAAATTGTTCAGGAGATCGTCGAAAACGGCTTTTTGAATTGCAACGGTACTGCCGATCTCGTGGCGATGTTCACTTGGCATGTTTATTCTCCGGTTCGGCAAAAATATCCAGTAATTGCAAGCGCGTGACCATCAGACGGCTGGCAACTATATTGGCTAACCTGCGCATGGTCAGATAGCCCAAATCGTGATCGTCCTCGCATAGCTGTCGAAGTTTTTCCGCGTCCACGGCGGCAAGCAGGCTATCGGTAACTGCCACTGCGCCGGCTGTGCGCTGGTGGACAGTGGGCGTAACGCTCGACCAGCCCACGAGCTCCCAAAGTTCCGCGGTGTAGAAGCGCACCTTTCCGCGCGGCGGGGCGGCCATCTCCAGCGCGATCCGCCCTTCCAGAATGATGTAAATATGATCGGCTTTATCTCCCTCCCGAAACAAAGTATCGCCGGCCTTGATGGTCTTTAGGTGGGTGATTTGCGCGATCTTCTCCAAGTGTTGAGGCGACAGCTCGCGAAACCAGGGGATTTTCGTCAAATTGTCTTTTAGCGCATCGGCCAAGTCCATGATGGCTCCTTTCGCAGGGCATACAGTTTACAGATAATTTGTACTATTTTCCACAAATAATTACCAGTGCGTTCCATCATTTTTGCATGGGCAGTTTGTCATACAAGCCGCCGGTGAAATATGCTACAATGCGCCTCAGTTTTCCCGTGGAGTTATTATGAAAAAAGTGATACCTGCCGTAAAAGGGACGCGCGAGTTCTATCCCGAGCAGATGGCCCTGCGCAATTACATTTTCGATAAAGTGCGCGCGGCTTCTGAAGCGTTCGGCTATCAGGAATGGGACGGCCCGTTTCTTGAAACGCTGGACCTGTACGCGGCAAAATCGGGGGAGGAACTGGTCAAGAAGCAGGCGTTCGTCTTTCAAGACCGCGGCGGCGATGAAGTGACTTTGCGCCCCGAATTAACTCTCTCATTGGCGCGTATGATCGCGGCTAAACAAGGCGAGCTTACTTTCCCGGCGCGCTGGTGGTCGTTTGGCCCGTTCTGGCGCTATGAACAGCCGCAAAAAGGACGCACGCGCGAGTTCTTTCAATGGAATATCGACATGCTGGGCGTTAACTCTCCCGAAGCGGATGCAGAGCTGATCGCGGTCGCGGCCGCTTTTCTCCGGTCGGTCGGGCTGGACCCTCAACGGGCCGCCATTTACGTGAACGATCGGCGTCTGATGGACTCCGAACTCGACGCCCTTGATATCCCTGTGGACAAGCGACTCGATGTATCCAACCTCGTGGATCGCCGCTCCAAAATGACTCCGAATGCGTGGGATGAGAACGCGCTGGAACTGGGATTGACAAGCAAACAACTGGACGGTTTGAAGGCCATTCTGGGCAATTACGATTTGTGGAAGAAAAGCGAGGAGTTGGTTCGTCTCTTCGCCGCGCTGGAAGTTTTGGGTGTGAAAGAGTACGTCAAGTTCGATCCAAACATTGTGCGCGGACTGCTCTATTACACCGGAACCGTGTTCGAGGCGTACGACCAGAGCGGCGCGTTGAAGCGCGCCATCCTCGGCGGCGGCCGTTACGATAATCTATTGGCCGATGTTGGCGGACAGCCTCTTTCAGGCGTGGGTTTTGCCATGGGCGACGTGGTCATTGGCATTATTTTGCAGGAGAGCGGCTTACTGCCCGAATTCGATTCCACGCCGGCGCGCGTCATGGTGACGATCTTCGACGAAAAACTCTGGCTTCAGTCCTATACATTGGCGGCGGAATTGCGGAAAGCTGGCTTGAACGTGCTGGTGTACCCCGAACCGGCAAAGTTGCCGAAGCAATTCAAATTCGCCGATAAGATGAAAATGCGCGTTGTGCTGACAATCGGGCCGGACGAAGACGCGCAAGGAAAAGTGGCCGTCAAGAATCTGTTGAACGGCGAGCAAATTCTCGTCCCGCGCGGCGCGCTGGTTGAATCGCTCAGAAAGATTCTTGCCTAGCCCCCTGCAGGATGATATAATCCGTCCGCTGATTCATGGTGCCTGTAGCTCAACGGCAGAGCGCCACACTGTGGATGTGGATGTTGTGGGTTCGAAACCCATCAGGCACCCAATCTTGGGCGGACAACGGTCCGCCCTTTTTTCTGAAAAGGTACCATGCCTCAAACGATCAATGTTTTGTTCCTGGCCGCAGAAGCTGACCCGTTTGTGAAAGTAGGCGGGTTGGGCGATGTGGCTGGGGCTCTGCCGCGCGCTTTGCGCGCTTTGCCGCCTGAGGTGTTGGGCGATATTAAATTGGATATCCGAGTCGTTTTGCCTTTGCATTCTGCGGTTCGGACTGAGTCGCTTCGGCCGCTGACCGTTTATTCGATTCCGCGCGGCGAAACCGAGCTCCAGGTGGAGGCGTTTGAAACGTCGCTGGGCGAGATACCCGTTTATTTCATCACCGGCGACCCAATTCGGAACAGCGGTTCGGTATATTCGTCGAACGCGGCCGAAGATGGGGAGAAATATTCTTTTTTTTCATTGGCCGCTTTGGAACTGCCGCGCCAGTTGAATTGGAACGTCGATCTGATCCATACGAACGACTGGCACACCGCGCTTGCCGCTTATGGCAATCTGACCAAACGCTGGGAGCAAGGCGCGCGCAAAGTCGCATCACTGACTACTTTGCACAATCTGCCTTTTATGGGTCCGGATATTTCCGATATTTTGCAATCCTACGGACTGCCGCTCGCGCAAACCGATTTACCCGAATGGGCGCGCGTGCTTCCACTGCCGTTGGGATTATGGGCGTCCGACGCGGTTGTGCCGGTCTCGCCGGGATATGCGGAGGAAATCCTCGGCCATGAATTCGGTTGCGGCTTGCAGGATTTTCTGAATACGCGCCGCTCCACACTGCATGGAATATTGAACGGCATCGACACTCTTTCTTATGATCCACAGACGGATGAGGCGTTGACCGCCCGATTTTCCGCGGAGATGCTTGAAGGCCGCGTCCAGAATAAATCCGCTTTGCAGGAACACGCGGGCTTGCCGCTGGAACCCGACCTGCCCTTGCTGGGAATCGTTTCGCGCATGGATCGTCAAAAGGGAATCGACCTTGCCATTCATGCCCTCCATTCGTTCAAGAGTACGAAATTTCAAGCCGTGATCCTGGGGGCGGGCGATTCGAAACTGGAGGAAGCCGCGCGCGAATTACAGAATGCGCGGCCCAATCAGGTGCGGTCGGTGACACGCTTCGATCCCCGTCTGGCGCGCCTGATCTATGGCGGCTCCGATTTACTATTGATGCCCTCGCGTTATGAGCCATGCGGGCTGGCGCAGATGATCGCCATGCGGTATGGATGTTTGCCGCTGGCGCGCGCGGTGGGCGGTTTGCGCAATACCGTTGACGATGAAGTCGGGTTTCTGTTCGAGAAGGCGACGGTCGCATCTTTGACTTCGGCGCTGCGCGGCGCACTCAAAATCTACCCGGACCGCGAGCGGTGGATTCGAATGCAGAAGGCGGGCATGGCGCGCGATTTTTCATGGGACAATTCCGCCCGGCAATATTTTTCCTTGTATAAAAAACTTGTTCACGAGTCCATTTCTTCCATTTCCTAAGATGCCATGACATTCAAACGTTCGTCCGGAATCCTCTTTCATCCCACCAGCCTGCCGGGGCCGTATGGCATTGGCGATCTGGGGCCGCGTGCCCATCAATTTGTGGATTTTCTAGCCGAGGCGGGCAGTCATCTTTGGCAGGTGCTTCCGCTGGGACCGACGGGTTATGGCGATTCGCCTTACCAATGTTTTTCCGCGTTCGCGGGGAATCCGTATTTGATCAGCCCTGATGAATTGGTCGCGGACGGCTTGCTGACTGCCGATGACTTGAAGGACGCGCCTCCGTTTTCCGCTTCACGCGTGGACTATGGCCTGGTCATCCCGTGGAAGCTGAATCTCCTCGGACGCGCTTTCCAGCGTTACACTGCCGCGCCCGATAAAAAGATTCAGCAGGCCCTCGAACAATTCCATACGGAGAACGCGCACTGGTTGGATGATTTTGCCCTTTTTATGGCTTTGAAGGAAATGCACGGCGGCGGTTCGTGGGATGGCTGGCCCGAGGAACTGCGCAAGAGAGAGCCGTCTGTTTTGGCCGATGCGCGCAAAACATGCGCGGAGCAGGTTGCCCGGCAGATCTTTCAACAATTCCTGTTCTATCGCCAGTGGAACGATTTGCGCGCGCATGCCCGTCAGCGCGGTATCCAGATCATTGGGGATATTCCAATTTTCGTCGCGAACGATTCGGCGGATGTTTGGTCTCATCCCGATTTGTTTTTTTTGGATGAACACGGAAAGCCAACCGTTGTAGCGGGCGTCCCGCCGGATTTATTTTCCGCGACGGGACAGCTCTGGGGCAATCCGCTTTACAACTGGGATGCCCATAAAAAGACCGGCTATGCCTGGTGGCTGGAACGTATGCGCGCCATTCTGGGCATTGTAGATATTGTGCGCCTTGATCATTTCCGCGGCTTTGCAGGATATTGGGAAATTCCGGCCGGCAACCCAACCGCCGAGATTGGCCGCTGGGCGCCCGGCCCCGGCGCGGACTTCTTCGATGCGCTGATGGCTGACCTTAAATCCGGGCTGAATACCAGCGACCTGCCGATCATCGCGGAAGATTTGGGCGTGATCACGCCCGATGTAGTTGCATTGCGTGAGCGTTATCATTTGCCCGGAATGCGCATTCTGCAATTTGCGTTTTCAGGCCCGGATAACCCTTTCCTGCCTCATCACTATATCCAAAATTCCGTCGCTTATACCGGCACACACGATAACGACACGGCGCGCGGCTGGTTCGAGTCGGCCACGGACGATGAACATAAATTTGCCATTGACTATTTGAAAATTGATGGAAGCCGTTTCGCCCATGATTTAATCCGAACGCTCTGGTCTTCGGTGGCTGTGTTTGCCATTGCGCCCATGCAGGACCTGCTCGATCTCGGCACTGCCGCGCGCATGAATTTCCCCAGTAAACTGGGAGGCAATTGGCAGTGGCGGATGCAGGATGGCGCTCTGACCGATTCGCTCCGGGAAGATATCCGTAGTTTGAATTACCTGTACAGCAGGTGATGTTGGCGGCGAGGCTCGTTGAACTATTTTCAGCTTTAACTGCTATAATAATTATGTCGTTATTCGATATTCATTTTACCGGTCGGAGGAACTATGCCAGAGAGAGCAGTTTCAGCCCGCAGAGGAAGCCCGCGCAGATTTAGTATTCCGGCCGATAACGCCGCCGAGCGCGAGGTGATGATCGTCCTGCCGGATGATAGGGATCCGGTACAGCACCGAATCGTGAAAAAAGATATCCCGCAAAGCGCGAGAGATCAACTATGGAACGGAAGACCCGTCGAATGGTTCAATAATTTCGGCATTAGGCGCGCCGGCCAGTTTGTCAACTTTGCCTACTCTGTTGTTATTGATCCGCCGGACGGCGAAAAGACGCTGGTGTATTTCGACGGGAAGACTGTGCAAGCCTTTGCCGATACAGACCTCGACCGCGCCCCCGGCGATCATCCCGGCAAGTGGAGAGCCACACTTCGGCTGGGCGATCCGCCTCTTGGATGGGGCGGCGGCTGGTAGTTCTTGCAATATGAAAAGAAGCTCCTTTATCGGAGCTTCTTTTTTGGAATCGTGACTGCTTATTTATTCATCCATGCCATCATGATTCCGTTTCTCCAGGGGACATTCCTTACATACATTTGCCTGTCGTCGTCGCTGTGGAAGCGGTTCACTTGTTCCTGTAAAAGCTCATAGGCCTCGTCGAGGATTCGATTCGCCCTCGGATCGTTATTCGCCTGCAGAGCCTGATACACTGACCAGTAAATTCTGATCGGCTCCTCGGTTCCATCCAGGTTGCCGCCTTGATTCAGATGCGAAAGAATCTCCTCGGCGTATTTCAAGGACAGTCCCGAATTTTTTTCCTCCAAAGCGGTTTGCGCCAGGCCTGCCAGGGGTTCCGTGGCCAGCGCGGCCTGCTTAAGCGTGCGGCGCAGGTTCAGCGCCTGTTCGTAAGAATGAGCGGATTCGATCAGATCGGGCAACAGGAAATGCGCGTGCCCGAGACAGGTCCATGCCCAGGCCTCGCCCGACGGATCGCCCATCTTGCGCATTAATTCCAGGCTTTTGTTTGCGTACGCGAGCGCGGCCGCTCTTTGGCTCTGAGCGACCGCGAGTCCGCTCAGGTTGATTAGCGTGTAAGCCTCGTTGTAAATGCTTCCAACTTCGCGCGCGATGCGCAGGGCTTGCTTCTGATATGTTTGCGCGGAATCGAAGTCGCCCTGCATTCCCGCGACCCAGCCTAGATTCGCGAGCACCAATCCCTCCCCGGCCCGCGAGCCGGTTTCCCGCGCGATTGCCAGCGCCTGTTCATATCGTTCGCGCGCCGCGCTGTAATCCGATTCGACCGTTCCGGCCGCATTGCCGATATTGTTCAAAACGCGCGCCTCCAGCCGTTTGTCGCCGGCTTTGCGCGCAAAGAAGAGACTTTTTTCGAATGTAGAACGAGAAACGCGCGGCTCTTTCTGCTCCAGATAGATCAGCCCAAGTGTATTCAAAATTTCCCCTTCCCGTTTTTCCTCCTCGAGAGATTGAGCCAGACCGATACCTGTTTCCGCTTCTTGAATCGCCGTATCGATTTTTCCCAGGCGGCAGAGCGCCAGAGGCAGGGTTACGTAGGAATGCAATGCGATCCTCGGCGTATCGGCCAAACGCGAGAGCTGAATGACCCGCTGACCGGCAATAACGCTCTGCTCGAGGTCGCCCGCTTCAAAAGCGAAAAGCTCGCGCTGAAGCGCGGCCTTTGCCCGGTTGGCGTCACTGTTTTGTGTTTCGGCGATCCGCTCGAGGCTCAGTAAATCCTCCTTCTTTTGATCCTGCCTGCCCAGGTAACCAAACAACGGCACGCGTGCCAGCAATAACTCGAATTTTATTTCGAGGTCATTAGTTGGCGTGAGTTCGATCGCTTTCGAGTAATTTTCAATGGCTTGGTTGTTTTGATAGGCTTCCGCGGCCAAATCGCCTGCCAGCCGATAATAACTCCGCGCCTTCTCGATTAGCTCGGCTTGCTCGGCGTGATAAGCCAATTGACGGTAATACGGTTGAAGCTCGTTTCGATAAAGTTCTTCGAGCGCATTCAGCGCGAGTCTGTGGAGTTCCTTTTGCCGCGACCGTAATTGCATGTTGTACGCGGCGTCTCTCATCAGGGCATGCCGGAAGATATATCGGATCTCGCTGATCGCCGCCCAAATATTTGCCTGTGCGCCCTGCTCGATCTTCGCCGGAAGGCGCGGGTCGCCGCGCAGCATGCGCGACAAAATTTGGACTTCGAATTCCCTGCCCAGAACCGAGGCGGTTTGGACCACGTCCCGCACTTCCTGTTTCAGACGGTCGAGACGCGCGATCAGAACTGAGCGAACGTCCGTTGGGAGCGATTGAGATGGGTCGCCTGTAAGATGCCAGCGATCCTCCTCGAAGCGGACCAGGTTCTCCTCCAGCAGGTAGCGGACGACTTGTTCCACAAAGAATGGATTTCCCTCGGCGCGCTGATGAACGACATTCAAGAGTTCATCTTCGATCTCGCCGTGCAGAATTGCCCGCACCATTTCGTGCAGTTTGTTATCCGCGAGATCCTTCAAGCCGATCTCCAGATTCGGACAACCTTCCCTGAATTTCAAATTGGATTTTTTGCTTCTGCTGGTTGCGATGATCGCGATCGGGTAGGAATTATTTTGGCCGGGCAGGGCGATGCGCGAAAGATATTCGAGAAATGCAAGCGAATCTTCATCTGCCCAGTGCGTGTCTTCGATCAATAGGATAACCGGCCGCGAAAGGCTTTCTGCCTGCATCAAGGTGCTCAGTGCGATGAATGTATTTTCGTATCTTCCCTGGGCATCCAATTTTTCATAGAGCGAGTCCGGCCAATGGACGTTCACCAGCGCGCCCAGAAAGGATTGAGTCCGCTCAAGGTCGTCGGCCAATGCCGATTCCGGGATGGACGCTATCAGTTCTCGAATTTTCGCCTGAAACCTGTTTCGATTGGTGTTCTCATCGTCTGTATACGAGATGCCGAAATATGTTTTCAGCCAGTATCGAAACGGATTGAGGGATTGCCGGATGATCTCGTCCGTTTGGCCGACCGCCCAAAGCACATCCGCATTTTGAAAAATCGAGGAGTTCCTGAATTGATGAATAAGCCTGCTTTTTCCGATTCCAGCTTCGCCCAACAGCGAGAGGGCGCCTGCAAATTGGCCTGTCCAAAGCGGCGCGATGAAATTCAGCAATTGTTTTAGCTCCGCCTCCCTCCCGAAAAACTCGCCGGGAAATACTTTTTCCCCGATATCTTCCTTGCGATTGATCAACTTCCAAACCTTGTGCGGTTGGGCGAATCCCTTGAAATTCTTATCGCCTTCAAAGGACAGGTTGAATTTATATTCGATACGGCGGGCAACCTCCTCGTGAAGCCATATTTCCCCCGCGCGCGCTGAAGACATCATGCGCGCGGCAAGGTTGATGCCCCAGCCGTAGCAAGTGTAGTCTTCGCGGAGAGAGCCGCCCATGAAACCGGAGAAGGAATTGAAGTAACTGACGCCGGCCCTTAATGGCATGCCCGTTTCTTTCATGAGGTCCAGGACAAAATTCAGCGCGCGCTCCACGTCGTTTTCCTGTATGACCGGCGCGCCCCAGAAGAGCAGTAAATTCAGGCCTTTATCTCCGTAGTCGGGCCGCGTTAACAAGCCGCCATATTGATCCTGTAACGTCAGGGCTTTTTGAAGCAGGGGAATAAAAGCCGCTTCACTCTGCGCCGACGGCGGTATGCCGATAAATAGATTGACTGCAGGCCGGAACTCTCCGCCATGAACCTGTGAGATGATCTGATCCGGCCAGAACGGCTGAATTTGTTCCGGTGTTGGCGGACTGCCCGCCGCGGGATGAAACTCAGGCTTTTGGCTTCGAATCGATTTCAGCAGAAAGTGATTCCCTTTTTTGGCGGAGACGATGCGCTTCCCTAATTTTTCAGCGATGAGCTCGCCTGCGATGATTTCGCCCGCCTCCGCGCAATTGAACGATTGTACGCTTCGCTCGATGGCGGTGCCGTGAAAATAATAAACCGCCTTGCGTTTGTTTTCGGTCTCGACGATCCGCCAGCGGGATTCACCCAGTCCAAGCCCAATGCGTACCGAAATTTTGAAATCTCCATGCTCGGTCCTGAACAAATCGTGTCTCGATAACTTTTCCTGAATTTCGAGCGAGCAAGTCAATGCCTGAATCAGGGCTGGGCGCGAATCGCGGTCGGCGGGAAACAAGGCCGTAAACGAATCGCCTGCAAAGCCGATCACGAACCCGCCGCGATTATGAACGCTTTCCACCATTGGGTCGAATACGGATTGCATCACCCAGGCCAGCGTTTCCGCTCCGTTCTGGCCGAATTGAGCCAGCACATCCGCCATTTTTGAAAAACCGGAAGCGTCCAGCAGTAAGGCAACCGAATGAAATCGCCCTTGTAGATTACCCACCGCGTAGTTGTCTAGAATGAAAGAAGGAACGAGACGACGCATGTTTATTGTTCGAAAACCTTCTGCAATGATTTTAAGCGAATCGGATTTAAAAAAGCAAGAGCGATTATGGGATCACAGGTTTTTCCCGATCGGTTAAATTGACGACGATGGCTTTGCTGGCGCGGACGAGTTGTTCGGGTGTGATGAAAATCTCTTCGCCCCACTGACCCGCTCCAACGCCCAGCATTGATTCGTTCAAAAGGCTCGCTTCCAGAAAGGAACGGAATCCCTCGGTCTGCCAGCTAAATGGAGGAATCGAACCGATCACATAACCGGTCACTTCCTTGACGATTTCCGGCGCGGCCATTTGAATATTGCGCGAGCCGATGGCTTTTTTTAGATTCCCTGAAACGGCAGACTGATCCCCGCCGAGCATGACCAGCACGCGCTCACCGCTATCCACTTGGAAGATCAGCGTCTTGACGGCTTGCCGTTCGGGAAAACCAAGCGTATGAGCCACGGAGGCGGCGCCTTTTTCTGTGGTTGAGGGAAAACTCTTCGCTTCGTATGGAATGTTCAATTTATCCAGATATAGATGAGCAGGCAGTTTCATGATCTGTATCCTTGTAAATTTACGCGGCTCCCGGCCGGCTGGATAGGTAGATGCCAAGCAGGATGAAGAGCGCGCCAAAGATCTTAAGCGTACCCGGCACTTCGCCCAAAATTATAAAAGCCAATATGGACGAGCCGATCGGCTCTCCCAAATTTACAGTTGCGACCAATGTGGCGGGAATATATCTCAGCGCCCAATTGTATGTGGAGTGGCCGATCAATTGTGGGACTAGCGCCAATAATACAATCCAAAGATAGGTGACGGGTTTGTAGCCGGTCAGCGGTTCGCGGGTAATGAACACAGTTGCGAGCAAAGCCAACGCGGAGACGCTGTATACGAGAAAAATGTACGGAATCAAAGACATCCCAGCGCGCAATTTGCGGCCGATCACGAAATAGCCGGTCACAGCCCAGGCGCCCATCAGCGCGAGGAAATTGCCCCACATGGCCCGTCCCTCCAGTGCAGTGGACAGCGACGGACAGTTTAATCCGGAATTCCAACTGCACGCGTCGGCCAGGCCAACAATTGTTCCGCCTAACAGCGAGAGCCCCAATCCCACCAATGCGGCGCGTGAAAGATGTTCTTTCAAGAAGATCGGCGAGACCAATGCCACCCATAACGGCCCGGTGCTGACGAATACAACCGAACTGGCCACGGTTGTATATTCGAGCGAGGAAATCCAAGTGGCGAAGTGCACAGCGAGAAATAAACCGGAAAACAGGGCCAGCCAAAGTTCCCGGCGTGTCAGCGCGCGCAATTCCGCGCTGTGACGCACCCAGGCGATGGGCGCAAGGGCAAGGCTGGCGACCGCGATGCGCAGGGCGGCGATCACGAGTGAGGGCGCGTCGCTTTGCGCGAAACGGATCAGAATCGCAGAGGTGGAAACAGCCAGGACAGCGGTCAGCAGGCCCAGGCCTGTTTTGACCGAGATTCGACTTGGCGCGGGAGTATTTTCGAGAACGGCTGGTTCCGTGGGCGTGGAGGTCATGATGTCATCTTTTCGCGTTGGTATTGCGCAAGTATAAGCGAAATGCAGTGAATCATTTTAGCTTGACAGGCTCATTGGGCGGGAATACAATTTTTGTTATAATTATCTTAAATATCTGCCGCGTGGCAGAATCATTTATAAAGGAGAGGATCATGGCATACGAACTTCCAAAGCTGGCATACGCGTACGATGCTCTTGAACCGCACATCGACGCGCGCACAATGGAGATTCATCACACGAAACATCATCAGGCTTATATTACCAATTTGAACGGCGCGTTGGATAAACACCCCGAACTGGCGAAAAAATCGCTCGAGAGTTTGTTGAGCGATTTGAATTCCGTGCCTGAAGATATACGCACCGCTGTCCGGAATCACGGCGGCGGAACGTGGAACCATTCGATGTTTTGGGAAATTATGAGTCCGAAGAAAGGCGGCGCGCCGAAGGACGAATTGGCGAAGGCAATTGACGCGTCTTTTAAATCGTTCGACGCGTTCAAGGAAGATTTCGCCAAAACGGCCAATGGGCGCTTTGGTTCCGGCTGGGCCTGGCTTGTGAAGAAGGGCAGTGGGCTGGCTGTTGTTTCCACGGCGAATCAGGATAATCCCTTCTCGGACGGTGTGACGCCCATTTTGGGAGTCGACGTATGGGAACACGCCTATTATCTGCATTACCAAAACCGCCGCGCGGATTATGTAACCGCCTGGTGGAATGTAGTCAACTGGGATGCGGTTGCCGAACGGTTTGCCGCTAAATAGTTCGATAAAAAGAGATGGAAAACCCCATCTCTTTTTTATTCCAATGGATTTTAGTCTTGCGCGCTGTAGGAAGCAGGATATAATTGCGCCGATTTGAACCGTCAAAATTCACAGGAGGTTTCGCGTGACCCATATTATTACCAGCTTGTGCGTGCGTGACCGCGGCTGTATTGATGTTTGTCCGGTGGAGTGCATGATCCCGGGTTTTCCGCTCGATGAGTGGCCCTGGATTTACATTGACCCCGATACTTGTATTGATTGCGGCGCATGCGTTCCGGAGTGTCCGTACGCCGCCATCTTCCCTGAGGATGAAGTGCCCGCGGCTTACACAGCGAAAGGCGGGGAGCCTATCAGTAAAATTGACCTGACCGGCCACTTTGAAGCGGTCAACCATCACGGCAATCCGATCATTCTGGATACCGTTAGATTGCTGGAAGCTGGCGAGGTGCTCGATTTTACGCCCGACATCAAACCCAATTACGATTTCTTCAAAACCGGTCCCGGTTATACCGCCAAAGATAGCGATGACGGCAGGTAATTGAATCCGCAAGTAAAAAGCCGGGCGAAAGTCCGGCTTTTGTTTTAAATCCATGTTTATGGCTGGCGGGCTTTATCGAGCAGGGACCTTCCAATTTGCCAGGCCAGCGTCAAATTATTTTCCTCGATCGCCACAACGACAACCAGCGGCGTTCCCTGTAAATCTGGCGAAGTTCCGCCGATGTACCAGCTGATCGTTTCCGTATTCTCCGACGACCAGCTGACATATTCCCAATAGGATTGTTTCGCGGCGATAAAAGACCGCGCCGCCTCATCCGCCGCCGACGGCTGGATCGCTTGAACCGGCTGATCCAACGCCGGTAGAATGACCCATCCCTGCTGAGGGGTTTTCACCGCCAACGCGATCCGTGAAGCGGGCACCAGACCGTGATTGCTCAGCGCCGCGGCCGCCAGCGCGGTCTGCAGAGGCGTTACGCGAAAATCGCTTAAGTCTTTATTCTTTGCATCTGGCGCAACTGGCATGCGTATTTGCGGCGCACGGAATAGTCCGAGTTTTGAATAAAAAGTTTGCAAGTCCTTGTCGCTGGGTTTTTGCGCGCCAAACTCTGCCTGCGCCAACGGCTGTAATAGGTTCCCCGGCGGATACAAACCCTGCGCCGCGCGGTTGATCAAAGGCGCGCGGGGATCCTGTGCGAGTGCAGACCCCTGTTCCCTGAGTAGGTTGGGATCAAAGCCGGGATGGGAAGCCATGATGAACACTTCGCCGCTTTGCGCGTTGAGCAGAACGATTGCGCCGGTATGATTGCCCAGCAATTTGTCTGCGGTTGTTTGCAGGGACAAATCCAGACTCAAACGCACATCCAGGCCCGGCGGGGGAGTGCCGTAGAGCAGGTAATCCCACCAAAGCAAACTGGCCGGGTTGCCCTGCAGGCCGCGTAGATAGTTATCGAGGCTGGCTTCCAAACCAGCCTGTCCGAACACGGGATCGGTGTAGCCGATGATTGGGCCCAAAGCCGGATACTCATATTGGCGCGTGTAACTGCCACTGGCGCCCACCGTTTTATCCAGGGGATTGTCTGCACGGTCAATGATGTTGCCGCGCGGAACATAACGATCTGCAATGGCGCGGCGCGGATTGTCGGTTCGTTCCAGCAGATCGGGGCCGCGTATCACTGTCCACCAAATTCCGCTGAGGGCGGCGGCCGCGAGTCCCAACCCCAGCAGAATGGAAAGCCCCATGAAAGGTTGAGCCGAGGCCAGAGGCGCGGGTTCTTCTTCTGTTTTAGCGCTGATCACAAGCAGAAGCCAGATAGCAATAAAGGCAGTTATCAACGATGAACCGCCATAGGAGACAAACGGCAGAGTCACTCCGGTGAGCGGAACCAGACGGAGGTTGCCGCCGATGATTACTAGACTCTGGACGCCGAGATATGCAGTCAACCCGGCGGCAAGGAATCGCCGGAAACGGTCGGGTGCGTTGAGCGCGGCGCGCAAGCCGCGGCTGATGAGCAGTCCAAGAACGGCGAGCAGGCCGATCATCCCGATAAGACCGGTTTCTTCCACGATCGCCGAGAAAATAAAATCGGAAATCGCGACCGGCACCAGCGTCGGGCTTCCCAAACCGGGGCCGCGTCCGATCACGCCGCCGTTGGCAATGGCGAGCAGGGATTGCACGATCTGATAAGAACGTCCGCTGGGATCGTTCCAGGGACTCAACCAGGCGTTGACGCGAATCTGAATTACGCTGATAAAGAAATAGCCAACCAGCCCTGCCAGGGCCAGCGCTCCGCCTGTGAAAAGCAGGGTGCGGCGGCGCGCGGTGGCAATGTAAAGCACAAAGGTGAACAGGAGAATAAAAATGGAAGCGGTGCCGAGGTCCCGTTGAATCAACAAGATAAGAAGCGCGAGTCCAGTGACGAAGAGTGTCGGCAAAATCAGTGGAAAGATTTTTAGATGGATCGGTAAACGATCTGCAAGATAAGCGGAAAGAAAGACGATCAACAAAAGTTTCAACGGCTCCGACGGCTGGAAATAAACGCCACAACAACCGAGCCATAAACGCGGGCCATAGCCTTCGGGGTTTGTTCCGAAGATCAATGTCAGCGCGGTAAGAAGTAAACCGCTGGTGAGTAACAGGTATTTATAGCGGCGGAGAAATTCGATCTTGATGTGGAAGCGGACGGCCAATATCAGAACGCCGAAGCTCAACCCGAGCCAGATCATTTGGCGCAGTCCGAAATTTGAATCGAGCCGCCAGATTGTCAGCAATCCCCAGCCGCTGAGCAGGGCGGCCACCGGCAAAATATAGGGATCGCGGTCAGAGAGATGCGCGGCAGTGATTCGGTTTGCCGCGGCGACGATGAGTATCCAGACCAAGAAACCCAGCCAGTGCGACCAGCGATATGTGACCGCGAAACTCCTCTCGCGGACGGCGGGTGAGAGGGTGAGAATCAGCGAATATAAAAAAAGAAAACCTGCGGCCCAACGCAGCAGGCGGTTTTGAATCGCATCGGTCATGACATTATCTTACTTCAAGTACTTCTTTACAAGCAAATCGAGCTTTTGGCGCGTGGCAGGCGGAATCGCATCCGGCTGTGTGATGAGCGCGTTGGCCAGGGCAGATTCACAGTCGCATTTTCTTTCAGAGTCCAAATCTCGCGCCAGCGCCCGAACTGCTTCCTGCGCCAAAGCTGTATTTTTGTTCAAGGTTTGAATCACCAGTTCAACCGTCACCGGGGACTCGGTGGTATGCCAGACATCGTAGTCTGTTACGTGCGCCATAACCGCGTAACACATTTCCGCCTCGCACGCTAGAAATGCTTCAGGAGAGGTGGTCATTCCGATCAGCGACATGCCCCAGGCACGATAGGCGTTCGACTCGGCTTTGGTCGAGAAGCGCGGGCCTTCGATGGTGATAAAGGCGCCGCCGTGATGAGTCGTTGCGCCAGCCGCGCGTACCGCGCGTTCCAATTGCGCCGAAAGATCGCCGCAAAACGGCTCAGCTACACTGATATGCGCGACCAAGCCCTCGCTGAAGAATGTGCGTGCGCGGTCTTTGGTGAAATCAAAGAGTTGATCGGGGATCGCAATGTGCCCAGGCGCATAATCCTCGCGCAAAGAACCGCAGGCGCTGATGCTGACGATTCTTTCGACCCCCAGCGATTTCAACGCGTAAATGTTGGCGCGATAATTTATCTCGGAGGGCGAAATGTGATGACCGATCCCATGCCGCGCCAGAAAGGCCACTGTTCTGCCTTCCAGCTTTCCCACAATGACGGGCGCGCTGGGCTTTCCGAAAGGCGTAGCGATCGCGCGTTCCTGCGTATCTCGCAGGCCGGGCATGGCGTACAACCCTGAACCGCCGATTACAGCAAATGATATTTTTTCCGGCATGGGCGCTCCGCAGACTCAGGCAGGTTCTATGGTTCGGACAACGATACGCGTGGAGCCTAAAACAATCTCGTCGCCGGTTGTCAACACAATCGGCTGGGCAACGGTCTCCTGATTTAAGCGCGTGCCGTTTGTAGAGTTCAGATCCTCCAGCCACCATTGCCCGTGATGAAAAATCAAACGCGCGTGGCGCGCTGAGACGGTTTCATCGGCGACGGATATATCGCAGATCGGGTCCCGTCCAAGCATAATCTCCGGCTGAATAAAATGTTTAACGCCGCCGGCTTCCTCGCTCCCAGCTTGAACGGTGAGGTTGATGCCGGGAATTCGGCGTGAAGCCACCCCCGCCGCCTGACGATGCACATCCTGCCATAATGTGTATAACGCCCAGCCCAGAAATCCATACAAGGCGAACGCCAGCAGGAGGCGCAGGACCAGGACAATCGATCCGCTCATTTATTGTTGTTGTTTTTGAGTTTGGCGGTGGAATGATCTTTTAAGATCGCGGTCGGCCTGTCGGAGGTGGCAGGCTGGAAGGGCGCGGTATCCAGCAGGTCCGGGCGTTGAGGCGGGTTGTCCTGCCCGAAGATGAGGGCTACTCCGGCCAGTGAAATCACGTCGCCCGGATACAGCACGGATTGGCTGGCGCGCTGTCCATTGACGAACGTGCCGCCGGTCGAATTTAGATCGAACAGCACAAAGCGCCCGTTGATGGCGCGCAATTGTGCGTGATTGCGGGAGATGCGCGGGTCGTCGATCACCAGCTGATTATCCATGCGGCGGCCGATGTTGACCACCGAATCTTTGAGCGGGAACACTTTGACGCCCTCGATGATCAGAAACGCGTTTTCGGGAATCCGATCGTCCTCGTTGGTTTCGGCGTTTTCGTTTGGCATGCCTTTTGTCTCGGCCATAGGATCTACCCGATGTGATGCCACTACATTGACATCCTTGAGTGAAAGAGATTTGTCGGTTGAAATGCTGATGACTGGCTTGGATATGAACTTATAACCTGCTTCCTGCCCGGCGTCGGTGAGCGCCTCGATTAAAATGTCCAACAGTCCCGGCTTTTGCCAATAGTTGACGGCTTCCGGATGCACGATCACGGTATATACATTGGGCGCCAGAGCGGCGCCGTCTTCCTGCGTGACCAGATTGGCATGCATCGCTCCGGCCAGGTTTCGAATGGCTACTTCCTCCACGCTTTGGCTGGGCAGGGCGTTTAGCAGTCGGACCTCCACCAGGTTTTGCAAACGGGCTTCCAAGTCATTTAGGTTCATACTTGCTGAAGGCATTATAGAGGGGAGGGGGGGATTCTGCAAGTCATTTTTCCCGGCCACTTTGCCTATTTGAAAACAATCCCCGCTTAAGGCGGGGATCGATGAAAGACTGGCTTTCCGCAATTCGGACAATTCGCTTCCCCCCGCTTTAGCACAAACCCGCAATTAGGGCAGGTCGTTGGCTGTGCGCTTCCCAGGGGCGCGCCGCAGGCGATGCAGGCGGGTTCGCCTATCGGATTGGCGGTTCCGCAGTATTCACAAGTTATGCGACTCAGTCTCTCAGAGAGTTGTTTCGAAGCGCCCAGCGTGCGCGCGCATTCGTTGATCACGCGCCAGATGTTCTCGCTTAACTGGATGTTTTGGATATCCTGCGCAATATCGTCCAGGCGGGTCAATAAATTCAGCGGGTTGCGCAGCGCCCACAATGCCGTCGTCCCCAAACTGGCGGCTACACCGAGCCAGGCTTGCTGGCCAAGCTCGACCATCAGCCCATCTGCCACCTTGCGGATGCTGACCGTGAGCGCGGTCTCGCCGCCCGAGCTTACGCCCGGCCGCGACCCAATCTGCACCACCATCATTGTGTTGTCGCTTTGGCTTAAAGCTTGCGCGCGCAAATTTCCGCGATTGAATTCGGCCATAAGGGCCTGCGCTATATCATTGGGAGTCAGCGAGCCATGGAAAATTCTTCGTTCCATCTTTTCGATTATAATCGCCTTCGCGATTCTCCTTGTGAATACTTACGAAAATGAATGGATTCCGGTTTCAATTCCCTGTTTTGACAATTGGCCTTTCGGTTGTTATCGGCCTGGTTTTTCTCGTTCATCATCCGACCGAGGTGCTGGCTCAGGGACCCGCGACGGCGACCCCCGCATCGGCTGGCGGCGTATTCATCACGGTTACATATGCCGATGAGCCATTTGTGAACGTCCGCAGTGGGCCAAGCACTTTATATGACATTATTGGCCAGTTGGCCGCTGGAGATACGGCCCCAGCCTTGGGCGTTTCTCCCGGACATGAATGGATTCAGATTTCGTTCAACGGCGGTATAGGGTGGGTTTATAGCGCCTTTGTCGCGGTTTCGCCAGGCGCATTACAAATCGTCGAGCCGCCGCCAACCGCAACGCCTCTGGCCAGCCCGACTCTTGATCCCACGCTCGCCGCGGCATTTAATGCCGCGCCTACGGCTACCCGCCTGCCAACTTTTACGCCGCCGCCGCCTCTTGTCGTCCCGAGTTTTACTCAAAGCTCCTCGGCTTCGGATGGCAGTTTTTCACTGGGCTGGGTGATTATCGGCATCGGTCTGGTCGGCGTTATTGGATTTTTACTCTCGTTTCTTCGCCGCTCGTGATGTTTAAAGTCCAGCTTTCTGCCCGATTTCGATTCATGGCGCACTTGCTCATCGCGGCCGGCATCATGGCAGTCGCTTTTCTGATGCCGGGTGGGATTCCGGTTTCGGCGCAACAGCCCACCGGTTCCGTGCCGACCGTGACGGGGACTCCCTCAGGGCCGCTGGTAAAAGTCTATCAGGATTTGGGGCAGATCATCGTGTATGCGGGGCCCAGTTCCTTTGATTATCCGGCAATCGGACTTTTGCTTCTGAATCAGCAGGCTCCGGCTCTAGGACGATCTCCGGACGGGAGCTGGATTCAAATCTACTATCCGGGTGTGCCGGGTTCAGTTGGGTGGATTTACGCGCCGTATGTTTCCATCACGGCAGTTCCTTCCTTGCCCGTCCTCGATATACCATCTACGCCGACACCGTTATCGACTCCGACCATTGACCCTACGTTGGCCGCAGCCTACATTACAACAGATCAGCCTCAACGTCTTGCCACTTTTACTCCGCCCGCTCCGCTTGTGGTACCAACCTTTGTGGATGAGACCCCCGCGCCGAGCAGTATTCCTATCGGTTTGTTGATTTTCGGCTTTGGCTTTGTGGGCGTATT
The DNA here is from genome assembly GCA_964502095.1 of uncultured Anaerolineaceae bacterium. Taxonomy (GTDB): domain Bacteria; phylum Chloroflexota; class Anaerolineae; order Anaerolineales; family Villigracilaceae; genus JACPVF01. The sequence continues at coordinate 29,395 of CAZCUF010000011.1, forward strand.
GGGCGCGTTGATTTCCTTCCTGCGAGGCAGGTGATCTTAAATCAAAAAAGCCGGTTTGTCCGGCTTTTTTGATTCTTATCTGTTTTGTTCAGCTATTGCAAGAACAGGAACCGCCGCAGGCACAGCCGCCTTCGCCATGTTCGTGTTCATGCTGGGCGGCGATGGGGCTGTCCACCAGGAAGCCCGCGCCCTGCACCGGGTCGTTGACGAAATCAACGGTGGCGCCGCGTAAGTAATCGATCGAGGTGTTATCGACCACAACCTTTACGCCATCGGAGTTGAATGTGAGATCGGTGGAATTGAAGGTATTATCGAGCGCCATGCCGAAGTTCACGCCACAACATCCTCCGCCAGCCACGTACACGCGCAAAGCATATCCTTCCAGGTTGCGCTGTGCGAAAATATCCTTTACAGCTTTGGCGGCGGCATCGGTTAGAGTGATCGTTTGTACGTCGATTTCTGTGAGCATGATACTCTCCTCGTGGATGAATATGACGCATAATATCAGAATTATGGGTGGTTGTCAACGACAGCGAAGGCGGCAGGTACAGGCCCGGTCTTTCAATACTTTGCTTGACACATTGCAAACGCGCCTGTAAAATCGCCCTGCTCGTTTCGGCGCGCGGCGCGCCTTATACTTTGTTCGGGAGGAAACCCCTTTTATGTTCACCATGGGACTCACCGCTTTTGAATCGACTGCGATCTGGGCTGTACTTGGCATTGCCATCCTCGGCCTGGCATACGCAGTCTTTTTGCGTTCCCAGATTTTACGCGAGGATAAGGGAACCGCAAAAATGCAGGAAGTGTGGGGCGCGATTCGAGATGGAGCCAACGCTTATCTCGTTCGCCAACTCCGTTCGATCCTGCCTTTGATCGGCATCCTGACCATTGCCTTGTTTTTCTCCGTTTATATTGTTCCCCCCAGCGCGGAAGCCCTGGAACGATTCCCCGGCCAGGCTCCTGAGCAAGTGCGCCTGATCATCGGCTTTGCGCGTGCCATCGCGTTCGTGATGGGCGCTTCATTTTCTCTGGCTGTCGGTCAAATTGGAATGCGCATGGCCGTCGAGGGAAATGTGCGCGTGGCCTCCGCCTCGCGCAGGTCCTTCGGTGACGCCCTGCGCATCGCGTACCGCGCCGGAACGATCACCGGTATGCTGACCGATGGCCTCGGCCTGTTGGGCGGCACTTTGATTTTCATTGTTCTCGGCATCGCCGCGCCGGATGCTTTATTGGGTTTCGGTTTTGGCGGCACGTTGTTGGCGCTGTTCATGCGTGTGGGCGGCGGCATTTTCACCAAGGCGGCTGACGTCGGCGCAGATTTAGTCGGTAAAGTGGAAGCAGGCATCCCTGAGGATGATCCGAGAAATCCGGCAGTGGTGGCTGATTTGGTCGGCGATAACGTCGGCGACTGCGCGGGAATGGCCGCAGATATTTTTGAATCCTATGAAGTGACCATTGTGGCCGGTTTGATTTTAGGCCTGGCTTTACATGCCTTCACCGGCCGCCTTGAATGGATTATCTTCCCATTGATCGTGCGCGGCGTGGGCGTGCTGTCTTCGATTGTTGGAACGTATCTGGTGCGCGGCGGCCCGGGAAAGAGCGGCAACGCGATGAAAGCCATTTTCCGCGGCTTCCTTTCCTCTGCGGTGATTTCAGCCGTGCTCTTTTTTGGCGCTGGTTTTCTGTATTTGAACAATCCGGGAATGAGTCAGTTCGGCGGCTGGTGGCGCGTTCCGGTGACAGTGGCCGTTGGGGTTCTGTTGGCAATTTTGATCGACCGTCTGACTGAATACTTCACCGGCACCGACCAATCTCCGGTTCGAGACATCAAGAAGGCGGCGGATACCGGCCCGGCTACGCTGATTCTGCAGGGCGTCGCGGCCGGCTTCGAGTCCTCGGTCTGGTCTGTGATTGTCATCGCGCTGACGATTGTCGCGTCTATTTTCGTCATGGGTACGATTCCGGGAGTGGATGCCGCACAGCGCATTAACTTTATTTTATACGGCGTGGCGATGACGGGCATCGGCATGTTGACCCTGACGGGCAACAATGTGGCGATGGACTCATTCGGCCCCATTTCGGACAACGCGAACGGCATCGGCGAAATGTCCTGGCACGGAATGGAAGATAAAGAGACGCGCGATGCCCAACAGATCATGGCCGATCTCGACGCGGTGGGCAACACTACCAAGGCAATTACCAAGGGTGTTGCGATTGGTTCGGCGGTCATTGCGGCGGTGGCGCTCTTTGGCTCCTTCCTGGTGGACGTGAGCCGGGCGCAGGCTAGTTTGGGTGTTGCGGTGACGGAACAGATCAAGACCATGGGCATCCGTGTTGACGTGCCGCAGGTGTTCGTCGGCATGTTGATCGGCGGCGCCCTGCCGTGGCTGTTCTCTTCGTTTGCAATTCAAGCGGTTTCCCGCGCGGCTTCGTTGATCGTGCTGGAAGTCCGTCGTCAGTTCAAGCTCGGCGTGCTGGAAGGCAAAGTAGCGCCCGATTACAAACAAGCAGTCGGCATTTCGACTACGGCGGCGCAAAAGGAACTCGCTTCCCTGGCTTTGCTCGGCATCGTGACGCCGATTGTGGTCGGCCTACTTTTACAGGTTGAAGCGCTGGGAGGCTTCTTGGCGGGCATCATTGTCTCAGGTCAACTACTGGCGGTATTCCTGAACAACTCGGGCGGCGCCTGGGATAATGCCAAGAAGTTGATCGAGGATGAGCCCCGCAAGCCCGCCGAGAATTTAGGGAAAGGCTCTGAACGCCATAAGGCCGGCGTTGTGGGCGATACGGTCGGCGATCCGTTCAAGGATACGGCTGGCCCCGCTCTGAATCCGATGATTAAAGTGGTAAACCTGGTCTCGGTCATCATTGCCCCGATCGTTGTGCAATATGCCAGAGCCGAAGGGATGACCCAAGTTGTCATTTGGATCGTCGCATTGCTCCTGATCGCGGTGCTTGGCTGGGCAATCGTCCGCTCGAAAGCACCGGCGCAAGCGATGAAGTAAAATACACTAAATCCAGAAACTGCTCCCAGTAAACGACTGGGAGCAGTTTGCAATTATTTATTGCATGAGATCAATCGCGCGCATTCACCCCTTCCTGTTTCTAATCGTCTCGTTGATGTATCTCTATCGCGGCGCGGCGATCATTGCTTCGCCGGAACAGGTTGTTCGCCCGGCGGTAATCTTGATCGCGCTTTTACTGCTATTGGAATTTCCAGCGCGTTGGATATCCGGCGACTGGGACAGCGCCGCGCTCCTGCTCTCGATTTTTGTGCTGGGGGTTTGTTCCAACTGGCGAACTTCTCTGGCCGTGGGCATTATTTCCATTATTGTTCTTGCCATTGGCTTGATTTTAATCCGGATCAGACGCATCCGCGCAAAATTATTTCAGCTGAATATACTGCTCACCATGGTCGGCTTGATATTTGTGTTCAGCCTTGGCTTGCCCCTTGCGGGGACTCTGCCGCCCGCCTCGAAAGTTTTTTCCCAACCCGTCTGGTCTCACGTCGACCTCGTGCCTGTCAACCCGCCCCCGGATATTTACTATATTGTTCTGGACGGCTACGCTCGCGCAGACATTCTGAAGGACTTATATCAATTCGACAATTCAGGGTTTATCGAAGAGCTCGAATCTCTCAGTTTCGTTGTCCCAACGCGAAATCACTCCAATTATTCCAGGACCGCCCTTTCAGTGACTTCGACCCTGAACATGGATTACACGGAAAACTTCGCGCCGGGCCTGGAGGAATATCCTTATTGGTGGTTGATGTCGCCGGCCTTGAACTATAGCCGCGTGCGAAGCATGCTGGAAGAAATGGGCTACACCTCGGTCGCGATTGCCACAGATTGGGGCGTCACGAATAACACTACCGCAGATGAATATTATGCTCCCGCGCCGGTGGTTTTAAACGATTTTGAAAATTATTTTTTATTTCAAACGCCAATGGACACGATCCGTCCATTGTTCGGGACGTTCGCCTATGTTCAATCGTACGACGCGCACCGCTCTTTGATCCGCTTTCAATTTGAAACGCTGGCCCAAATGTCATCCCGGGCCGGTCCGAAATTCATTTTCGCTCATATTCTTGCGCCTCATCCTCCATTCGTCTTCGATGCGGACGGGAAGCCTCTCCAGCCCAGCTATCGATTCAATTTTAACGATGCGAACGATTTTCCACTCCAGGATAAGGAGATATATCGTCAGGGTTATGTCGCTCAAGTTCGTTATGTCAATACTCAACTGCTGGATATGATCGAGACGATTCTGCATAATTCGAAAACCCCGCCCATCATCATTTTGCAAGCGGATCATGGTCCGGGCATGCTCACGGATTTCAACTCAGCGGAAAACACCTGCCTGGCGGAGCGTTTTTCCCCGTTTGCCGCCTATTATTTGCCGGGCGTCGACTCCTCTGTCGTTCCCAATGATATTACGCCAGTCAATCTATTTCGAATCGTTTTCAACGAATATTTTTCCGCGGACTTCCCCCTCCTTGAGGATCGACAGTATTATAGCGATGGGGTTTTTCTTTATCGCCAGGAAGATGTGACCGAACAGGTAGATACCTGCGCAAGACAATAGATAATACATAAGTCAACTTTTCCTCCGGCTTTGTTGCACAGCGAGACCTGTCTTCATTGAAGGGTATTAGTCACTTGCCAGACTCCATCTGCGTTTCGCCGACAGGCTTCTTCCTTTTCAATTGGCGGGTTTGTAACTTTGATTTGATATGAAATGACAGCATCCCCGCTTCTGCCGTAAAGAGGCTGGAGTTGCATCCAACTGGGCGTATTGTTAGGGCTGGGAATCATCCCGAACTGCAGATGCCTTACTGTGTACTCATTTTCGTATGCAATGTAACTGTATCCTTCCCGATAGACCTCTGCCCAGAATGCGTCAGGATTCTGATGAGATAGGTCGTGCAACAAGCTGTACTCCTCGTTGTTTGTCGAGCAGGAGAACAGGTCGGTCCGAAGATAGTAGCGATAGGCCCCCAGGGTAAGGACGCGGTCGCCCTGGCCGGCAGTTTGATTGATCGGGGCGAGATATTCGCAGAATACCTTATCGTAGCAATGCGGATTGCCCTGCGAGTCGATCGGCGAATATGCGTTGATCGAAATGAAAATAGTGCGAAGATTGATGAAGATCAGAAGCGCTATGACCAGGCCGGATTCAAAATAATTAAAGTATCTATCGGAGTTGTTCAGCAATGCGGCGAGTAATTCCGAAACGGGATAGTACAAAATAATCCAGAGAAAGAAAACATATCGAATCTCCGTCACGGTGAAAAAAGTAAATATCCATGCGATAAGCGTAACAATGGAGGCGCTTAGGATAATACCCGTTATTTTTTTAAGTCCGATTTTTTCGCGGATGCTCCCCAGAAAAAGGGCGGGCAGGAAGGCAATAAAGAGCGGACTGATATTTCCAAGACTCTGTGGAGTATTATCGAAGGAGACTGCAAGCGGATAGAGAAGCCTGACTGTGAGCAATTGACCTGGTTTATAGTTCCATGGGCCGGTTGCGGGATTTATATTCGAAACGCTCGACATAAAAGCGAACGGGTCTCTGAAGATCATCCAATTTGCAAAGAGATGATAGATACCCAAGCCAACAGCCCCGATTGAAATCCAAATTAAAGTCTGCAAGAAATGGGGAAGCTTATTCCGGGCTGTTTTGTTTTTGTCTTTCTGTAATAGGACAGTCTGAAAATAAAAAAGGAGAATAAATATCGCTAATAGAAAGGCATTGAATGGTCTTGCGACGATTGATAATCCCGATAGAAAGCCTATGATGAGAAGACCGGATTTGTCCTGCCCCTGCCGCCGGAATCGCGCAACCATCCAATACACTGCCGCAAGCGCGGGCATGAAACTGATCAAATCGACTTTGCCATCTCCAAGAAGATCGAGAAAAGACGTCGAACTGATCAGCATGGCGAGGGAGAGAATTTTCGCCCGCCCGGACAGTTCCAGTTTTTCTGCCAGTGCCAGGGCGAATATGATAATAGTGGCTCCGCAGACCCATGAGAATAAACGTGCGGCCTGATCTCCAAAAAGTTGGATTAGAGCCGTAAACTGGATCGCCGTTTGAAAGACACTGGCAACGAATGTGTCATTGGTAAAAAAGTGAATCCGGCCTGTCAGCGCGGTGATTTTTGCGTCGGAGAAATAGATCGCCGAAGCATCGTAGCTAATTCTGGCGGTTGATAAAAACAGGGAGAAAAATAAGATACTGCAGGCCAGACCGATAAGAATTTTGTCGTATGTTCGCAGGGAGAAATGGTTCTTACCTGCCTTTACTCTGGAATAAATTCGGAAGAGAAGGGCTTTTAAATGGCGAAAGCCCAATATAAAACCGAGAAATAAACTTATGCCGACCTCGACGGAAGTGATTTTATAAAGCCCGGCCAGGGTCATGAATAGGAGGGCAAATATCCCATGTCCGATTATGAATCCGGTTCCTAAATAGGCAAACCAATCTAAACCAGTGTAATGTTGCTCAAAAGGTTTTTCTTTTAGAAAATGAAGAATAAACAATCCCAGGGATGCGCAGGAGACGGAAAACAAAGCAACCCCTGCAATGGCTTTCGTCGAATCCAGCAAATACTGAATAAAATTTATTCTTTGAATTTCCGTTATGATTCGAGGAAAATCTATCAGATTCGACCAATGAATATAACTTACCCGCCCGGGAAAAGCGATAAAAATGCCTACGCATAGAAGGGTCCAGCCAAGTAGCAGGACGCGGGCCGTGCCGGATAGTTGCTTTACATTTTGCATGAGTTCTTCGCTCTGGCGCAGGTATAAGTCACTGCCCTTTATTCTACTTCGTATGGGCAATGCTTCATTTGCCGGGATTTAGGCGTGTTCTTGCTCTTGCAATCGCTCTTTCCCAAATTCGCGAGTCTCTCAAGTATCGACGAATGCCAAATAGCCCTAATCGAAGCAGTCCGAAAAATAATTTCAGGACGCCGATCTTTTCGCCGTGAACTGCGCTGGCGAAGGCGACATTGACATCTATCGAGAAGGCCGATGTTTTACGAATCCCGTCTTCCCGCGACTTGGCGCTATTTAAATGATTGAAATACCTGCCCGGCACAAGTTCCAATTGTTGTCTGAACTCGCTCAGGTATGCGCTTCGTGTTTCGGTCTGTGAATGAGGATGGATTCGGAAACCGCAAAGCGATTCTGCGCAATAGACGATTTGACCGCGAAGCGTTAATTTTAGCCAGAAATCCCAATCCGCTGTGTACCATAGTTTTTCATCCAGGCCGCCAAGGGTAATCGCGGTCTCTCGTTTGATGATTGGAGCCGCAATCGCGACGAAGTTTTGGGTCAGTAAGCGTTCCAGCATAATATCCGGGTCGACTATCGAAGGATAAGCGGGGAGAGGACAGCGCCAATGTCCCAGATATCTGCCGCGTGAGTCGATAAAATCAGCGGAATGTAGAAAAAAATCGACTTTCGGATGTGCTTTGGTCAATGAGCGAACGACCTTGAGCCGGTCTTTATGCCAGACGTCATCCTGATGCAGGATACTGATGTAATCGCCGCTCGCCAGACTCAAGGCATGGTTTGTAGCGGCAACCCAATTTCCTTTTCTCTCCTGCCCAACCAGAACGAGATTTAATTTTTTCTTGCACTGCTCCAGTATGGACAGTGTTCGATCGGTGGAGCCATCGTCAACCACGATACATTCTATATTTGGATCCTCCTGGGCAAGGACGGAATCCAGCATAAAGGGGAGATAGCTTTCGCCGTTGTAGGTTGGAATAAGAACAGAAAGCCAGGGACGCATCTTTTTATCGACTAGAATTGGACGAAGAGTAGACAATCAAACGGTTATGGCAAATACTTGGAAGATTGTACGGCATGAATGGCCAATGATGGCTGTGTTATTTGTAGGGCTTACAGCTCGATTGTTGGTTGCGGTATTCGGCCATAATTACGACTTCAATTCGTACCTGATTGTGTTGAATATTCTCGATCGCGGTCAGAATGTATATTCCGGCACATCCCGGTATAACTATGGGCCTGTCTGGTTCAATATTATCGGCATTATATATGATTTGGTTTCCGAGAATCAAGGCGCCTTCAGGTTTGCATTGACCGTGTTTTTATCTTTTGTCGATGTGGGTATTTTTTCCATTGTCTGGAAACGCTTTGGCCGGGTAGCCGCAAGCCTGTTTTTTCTCAACCCGATTTCGGTCATTATTACGAGCTACCATAACCAGTTTGACAATTTAGCCGTTTTATTGGGGATGATCTCAGTGGAGCTGTTCGCAGATGAATTCGATAAACCGTTGAATTGGCGAAAATTATCGGGGTCCCTGATCTTGGGTTTATCTTTAGCCGTGAAGCACATCCTTTTTGCTTTTCCGCTTTGGCTTGCGGTGAAACAAAAGGGGATGGCTCATAAGGCAGTCGTTCTTCTTCTGCCGGCTGCCGTCTTCGTTTTGGGATTTCTCCCGTATTGGAGCGGCGGGACGCAGGGGATCGTTCGGAATGTTTGGCTTTATGAATCCTCCCAAAATGAATATTTTTATCGTTTGTTTATTCCTCAGGTTTTACGCTCCATTATTTCGGCCAAAACGATTTGGGCGCTTCTTCTGATCGGCTTTGCCTTTTACTTTAAAAAACAAAATGGATTTAAATCCCTGCTTCTATATACGAGCGTTCTTGTTTGGGCTTCCCCCTCGATTGTCAACCAATATCTGGCGATCCCGGATGCATATTTGGCGGCCTTCTTTAATCCATTTCATTTGGCCTATGTTCTGGTCGGCGCGTGGCAGCTTGTCGTTGATTATGACGGTCTGCATGTTGCGGCATTTCAGCAATATGCAAATCGCGACATCTATTACAGTGCCGCGATCGTTTTATTGCTTTTGGGCTTTATTCGGGAGGTGTGGGGTGAACAAATTCGGCGAATCTTCGCGAGGCGTTCTCGGAATTAAATAATCGTCGAGAATCAGGCCATGGAAAAACCTGACCGTTGGTTACCCTGCGCGGTTGGCGATGTTAATTCCCAAAATGCTTAATACAAAACTGGTCAATATAACCTGACCGCCGACGATCAAAGCCAGACTGCCCCCGAAGACGAGGCGCACGCTGATATCAAAGCCGATTTGGGAGAAGATGGGGGAGAGTTGGATGGCCCTGATCATTACCAGAATGCCGGCCAGCAAAATGATAAAGCCTGCCGCCAATCCTTTCTCCAGGTTGATATATTGAAAGAGTGCAAAGAATCTCGGCTTGACGGGCAGGAGGCCGGTTTGAAATGCGAAAACTCTGGTGATCGTCGCAAATGAAATCATGCTGATGCCCAGGAACAGCAGTGTTCCTGCGGCGATGAAGGTATGGAAATCAATGAAGCGGAAGCCGATGTTAACCGGGCCGAAAAACAGGATCAGGCTGAAGACGCTTCCCAAAATCACCAGAATCAAACCGGGGTAGAAGAACAGCCAGCGCGGACTGTAGATCAGCAGAAATCGCAAATGCCGCCAGCCGTCCCGAAAGGAGCGCAGGTGCGGAGGCCGATCCCTTCCGTCCGGCGCGAGCGTGGTGGGGACCTCGCAGACCTTCATCCCCAGAATGGAGGCTTTGATCACGATCTCGCTCGCCAACTCCATCCCCGTCGTCTGCAGATTCATCCTTTGGATCGCCTTCCGTGTAAACCCCCTTAAGCCACAATGAAAATCTTTGGCCGGTGTTTTGAAAAATGCCTGACCGATAAAAGACAGAATCGGGTTGCCAATGTATTTATGATGCCAGGGCATGGCGCCTTTTTTGATTCCGCCTTCGAAGCGGTTTCCCATTACCAGGTCGTAACCTTCGCGCAGTTTCTCAATGAACGGCATGAGATGGACGAGGTCGTAGCTCAGGTCGGCATCGGCCATGATGACGTACTTTCCCTTCGCCGCTTCGAATCCCGCGCGCAGTGCACTGCCATAACCCTTTTCGCTGACGTGCACCACCACTGCCTTCTTCTGCTGTGCGATCTTTACGGACCTGTCTTCGCTTCCGTTATCGGCGACAATGACCTCGCCCTTGATTTTGTGTGCGCGCAGAAATGTTCTCGCCTGAGCAATACAGGCCCCAACGGTCCGCTCTTCGTTCAGGCAGGGCAGAACGATGCTCAACTCCAATTTTTCCGAAGCTCTTCGTCCCTTCAGCGCCATGATCAAGAGTTATCCTTTCAAATATTTCTTCTGCCACTCGAACAACTTATTTAACGCCTCGATGGGGGATAACTCATTCACGTCAATTTCATTCAACTCATCCAATAGCGGACTCGTCTCCGGGAACAACATCGCTTGTTGTGCCGCTTGCGGATTGATTTTTACCGCGCGCCCCGAAGTCTTTTCGAGCTCGGCCATGATCTCATCGGCGCGCGTGATCACCGGCTTGGGCAATCCGGCCAGCTGTGCCACGTGGATGCCGTAGGAACGATCCGCGCCGCCGGGCACGATCTTGTGCAGGAACACTACTTTACCGTCTGCCTCGCTGACCGCCACGTTGTAATTGCGCACGCCCGGCAACAACTCGGCAAGCTGTGTTAGTTCGTGATAATGCGTTGCGAATAACGTTTTGGCGCGCACCTGCGGGTGATTATGAATATATTCGACGACTGCCCATGCAATCGAAACACCGTCGTATGTTGACGTTCCGCGCCCGATCTCGTCGAGGATCAACAGACTGCGCGGCGTGGCATGATGCAAAATGTTCGCGGTCTCGATCATCTCCACCATGAATGTGGATTGCCCCGCGTGAATCTCGTCCTGCGCGCCGATGCGCGTGAAGATGCGGTCCACGAGTCCGATTTTTGCCGACTCGGCAGGCACGAACGATCCCATCTGCGCCATCAGCACGATCAATGCCGCCTGCCGCAGATAAGTGGACTTGCCCGCCATATTCGGCCCGGTAATGACGCGTACGATCTCGCCCTGTTCGAAGGTGATATCGTTCGGAACGTAGCGTTCGCCATGAGAGCTTTGCTCGACGACCGGATGCCGCCCCGCGCGGATATCCAATCCGTCTCCTGCATGGACCTCGGGCCTGGTATAGCCTCCGAGCGCGGCGGATTCGGCTAAGGCGGCCAGCACGTCCAGCTCGGCCAGTGCGCGCGCAATATCCAATAATTTTGACGCAGACTTGGCCAGTTCCGCACACACCTCGCGGAAGAGCCGCACTTCGATTTCCCGGATGCGCTCCTCTGCGTTCAACACCAGCGTTTCATATTCCTTCATTTCGGGCGTGATAAAACGCTCGGCATTGACCAGCGTTTGTTTGCGAATGTAATTTTCGGGGGCTTTATCGGCCGCGCCGCGCGAGATTTCAATGTAATAGCCGAAGACTTTGTTGTAACCGACTTTGAGCGTCTTGATGCCCGTCCGCTCGCGTTCCACCGATTCGAGGTTAGCGATCCACTCACGCGCGTGTTTGGAAGCTTCGATCACGCCGTCCAATTCAGTCGAATACCCAGTGCGGATAATGCCTGTGTTTTGCAGAGTCGCAGGCGGGTCGTCTGCAATGGATGATTGCAGGAGCGCCAACTCGTTTTCGGCTTGCTGAATTTTAGGCAGGCGGACTTTTGAGTTACCAACTGCTTCGATGACTTTGGGCAATTGTTCGAGTGTGCTTCTCATCGCGATTAGGTCGCGCGGTTGGACGTGACCAGCCAGCACCCGGTTGACGAGTCGTTCCAAGTCCGCCAGCGGCTTCAACCCCGCGCGTAGTTCGGCGCGCCGCATGCCGTCTGCGAAGAAATAAGCCACACCTTCCTGACGCACATGAATTTTTTGGAGTTCCAAAAGCGGCTGGCTCACCCATTGGCGCATCAGCCGTTTGCCCATCGGCGTGACTGTATGATCGAGTACGCTCAACAGCGAGCCTTTGGATTCGCCGCGTAAGCCCTGCCCTGAGTTTTGCCGAAGGGTTTCGGTTAATTCGAGATTGCGGCGCGTGGCGGCATCGAGCGTCATAAATTCGGCGAGGCTGTAAGCGCGCAAGCCTGTAAGTAAGTGCAGGGCGTCGGGCTGTGTTTTTTGCAGATATTGCACGAGGGCGCCCGCCGCGCGGGTGGATAAAGTTTGATTCTTGATTCCAAAGCCGTCCAGGGCCGCGGCATGAAAATGGGCAAGCAGGGTTTCTTCGCATTTACCCGGTTCAAAGCGCCAGGCCGGCCAGGGCGTGAGGTGACCGGAGATACCGTCGTTTAATTTCTGCGAATCGGGATGAAGGATTTCAGCCGGGTGGAGCCGGGTCAACTCGGCGCGCAACGCTTCGGGGTTGAGTTGGGTAACGGCAAATTCCCCGGTGGTGATATCGGCATAGGCAACGGCGGCCAGGTTTTCGTCCAGAATGACCGAAGCCAGATAATTGTTTGCATCGCCGGGTAGCAGTCCCGGTTCGACCACTGTCCCGGGTGTTACGATCCGCACTACTTTGCGCGCGAACAGCCCTTTGACCGGTTCGCCGCCGACCTGCTCGCAGATGGCAACGTGATAGCCTTTTTCGATCAGGCGCGCCAGATAATTTTCCGCGGCGTGATAGGGAATGCCCGCCATGGGGATGCGCGTCCCTTTGGCGACACTACGGGAGGTGAGCACGATCTCGAGTTCGCGCGAGGCGGTCTGGGCGTCTTCATCGAAGGTCTCGTAGAAATCGCCGAGGCGGAAAAACACGATCTCGTTTGGATGCTCGCGCTTGATCTCCAGATATTGCTGGCGAATCGGCGTTACGTCTTCGTTGGGCATGTTGTGATTTTACTATGGGAGTCAGACTTGGACTACGGTACAGCCCCTTTCGGCGGTTGTAAGCCGATCGGGTTAAAATGGAATTATTCAGGCTATGAATAGATTATTTGCTTCGCGGCTGGGCTTCATTGCCTTCTCCGTTTTTATAGTTCTGAGCGCGGCTCTGGCTGTGCTGGCTTATTCTTATGGAGGGGTGGATTTTGGAGTGTATTACGCGGCAGGACGCGTCCTTTTGCATGGCGGCAATCCCTATGATTACGCTCAATTGTCGAAGGAAATCGTTTCGGTAACAGGGAAACTGAACAACCCGTATTATTATGCCCCGTGGTTTACCTGGTTTGCGCTTCCCTTTTCATTATTGTCTTTTCATACAGCCAGGTTGTGTTGGGCTGTGACGAATTATGCATTGTGGATCTGGTCTCTTTTCAACATCGATCATTTTATGAAGTGGAATCTGGCGGCCTGGAAGCGTTGGGGAATGTATCTTTTGGCAACGATCATCTTTGCCTGGGCTACCTGGGGCTCGGAACAGGCGGGAATTTTGATTTTGTTCCTGCTTACGCTCCTGCTGTTTTCATTTGAAAAAGGACAATGGGCCTGGATGGGGGTTTGGATGTCACTGCTTCTGTTCAAGCCAAACATCACCGCTTTTCCAATTCTTATGCTGGTTGCGTGGCTGGTTTTTCGCAAACAATGGCGTCCTGTGATTTACATGATCGTTACGCTCTGCGTACTATCGATTCTTTCCCTGATGATTACGCCGGGCTGGTACCTGGCTCTGCTCCAGCCGGATAAACTGACAGGGCTTTCTTATACATTGAACGCGGCGGGCGGGGAACAAGTCCTCAGATATTCATCCACATTGCATGCCTGGCTTGCCGCCTACGGCGTGACAGGGTTCTGGGCTATTTTCATACAAGCGCTGGCAATTTTCCTGGTTTTGGGCGTTTCCCTTTGGCTCGTCCGCAGGGCGGATTCAATCGTCGAGTTCGCGGCTTATATTTTTCTCGCAAATTTCATCGTAACACCCTACGCGTTATTCTATGATTATGTTGCTTTGACCCTGACCTTGTTCTTTGTGAACGCCGAATTGGCCCAGCAACGTTCGTTGAATTGGCTCCGGTATTCGATGAACCTGTTGCTGGCCGTCAGTTTATTGATCGGCGAAAACATCTCGTACCGATATTGGATGATCGTTATTTTGTCTGGCGCTGTGGTTGTGGCGGCTGGCCGCAAGGTTTTGGAAAGTAGGCCCGCTCTCGAATCGCCGCTTTGATTTTTCCACAAGTCGAAGTTGTACTATAATTTTCCCGCAACATAAAAATTTATTGCTGTGAACGATTGGGCACAATAGCTAGGAGTCGCAATGTATAAACTTGTACTGGTCCGTCACGGGCAAAGCACGTGGAACCTGGAGAACCGTTTCACCGGATGGACCGATGTGGACCTGACCGATCAGGGCCGGGCCGAAGCACATTCGGCAGGAAAGCTTTTACGCGGGGAAGGTTATGCGTTTGATATGGCTTTTACATCGGTTTTGAAGCGGGCTATTAAAACGCTGTGGATCGTGCTGGAGGAAATGAATCTGGAGTGGATTCCGGTGACGCGCGCCTGGCAATTGAACGAGCGTCATTATGGCGCGTTGCAGGGCCTGAATAAAGCCGAAACGGCCGGGAAGTTCGGCGAGGCACAGGTCAAGCTGTGGCGTCGTTCGTACGATGTGCCTCCGCCCGCGCTGGATTTGACCGATGAGCGCCATCCGCGCTTTGACCGCCGCTATGCGGATCTGACTCCCGAACAACTGCCCGCTACCGAGTCGCTTAAGATTACGCTTGAACGGGTTCTGCCTTACTGGCATTCAACCCTGACGCCCTCCATTAAATCGGGAAAGCACATCCTGCTTGTGGCGCATGGTAATTCCATCCGCGCTTTGGTGAAGCACCTCGATAACATCTCCGATGCCGACATTTCGGAGTTGAATATTCCGACCGGCGTCCCGCTGGTCTATGAATTGGACGATAACCTCAAGCGGATCAAGAGCTATTATCTGGGCGATCCTGAAGAAATCGCCAAGGCGGCCGCCGCAGTGGCTGCGCAGGCAAGCAAGAAGTAGGGCTTCCATTGACTGGATGTATCGGACCCTAAAGGATATCGGCCTTTAGGGTCTGTGCGTTAAAAATTAAAACATGACTCTGCCTCAGGAATTGATTGCCGAATTAAAAAAGAATCTTTCAGGCTCCATCCGCGATGACCGGGCCGCGAGGATTCTTTACAGCACGGACGCATCGATTTATCAGATCGAGCCGCTGGGCGTGGTCATCCCCCGCGACCAGGACGATTTGCAGATGACGGTTGAATTGGCCGCCCGATACAACGTGCCGATTCTGCCGCGCGGGTCGGGCACATCGCTGGCGGGGCAGGCGGTCGGCGCGGCACTGATCGTGGATTGCTCGCGCTGGCTCGACCGCATTATAGAAGTTAATCCAGAAGAGAAAACGGCAATTGTCGAACCGGGGGTGATTTTATCTGCTTTGAACAAAGCCCTTGCGAAATATGATTTGCAATTTGGCCCCGATCCTGCGTCAGCGGAACGCGCTACGCTGGGCGGCGTGATCGCCAATAATGCTACCGGCGCCCACTCAATTTTATATGGCATGACTGCCGATCATTTGCTTTCCGCGGATGTGATCATGGCGGACGGAAGCGCCGCAACCTGGGGAGTTGTTGATCATAGTCAAATCCGTGGCGGCCAGTCTTTGTTTTCGGCTGTGTTGGCGTCTGTCTCTGAAATTCGCGCGAAATACGCGGACGCGGTCAGGCAACATTATCCTCAATCGTGGCGCAATTCGGCGGGTTATCGAATCAATTATCTCCTGCCTTATTCGCCTTCCAAGCCGCCGCGCTGGGAGGGCGAATATCCCAAACGCGAATCTTCAACGTTGAATCTCGCGCCTTTGCTGGCAGGCAGTGAAGGGACGCTGGCGGTCATCCGCCGCGCCAAAGTGAATTTGGTGCCAAAGCCGAAGCATACCGTTCTCGCGGTGCTTACTTATCGAAGCATTGACGAAGCCTGCGATGATGTGCCGCGCTTGCTGGAGCATGAGCCCTCTGCGATTGAACTGATTCCGTATTCCATTGTTCGGTTGGCGCAATCCGTCCCTGCATACGCGGCGCAAGCCGCGATCTTGCCGGGCGATGCACCGGCGTTGTTGATCGTCGAATTTAGCGGCGGCCAGTTTTCGGCGTTGAGCGATGCGGCGCGGGCGCTGAATCCCGCGCGCGTGGCGGAATCGGTTGAAGATCAAACGCGCATCTGGAACGTTCGTAAAGTGGGGCTGGGTATTCTGGCTTCGCGTACAAGCGACGCGAAGACCACCGCGTTCATCGAAGACTGTGCCATTCCTGTGACGCGGCTCGGCGAATTTGTGCGCGGTGTGGAGCTAATCATGCGCGCGCATCAGACGGAGGCGGAGTTTTACGCGCACGCTTCGGCGGGCTGTTTGCATATCCGCCCGATTTTGGATTTGAAGAAGAATGCGCCTGCTTTGCGCTCGATCGCCGAGTCTGTTTTGAAATTGACTCTCTCATTGGGCGGATCGATGAGCAGTGAACACGGCGACGGACTGGCGCGTTCGGAATGGCTGAGACAAATTTACGGCGATGAAGTACTCGCGGCATTCCGGACCTTGAAGCGGGCCGCAGACCCTAAAGGGATTCTCAACCCCGGCAAGATACTCGACGCGCCGCCCATGGATGTTAATCTGCGGTTTAATCCCAATTATCGAACTACGACATGGAAATCTGTCCTGCACTTTCCGCATCAGAGCGGTTTGGCCGGGGCAATCGAACAGTGCAACGGACAGGGCGTGTGCAGAAAATCCGATGGCGCGATGTGCCCGTCGTTTCAGGCTACGCGCGAGGAAATGCACTCGACGCGCGGACGCGCGAATCTGTTGCGCGCGTTGATCTCAACGCCCATACCCGCGCGCTTCAGCTTGAAGTTGGATGAGTCCGCCGCTGAGGCGCTCGACCTATGCCTCGCTTGTAAAGCCTGCAAAGCGGAATGTCCCTCCGGCGTGGATATGGCCAAGCTGAAATATTCATTCGAGTCGGAATACTATAAAACGCATCGGCGGCCCCTGCGCGATTATTTATTCGGTTACTTCCATGTGGTTTCCGCCTGGCTCGCGCCGATTGCTCCGCTTGCGAACTATGTGATGCAAGCAAAATGGACGCGCGAGGCCATTTCCGAAATTGCCGGGATTACCAAAGCGCGCCCGTTCCCGAAATACGCGCACAGGCTGGCGAAAGTAAGTCTGCCTTCGAACGACGCTTCGCGTAAGGTTTTATTTTTAGCGGATGCGTTTACCCATTATGTGGAGCCGCGCGTTGAACAGGCCGCCTTCGATGTGTTGGCGCGCGCCGGTTACGAAGTTCAAGTTCTGCCGATTCTTGGGGCAGGGGCGTCCCTGCTTTCAAAAGGATTTGCGGAGGCCGCGCGCCGTCACGCTGAGCGCGTTTTGAAATCGATTCATCGGCTCGATCCTGATTCGTCTGCTGTTGTGATCGGATTGGAACCGCCGGAGATCTATTGTTTCAAACACGATTATTCCGATTTCTTCCCGGAGCGGCGCGCCGAACTGGAAAAATTGTCGCGCCGCGCGTGGCTGATGGATGAGTTCCTAATGCGCTCGAGAGAATTTGACAAACTTCGCGTAGCCACTTTAGGACAAGATTTTAGGCCCATAAATAAGAAACGAAAAATACTCTTCCAGCCCCACTGTCATCAGCGCGCTGAAGCGCCGGCAGACGACGGCTTGCCGAACGGTGCCGATGCGACGGTTTCGCTGTTACAAAGCTTTGGCTGGGAGGTTGAGTTGGTCAGTGGGGGGTGTTGCGGCATGGCCGGGACGTTCGGCTATGAGGCGGAGCATTATGAGTTATCGCAAAAAATTGGCAGGCTGAATCTTTTTCCTGCGGCGTGGAATCAGCCGGATGCGCTGATCGTCTCCACGGGTTCCGCGTGCAGGATGCAGGTCGAGCAGGGAACCGCAATTCCAGCGATTCATCCCATTGTTTTGGTGGCGGAATCTTTGTTGTAATCCGTTCCTGTTGTTGTCAATACGTTCATAGTTTCCCTTGTTGGCTGGTAAGCGCGTAAGCCGCCGCGCCGAAAGCTACGCTCACGTTGAATGACCGTTTACCGCCGCGCATGGGGAGATAAACAATCTGTTCCGCAAGATTCAATAATCCGGGGTCAACGCCCGTGACTTCATTGCCAACGACCAGGACTGTCTTTCGATGCAAATTTGCTTTGGCGAGCGATGTTGCCGAGTTGGTTAGTTCCAATGTCCAGATCGCCCAGCCTTCAATCTTCAACTGATCTGCAAGTTTCACCGCGTCTTTATGGGCCGACCACGTTACGTACTTTTCCGCGCCGAGCGCGGTCTTTTTCACTTCGTCTTTTTCCGGCGTGGGCGTTATGCCGCACAGGTACGCGTGAGTAAATCCGAATCCATCGGCAGAACGGAGAATCGAGCCGACGTTCCAGGCCGAGCGCAGGTTGTCCGCCAGCACTGCCAGCTCATATTTCCGCTCGAGCCCTTGATCTTCTCCTGGCAGGTCTTCGCGCGCGAGCGGCTGGTTGGACACAGCGCGCGTCTCGCTCAAGCAGTGCGGACAGCGCTCGCCAAAAGGATGGTCTTTTACCAAAGGGTAACGCAAGCCGCAGGCTGGATTCTGGCAGACGCGAATTTCAAATGAATCAATCGTCATCGGGTATGATTATATACGTGCCTGTGATCCTGTTCAATAAGCCCTATGGTGTGCTTTCGCAGTTTACTAATGAAGGCACAGGTCATCCCACGCTCAAGGATTTCATTGATGTTCCCGACGTGTATGCGGCAGGCCGTCTCGACCGCGATTCGGAAGGCTTGCTGATTCTTACCGATGACGGCGCGCTGATCAAGAGACTGACAGATCCCGAATATCATCTTGAAAAAACATATTGGGCGTTGGCGGAGGGAAACCCGACTCGCGATGCGCTTTCGCGGCTCGAGCGCGGGATTCAACTTAAGGAATATAGGACGCGCCCCGCGCAAGTCCGCCTCATCCCGGACCCAAACCTGCCGCCGCGGCCGAAACCGGTCACCCCGCATGGACCGACCGTCTGGCTTGAGATCAGGCTGAGGGAGGGGAAGAAGCGGCAAATCCGCCACATGACGGCCGCGGTTGGCTTGTTCACGCTCAGGCTGGTGCGCGTGGCGATCGGTCCGATTCAGCTTGGCGATCTTCAACCCGGTCAATGGCGCGCGCTGACATCTGCCGAGCGAGAATCTCTCAATTCATAAACGGGTATAATTTTTTCAAGATGATTCGAATTCACGCGATTTTTCTGGCGCTCAGTTTACTTGTCGCACTGACGGCTGGTTTATATCCTATTGATGTGCGCGCGCGGTCGTCCGGTTCTATTCTGCCGCAAACAGGTTCCGATCTGCTGGCGGCTGTGAATGCTTTGCGCGCTTCTCATGGACTGCCACCTTATAATGCCAATTCGATTTTGATGCAGATCGCGCAAAACCAGGCGGATTATTTGGCCGCGACCGGCGGCGCTTCGGGTCATGTTGGCCCGGGCGGGACTCGTCCAGTGGATCGCGCGGCCGCGGCAGGCTATCCTGTGAGCAGTTTCTTCTCTGAGAATTGGTGGGGCGGCGCGGGGCTTTCACCTGCCGGCGCCGTGAGCGCGTGGCAGGGCGACGCTCCGCACTTGAACACGATGCTCTCTCAGAATCTTATCGACGCGGGCGCGGGCGTGAGCAAAGCAGGCGGGACGGTATATTACGTATTGGATGCCGGAGCGCCGGCGGGATCGAACGCAGGCCCCGGTGGAACGGAAAACAACCCTGTGGTAACGCCCGGCACGCCCCAGTCTTCGCAATATATCGTGCCTGTGACCACCAGTACGCCGCGCTCTGACGGATTGGTCTATCACGAAGTCGCCTATGGTCAGACTTTGTGGAGTATCGCCATTGCTTATGGCACGACGATCGAGAGCATCAAACAACTAAATGGCTTGACGTCCATTGATATTATTCTCGGCCAGAAATTGTTGATTCGAAAAGGCCCTACGCCGATACCGGAAACGCCGACTCTGATCGCCACGTCCACGTTGACGCCGTTGCTTCCCACCTCGACCCCGACTCTGGTTCAAACAGTACCCGGGACTGATGCGGCCTCTGATACGCCCACGCCGACGGCAAAACCTTCTTCCCCGTCCGCCAGCAGGCTCAACCTCACAGCCCTTTTGATCATTGGAGGCGCTTTGCTGTTCGCGGCATTAGGCACCTGGCTGGGGACTCGAAAACCGGTTTGAGCCGATCCGCTTCATGAAAAGACTCGATCAACTGACCTTTACCGATTTCCGCTTATCTAACCCGCGCTGTCCGATGCGGCGCTGAATAGTCTCTGTAACCATAAAGCCGGTCTGACCAAAACAAATTCTCAGGGGACGGGAATTATGGTATCCTCGATTCCCCACCTATGAAACCCTTACTTCGTCTTCGCGGCTTCTTGAAGCCGTATGCCTGGCAAATTGCCGCCAACCTCGCCTGCCTCTTCCTGGCCACCGGCTTGTCGTTGATTATTCCGCAGATCATCGAGCAAATCGTTGACGACGGCCTGATTAAAGGCGAAGTTCAATATTTAATTCGTTCCGCCGTCATTCTCCTCCTGCTGGGTCTGGTCACCGCGCTTCTCAATTTGGGACAACGTTATCTTTCAGAATGGACCGCGGCGCGCATTGGATACGATCTTCGTAATGCCATGTACGACCGCATTCAGTATCTTACTTTTACCTATCACGATCACGCCCAGACCGGCCAACTGATCTCGCGCTGTATCGAAGATGTGCGCGCCATACAAAATTTCGCGGGCGACGGCATCCTTCAGATCGTTCAACTGCTTTTCATGTCGGTTGGCGTAATTACGCTTCTGGTGCTCGCCAACCCGATGCTGGCTCTTATTTCACTTCTGCCGTTAATTCCGATGATCATGATGACGGCCGATTTTGGGAACAGGGCGACGCGCCTGTTCTACAACGTGGACTTGACGCTCGGCGACCTGTCTTCGCGCTTGCAGGAGAACGTCTCCGGCGTTCAAGTGGTACGCGCCTTTGCGCGTGAACCGTACGAGATCGACCGTTTTGAAAAAGCCAACCGCCAGTACTTCGATTCGCGCATCAAGGTTATGAGCGAGTGGGCGAAAGTAATGCCCACCACAAACCTTCTGATCACGCTTGGGACGATTCTGATTCTGATCTTCGGCGGTCAGCTGGTTTTGCAGGGCCGGATGACAGTTGGCGAACTTGTGGCTTTCAATTCTTATGTGCTTATGCTCTCGGCGCCGGTGCAACAGATCGCGTGGATGGTCAATGGCGCGGGCGAAGCCGCGGCGGGCGCGCAACGTGTGCTGGAGATCATCGAAACGGAACCGGAGATCGAGTCGCCGCCGGATGCGGTCACGCTTCCGCCTTTGACGGGACGCGTCGTCTTCCAGCACGTCTCGCTTCGCTATCTCGACGAAAAATCGGTTGCCCTTTCGGATATTGACCTCGACGTTCAGCCGAATCAGATCGTTGCGCTTATCGGGCAAACCGGCTCGGGAAAGACCTCGCTCGTCAACCTGATCCCCCGCTTTTACGATGTGATGGACGGCGCGGTGCTGGTGGATGGCATGGATGTTCGGAAGGTGGATTTGATTTCACTGCGCAAGCAGATTGGCATCGTCCTACAAACTTCATTGCTGTTTTCGGATACGATCAAGGCCAATATCGCGTATGGGAGGCCCAAGGCCAGCGACGATGATGTGGTCGCGGCGGCCAGGGCCGCGCAGGCGCATGAATTTATCCGCGGCTTTCCAAAAGGCTACGACACAATTGTTGGCGAACGCGGCGTGACGCTTTCCGGCGGCCAGCGCCAGCGCGTGGCGATTGCGCGCGCGTTGTTGATGAATCCGCGCATTCTTATTCTGGACGATTCAACCTCCTCAGTCGATACGCAGACCGAGAAATTAATTCAGGAGGCGCTCGACCGCCTGATGGAAGGCCGCACTACTTTTGTGATCGCCCATCGCCTGTCCACGGTGCGCCGCGCGGATTTGATCCTCGTCATGGACAATGGCCGCATTGTCCAGCGCGGCAGGCACGAGGAACTTTTGGCGCAAGGCGGCCTGTATCGCGAAATTCACGATTTGCAACTCAATCAAAACCGCGCCTTCATGGATACTCTCGAGGAGATCAAACCCGCTGAAACCGCGCGCCCCTCTGTCGATCGTTCGCTTTCATAATATGCAGTGATCATGACTCACACAATTACACCACCCGCCTACGTAACTCAATCTGAAGAACTCTACGATAAAGGCTATGATCCTAAAGTCGCGCGGCGGCTGTTCGGATACGCGCGGCCTTACTCGGGTCAATTGCTCATTGCCGCTGTTCTGATGTTTCTGGCTTCTGCCGCGGCGGTGGCCGGGCCTTATTTCGTAAAGGTTGCCATTGACAGCGGCCTGACCGCCAAAAATTACGATGCGTTACGATACACGGTGCTGGCTTATCTTGGCGCCGCCGTCGTGCAATGGGTTTCCACGTACTTCCGCGTGAATATCATGTCCTGGGTGGGGCAGGCGGTTATTTACGATCTGCGAACTGTCCTTTTTCAACATCTGCAACAACTTTCTTTGAGTTTTTACAGCCGCTATTCGGTCGGACGCGTCATCACGCGCGTCATCAACGATGTGGAGATTTTGCGCGACTTTCTGACCTGGGCTGTGCTGGCCGTTACGCGCGATTTATTCACGCTGATCATGATCATCATTGTGATGCTCACCATGAATGTCCGCCTCGCGCTTCTGACCTTTAGCGTGCTTCCGTTTATGGTGCTGGCGACTCTGCTCTTTCGGCGTTTCTCGCGCGCGGCCTATCGTAAAGTGCGCGCCGCGATCTCGTGGGTGAATTCGGTTCTGGCGGAGAATGTCAACGGCGTGCGCGTGGTACAGGCGTTCTCGCGCCAAATCTATAATTACAATAATTTTGCCGAATATGTAAATCGGTATCACCTCGAGCGCGCCATTGACGCGGCGCGCATTGCTTCGTTCTTCAGCCCGGTGGTGGACGTGCTCGGCGCGGTTGCCACTGCGCTGGTTGTGTGGGTTGGGGGAACGGCAGTATTGGGAGAGCAGATTACGGCGGGAGTGCTGGTCGCGTTCATTCTTTACATTGACCGATTCTTCGATCCCATCCGCGACCTGAGCCGCCGTTTCGACGCATTGCAATCCACTATGGCGGGCGGAGAGCGCATTCTGGCCCTGCTCGATACCGATGTGGATGTGCAGGATGCGCCTGACGCGCGCGACCTGCCTGTCATCAAGGGTGAAGTTCAGTTCGACCATGTGTCTTTCCATTACTCGGATGATCCTCAGCCGGTATTGACGGACATTGACTTGCGCGTACATCCCGGCGAGACCGTCGCCTTGGTCGGTGAAACCGGCGCGGGCAAAACTACGATCGTCAAATTACTCTCGCGTTTTCATGACCCAACCGTCGGCCGCGTGCTGGTGGATGGTCACGATCTGCGTGAAGTCACGCAGGCCAGTTTGCGCCGTCAGATGGGAATTGTGTTACAGGATCCGTTTCTATTCAACGGTTCGGTGCAGGAGAACATTTTGTTCGGTCGTTTGAGCGCGAACGACGGAGATGTGATCGCCGCGGCGCAGGCGGTAGGCGCGCACGAGTTTATTGTCCGCTTGAAAAACGGATACAACACCTCGGTCGAGGAAGGAGGCGTGTTGTTGTCCGTCGGCCAGCGGCAATTGCTGTCATTTGCGCGCGCTTTATTGGCGGATCCGCGCATCCTGATTCTCGACGAAGCTACCTCCAGCGTAGATACACAGACCGAGCAAATCATCCAACGCGCGCTGGCGCGGCTATTGAAGGGGCGGACCGCGTTCGTGATCGCGCATCGCCTGTCTACCATTACGAGCGCCGATCGGATTGTTGTGATCGTGGGCGGGCGGATCGTGGAGCATGGAACACACGCGGAATTGCTGGAAAATAGGGGAACGTATTACGAGTTGTATCGCACGGGATTTCAGGAATGATCTTGAAGACGCGCTGACGAAAATCGAGATAATTGGCTCTTGCCTTACCCTGCCGATTTCCGTATACTATTAAAGTTCTTTTAGCCTTATTTAACCGAATCGGAGAGAGCTATGGATCCAATTACATTGGCCGCGTCTGTCACGACCCTGCTTGCGCCGTATCTTGCCAAGGCGGGAAAGGTATTGGCCGATAAGGCCGCCGAACAACTGCCCGGAGCAGTTGGCGCGTTGTGGGACAAAATTTCCCAAAGGTTCCAGTCCAAGCCTGCCGCGCAGGATGCGGTCGTAGATCTGGTGCAAAATCCGAGCGATCAGGATAATCAGGCCGCGTTCGAAACTCAACTGCGGAAGATGTTGAAGGATGACCCCGCCTTCCTGAAAGAATTATCCGATTTGACCGACAAGGCTCAACAGGAAACGATCAGGTTGCAGGGCAGTGGCGCGGTTGCGACGAATGGCGGTGTTGCGGCCGGGCAGGGCGGTGTGGCCGTCGGCGGAAACGTGCAAGGCAACATCGTGGTTGGCAACAATAATAAAGTTTCGAATAAACCGAAATAGCTGTTCATCTGCCGCCCTGCCCTAAATCAGCAGGGCGCTTTTATTTCCTATGGCAACTGTCAATGTGCAAGGTAACGTCGAAGGCAATATCGTCGTCGGCGATAATAACTTTGTAGTTAATACAAATTACGGCACGGTTGTATATAAGCAGGCCGAGCCGCGCGTTCAGGCGCGGAGTCTTTCACCCAAGGCGCCGCGCAGACCGCGCGGTTTTATCGGACGCAAAGCCGAGCTGGAGAAACTGGAAAGCTGGATTGCCGCTTCCGACCCGATCCTCCTGCACGGCATGGACGGTATGGGGAAGACCACGCTTGTCAAGCAGGCCGCTAACGGCGCCGCCGCGACTTCACAGCCCAATGGAGTTGTCTATCTCGAAGGCGTAGATGAAACCGGGCAGATGCTCGGCTTTGGGGATATTGTTCAACGCCTCTTCGATGCGTTGTTCGAGTCCGACCCTGCGCTCAAGGTGGACCTGACGACTGCGCGTACATATTTGAGCAATGTGCGCGCTTTGGTACTGCTCAACTCACTGACCCTCACAGACGACAATCTGCAAAAATTACTGGATCTGTTTCCGTCCGCGCCGATTCTGATCGCGGCCGAAGCCGGTTCGCGCCTCGACGCATTTCAGGACCTTTCGCTTTCACCGATGCCGCGTGCCGATGCGCTGGCTTTGTTCTTCGACCGCGCCGAATTGAAATTGGATGACGCCAACCAGGTTCCTGCCGATCGGATCGCTCAATTGCTGGATGATGTACCTGCCGCGCTGGCGATCGTTGCGAATGTGATCCGCGAAAAGGGACTCAAGCTGATAGACGTGCTGGACCAATTGCGCACCGCGGCCGCCTCCTCGAAAGAAGCTGGGCGCGCCGCGCTCGAACGCGCCTGGGCTTTGATGTGGA
Organism: uncultured Anaerolineaceae bacterium; assembly: GCA_964502095.1. GTDB lineage: Bacteria > Chloroflexota > Anaerolineae > Anaerolineales > Villigracilaceae > JACPVF01. The sequence goes on from CAZCUF010000011.1 coordinate 54,766, forward strand.
ATCAATTATCCGAGGATGAGCGCGGCATGATGACCATGTCCGCCGCGGCCTTCGGCGTTTCTGTAGATCGAAAATGGCTGGAGGGCCTGGCGGGCGGAAAAGCTGTCAGCGGAAAATTAGAGTCGATGGAACTGTTGCAGGCTAATAGTCCGCGCCTGAGGCTGATGCCCGGCATGCGCGCCATGATGCTCGACCGCGTAAATCTTCAGTCGGCGCGCGAGCGCTGGCTGGAAGAAATGTCTTCCGCCATGGACGAACGATGGGACGATTTCGATTTCGTGGGGGATGAGCTGGGAAATTTAATTGGGTTGATCGAATGGTGCGCGGCCAACCGTAATTGGGCCAAGGTGATTTCGCTGGGACGAAAGCTCGACCCGTATCTTACCCTGCACGGCTTGTGGGATGTATGGCAGAGATTGCTCGGTCGTTTGTTGGAGGCCGCGCGCGCCTCAAAGGATCATTTATCGGAAGGCTGGGCTTTGCATCAGTTGGGTACGCGGGCTTTGGGAATGAACGACGCGCACACGGCCCGCAATTTTTTGCAACAGGCTTGTGTGGTGCGCCGCGCCGCCAAAGATGAAGTTGGGCTGGCCTATAGCCAGCATAACCTGGGATTACTTGGGCCGGTTGCCGTTGCAAGGCCCGCAACCGTAAAGCGCGGATGGTTCGCGTGGCTGGTCGGCGGATTGGTGACCGCCGCGGCGCTGGGAGGGACGCTCCTCGGCGGCGCGGGAGCTATGCTCTTGAATCTGCTTTCGCCGCCCAGCGCGACCCCCACATTGACGGTCACTTGGACGCCAAGCTCAACGCATACACCGACTTTTACCGCCTCGGTGACTGCCTCAGCGACTCCTTCGCTCACCGCCTCGCCGACATCTACTGTGACGTTCACGCCAACGATGACAGACACCCCAACCGTTACGCCAACTCCGGTTTACACAATTTTACGCGGCACCGTGATTGACGATGTGGCTTGTTATTATGGGCCGGGCCGTATGTATTTGTATAAATATGGTCTCAAGCAAGGCGCGAATTTGAGTGTGCTGGGGATCAACCAAAACACCGCTGGCACATGGCTGTTAGTGGGGAACACATTCACTCTTTCCACGCGGCTATCGAATCCGTGTTGGGTGAGTTTGAAGAGCATGGATGTGGATGGAGATCTCGCCGGGCTCTTCCCGGCTTATCCTGATCAAACGCCTTTGCCGAAATCGCCGCTTTACCCGCCGCCGATGAACGTGATTGCCATCCGTAGCAAGGATCAGGTGACGATCACCTGGGATTACACCACCCCACTCCCGCCGGGTATGCGCGGAGATCACAGCACCAAGAGCCCGCTTTGGCTGGTCGAATTGTGGACGTGCCAGAAGGGCCGGCTGGTATTCACACCGATTGGCGCTTACGATTCGACAGTGATAATTACGGACGAGCCGGGCTGTTCCGAGGCGTCGCATGGGCGCGTGTATCTGGTCGACTCCGATGGCTACGATGGCCCATCTGCGATCAAGTGGCCGGGGTTCCAATAGGAATCCCGCGCTCGCTGTATTTCAAGTTTTCACGATAAAATCGAAGCGTTTGATCATTGCGAGCCAAATCGTCTTTGCGATTTTGGCGCTTTGTAATTTTGTGCGAATCGAATAAGAGAGTGTTAAGTCCGTATCGTCCCTCTTCGGATACGCGGATTTCTCGGAAGTCATGGGAAAAAAGACGGAATCATAAACGGCTTGCCGCAGAAGCCAGTGAGCCTCGTGTTGTTCGTGCTTAAAACCCGAAGTTGAGAGATGCCCTCCATGGAAAATTGCCGCCTGTTCATGAACACCGCCATGCGAAAAATATTCTTGACGATAATCGTTTTTCCCTTTCTTGCCGCCTGCCAGCCTCAGGCAGTTCCGACTCCCGTGCCGACCACAGTTGCCGCCGGTCCGAGCTCGCCTTTGGATGGAAATTGGAACGCACAAGGGCAGGATTCGAACGGGTTGAAGTTCGAGATCAATTTCATTGTGCGCGCTGAAAAACTGGCGGGGTTTTCGTACAACTTTATCGGCACCGATGGAATTCCCTGTTATTCCTTTCAATTCGTAAACATGCCTCCCGAACGACAAATTGCGATTCAATCGAATCGAGCCGCCGCCTCATTGGGATCGGACTCCCTCGAAATTGTTTTTACAAACGATCAATCTGCTTCGGGCCGCAGTGAAATCCATTGGCATGAACGTAATCCGCGCTGTAACGGCGATTATGATGTGACTTGGAGCGCGGTCAGGCAGGCGGCCCCTGTTGCGCAGGCGACCCAATCCACTCAGCCGCCGCAATCTCAGGCCCCGCATCCATTCCAGACCCTGATCCAGATTCTGGTCTTTGGCCTCTCCAACGGCGCAGTACTGGCGCTGAATGCCATCGGCGTGACCCTGATCTACAGTACGGTGCGCGTGCTGAATCTTGCGCATGGCGATGTTTTCGCGTTGACGACCGCCCTGGTCACCTCGTTGATTAACTTTATCGGCGTACAGCGAAGCTGGCCGCCGTTACAAATCGCAGGAATTCTGTTAATGGCTTTGTGCGCGGCCATGGTTTTGGGCGCACTCCTTAGCATGGGCGTTGACCAATTCGGATTCAGGCCCTTCCGCGGCGCGTCCCAGCTTGCGCCGTTGATCGCCACTTTGGGCATTTCATTTATTCTGTATCAGGGGTCGCTGATCTGGCGCACATTTCAGGGATCGTGGATTCCGGGCGAGCATCGCAGTGTGCCGGGCTTGCCGGAAGTGCCCACCGACGGCATCCCAAATCTTTTGCCTGAAATCAATCTGGCGGCGAAACTGGGCTTCTCGAATCTTGTGATTCGCTTCAGCGACGTGTTTGTCCTGTTCATGGCTATCGCGTTCGTGCTATTGGCCATCTGGTTCCTCAAAAAGACTTATACGGGCCGCGCGATCCGCGCTTTGGCGCAGAATCAGGAACTGGCGCAGATTCTCGGCATCAACATCAATGCCGCGATTCGAAATGCCTTTGCTGTCGGCGGGGCCTTTGCGGGCGCGGCCGCCTTTATCTTTGCGCTGTATTATTCGCGTCCGTTCGGCGCGGCCGGCGCGCAAAGCGGCTTGATCGCTTTCGCGGCCGCGCTGTTGGGCGGCATTGGCTCACCGGTTGGCGCACTGCTGAGCGGGTTGACCATGGGCGTTTTCTCCTCGCTTAGCGATTACTATCTCAGCGCGCAATGGACGCCGTTTTTTGTTTTGGCATTGCTGGTGATCCTGCTTGCCTGGCGGCCAACGGGCCTCGCCTCTGTGGAAGGCGCGGAAACGGAATCCGCTTCCACGCGCGATTCGGTCATTTTAACGGCGGCTAATTCGGGGTCCCGAACGAATCGCTGGCTGGTCATCCTGCTGATTGCTTTGGGCGCGTTTCCTATTCTTTCGGGCTGGTTTCATTGGGGCGGGCAGATCATCCTGCGCACGGTGGAAGTTTTTATTTTGCTGGCGTTGGGTTTGAATCTGGCGCTGGGTTTGGCGGGCTTGCTGGATTTCGGCTTCGCGGCCAGTTTTGGGTTAGGCGCCTATGCGGGCGCATTATTGAGTCATTATGATGCTGTGGTGGCCTTGTTGGTGGGCGCGGGCGCGGCAAGTCTGCTTGGATGGCTCAAAGGCGGCCTGGCGTTTCGTTTGCGAGGAGATTTTTTGGCAGTGGCCACCCTCGCGCTGGGACTCATGGTGCGGCAGGCGGCGATCAACTTGCACGACCTGACGGGCGGGGCGGGCGGCTTTGGCGGTTTCCCTGCGCCTCATTTCCTGGACTTTAGCCTGGCAGACCCGACGATCAAGTTTTATCTCGTCTTTGTGTTTGTTGTGCTTATCTCGCTGGCGAGTCAGCGTTTGATGCGCTCGCGCACGGGCCGCGCTTGGGTGGCCTCCAGCGAAGACGAATCTGCCGCACAAGCCTCCGGTGTGAATGTGGGCCGGGAACGTATGTGGGCTTTGATCTTCAGTTCCGCTCTGGCAGGGTTGGCCGGTGCGCTGTACGCGGGAACGTTTTCGTATGTGGACCCTGAGACGATGTCGTTTCAAACCACTTCCTTGATTCTGACGATGGTGATTCTCGGCGGGGCGGGGAATGTGCCCGGCCTGTTGATCGGCGCGGCGGCCATTGTGCTGTACGATAAAGTTTTCGTGACCAAAGTGGCCGATCTGGTCGCGCTGATCTGGCCGCATAATCTTAGTATCGGAAATATCGGCTCCGCGCCGGATATTCGCGGGGCGAGCTTCTTCAATTTTGGAATTGCTTTGTATTTGACGGTGCTTCTCAGGGCGCGCAGAAGAAAAGAACGGCGTGAGTGAGCCGACCATGCAATGCGACTTTCCGAGCTCTCTTGACCGATACGGGCTCGTCGGCTAGAATTCCGGCACTGCCATTCTCGAAAGGAGGTACGTCACAACCGATGAAAGCCATCCTGGTTCTTTACTCAGCTGTTGTTAGCGCGCCTCCTGCCGGGTCGATTTAGTTCATTTTGATTCTCCTCGAACCGCAGGCGCGCTTGTCCTGCGGTTTTTTGATTCCCGCCGCAGGGCCGACCTGTGGTTTTTATTTAAGGAAAATCAAGATGAATCTGAATGACGCATATGAATACTTCGAGGATCTCGACGATCTCGATCAAGATACTGCAAGCCGATTGAATAGAAAAGTATCCAAAAAACGCGAATCGCACAAGCTGGAAGCGGACGCAAATCTATTTGTCCGCGCGCAGGAGGCGGCTCGCGAATTTAAGTTCACTTACAAAGCCGCTCGCTTCGAGGAAGCCTGGCTGTTATCTTCCCTGGCCGATATTGCCGGACAGCAATGGATTTCAGATGTGTTGCGCAAGGTCAAGGCCGGGAAGGAGGCCTCCGTCTATCTTTGCAAAGCGGGCGCGGCGACCCCCGGCGCGGAATTCGTTGCGGCCAAAGTCTATCGTCCGCGCATGCTGAGAAATCTGCGCAATGACGGTATGTATCGCAATGGGCGCCCCGATCTTGACGAAGGAGGCCGTGTTGTAATAGATGGCGGCAAACTGCACGCCATGCAGAAGAAAACCGAGTATGGCCGCGCGCTGTTGCATCAATCCTGGATCGCGTATGAATTTACCTGCATGCAGGAATTGTGCGCGGCAGGCGCGGATGTACCCAGACCGTACGCGATGTCGAGTAATGTCATCGTGATGGACTATGTCGGCAATGAAGGCATGACCGCTCCGTCTTTGAGCGGGATCGATCTTGAGCCATCCGAAGCGAAACTGTTATTTGACCGCGTCTTGCGCAATATCGAGATCATGCTTGCAAACGAGCATATTCATGGCGATCTATCGGCGTATAACATCCTGTACTGGGATGGCGGCATTAAGCTGATTGATTTCCCGCAGGTTGTCTCGCCGAAAGCAAATCGCCGCGCCTTTGAGATCTTCCAGCGTGACGTACAGCGCGTCTGTGAATATTTTGCCGGGCAGGGCGTTGAACTCGATGCGCGCGCAATTGCACTTGATTTATGGACTTCACACGGCTATCGCGTTGCGAGCGCCGATACTGAAGGCGATTGAAGGACAAGACCGATCATTGATTAACCTGCTCTGATTTCTTTCCCCATAAGCCATAGCCTGCGTTTCGGCGAAATTCTCTGCGCGCGTATTGCTCGTGGATTTCCTCCACGTGAGCGATTTTTTCCTCAACGGCCGCTTCCAGCCATAAGCGGCCCTTTTCCGCGGTGGCGAGACTACCCGCTCCGTACGCGCCTGTCTTTGTATCGTCATCCCAGGGTGGATTCGCGATCAGGGAGCCGCTCTCGATCCAGTCCATGAAATAGGATGGCGTGGCGATAAAGTCTGTTTCATCCACTACGCGCTCCATGTGACACAAGTCCGGGCGCAGATACAGCATGAACGATGTTTCCAGTTCGCCCGCGTGGCCCATGCCGCCAATCTTGGACTCCCGATATTTTTCCAGCGCGGCCGCACCGATCGGACCTGACGTATGCAGAAAAGACGTGGCGCAGAAAATGCGGCGATGGCGCTCCCCGGCATATTTCACTATATTGACGAGAAACGACATATTGCCGCCGTGCCCGCTCATGAAATAAAAACGGTCGAAGCCGCGTTCTGTAAGCGCGTCGATCACAGCGACCCAGAAATCTTCGAAAGCGCGCCCGCCGGCATTCATTGTCGCGGCAAAGGAACTGCGATGCGCGCTCACTCCGAACGGCATGACCGGCAGAGTATAAGCGCGGGCTGAAGCCTTTCCGGCTGTTTCTTTTGCGATTGCGTCAATGATGATCGTATCCACAGAGAGGGGCAGGTGCAGGCCGTGTTGTTCTGTGTGCCCGATGGGGATCAAAATCACTTTGCCGCGCTCGGAATCGGGAGGTAGGGAATAGACTCCGGCCAATTGCGATGAGTGGGGCAGGGCGATGTACGATTCGCCGTTGCGTTCGCGAATGAAGAATTGCGCATCCAACCCCTGCGGCGCCAGGCAATACACGCGCGTAAAGCCATCGTCGCGCAAACTGTCAAGCAGGTTTTCAACGTACGGGAAGAACACGGACTCTGGAATAGCGAGTCCACTGCCGCGCCAGCCGAACGGAAAAGATGGCAGGAGTCCGATTCGGCTGGGATTACCCAACGAAACGGTGAGCTGGCCCAAGTCATAGCCTGAGCCCAGCGGAAGAATGAGCGGCGTGTTACGCGCCAGATTTGCAACTTCCGGCCAGGTCAGGTGATCGTAGTGAAAAAAATCAGTCATTTAGTGGATTTCGCGTAGCCAATATATTATAATTATTTCGGCAATAAATACCAATCTAAAAACTGCTCGAGCCGGGCATACACGTCCAGCAGATTCTCGCGCCGCAGGAAGCCGTGCGGTTCATCGTCGTAGGTTTTATATTCGAAAGTTTTGCCTGCCTTGCGCAAAGCTTCAACCCACTCTTCGGAAGATTCCGGCGGAACGATTTCATCCAATAGCCCATGCAGGATAAGCACCGGTTTTTTTACGTTCTGCACTTCCGCGATGGGGGAGCCGTCCAGATATACCTGCCGATGCCTGGCGGGATGGCCGAGGAAGATTTCCGTGTAAAGACGAAGTTCGCGGCAACATTGCGCCCAGGAACTGAGCAAATTTGAATCGCCGTATTTGGCCGCGCCGCAGGCGAAGAGATATTCAGGATCGCGCGAAAGCGAGCAGACCGTCAGATAGCCGCCATAACTGCCGCCAAAAACACCGATGGCGGCGGGATCGATGCCCGGCATAGTTCTCAAATATTTTGCGCCGTATAAGCAATCCTGCGTATCGCCCTTGCCCCAATCTCCGTAGTTAAGATGCTCGAACTCCACGCCGAAACCTGTGGAGCCGCGATAATTCAACGCCAAAAATGTATAGCCTTTGGCAACCAGATATTGTGCAAGGATGTCCCATTCGAATCCGTACAACGAGGAGGGACCGCCGTGCGGATGCACGATCGCCGCTCCGTTCGATTTTTTCGGTTTGAAGAGCAGGGCCGGTATCTCGAGCCCATCGAAACTTTTATAGCTCACGCGCTCCGGCATCAGCATGTGGTTGAGCGTCAAAGCGGGCGATTGTGAGAATGTCAATTGAGTTGTTTGCCTGCTTTCGATATCGATGCGATGGATATCCGGAACGCGGATTGGAGATTCAAACTCAAAGGTCAGCGACTTGCCGTCCGGGGACCAGGTGGGACGGGAGTGGAATCCCAGCTCGCTTCTCAGCGCGGACACCTGTCCTGATTCCGGATCGATAAGAACCAGTTCGAACGACATATCGCGGTTCAACGTCGCGGCAATAGACTTGCCGTCCGGCGACCAGTCTATATCTGCAATATCGTAGCCTTCCTTCGTAACCTGATGCATTCCTTCGCCGCTGGCTTTGATCATCCACAGATCGTCGTGACCGGCTTCCTGCGAAATAAACGCCAGCCATTCCCCGCCCGGCGACCAGCGCGGCGCCCACATGCGCACTTTGGGCAAGCCATGCACAAGATGGGTTTGACCGGTTGCCATATCCAGCAGGCGGATATCCAAACGATTCAAATCGTCGAAAGGGCGATAAACGAAAGCGATCTTTGTTCCATCCGGCGATGGTTGAGGATCCCAATGATCGCCGTTCGAGTCGGTGGTTAGCGCGCGCGGCCAGGCGCCTTCAATATCGGTGAGGATGAGTTGATCGGCATCATTGCGTTCCACGCCGACGATGATGCCGTGCGAATCCGGCATCCATTTTGGGCTGGAGGCGGATGCGGTGAAATCGGTCAGCTTGCGCGGAAGCCCGCCGTCCACCGGAACAATATGAACATGATCTTTCATGGTAAATGCGATCCAGCGCGAGTCGGGCGACCACTGTGGAATTTCATCGTCCCAATACGGCACAAGTCCGCGCTCGGTGCTGATTCGGCTGGGCCAGCCCCCATTTGACGGAAGCAGATAAACGTCGGAGAGAGTTTCGCTGTCTTTGATGAATGCGATAGTCTTTCCATCGGGCGATAACGCCTGGCAACGAATCCGTTCAATCGAAGTGATCAGAGAAAGATTCCAGCCTGTTGGCGGCTTGAGGTCCGGCCGCGCGACCGACGGCCATCCGTTGCGCTCGTATTTTTCGACCAATTTGACGGGTTTTTCCATATATAAACTCCTTTGACTACCTTTATGAAATAGAGTATATACTCTTTTCCTAAATAAAAAAATCCAGTACAATCTTTTGCAAGGAATGATGAACCGCTATTTCAGAGATCGTTCTTCTTTCATCAGAGATGACCGCTAGGCAACTCGCGTGAGGCTGTGTTCTGCCCTCATGCGGGTTGCTTTCGTTTTAGACCAACAAAAGAGGAGAATGGCATGAAACAAAAGATTTTCTATTTAATTGTGCTGGCCGCTTTGATTCTTTCGGCGTGCGGCACGCAGGCTTCATCTGCACCTGCCGTTTTGCATATCGGCTGGGATGAGAATCCAGATACATTGAACCCGGCCTACGCTTTTCTGACTCAAGCGTACACGGTCTTTGATCTGGTGTACAGCACCCTGACCACCGAAGCGCCGGATGGAAAATATGTGGGCGTCCTGGCGAAAGATTGGTCTGTGGCCTCGGATGATATGACCTGGACTGTTCATTTGAAGAGCGGGATCAAATGGCATAACGGGGAAGCGTTCAAGGCCAGCGACCTTGCCTGGGCGATCAACGCCATCATGCAGGACCCCGATGGGTGGTCCACGTCGTCGAGCTATACCAGCGGCTTCAAGGAAGTCACTGCGCCGGACGATACGACCCTCCAAATTGTGACAGAGTATCCGATCGCGAACATGGATTATCGCCTGTCCTTCCTGTACGCAGTCTATCCGCCCGATTTTGAAGGTTTCAAAACGTCTGAAGACCTGCAGAATTTCAATAACTCCAATATCGTCGGAACAGGCCCGTTCAAGATCAATACTTTCGATAAAGACAAAGGTATTCTAATCCTCGACGCCAACAAGGATTATTTCGAGACTCCGCCGATTCTGGATCAAGTCATCTTCCAAAAGTTCGATAACGCCGATGCCATGGTGCAGGCCCTTAAAGCCGGCGATATTGACCTGATCGACGAAGTGCCCGCGACCGCATTCCAAACAATCCAGGGGCTTGCAAATGTCAAAGCCGTGGAGGAAGATGGCCGCTACTTCAACGAACTGATCATCAACTCGGTCGATCCCAAGAATGATCCGGCTCCCAAACGCAACCCGGCACTCGAAGATCCTCAAGTCCGCCTTGCGCTGGAGACTGCCATCAATCGCAAGGACCTGGTTGACATCGCGCTTCAGGGACTCGGCTCTCCCGGAGATACGATCGTGCCGCCGACGCTGGGCGGCGGTTTCTGGCATAACCCAAATATCCAGGTGGTTTCTTTCGATATTGCCAAGGCCAATCAGATTCTGGATGCGGACGGCTACACACTCGGCTCGGACGGCGTTCGTACCAAAGGCGACTTGCGACTCGAGTTCCGCCTGCAATTCCCAACCTCCAACCCGGTTTACCCGCGCATCGCGGACATGCTGGCAGGTTGGTTCAAACAAATCGGCGTGAAAGCCAACGTCGAAGCGGTTGATTCGGACAGCCTCACCGCGGCGATGACGCCCACCGGAGATTATGATCTCGTTATCTGGGGCTGGGGCCCCGATCCCGATCCGGATTTCATCCTGAGCGTTTTGACCACCGACCAATTTGTTTCGGGCGGCTGGAGCGATAGCGGCTATCACAATCCGCAGTACGACCAGTTGTATCTCGATCAGCAGAAAGCCATCGACAAGAATGAACGCCAACAGATCGTCTGGCAGATGCAGGACATGGTTTACAACGACCGTCCCTACGTTGTGCTGTACTACGAGAAATTCCTGCAGGCCTATCGCTCCGATCGGTTCACTGGATTCATCGAATCGCCGCTCGGAATCGATATCGCCCAATCGCTGGTGAGTGTAAAACCCGTAAAGTGAAATTAACAGCCAAAGCCCCTTTCAGCAGGAAGAAAGGGGCTTTGGCAAAATCGACTCATGAACCGCAGGGATTATCTCCTTCGCAAACTTGGCTTTTCCTTGATGACCGTGCTGATCGTGCTGGTCGTCAATTTTGTATTATTTCGAGTCTTGCCGGGCGACCCGGTGCGGGCAGTGATCGGGCGCAACGTGCGCATTTCGCCGCAGGTTCAGCAGGCTCTGCGCGTCCAATTCGGTCTGGATAAGCCGGTCTTTCCCGATCAGTTCTTCGATACGCTCGGGCAATGGTTGCAGGGAAACCTGGGCATTTCGTGGTCTCAAAGACAGCCTGTTGCCGATATTCTGATCGCCAAATTGGGAAACACGCTTTTACTGATCGGCCTCGGGCAGATTCTTTCGATATTCTTCGGTGTGGCGCTTGGCCTGTTGGCCGGCTGGAAGCGCAAAACATCGGTTGACGTGGGCGCATTGACCTTTTCGCTGATCGCGTGGGCCATACCCACTTTTTGGCTTGGCATCATCTTATTAGCCGCCGGCAGTACCTGGCTCGGGCTGCCCACGGGCGGTATCGTCAGCCCGGCCAATATCAACAAGCCGCTCTACACGGTCATTCCCGATGTGGCGTGGCATCTGGCACTGCCCACGCTCACTCTCACCATCCTTTACCTCGGCGAATATATGCTTATCATGCGCTCCTCGGTGCTCGAAGTGCTGAATGAAGATTACATTCTGACTGCCAAGGCCAAAGGCATGAGTCACTGGCAGGTGCTGATGCGCCACGCGCTCAAGAACGCCATGCTCCCGGTGGTCACGTTGATCGCGTTGAATCTTGGCTTTACCGTCTCGGGCGCAATTTACATCGAAGCTGTTTTTTCCTACGACGGACTCGGCAAGCTTTTTCAGGATGCGCTCACGAAGCAGGACTATCCGCTTTTACAGGGCGCGTTTTTATTGCTGGCCGTCAGCGTGATCTTCGCCAATATGCTGGCGGACATCCTTTATACTTACCTCGATCCGCGCGTGAAGGCAAATTAGGATGCGCGGCCTGACCGAATTTTGGCGGACGTTCCGCCGCAACAACCTCGGACTTTTGGGCGGGTTCCTGATTCTGACGGCTCTGCTGGCCGCCATCTTTGCCCCGCTGTTGACTCCATATCAGCCCACCGATGTGATCCGCGATGTAAATGGAAGCGGCATGACCTTTGCTCCCCCGTCCGCTCACGGGCCGCTTGGCACAGACGACGCCGGACGCGATGTTTGGTCGGAGCTTGTTTACGGAGCGCGCATCTCCCTGACAGTCGGATTCATGGCGGGTTTCATTGCCATGTTCGTGGGAAGCCTGTTTGGAATTCTCGCCGGTTACTTCGGCGGTTGGACCGATAACCTGCTCATGCGCGCCACCGATCTTTTGCTGGTCATCCCCGATCTGCCCTTGATGCTGGTGCTGGTCGCGACTTTGCGTCAGATGAAACTCAATGTTTCCCCACTGGTGATCATTATCCTCGTAATCGGTCTCCTCTATTGGACCGGCGCCGCGCGCCTCATTCGTTCGCAGGTGTTGACCGTCAAGGAACGTCAATACGTGGCGCGGGCGCGCGCCATCGGCGCAGGGCATATTCACATCATTCGCAAACACATCCTGCCTCAGATTATGCCGTTGATCGTCGCGAACACTGTGTTGACCATTTCAACCGCCATCCTGGTCGAATCCGGTTTGGCTTTTCTTGGCCTTGGCGACCCGACCAAACCGTCCTGGGGAACCATGCTCAACTTTGCCTTCGACCGTAACGCAGTCACGAACGGCGCGTGGTGGTTCTATCTTCCGCCGGGACTGGCCATCGTCTGGGTTTCGCTGGGCTGTATTTTATTGGGCAATATATTGGAGGAAATGCTCAATCCGCGTTTGACCGCGCACCATCTTGAAGGCGATGAAAACATGATCGCCATCGCGGCCAGTCAAAGGTCCGAATCATGAGCGAACCCTTGTTGAGTGTGCGCGGACTAAGCACCGAATTCATCACGCCGAACGGAAAAGTGGCGCGCGCGCTCGAGGACGTCTCGTTCGATGTGATGCCAGGGCAGACCGTCGGCCTGGTGGGTGAATCGGGTTGCGGTAAAACGACCACGCTGATGTCGGTCATGCGGCTTCTGCCGTCCAATGGCCGAATCGTAAACGGCCATGTGAAGTTCAATGGAAAAGACCTGCTGACGCTCAGCGAACCGGAAATGCGCGCTTATCGCTGGAAGGAAATGGCGATCGTATTTCAGAGCGCCATGAACGCGCTCAACCCGGTGATGAAGGTCGGCGATCAGATTCGCGAAGCGATTTTACTGCACGATTTGATGGACCGCGAGGCCGCGGAAAAACGCGTCGGCGAATTATTGGAAATGGTCGGCATCGCCCGCGCGCGCCGCGATCAATATCCGCATCAATATTCAGGCGGCATGCGTCAGCGCGCCATGATTGCCATGTCGCTGGCCTGCGCGCCCGATCTGCTGTTTGCCGACGAACCCACTACGGCGCTGGATGTGATGATTCAAGCGCAAGTATTGGAACTTCTGCGCGATATTCAGAAAGCGCTCGGCCTGGCTGTGGTGCTGGTCACTCACGATCTCGGAGTTGTGGCGGAGGTCTGCGATTCGGTCGTTGTGATGTATGGCGGCCGGGTGGCGGAATACGGCACTGCGGATGCCATCTACAATCACGCTTCGCATCCATACACTCAACGGTTGCTGGCTTCCTTCCCGGACTTGAATCGGCCGGTTGACTCCCTCGCCTCGATTCCGGGCACGCCGCCGCGCCTTACCGACCTGCCGACCGGCTGTCGTTTTCACCCGCGCTGTGACGTGAAGATTCCCGAATGTGAAACAAAGGTTCCGCCGCTGATCACCATCGCCGACGGACATTATGCGGCCTGCCTGCTCTGCAAGGGCCGGGAGGCGAACTTTACATGAACGAACCTTTGGTTTTGAACGTGCAGGGGTTGTATAAATATTTCCCCGTTCGGCAGGCCATGTCCGACGTACTGCTTCATCGGCCGTTGAATTACGTCAGAGCGGTGGACGATGTTTCATTTACGTTAAAGCGCGGAGAAGTGCTGGCGATCGTGGGCGAATCGGGTTGCGGCAAAACGACCATTGCGCGCACGCTGATCGGCCTCGAGGAGCCGACGCGCGGCGAAATTCTTTTCGACGGTCAAATGGTGGGGCAGGATCAGGCCATTTCGCTGAAAGAACTTCGCCTGCACGCGCAGATGATCTTCCAGGACCCGTACGAATCGTTGAACCCGCGCTCGACCGTTTACGATATCGTCTCCGAACCGCTCGAAGTACACGGCCTGCTCAAGGAACGCGCGGAACGCAAAGCGCGCGTCAAGGCCGCGCTGGAAGATGCCGGCTTGCGCCCCGCGGAAGAATATCTCCAGCGTTATCCGCATGAACTTTCCGGCGGACAGCGTCAGCGCGTAGTGATCGCAAGCGCGATGGTGCTCGACCCGAAACTGTTGATCGCCGATGAACCCGTTTCGATGCTGGATGTTTCCATCCGCGCCGAGATTCTCAATTTGTTGCGCGAACTTCGCCAGAAGCGCGGCGTGAGCCTGGTGTTCATCACGCACGATCTCAGCACAGTTGCCTATTTCGCCGACCGCATTGCGGTGATGTATCTTGGCCGCATCGTGGAAACGGGCGCGGCGCGCGAAGTGCTGGCCAATCCACAGCATCCCTATACCAAGGCATTGATCTCCGTCATCCCCGTTCCGAATCCGCGTTTGCGCCGCGAGCGGCTTATTCTGCAAGGCGAAACTCCCAACCCGATCGACCTGCCGGGCGGTTGTCGTTTTCATCCGCGCTGTCCCGTTGCAATGGAACGTTGCAAGATCGAAGATCCGGCCTATGTGGAAGTGGGCGAACAGCACTATGCCGCATGTTTGCTGTTACAGAAATGACAGACATCACCAGTTTGCAAAACCCGCGCGTCAAGCAGGTTGTGAAACTGCGCGAGGACAAACGCCAGCGCCAACGCGAAGGGTTGATGCTGGTCGAGGGATTCGACGAACTGACCCTGGCGCTCGCGGCCGGCTTTCAGCCGCAGACGGTCTTCACCGCCCCCGAACTTGTTGCGCGTCCGATTGACAACATCGCCGCCGAAACTCTCACCGTCAACCGCGCGGTATTCGAGAAGATGTCCTACCGGCAAAACCCGGACGGCTGGCTGGGCATCTTTCCCATCCCCAATAAAACACTGAACGACTTGAAGTTAAGCCCGAAACCGCTGGTGATTGTGGCTGAGTCGGTGGAGAAGCCCGGCAACCTCGGCGCCATTTTGCGCACAGCCGACGCGGCGGGAGTGGACGCACTGCTGGTCTGCGACCCGCGCGTGGATTTATGGAATCCCAACGTGGTGCGCGCCAGCCGCGGGGCGTTGTTCTCGGTGCCAGCCGTCGAGGTGGATAACGCCTCGGCGCTGACCTGGTTGAAGTCGCGCGCGATGCGGATTCTTGCCGCCGCGCCCTCAGCCGAAACGTCGTACACATCCGTGGATTTGAATCAGGCAACCGCGCTCGCAGTCGGTACGGAAGACCGGGGCCTCTCCGATTTCTGGTTGAACGCAGCGGATCTGAAAGTTTCGATCCCGATGCGCGGCAAGGTCAATTCGTTGAATGTTTCGATCGCCACCGCGCTGATCGTTTACGAAGCGATTCGCCAGCGGTCAAAATAGTAAGGTTTGCGGGAACTTGAGAGTCGAGATAAATGAATTTGAGAGGCGCTTTTACCGGTTAGGGGTTACAATTCTAAAAGTTTTAGGTAGGTAGGAACGAAAGGAGAACCTGTTATGAGTGAAACTACCGAATCGACAGAATCCACACAAACTTCTGTCTCGTTTTTCGACCGGCCGAACGTCAACCGGACGACGATTCCCGTGAGCAAGGGAGTTCCATTTGGATTTGAGAAAGTCTCGAATTCCGCTTTGGGAATCGGCGGCGCGTACGGAACCTGGGGGATGAGCTACGATAACCTGTCTTTGCCGGGATTGGTCGAGCACCGCATGGGCGCGCCGCTGGATAAAAGCGATTTGATGAGCCTGGGCGACCTTGGCTTTGTAAGCCGGCATCATACTCCGGACATGGAAGACAACGAGCATCTTGAGTTGGAAACCCAGGTGGGCGCGCGTCTTTTGCGGGCGGCCGCCGAAGCCAACGGCTGGAACATCGAAGATGTGGAGGCGGTTTTGATCGGCATGAGCGGGCCGATCGCCACCGACTACGTCGAGAGAATTGCGCGGCGGGCCGGCGTCTCTGAAAGCGCGTTGAAGGTCAGTGTGCACAAGGCCTGTGACGGTTCGGTGGGCAGTTTGAATCTGGCGATGAATCCGGGGTTGGGAATTCCGGGCAAGTTGAATGTGGCTGAAGAACTGCAGGGCAGGAAAGTCCTGCTGGGCGGCATCGAAGGGTTGAGCCGCTTCACCCAGCACTCGCACGATAAGAATGCACTCCAGTTATTCGGGAACGGCGCGGGGATCATCGGTGTGGTGCCGGGCGAATCGATGAAATTCATCACCGGTAAGACGCACGAGAATTTCGACGAAGACGGTGTGCTGGCTGTGCGCATGTACTACCCGCATTCCGGCGAGCGGATTCCGGGACATTCCCTGGTGGAAATCTCGCAAAACGGACAATCCATCCGCGTGGCCGGGCTGATGCACGAACCGGAAGACGGCGCGCCGATCGAAATGGCCGGGCCGATGGGCATGGTGAAATTGTTCGTCCGAACCGGCGTGCAGGTGGTGGCCGACGTCTATGAGGCCTACCAGAACATGATGGCCAAACTGGGACAGCCCACGCAGATCGCAGTGGCCATCGTACATCATGCCAATTACAAGATCAACAAGCTCAAGGAAAAACACCTTGCGAATCTGGGCATCCGATTCCCTATGCCGTGGGTGATGAACGATTTCGGGAACGTCAGCGCGGCCAGCAATATGATCGCGTTCCTGCGTGAACTGCCGAAGATGAGACCGGGCCAGCATATTCTGTTCGACGGTTTCGGCGCAGGCACTTATTACGACGTGCTGGCTGTCGCCCTGGGCGGATAGCTCATTCCGCGAATTGCAAACGAAAAACAATGTGGATGCCGGAAAGCATCCACATTGTTTTTTTTTCTGCCGCCTGCGGATTCGTTCCGCAGTACAATTGAAAGCGCCCCATCGCAAAACCGGTAAATGAACCGCTTGCATTTTAGCGGGCTTCTTTCTACAATAAGCGGGTATCCTCCAGAGCAGGGAAGCAGAGGCGTGCATGGCAAAGAAAGACAAATCGTCGGCTCCGCCCAAATCCGTTCACGCGGAAAACGGCGGCACTGGCATTGGCGGGAATGTTGTTAATTCCACGATCATCGCGGGCGATGGCAATACTGTAATCCAGCAAGCTCCTCCGCCGCCAGAGACTCACGACACCATCGGTTTCATCCCTCCCGCCAAAGCGGAGACGTATGTGCATCGCGGCAAGATCGAAGAGGATGTGATCGCCCATATCCGCAAGGGAAATGCGGGAGCGATCGTTGGCGTCCACGCCCCGGGCGGACTTGGAAAAACCGAGCTCGCAAAGCAAGCCGCAGAAAAGTTGAAATCCGAATACGAAGTCCTGTGGGTGGACGTGGGCAAAAAGGAGCCGCGCCAATTACTCAGCGAGATTATGGGAAAGTGCGGCGTGCAAATTCAGCCGACCGATTCGGATGAACGGTTGAAGAACGAACTTCACCACGTCTATCTTTCCAGAAAAATATTCCTGATTCTCGATGATGTGCGCGAGGAATCGTTGAACCAGCTGGCGGAAATCCTGCCGCCCAGCCCCTGCGCCGCGCTGGTGACCAGCCGCATCCAGGACATTGGCGGCGTAAAAAACTTTGCGCTGGATGCGATGGATTGGAATCAAGCCCGCCAGTTATTCGAAGCGGTCCTGGGCGAAGCGGTTGTTGCGCCCGAACTCGATACGGTGAAAACGCTTGCTGAACGGTGCAAATTCAACCCGCTCGCCATGGAGATCGCCGCGCGGCGCATCCGCCAATTCGAAGGGACGCGTAAACCTGTGGCGCGCTATTTCGAGATCGCGCAAACCAGATTCTCGGAATTAAAAATGACCGGCGACGCTCGCTGGGATATGGACAAGGTCTTCGACATCAGCTATTTGGATTTGAGCGCGGAAGACCAGCAGAAATTCCAAAAGTTATCGGCGTTTCACCCGACGGGCTTTTCCGTGGAAGCGGTCGCCTTTCTTTGGAACGACGACATCCCGCTGGCGCGGAATCTGCTTTCGCGCTTCATCAACCTGTCGCTTGTAAAAATCGTCGAGATGGATTTGGAACGCTATCGCCTGCACGATCTGTTGGATGAGTTCACAACCCCGAAACTCAAAGCCAGCGGAAAGTACAATGAGACAAAAACCGCGCTGGCGCAATGGCTGGTGAATTTATTCGGCGAACACTACACTGCGGATATCAGCACGGCTCCTCATGTTGCCGTTGAACGGGATAATTTACTCCACGCCTGCGAGTGGGCGAGGGGAGAAAAACAAGCGGAGGTTCTTGCCCTGCTGACGACCAAGCCTTGGAACTGGTTTTACAATATCTTTAGAGATTCATGGGGGCAATGGTTTGCCTGGCTCGAAGCCTCCTTGCAATTGGGTATTGAAGATAAGCAATTAAAAGCCAACGTGCGAAAAGCGATGGGCGATGTGCAACAGTTCCGCGCTGAGCGAGATGCCGCGCTCGACAGTTACAACGAAGCCTTGAAACTCTTCCGTCAGGTCGGGGATAAATTGGGCGAAGCCAACGTGCGAAAAGCGATGGGCGATGTGCAACAGTTCCGCGCTGAGCGAGATGCCGCGCTCGACAGTTACAACGAAGCCTTGAAACTCTTCCGTCAGGTCGGGGATAAATTGGGCGAAGCCAACGTAATGGCAGCTAAAAGTCGAATGTCCATTCGCGCAGGCGAGATCGAAAACGCCGAAAAGCAATTAACAGAGATCATTCAAACGAGAAGACTGATAGGCGATCTTTACGGCGAGGGCGCTGACTATGGAAATTTTGCCATCGCTCTACTAGAGAGTGGATATCGGGAAAAGGCAAGAGAGTACGCGCTCAAAGCGCGTCTGATTTTTGAGCAAATAAAACTGCCTGCCATTGTAGAGATGATGGATCGGGTTATTTCGGCGAGCCAAGAAGAATAAACTTGCTACGCAAAAGCCCTCCGAGACCTTGCCTTATCGGAGGGCTTTTTCTGTTCACCGATCACTGATTACTAATGACCATTCACTGATTGCTAATCCGTCGCCACAGCCTCATCCACTTCCACAACACCTTCCTCGCCCACGCCATACTGCGTTTCAAGCTGATGGCGGAACTGTTGGGTGTACAGGTTGTAGTAATGCCCGCGCTGGCGCAGGAGTTCGGCGTGCGTTCCCTGCTCCGCGATGCGGCCATTTTCGATGACGAGAATACGGTCCGCGCGGCGGATGGTGCTGAGGCGGTGCGCGATCACGAAGGACGTGCGTCCCTTCATCAGCGCTTCCATGCCGCGCTGGATCAACGCCTCGGTCAATGTGTCCACTGAAGAAGTGGCTTCGTCCATGATGAAGAGTTCCGGTTTGGCCAACACGGCGCGCGCCAGGCTGATCAACTGCTTCTGCCCAACGGAGAGCAGGTTGCCGCCCTCGCCCACGTTCTGCTCGTAGCCCTTTTCCAGGGTCACAATGAAATCGTGCGCGCCCGCGATTTTTGCGGCGGACTCGATCTCCTCGTGTGCGGCGTCCAACCGCCCGTAGCGGATGTTGTCGCGCACCGTGCCGGAGAAGAGATGCGGCGTCTGCAAAACGATGCCGATGCGGCTATGGATGGAGGCGAGGGTGTAATCGGTGTAGTCGCGGCCGTTGATGCGAATCGTTCCCTCGCGCGGTTCGTAAAAGCGGCAGAGCAGGTTCACGATCGTGGATTTACCGCCGCCGGTCGGCCCGACCAGGGCGATCATCTCGCCGGGACTCGCTTTCAGCGTGAAATCGGTCAGCACAGGTTTGCGATCCTCATAATAGAAGTTCACGTGATCGAATTCGATCTCGCCGAGCAGGGTGTGCGCGGGGAGCGCATCCGGCTTGTCGTGAACTTCGGGCGGCGTATCCACCAGCCTGAAGATTCGTTCCGCTGAGGCGATGGAATGCTGCATCTCGGCATAGACGCGCGCCAGGTCCTGTACGGGCCACATCATAAAGGTGAGATAAGAGACGAAGGCCTGAATGCCGCCGATGGTGATCAGGCCGAGTTGAATCTGCGTGCCGCCGTAGCCGACGATGACGCCCAGCGCGATCGCGGCGATGATCTGCACGGTGGGGAGGAAGAGCGCCGAGAGCCAGGCCGCGCGATAGGAAGCGCGGTACATGGCAGTGGTCAGGAATCCGAATTCATGTGTGTTCTGGTCTTCGCGCCCCAGCGCCTTGACCACGCGCACGCCCTGAATGTTCTCGTTGTACGCGCCGGTGATTCTCGAGTTGGCGCGGCGCGAGGCGCGGAATTCCACCAGAATCCGTTTGCGAAACTGCACCGCGATGACGATCATGATCGGGATGATGGCGAAGACGATTAAAGCCAACTGCCAGTTGA
Organism: uncultured Anaerolineaceae bacterium; assembly: GCA_964502095.1. Lineage (GTDB taxonomy): Bacteria > Chloroflexota > Anaerolineae > Anaerolineales > Villigracilaceae > JACPVF01. Next base: position 74,900 of record CAZCUF010000011.1, read on the forward strand.
TGATCAGCATAAAGATCGTGGAAGTCGTTATGTTCATCACGGCCCAGGTGGTATCCACCAAACCCCAGGTCATCATGTCCGCCACGCGGCCGGTATCCGACGTGACGCGCGCGATCAGCCGCCCGACCGCGTTCTGCGAATAATACGAAAGCGAGAGCTCCTGCAAATGATTGAAGAGCATGCGCCGCAAATCGTATTGGATTCTTTCGCCGAGCACACCCGCCAGATACACAAAGCTGAAAACGGTCACCACCTGAACGAGGATGAACGAGCCGTAAATGGTGGCGAGGTGCAGGACCATGCCCGTGTCGCGCGTTTCGATGCCGTGATCCACGATCTGCTTGTTAAGATATGTGAAGTACGCATCCAGCGTCGAGGTCAGCGCGATGGTGATGAGAAAGCCCGCCACCCAGCGCCAGTGCGGTTTGAGTAAACCGACGATGCGGCTGAAGACCGGCATGGTCAGGTTCGAGGTATATTCTTCTTCTTCGATTTCGATCAGTTCGTCGCTCATACTGTATTCTCCATTAAATGTGCCGGTCGGGTAGCGGCGGCGCTTTTCCGCCGCGTATCGAGATCGCATCTTTTCATTTCATGCAATTAATTGGGCAAAGCCTGCCTGCTGGTTTCGATACGTCTCTCACTTCGTTCGGGACTACTCAACCAGCGGCGCCTAATTCGCACGCGCGATCTCCTGTTCCAATTCTTCGTCAATGCGCGTCTGAATATCGTAGATCTGCCGATACATGCCGTTCCGACGAGAGACCAGTTCCGCGTGCGTTCCCATTTGCACAACTTCACCCTTATCCAGCACCAGGATCAAGTCCGCGTTCATCACGGACTGGATGCGATGCGCAATGATGAATGTGGTGCGATCCTTCATCAGGCTGTCAAGCGCGGCGCGGATCTCCGCCTCGGTCTCGGTATCCACAGAGGAAGTCGAGTCGTCCAGAATCAAAATGCGCGGATTCTTGAGCAGGGTGCGGGCGATGGCCACGCGTTGTTTTTGCCCGCCGGAGAGCGTCACGCCTTTCTCGCCGACCAGCGTGTTGTATCCGTCCGGAAAGCCCAGAATTACCTCGTGCACAGCCGCGGCGCGCGCGGCGCGCTCCACCTCGTCCATGCTTACTTCACGCCCAACGCCGTAGGTGATATTTTCGCGGATCGAACGGCTGAACAGAAACGGTTCCTGCTCCACGATGCCAATTTGTTTGCGCAGGTACGCGCGCGAATAATCCTTCAAATCCACATCGTCCAACAGAATTCGCCCGCTGGTGTATTCGTGAAAGCGCGGCAGGAGGTGGACCAGCGAGGTCTTGCCCGAACCGGTCGAGCCGAGTAAAGCAATGGCCTGTCCCGGTTTGGCATGGAAGGAAACATTTTTTAGAACGTCCGACTCGCCGTCCGAATACATGAATGAAACATGATCGAAGACGACATCGCCTCGCACCGGACCCTCGGGCTGAATCCTGCCATCGAAGAGCGGTTCGCGTTCCTGCCGGACGACCTCCATCAAACGCCCGTACGAGACCAGCCCTGTGGAGGTTTGTACGATCATGCGGCCCAGGTTGCGGATGGGCCAGATCAACCACACGACCAGCCCCACGTAAGCAAGGTATGTGCCGACGGTGATCTCGCCGTGAATGGCCATGAAGGCCGCGAACACGAAGCCGAACAGCATTTGAAACCCGAGCACCACATCCGAGAGCGGCCAGAACAGCGAGTGCATGATCAGCAAACGGCGGCCGCGTAGGAATTTCTCCCAGTTGTCTTTTTCGAACTTGCCCTTTTCATAATCCTGCCGTGCGAAGGCCTTGACCACGCGCACGCCGGTCAGGTTTTCCTGCAGGGTGGTGGAAAGAATCGCCTCCTGTTCCTGATATTTCTCGTAGCGCTGAGTCACTTTTTTGAAGAACCAGACCGAGACCAGCAGGATGAACGGAATGACCACCACCGAGACCAGGCCAAGTTTGACGTTCAGATTCAGGATGGCGATGAAGTTGACCACGAACAGCAAAACGATGCGCCCAACTCCAATGGCTTCCTCGCTGAAGAAGCGGCGCAGGGCGTCCACATCCGAAGTGGCGCGTTCGATCAGGTCGCCGGTAGGCGTGGCGGCGTGATAGGAAAAGCTCAGGCGCTGGATGTGATCGAAGAGAAAGTCGCGCAGGCGGCGCGTAATGCCCTCGGCGGTGTACGCAGACAGTCTTCCGGAAAGATACGAGAATCCGCCTTCGAACGCGGCCAGGAGCACGAATCCGAGCGCGATGTAGATCAGCGTCCGAATCAGGTCGCCGGCAAAATATTTTCCCTGCGTCAAAACGTCGTCAACAAAGTAGCCCAGGAGCAGGTAGGTGCTCGTTTTGGCGAGGGCAGAAATAGCCAGAGAAGCCGTCGCGCCCGCGTACGGCAGGCGGTAGTCGGACATGATCTGCCACAGACCCTTAAAACGGTTTTTGCGGAGAGTCGTTCGAAAGTCAAATGTGAGTGCAGGTTCGAGAGCGGACATAAGAGACCTTTCAGGGTAAAAAGCGACAAAAAAGCCACGGCGCTTGGTGCGCCGCGGCTTGAAGGTCGTAGGAGAAAAACAACAGACCTAACTTGCCCGGGTAACAGGCGCACTTCGACAAGGATACATGCCAGCGGAATCCGCGCTGGCGAACACAACGGTAAACACGGGTAGAACCATCAAGAAGTGCGCTCCTTTCATTGGATTTTCGAACGGTTCGAGTTTATCATGAGATTCGAATGAGTGTCAAGGAATTGTCAGGCTGGCACGATTTGCGTCAGATTATTGATCCATTTCCGCGTAAAGTAACGGTACAGTCCCAGGCTCCACTTGGCCACCTCTTCAGACATGACCATGAGATACACGCCATAAATCGGCAGGTTCAGAATCGCCGCGCCGGTATGCGCCATCGGCACACCGAGAATCCAAATGATGACTCCGTCCAGAAAGAACGCGAACCAAGTATCGCCGCCGGCCCGCAGGATGGCCACCATCAGCATGGAATTCATAGCGCGAATCCAAAGCAGGGCGCAGGAAATAAATAGGAGTCGGTACGCATAATCGATCACGATGGGCGGCACTTTATACAGGACAAAGATATATCCGGCCGACGAGTAAACAAGGATGCCCATCACCCAAGCCAGTACCATCACCAGGCCCAGCGAACGGCCGGCGTACCGATAGGCGGTCTCCGTATCGCCCGCGCCGATGCGATTCCCGACCATGATCGAGTTTCCAGCGGTGATGGCGAAGAACAGCACCAGCGCCAGTTGATCCACAGCGGAGAAAATGTTGATGGCCGCGATGGCATTGGTTCCGATATGAGCATAGATGGCGTTATAGGTCGTCACGCCCAGCGACCAAAGCAGTTCGTTCAGAATCACCGGCAGGACCGGCATGAAAATCTTTTTGAAGAACGAAAAGTCGAGGCTGAAGATTTCATTCAGCCGCGAGGCGATCGGCGTTTTGATGAGATACGACGCGGCGATCAGGGCTGTACATTCGAAAATGCGCGCGGCCAACCCCGCCGCGGCCGCTCCGGGTACGCCCATTTCCGGGAAGCCGAATCGGCCGAAGATCAGGGCATATGCCAGAAAGATGTTCATGAACAGCGCGCTGACGCTGACGATCACGGGCGGTTTCACCTCGCCAATACTGCGCAGAATCAGAGCGTAACTGAATGAGATGGCGAAGAAGAAATATGACCAGCCATAAATCCGCAGATATTGACTGCCCAGCGCGATCACTGCCGGGTCTGTGGAATACAACCCAAGCGCAAACTCGGGGAAAAACACTGCCAGCGTAAAGAGCGCGCCTGCCACAAGCATGGATAACGTCAGGCAAAAGCCCAATACGCGCCGCACATTGCGAATGTCTTTTTTACCCCATAATTGCGCGGTGAAAATGGCCGAGCCGCCGCCCAGCCCGAACAACACCAGATTCAATAAAAAGAAAATCTGGTCTGCCAGCCCAACCGCGGCCACTGCCGTTGCGCCGCGCTGACCGATCATCAGGGTGCTGACCAGCGCCAGCGAGGAGGTCAAAAGGTTCTGCGCGGCAATCGGCAGAACCAGGCGAAACAACTCCTGAAAATAGGCGCGGTCACTGTAGAAATGCAGGACGCGGCGGAACGGTTGGATAAGGACAGCCATGTGAGCCGAGCCATTATACAGGACAAATGGTTTCGATAAGCGCCTTCCCCCTGCGGGGACAATGCGGCGCTACTCAACCAGCTGGCCAAAAAGGTTATCTTTAGCGTATCAGGTTTCAGTCGAGAAAGGAGGCGATGGCTGTTTGGTAAATAGTCAGTGGGGGAGGGGAGTCATTGCTTGTTGAAGATTTCATCGTAGGCGGCATCTGCCTCGCCGCCAAAGTGGGCGTAACGATTGGTGGTATTAATGCTTTCGTGGCGTGCCAGTTCCTGTGAAAGTTTCAAGTTGCCCTTCGCGAGATACGTCATAGTGACAAAGTAATGACGAAAATCGTGAATGCGCACCGCACTGCGCTCCACGCCGGACTCTTCGATGCGCGCTTTAATGGCTTTCCACATCCCGCCAGCCGTGATTGGACGGATTTTCTTGCTGGCGCGGATATCGTGGCGGGCAAATAATGGCTGGGACCCAAGTGGCGTGCGGGAGTTCGGCTCGACATTTGCCCTTGCGTGTAGATATGCCTGCAGTGCATCAATGGAACGGTTCGAGAAGCGGATGATGGCTTGCTTATCGCCTTTGCCGATGACGACCGCGCGTTGTTCGAGCCAGTCCAGGTCGCCGCGTTTGAGCGAGCAGGCCTCCGAGATTCGCAAGCCGGTGTCCGCCAGAGTCAACACAAAGGCGCGGTCGCGCAGGGCTTCGAGGCGGGCGGCGTCTGTATCCGCATGTTCGCCCGTTAGAGCGGAGCAATACGCGATGACTTTCTCGATCTGCTCGCGGTTGAAATTGACGATGCGTTTCCCCTGACGGCGCGCGTAATGCTCCGTGGCTTCCTTGAGTTCCGCCGAATTGCCGGCCTTGCAGAAGGCATAAAACTTGAGCGCCGCCGTGCGATAAACGCGCTGTGTGGAAGGGGACTTATCGCGCAGGGCTGAGAGAAATTCAACATAAGTCTGCGTGTTCAGTTCCGCCTCGGCGCCGACGATCTTCACGAATTGCTTCAGCGCGTTCCGATATGCGAAAACAGTCCTCGGCGAGCGTTGAAACGTGCTTAGGAAGTGTTCGATCTGTGCGCTAATATCATTCGACATACTGAAAATTATATCGAATGATAGAAGGATTTGTCAAGAGGCTGGATGCCAAAATGAAAGCCCGCTCCCCTGCTGGACGGAGGTTACAGTGATCAGTGCGCAGTGACAAGTGATTGGTCTGGATCGAGGCGTGGAAATTGGATTTTGACAGCGCTGATTTAGCGCGCAAATAAAAGTCCCCTGCCCTGCAAGCAGTACGGCAAGATTTATCTTGCCATTTTGGCGACGCAATTTTTGACAACGTGAACGCTGCCGTACGATCACAGCGCTTTCCGCACGATCTCGGCGAACTCTTTGGGCAATTTGGATAGATCGGGATTCTTGATGCCGCTCATATATTTCTTTAGAACGCTCCCCAACTCGCGATAATGCGGCGGCGCATTGGAATCCACCGCCATTTTGGAGACGGCATCGAAAAGTTTCGGCGCCTCAGCGCTTTTCTCTTGAACTGCGCGAGCGATCATCTGCACAAACTCTTCGATCTGTTCCAGTTCGCTCTTCTCTTCCACTTCATTCGCCCTTCCCCCTTCATCCTTCATCCTTTGTGCGAGCATTTCCCAGCCCTCCAACCCCGCAGGCAGACCCAATTGCGGAGCCAGATCCGACAGCGCCTTTAATACCTGAGCCAGATTCATCTGTTTCGCCATTACGTACACCGTCACCCAGGCGCTCACTGCCTCCTGAATTTGTTCGTTTTGCATGTAGATATGCCCCATATTGAACAAGGTGGCGCACAGCCCCGCTTTATCGCCGATTTGCCGACAGATGTCCAGCGATTGTTGGAGGTAGGTCAGCGCGGTCGCGTAATCGCCCTGCGCATCATAGATTTGCGAAATGTTGTTGAGCGTCGCTCCTTCGCCTTTCTTATCGCCGATTTGCCGACAGATGTCCAGCGATTGTTGGAGGTAGGTCAGCGCGGTCGCGTAATCGCCCTGCGCA
>CAZCUF010000011.1:81190-114798 GCA_964502095.1 uncultured Anaerolineaceae bacterium
GCCGACAGATGTCCAGCGATTGTTGGAGGTAGGTCAGCGCGGTCGCGTAATCGCCGATTGAAAGATAAGTGGTTCCCAGCGAATTAAGCGCTCTGCCTTTGGTGGCTAAATCTTTTGATTCGGCAACTCTTGGCAGCCAGCGCGTGAGCAATTCGGCGTAACGCCCGTCGAGCGTGTATTTTTTATCCAAAATATCCAGCGTCAGCCTGTCCGCCTCGGGGTGGCGTTTCGCGCGGCGCAAGGATTCAATTGTCAACGCCAAATGCGAGTACGTTTGGCGCTCGTGCTTCATCAACCAGAGCATATAATCGGCGGCGGCGTTGCGCGCGGGCAGGTCGTCATCGAGCAGGTTCTTTTCGCGCAGGTATTCGAATAACGAAGGCTCGATCTGATATTCGAGCGTCTCGTATTCTTTGTTTTCGGTTATTTCCAACAGCGAGAAGGCGAGCAGGTTTTCGAAGGACCTCACCCCCGTCCCCTCTCCCACAGGGAGAGGGGAGTCTTGTGGGGAGTTTTGGATCATTAATTTAATGACTCCCTCTTCAGGCACGGGCGCGGCGTACACATGCAGGCGGCGCAAAAGAGTCAATGCTTCGGGCGCGAGGCGCTTGAGGGTTTCCTCCAGCGCCATGTTCTGGCGCAGGTCGGCGCGGGTCTGTACCAGTTTTTCGGCAAAGGTTTGTTCTTCGCGCGGGTTCATGGTCAGCGTGGCGGCGGCGATCCATTCCAGCCCGCGCGGGTTGTGTCCCAGCGTTTCGTAGGCTTTGTTCAGGCGTTCGCGGTCAATGAGCAGGAGCGGGTTCATGGCTCCGCGTTCGGTCAGGGTTTGGGCGAGGCGTAAAAAATCGCCCTTGTTCATGCTCTCCAGCGGCAAATGTTCGCCGTTCCATGCGGGCAACACCCAGCGCGAAGTCGCCAGTACCACAAGATTCATCTTGTCGCCGCAAGCCGCCTTCATCCAAATATCCGCCGTCTCATCCGTCAGCCCGAAGGCTTGATCGTCCTGAATCGATTCGAGATTATCGAACAGCAGGACAACTTTCCCATCGTATTGCGCGGCAAGCGATTCGAAGAGCCGAATGGCTAATTTTTCTGGTTGATCTTGAAAGCGGATCGCGTCCACGTCGTAGGATTTGAAGTGATCGCCTTTCAACTGCTCAGCCAAAAGCGATTGAAAATCGCGCCAGGGGGTATCTGCCCGCCACTCAAAAAATGCGTAACCGCGCCTCTCCAGTTCACGCGCCAGTTTTCGCGCCAGGGTCGTCTTGCCGTGTCCGCCCGCGCCGCTGATGAACAGGCGGGTCAATCTGCCTGTCAACAAGCGGTGTTTAAACTGGCGCAACTCCTTGCGCCTTCCAATAAAACGCATCGGGACGCCCGCTTTCATCGCTCCGCGCGGCTTGGGCGTAAAGGACGACCAGTCTGCGGAGAGATGCGACGGCTCGACAGAGATCAACATCGGCAGGCTCCACTGTCCATGAAGTTGATCAGCGGTCATCATGGAACTCGTCTCGCGGCGCGATACGCCATCCGCGCTGGCGGTCATGGCGGCGCGCGCGGTTTGAATCGCCACGTCGGCGCGTTCGCCCTCCGCAAGCGCTTTGCACAGCGCGTCGGCGAATTGAATGCCCGCTTCGTCCAACACCGATTCGCGCATCCCCATCACGTGTGGAATGCCCATCGCTGAAAGACGGCGCGCCAATCCATGATTAAGATCGTCCGAGGCGGCTTTTCCGCTTTCGCAGGCAGAGAGCACAACCGCCTGCACGCCGCTCCCCATCAAAACCTGCGCGAGTCTTTCTTCGGTCACAGGCTCGCCGTCGCCAGTTGCGCTTTCAAAGAGAAAGATTCCAAACGGCTCGCCTCCGCCAAGCGGTTGCGCGAACTTTCCATGACCGCTCAGATACAGCACGTGCGGCTCGAAGCGTTTCAACAGGTCAGTCAGCGTTTCCAACCGCCCATCGTCGGGAATCTCCAACAGCGCTTTCCCCTCGGCAACGAAAGGCAGTAACGCTTCCTGCACTCGTTCCTGTTCCTTTTCTACGTTCAAGCGTTCGGTCTCAGGGTTCAAGTCGTCTGGCAGGGAGGTGAACAGCAAGACTTTTAACGGGGCTGTGCGCGCGGCGGGTAACTTGCCTGCGGGCGGCTCGATCCGCCGAGAGAAGGCAAAGGATGGATTGCGGGCAAGGAATCCGTGCGTGGGATGATACAGCGTTTCCCACGGCAGGTTTTGGATGGCGGGAACTCGGCTCTCGATCACGACGGGCAGGACGCTCGCGCCAGCGGCTTTGATCGCCGCCTCGAATCGTTCTCCAGTATCGGCAGGCAAGGACTGCCATAACGCCGATCCCATCGCCTGTAATTCGGCTTCGGCAATGGAGCGTTTGTCCGCGTAAAGATTCGCTAGTCTCGTGCTCATGTGTCGTAAAGCGGGCTGGTGCTCGACCATATCCTCCGCGGGGTGAATGATGAAAGGAGTTGGGTAAACGAGTTTTGGCATGGAAGGTTTCCCCTATGGCATACGCAGTTCGGATTGAATTACATCGGGAAAGATATATTCCCACTCGGACGATTCGGCGTCGTTCCCTGCACCGCGCATAATTGCCTTTTTCCTCTTCCTGAATGGTTCAAGTTTCAGAACCAATTCCGTGCCGCAGAACGGGCAGGTGAAAAACAATTCCTGTTCCTCGGTAATTTCCTGCTGAAAGGAAAATTTCCTATTGCATTTTGCGCATTGAAAGGTCAGTCTTTTTTTCATGGCATTATCCCAATGTCAGCGTGGCGCTGAAAATTCCCGCAAAAAATAAAACGCTTGAAGCGATCGCCAGCCGTCGTTTATAAAGCGCGCTCTGCTCAAAGTAATCTTCTATTCCCAAACCTTCAGAGAACTTGTTCGGGTCTTGTTTCAAGACGGTCTCATCCACTGTCCACTTTTTTGGAGTCAACGCCATCAGGGTCAAGATCAGCGCAACGAGCCAAAAGACGAAAGCGAGATTGAGCGCGGAATTTATAGGCAGAGTGGCATCGTCGCCGCGTGTCAATTTCAACACGGTGGCGAACAAGCCAGGAATTGCCAACTCCAGCGTGAGCAGGCGCTCGCTCAATTTATCCATCAAAGCGCTTTGGTCGGCAATGTTCTCGTAAAACTTTTGCTTCAAAAGCTTTTCATTTTCGCTTACGGGTCGGGTCGGAATTATTTTGTTTGCCATACAGCCCTCTGCTTCCCTGCACTGGATGATAGTCTCTATTGTAGGAAGAAATCCGTTGAAATGCAAGTAATCCCCCAAGAGGTCTGCTCCTTCATCGCCCTGCTTATTGTCTCTGATCCCGCAGATACACCAGCCAGTACATGGCCGCCACCATCAGCGCGCCGCCGATGATGTTTCCGATGGTGACCGGGATGAGATTCTTGATGAAGAATGCCTCCCAGGTCAGCGAATCCAGGCCGGACACCTTCCCGCTGACTTCGGCCATGAAGGCAGGGTCGAAGCCGCGAATCAACAGCGCATATGGGATAAAGTACATGTTCGCGATGCTGTGCTCGAAACCGGCCGCCACGAAAGCCGTGATCGGAAAAATAATGGACATGATCTTATCCAGCGTACTGCGCGCGCTGTAGGTCAGCCAGATCGCCATGCACACCAGGGCGTTGCACATCATGCCCAGCGCGAGCGCCTGCCAGAATTCCAGGCTTGTTTTTCCGGCCGCGATCTTGAGCGCCGCGATGCCGACCGCGTTCGAACCGAAGATGTGCTGGCGGGAGACGAAGATCAAAATCGCGGTGACGACGGCCCCGGCAAAATTCCCCGCATAGACGATGACCCAGTTCCGCAGGAGCGCGTAGGTGGTCACTTTTTTGCTGGCCCACGCCATGACGATGAGATTGTTCCCGGTGAACAATTCCGCTCCGCCCACGACGACGAGGATCAAACCGAGGCTGAAGACCAGGCCGGTTAGAAGGCGGGTAATTCCATACGGCAGACCGGCGGTGAGCGCCACTGCCCCATCGGGCCCGGTCAGCGGCATACTGCCCGCTGAAACTGTGGTGGCAAACATCGCGCCCAATGCGATGAACGCGCCCGCCAAAATAGCCAGCGCAAAGGTCGTCAGGAAAGGCATCTCCGCTTTGCGCACGCCGAGATATTCCGCGCGGACAGCCATTTCATTGGGCAATAAAGCGTCAATTCGAAGTTCGGTCATGGATGATTCTCCGTTGGTTTCATTCAGCCTGCCTAAAACACCTTCATTGTAGCCGGACGCCTGTGAGAGACCAGCGGAGGTTGTCACTATTTCCGCCTGTATTTGTCACGAAAATGGAGGGTTGCATTTATAGAATATGTGTTCTATAATGTGGACATGGATTCGCTCGAGACTTTGACACTACTCGCCAGCCAAATGGAATTAGAACACGCGGAGGAATCGCTACCCTCCGGTGGTCGAGTAGGCGGCGGGTCTCGATACATCCCTGCGGGACTACTCGACCAGCGCCGCCATATCGAGACCACCAATAGACCTGCTTGCTTCACCCCGAAGGCTCGCCCTGCCCGCGCAAGTGCCGCAGGCACAGGTGAGTTTACCGAACGGGAGAAACGCGCCGCGTTCACCCATTCCGCCCAACTCCCCAATGGCAAACAAATCCTTCTGCTGAAAACCCTGCTCACCTCCGCCTGCGAACGGGATTGTTACTACTGTCCCTTCCGCGCGGGACGCGACTTCCGCCGCGCCACGTTCAAGCCGCAGGAATTTGCCGAGTTGTTTATGAAGATGAACGAAGCAAAGATGGCGGAAGGGATTTTTCTCAGTTCGGGCATCGCGGCGGGCGGAGCGAACACGCAAAATAAAATTATTGACACCGCCGAGATCCTCCGCAAGAAAATGGGCTTCCGCGGCTACATGCATCTCAAGATCATGCCAGGCGCGGAGAAGGGACAGGTCGAGCGCATGATGCAACTCGCCGACCGAGTCTCGATCAACCTCGAAGCGCCAAACACCGAACGATTGGCGAAACTCGCGCCGCATAAAATTTTCATCGAAGAGTTGCTTCGTCCGTTGAAATGGGTCGAAGAGATTCGACGTTCACAGCCCGCGTACAAGTTCTGGAACGGGAAATATCCGTCCACGGTCACGCAGTTCGTGGCGGGCGGCGCAGACGAAAGCGATTTGGAATTATTGACCACGACCAACTGGCTGATGAAAAACGTGCGGCTCACGCGCGCGTATTATTCCGCGTTCTTTCCCATCCGCGATACGCCGCTCGAAAACAAAGCCGCGGTGAATCCGTTGTGCGAGCATCGTTTGTATCAGGCTTCATTCTTATTACGCGATTATGGCTTTGATTTGGAAGATATGCCCTTCGCACAAGATGAAAATCTTCCGCTCCATACCGATCCCAAAATGGCGTGGGCGCAGATGAACTTGAAAGAGAAGCCGATTGAGATCAACAAGGCGGAACGGCGCGAACTGCTTCGCATCCCTGGCATTGGACCGAAACACGCGGATGCGATCCTGCAAGCGCGGCGGACGTCAAAACTTCGCGATCTGACTGCGTTACGGAAATTAGGCATTGCAGTCGCCCGCGTTTCCCCGTTTGTCTTGCTCGATGGCAGGCGGGCGGAGAGTCAATTGGCGATGTTTTAATTTTGTCATTTCGATGAGTGTAGCGAGGAGAAATCTTATGTACGGCTTGATCGGAAAAATAAAAGCAACAAAAGGACAGCGCGAGGTGTTGATCGCCATCTTATTGAACGGCGTTAGTGACATGCCGGGCTGTTTGAGTTATATCATCGCGCATGACTCAACAGACGAAGACGCAATTTGGATCACTGAAATATGGGACAGTCAGGAGAGTCATCGCGCGTCGTTAACCCTGCCATCTGTTCAACAAGCGATTGCGCGCGGCAAATCATTCATTGCTGGTTTTGGCGAACGCTTCGAAACTCGCCCAGTGGGCGGTCACGGAATTTAATTCATCCGCAAAAAGATTTAATTGTTCTAAAACATCCGAGTACTCGGATGTTTTCATAAAAACACATTATCTTAAAATATGTAATTTATTAAGAATGGGGACTTGAATTAATTAAATTGATGGTTATACTGAACAGGATAGTTTTATTGCCGATAAAAAGAAAGGATCATATCAATTTATGTCCACCGATGTTCTTGCGATCAAAACCGAACACAAATATCGTAGTTTGGTAACACGGCAAAACTTCAAAGCAGGCGATGTCATTTATTCCATACCGAAAGAAAAACTTTCCAGCAAGCCCACGCGTTACACCGTTCAGATCGACCGCGACCTGCACACCGAAGTCGGAAAGCTGGCCGCGCTCAATCACTCCTGCGATCCCAATGTTTTTCTCGATACCGAGCATCTATTGGTGGTTGCGCGCCGCGCCATCAAAGCCGGCGAGGAGCTCACCTTCTTCTATCCATCCACCGAATGGGAAATGGAAGCGCCGTTCATTTGTCTGTGCGGTTCCGCCAATTGTATTCACGTGGTGGCGGGCGCGCGCTTCCTGCCGCTCTCCACGCTGGAACAACATTATCTAAGCCGCCATATCCGAGAAATGACCGTGGACCTGCTCAACAGCACGGCGCGCTATCTCACGGAATTGATCGAAGCAAAATAGCGCAATAAGTTGAACGATAAAAAAAGATTCCCTTGCGGAATCTTTTTTATTTAACCGCTTGCTTCAACGATTCCCAGGCCCCCGTCCACGGTTTGCCCAAACGATGATTGGGGGGAATCTGCACCTTGCTTAACTTGCCTGCAATATGCGGCATGAGCGAAGCGACTGTTGCATAGTCGTCCGTCAGAATGGCCGCCTTCATTTTCCCGGCGGCCTGCCCGGCCCACATCCATTCCATGCGAAATTTATCGGCCTTGATCCAGTAATCGCGTTTTTCCCAGGCGGCCACGGAAGCATCGATGCCGTCCGCAACGGCTTGCAATGCCAGGGCGATGAACGCGGCCAGGTCGCGGAATTCAGGCCCCGGCTCCGTTTGATGCGCCAGTTCGCGCACCGCCAGTATGATCGACTTGGTCAAACGCGTCCGTTCCTTCCCCGCGGAATGGGGATTGATCACTCTACTCATAAAGCGCGGCATCCTTGAAGCATGATGGTTTTTCGGCGAACAGGCGGCGATTATACCACCCCTTTATTGACGCCTCTATTTCTTGCGCTTATAATCCTTCCGCTGTCTGGGGACGTGCTGGAACTGGCAGACAGGCATGACTTAGGATCATGTGCCGCAAGGCGTGTGGGTTCGATTCCCACCGTCCCCACAGTATTGGAAAGCAGGCATCATTTAAATCGTATATGAAGGGATTCCGAACTTGAAGATCGAAAAACAAATGCAGGACGACCATCAGGCCAGACTGGTCGTCGAGATCGAGCAGGAAAAAATGGAAGCCAGTAAGCGGCGCGCAGCGCGCAAGCTGGCCGAGCGCGGCAAGATTCCCGGCTTTCGCCCGGGCAAAGCGCCTTATCCGGTGATCGTCCGACATTACGGCGAACAGGCTGTTGTTGAACAGGCCATTGACGATCTCGTCGAGGAAATGTACCCGAAGATTTTGGAAGAAGCGGATATCAAACCCGCGGCGGCCGGCTCATTGGAATCGATTGACAATCTCGAACCGCCCAAGCTGACCTTTCGCGTGCCGCTGGCTCCCGAGGTGGACCTCGGCGACTATCGTTCGATTCGCAAACCGTACGAGTGGACTGCTCCCGATAAAACGGAAGTGGACCAGGCCCTCGAAGACCTCCGTCAAATGTATGCAACGACTGAAACTGTTGACCGCGCTATTCAAAGCGGCGACTACGTTTTAGTGGATGTGAAGGGTGAACGCGCTGAATCGCAGGAAGGCGATGAAGACCGCGCCGCTGCATTATCCCGAACCGGCTTCGCGGCTTTTGTGCGCGAGAAAGACCGCGAAGACGAATGGCCGTTCCCCGGCTTTGCCAAAGAATTGATCGGCATGAAGGCCGGCGATACGAAAACGATCGCGCATCAATATGCCGATGACGATTTGGACGAGTCCCTGCGCGGCGTGGCGGTCAACTTTGAAACGACAGTCAAGACGGTACGCGGTGTACTCATGCCGGACTTAAACGACGATTTCGCCAAGCAGACCGGCGCAGGCGATACGCTGGATAAGTTAATGGAAACCGTTCAAAAGGATGTGGAGGCGCGCTCGAAAGCCAATTACGACGATCAGTATTTCGAGGAACTGCTGGATAAGATCAAGGAAAGCGCGACGATCAAATACGCGCAGGAGTCGCTCGATCACGAGGGCGGGCATGTGCTGGAAGACCTGCAACAACGCCTCGCCCAGCAGGGACTCGATTTGCAAACTTATTTCAAAATGCGCGAGACAACGCAGGAGAAATTTGTGGACGAGGAAGTGCGCCCGGTTGCGAAGAAGCGCCTCGAGCGTTCGCTGATTCTCGATGAGCTGATTCGCGCGGAGAAGATCGAAGTGGATAATACTTCGCTCGATACGGAATTTAGCAACACCTTGAGCGAACTGCAAATGCAGGGTTTGAACTTCGGGCAAATTCGCGGCGGACGGCAAGGTCAACAGCGCGTCGCTCAGGCAGTGGCCATGGAATCCGCCAGCCGCCTGCTCACGCGCCGCGCGCTCGATACGTTGAAGGCAATTGCCACCGGCGAATATAAAGCGCCGGAGTCCGCGCAGGAGAGTTCGGAGGCGGCGGAAACTTCCGCTGAGACCGCGGCCGTTACCGGCGAGCCTGCCGAAGCGGAGGTCAAACCGAAGAAAACGGCGGCCGCTAAAAAGTCCGGCAAGAGCGGCTCTTCCTCCGTGAAGAAGACCGCGAAGAGCAAAAAATCCGAATAAGACTTGTAGATGAAGTTAACGTAATTCCAATACAAGTTAAGTATGATTGTCCGAAATTTGGAGGAACCGATGATCCCTGAAATCAAAAATGTCATTCCGATGGTGATCGAATCGTCCGGCCGCGGCGAACGCGCTTACGATATTTATTCGCTGTTGCTGAAGGAACGCATCATTTTTCTGGGCACGCCGATTGACGATCAGGTCGCCAATTTGATCGTGGCGCAACTGCTCTTTTTGAATCACGAAGACAACGAACGCGAAATTCAGATGTATATCAATTCGCCCGGCGGACAAGTGTACGCGGGTTTCGCCATCTACGATACGATGAAGATGATCTCGAACCCGATCAGTACGGTGGCTGTGGGCGTCACCGCTTCATTCGCGACCGTGTTGCTGACTGCCGGAACGAAAGGCCGCCGTTACGCCCTGCCGCACGCGACGGTGCACATGCACCAGCCTTTGGGCGGCGCGCAAGGACAGGCGAGCGATATCGAAATCGCCGCCAAGCAAATTCTGCGTCAGAGGGCCTTGCTGAACGATATTCTCTCGAAGCAAACCGGTCAGCCGCTGGAAGTGATCGAGCGCGATACCGACCGCGACTTCTATCTCGATGCAAAGCAGGCGGTCGAGTACGGCCTGGCAGACGAAGTGCTCGAGGCGCCGGAGAAGGTCAAGTAGATTGGTAAATTGGTAGTTGGTAAGTTGGTAGATTGGCCCGCTGAGAGATCGGCGGGCTTTTGATTCGAGAAGGTATAATCCCGCCGAAGGAAATATGTTTTCAGGGAATTCGAAAAATCATGGCGATATCGAATAACATCAAAGCTCTGATCCTGGACATGGACGGAGTTCTATGGAAAGCGGACTCCCCCATCGGTGATTTGCCCTCCATTTTCGCGCACATTCAAGAGCGCGGCCTGAAAGTTGCATTTGCTACGAACAACGGTACGCGTTCACCCGAAGAATATGTGACGCGCCTGAAAGGGTTCGGAGTCCGGGTAGAGCCGACGCAAATCGTCACCTCGGCGCTGGGCGTAGCGGAAATTTTAAGCAGGAAGTTTCCGAACGGCGCGCCCGTCTTTGCAATCGGCGAGGCGGGCGTGTTCGAGGCTTTGCACGCGAAAAACTTCGAGACCCTGTCCGTCGAAGACGCGCCCAAAGCGCAGGCGGTGATCGCGAGTATAGATCGGCAGATCAACTTCAGCAAAATGCTCGAAGCGACTCTGCTCGTCCGCAGGGGCGTGCCGTTCTACGCGACCAACCCCGACAAAACCTTTCCCACACCGCGCGGCGAGATCCCCGGCGCGGGCGCGTGGCTCTCGGTCATCACCACAGCCACAGGCATCGAGCCGATCTACGCGGGCAAGCCGTTTCCGTATTTGATCGAGTTGGCGCTTCAGCGGCTTGGCACGCGCATGGCAGAGACTCTCGTCGTTGGCGACCGCCTCGAAACCGATATTGCCGCAGGCCAGGCAGTGGGTTGTCCGACTGCGCTGGTCCTTTCGGGCGTCAGCACGCGCGGGCAGGCTGAGGCGTGGAAGCCGCGTCCCGATTGGATCGCTGAGAGTCTGGCCTCCCTGCTCGAATGATTTTGGCCAGCTTATTTTTGCGATTTTGCCATACCCATCCTCATCGAGAATCGGACAATTTGCTGTGATAGAATTTCGTCCGCATGACGAAGCAACTTATCTACGATCTCGATTTGAATTCCTTCGACGATCTTCTGAATTCATGGGGCGAACCTTCCTACCGCGTCAAACAAATCTGGCAGGGGCTGTATCGGCATTTCTATGATTCGGCGGAACAATTTACCAATCTTCCCAAGTCTCTACGCGAGAAGATGGAAGAACAGTTTACATTTTCTGCATTCAAAGTAAAAACCTATCTCGATTCGTCCGATGGGCAGACGCGCAAGACTCTGTTCGAGTTATCCGACGGCCATCTTATCGAAGCCGTGCTTATGCGTTATGACCGCCGCCGCACGTTGTGCATCAGCACACAGGCGGGCTGTGCCATGGGCTGTGTGTTTTGCGCCACCGGACAAATGGGCTTCAAACGTCATCTCGCCGCTGGCGAGATCGTGGCGCAAGTGATGTATTACGCGCGCCTGTTGCAGGCCGAGAATCTCAACGTGACGAATATCGTGTTGATGGGTATGGGCGAACCGTTCCATAATTACGATCATACGATGAGCGCCATTGACCGGCTCAACGATGCGGATGGATACAACCTGGGCGCGCGCCGCTTCACCATTTCGACCGTGGGACTGGTTCCGATGATTCGGCGTTTCGCCGACGAAAAGCGGCAGGTCAATCTCGCCATCTCGCTCCATGCCGCGGATGATGAAATGCGCGTCAGCATGTTGCCGGTCAACAAACGCTGGAATATCGAGGCGGTGCTCGAAGCCTGCCGTTACTACGTTCAGCAAACCGGGCGCCGCGTGACGTTCGAATGGGCATTGATCAACGGCGTCAATGACACGCCGGAAGTAGCGTGTCAGCTCGCGGCGCGGCTTAAAGGATTGCTCTGTCACGTGAACGCCATTCCCCTCAACCCCACTGCGGGCTATCAGGGGCAGGCAACGGACCGCGTGAGGGCCGCGGCCTTCAAAGAATCACTGGAGCAGGCTGGGGTTCCATGCACGATCCGCATGCGCCGCGGAATCGATATCCAGGCTGGGTGCGGTCAGTTGGCTGGTTTGGTTTCTTTGGATGATTAATTTTGGGGTTTTCCATTGTATTATTTTGGCTACACGAAATTCACAAAGGCCGTTTCTTGCCAGAATGTTTTGTATGATGTATAGTCAGTCCAATTTCTATATGAAGAACATGGTGAATTCATGGAACAGAAACGCAACTGGTTAGATCGTCCAATCCACCCTGCCCTGCCGGCCATTACAAATGAAGTCCTGATTTTCAGCCTGATCATCCTGGCGGCGATCGTCACGCGCTTTTATAACCTGGGCGCACGCGTGATGAGTCACGATGAAAGCCTGCATACGTACTTTTCCTGGCTGTTGTATCGCGGTCAGGGCTATCAACACACGCCGATGATGCATGGGCCGTGGCAGTTCCATTGGATCGCGCTATCGTATTTTCTGTTCGGCGCCAGCGACTTCACGGCGCGCATCCCTGCGGCCGTGTTCGGCATCGCGACCATTGCCATGACCTGGTATTGGAAACGCTATATCGGGAAGACGGGCGCGCTGATCGCCGGTTTTTTGATGGTGATCTCGCCGTATCTGCTTTTCTACAGCCGCTATGTGCGCGAGGATATGTACGCGGTTTTCTCCGGCGTGTTGATGCTGTACGTGGTTCTGCGTTATCTCGAAACGGGCGAAAAGAAATATCTGTATCTTACCGCCGCGGCATTGGTGATCCATTTTCTCGATAAAGAGACTTCTTTCATTTACACGGCGCAACTGCTGATATTTCTGGCGATCTATTTCATCGCGCGCATCACGCACCGCGCCTGGGAAGGCCATGAGCGCGACTATCGCGCTTTCATCATCCTGCTTGCAGTGGGAATATTGACGGTCGGCGCGGCGTTGGGATTCGCCCTCTATGAAAAACAAAACGCGACCCTCGGCGGCACCGAGACAATGTCGCCCGCGAATCCTTTTGCAACCGGTGCGGTTCAATCGCCCACGTTGGCGGGCGCATTTTCCCCATTGCCGATTCTGATCCTGATCGCATTGATCGTTTTGGGGGCGGCTGTGTATTTCCTGATTCGAGGTTACAGCCTGGCGCGGATTCGTTCGGAGCGCTCGTTCGACCTGCTCATGTTGGCCGGTATGTTGGTCCTGCCACTGCTGAGCGCGTTCCTGATCAAATTTACCGAGCCGTGGCTCAAAGTGACCATTCCAACCGATGCCGCCTCCGTGCAAAGCCTGACTTCGCGCGATATCTTTTGGGTGGGCGTATTCGTTCTGATCATGTACGGGAGTTCGGCGATCATCGGTTATCTATGGAAGCGCGATCTGTGGTGGAAGCTGGCGCTCACATTTTGGGTGCCGTTCATCGTCTTGTACACCACCTTCTTTACCAACAGCGACGGCTTCTTCACTGGCGTGGTTGGCTCGCTCGGATACTGGCTGGTACAGCAAGGCGTACAACGCGGCAGTCAGCCGGCTTACTATTACATCTTGATTCAAATTCCGGTTTATGAATTCCTGCCTGCGATCGGCTTGATGCTCGCGTTGATTCTCGGCCTGCGGCGAAAAATCACCGCGCAACCGGCTGCGCCGGAAGCAGAATCGGAAGAAACGGCGACGGTCAAGACCAGGGAATTTGTGGAGGCGCAACAGGACCCCAACTTCATCAATATGTTCAGCCTGTTGGCGTTCTGGAGCATTATCAGCATAATTTCGCTCTCGCTGGCGGGCGAGCGCATGCCGTGGCTGACCACCCACTTGACGTGGCCCATGATCCTGATTACCGGCTGGGCGCTGGGACGCGTGCTCGACACAACCAATTGGGAGGCCTTGCGCGAACGCCGTGTTTGGCTGGTGCTGGTTACGGTCGTTGTTTTCCTGGCCAGCCTCGTAAATGCAGTCTTTGCGTGGGGACTCAATCCCCCATTTCAAGGCCGGGAAATGGCGCAACTCGAGGCCACCAACGCCTTTATCCTGCCTGCCATCGTCGCGCTTGCCAGCGGCGCGGCATTGACCTATCTCCTGCGCGATTGGACCAGCCACGATGTGAAGCGCGTCTTTACGATGACTTTCTTCGTCATCCTCGCGGTACTGACGGCGCGCACGGCTTTCCGTGCCGCGTACATTGATTACGATGACGCAACCGAATACATGGTCTATGCTCACGGTGCGACCGGCATTAAACAGGTTATGGCGCAAGCCAAGGAAATATCCGAACGCACTGCAGGCGGACTGAATATTGCCATCGCCTACGATGCCAGCGCGCCGGATACCGGCGTTTCATGGCCGTTCGTGTGGTATTTACGCGACTACACCAACCAGCGCTCCTTCGATGCGCCGACCCGTTCACTGCGCGACTCGGTGATCGTCATTGTGGACGAGAAGAATTTCGGCAAGATCGACGCCGCGCTCGGCCCGAATTATTACCGCTTCGATTACATCCGCATGTGGTGGCCGAATCAGGATTACTTCAATCTGGTCTCTTCGCGCGATGCGAACACACCATTCCCCGACGACTACTCGTGCACAGGCCTGCTCGGATTCTTCCGTTTGTTCAAGGGCGAGGACTTCTCGCGCATCTGCACCGCCATCGGCGACCCGCAGATACGGGCCGGTATTGTTGACATCTGGCTGAATCGCGATTACACGCGTTATGCGCAGGCCATTGCGCCTTATGCCACGCGCGTCAATTCGGGTTTCGATCCCAGCACATACACACTGACCAACTGGCAACCCTCCGATCGAATGCGTATGTATATTCGCAAAGATGTGGTCGCGCAAATATGGAACTACGGCGTTGGGCCGGCCGAGACGACCGCCGAAGTTCAGGACCCAACCGTCGGCAAGACGATCACACTCGCCGCCGACCTGGTCATCGATTCCAATCAACCTCAGCCGCTGACGATGAATGCGCCGCGCGCCCTGGCCTTTGCAAAAGACGGCAGTTTCTACGTAGCCGATTCGCTCAATCATCGCATCCTGCATTTCGACCCGAACGGAAAACTGCTCGGTCAATGGGGCTCCTTCTTCGACGGAAGCAAATCCCCTGCCCCGCTTGGAACGTTCAATGAGCCCTGGGGCGTGGCGGTCGGCCCGGACGGTTCTGTATTCGTAGCCGATACATGGAATCACCGCATCGAAAAATTTACAGCCGACGGCCAGCCGATTAAGGAATGGGGTCATTTCGGTCAGGCCGATACGCCGGACGCGTTTTACGGTCCGCGCTCTGTTGCAGTGGATTCGCAGGGACGAGTCTTCGTTGCCGATACCGGGAACAAGCGCATCGTCGTGTTCGATTCGGACGGTAATTTCATTACGCAATTCGGATCGCAGGGATTGGAACCGGGTCAATTCGATGAGCCGGTCGGCGTCGCGGTCGACTCGGACGGCCGCGTCTACGTGGCCGATACCTGGAATCAAAGAATCCAAACATTCCTGCCCACCTCGGATGGAACCAGTTATCTGCCCGATCAACAATGGGAGGTGTTCGGCTGGGCCGGGCAGTCGCTGGATAACAAGCCGTTCATCGCAGTGGACGCGCAGAAGAATGTCTTCATCACGGATCCGGAAAGCTATCGCGTGATGGAATTCTCCGGCAGCGGCGATCTATTACGAGTCTGGGGCGACTACGGCACAACGGAGTCCACCTTTACCCTGCCCGATGGCATCGCTGTGGATCCGCAGGGCCGCGTATGGGTGACCGATGCCGGTTCGCAAAGGATTTTGAGATTCACGGTTCCGCAAAACTAAACCTATCGATCACGACACAACACCCCGAAGCGATCAGCTTCGGGGTGTGTTTCTTCTCAAGTGGTATTATAATCGTCATGCAAAATTTCAAGGAAGGACGGAACTTTAGGATTCGATGAAACTTCACGAATATCAATCGAAACAGATCTTTTCAAAATATGGTGTCCCCATACCAAAGGGACGGGTAGCGGCTACCGCAAGCGAGGCGAGACAGATCGCCGAAGAGCTGGGTGGCCGCGTTGTTATTAAAGCGCAGGTTTTGGTCGGCGGGCGTGGCAAGGCCGGCGGCGTAAAGCTTGCCAAGGACCCGGATGAGGCGGAACAGCTTGCCACCAAAATTCTGGGGATGGAAATTAAAGGTTTACCGGTTCGCAAAGTTTTGGTCGATGAGGGCGCGGCCATCGATCAGGAAATATATTTCTCGATCACCAACGACCGTGCGGCCAAAAAGCCTGTGATGATGGCCTCGGCTTCCGGCGGCATGGATATCGAAGAGGTAGCCGCGACCGCGCCCGAGAAGATCGTCAAGATTCACATTGACCCATTACTCGGCCTGCGCGACTATCAAGCGCGCGACATCGCCGCCTCGATAGACCTGCCGCGCGAATACTGGAAGGATTTCGGCGCAATCGCAAACGGTTTATGGAAAGCGTACAGTCAGAACGACGCCACCCTGGCCGAAATCAATCCGCTGGTTATTACCAAAGATAAACGCCTGCTCGCCCTGGACGGAAAAATGCTGATCGACGATAACGCCCTGTTCCGTCATAGCGACCTGGCCGAAATGCGCGACATCGACGAAGAAGCGCCGGAAGAAACCGAGGCGCGCAAATACGGTTTATCGTTCATCAAACTGGAAGGCAACATCGGCTGTATGGTCAACGGCGCGGGCCTGGCAATGACCAGCATGGATATCGTCAAATTGTTCGGAGGCGAACCGGCCAACTTCCTCGATATTGGCGGCGGCGCGGGCGCGGAGAAAGTCGCGGCGGCGATGCGTATCATTTTGTCCGATGCAAACGTAAAAGCCGTATTGTTCAATATTTTCGGCGGCATCACACGCTGTGACGAAGTGGCGCGCGGTATTTTGACAGCCATGAAAGAAGTCAGGCCGACCGTGCCGATGGTGGTCCGCCTAGTGGGGACGAATGCGGAAGAGGGCCGGCAATTACTGGCCGATGCCCATATGATCACGGCTGAAACATTGGTTGACGCGGCGAAGAAAGCCGTTGCCGCGGCACAGCAAAAATAATTCGGAGAGCGATATTCATGAGCATTTTAGTTGATAAAGACACTCGTTTGTTGGTGCAGGGCATTACCGGCAAGGAAGGGCTTTTCCATACCACGCAAATGGTCGCTTACGGAACCAATGTTGTGGCGGGTATGACGCCCGGCAAAGGCGGCGAATGGGTGCTGGATGGGAAAATCCCCGTCTTCGATTCGGTTAAATTGGCCGTGGATGCGACGGGGGCCAATTGTTCGATCATTTTTGTGCCAGCCCGCTTCGCCCCGGACGCAATGTTCGAAGCCGCCGACGCGGATATTCCTCTGGTAATCTGCATTACCGAGGGCGTGGCAGTTCAGGATATGATGCGCGTCCGAAGTTATCTCGACCAGAAAAATGTGCGGTTGATCGGGCCCAACTGTCCCGGTCTGCTGACGCCAGGCCAATCCAAAGTAGGCATTATCCCCGGCGATATTGCCATCCCCGGGAACGTGGGCGTTGTTTCACGTTCGGGCACATTGACCTATGAAGTGCTTTACGCGCTCAAGCTGGCCGGCATGGGCGCCTCGACTTGCGTTGGCATCGGCGGCGATCCGGTCAATGGCACAAGCTTCATTGACACGCTGGATATGTTCGAGCACGACCCCCAAACGGAAAAGGTTGTGATGATCGGCGAGATTGGCGGCACAGACGAAGAGAAAGCCGCGGAGTTCATCTCTGGAAAAATGACCAAGCCGGTTGTCTCGTTCATCGCCGGGCAAACTGCTCCTCCCGGCAAACGCATGGGCCATGCAGGCGCGATCATCGAGGGTGGCGCGGGCACAGCCGCGGATAAAGTCAAAGCATTGGAAGCGGCTGGCGTGCGCGTGGCCAAACATCCGGAGGAAATCCCTTCGCTCTTGAAATAATGAATGGCGGCTCAACTGCGGGCATTCTCATAAGCGCGCCGTAACCGCCACCAAATTATTAAACGCGTAGAGCCGTCACTATGGACGGCTCTACGGTTATAATCGCATCAAGACTATTTGTGATGAGAATCGATGTACGTGACGGCGTCGCCCACAGTCGTAATTGACTGGGCATCTTCGTCTGAAATTTCGGCGCCGAACTTGTCTTCAAACGCCATGATCAGTTCGACCAGATCCAGGGAATCCGCTTCAAGGTCCTCGCGGAAGCGAGCCTCGGGGTTGATCTTCGCCTCATCCGCACCAAGCAAATCCACAATGATCTTTTTGACTTCCTCATATGTATCAGCCATCTGTTCCTCCTGAACTGGTTTCCAAAATAAGCTGGCCTATTGTAACCTTTTCGATAATGCTGTCAAGCCAGCGATCCTCCATTTAGGGGATTTCTAACAAAGGAACACTGCCTCATGACAAAAGTTGCGCCCATTACCGAACGAAAAACCGACCACATTAAAATTAATCTCGAGCGGGATGTCCGCTCCGCGTTGACGACGGGCCTCGAAAAGTATTCCTTTATGCACGAAGCTTTACCCGAGCTCGACCTGGAACGCGTCGATACGCGCCTCAAGTTGTTCGGCAAACAACTGGCCGCACCCATTCTGATCAGTTCCATGACGGGCGGCTCGAAAGAGGCCGGTGTTATCAATCGGCGGTTGGCCGAGGCCGCACAGGATGTTGGTCTCGCCATGGGAGTCGGTTCCCAGCGCGCCGCGCTCGAACATTCCGAACAGATTCGAAGCTTTGCTGTGGCGCGCAAAGCCGCGCCGGATATTCTATTATTTGCCAACCTCGGCGCGGTGCAATTGAATTACGGCTTTGCTCTTGACGAATGCCGCCGCGCAGTGGATATGATTCAAGCCGACGCGTTGATTCTGCACTTGAATCCACTGCAGGAAGCAGTGCAAGCCGGCGGCGATACGAACTTTAAAGGCATCGCTCAAAAAATTGAAAGGATTTGCAAGAAGCTTGAGGCGCCAGTCATCGCGAAAGAAGTTGGTTGGGGAATTTCCAAACGAACCGCGAAGCTACTCGCGGATTGCGGTGTCTCTGCCATCGACGTGGCAGGCGCAGGCGGCACAAGCTGGTCTCAAGTGGAAATGTATCGCGCACCCGATGAATTCACGCGCGAACTGGCCGCCACCTTCGTCGGCTGGGGTATTCCAACCACCGATTCAATCTTGAACGTCAAAGCATCCGCTCCGCGCATGGCGGTCTTCGCCAGCGGCGGTCTTAAGGACGGACTCGATATCGCCAAGTGTCTCGCGCTCGGTGCAACACTTGGCGGCATGGCAGGAAATTTCTTGAAAGCCGCGGCGATTTCAACCGAAAAAACCATCGAAACGATGCAACTGACGAAGAGACAAATTGAAGTGACCATGTTCGCGGCAGGAGTTGGAAATTTGAAGGGCTTGAACAAAAGCAGGCTGGCAAGCATTGCTTCATGAGGCTAACCCTCGCTCACGATCACAAGCCGATAAATGGAATCCGGTTAGAATGGGCGCATGACTACCTCCATCCAGGCTATCGTCTTCGACTTCGGCGGCGTCCTGATCGAGTGGGATCCGCGCAACCTGTATCGCCGTTACTTTCCAAATCAACCGCAAGCCATGGAACAATTTCTTGCCGAGATTCATTTCCCCGAATGGAACACGCGACTCGATAAAGGTCTTCCCTTCAAACAGGGTGTGGCCGAACTTTCGGCGCAATTTCCTCAGTACGCCGAATTAATCCGCGCCTTTCATGAACATTGGCCTGAGGCAACCGGCAGTCCCATTACCGGGACGATTGAGATTCTACGCAAGCTCAAACAATTGGAGTGGCCGGTTTATGGATTAAGCAACTGGTCGGCGGAAACATTTCCTATCACGCGCGCCCAATACGATTTCTTCGATCTTCTCGATGGCTTCATTATTTCAGGCGATGTCAAACTAACCAAACCAGACCCGGCTATTTTCCAGGCCCTGCTGAACAAAATTGGCCGCAAAGCGGAAGAATGTGTTTATATCGACGATCATCTTCCGAATATCAAAACCGCTCAAGCGCTGGGTTTTATAGCGATTCAATTTCAGTCACCTGCGCAGTTGGAGCGCGAACTTCACGAATTGGGAATCCTGTAAATGGATATCAAAGCGATTCTTTCCGCCATCGAATCGGAACTTCAACGCCAGATCGCGCGCCTCGACCAACCCTATACACAATCGTTCCACGAAATTCTCACCTATCACATGGGCTGGACGGGCGAGGGCGCGGGTTCTGAAGCAACAGGCAAACGCATCCGCCCGCTATTATTATTGCTGGTCAGCGCGGCTTGCGGTGCAGATTGGACTCCAGCCCTGCCAGCCGCCGCGGCGGTGGAATTGATGCACAACTTCAGCTTGTTGCACGATGACATTCAGGACAATTCCCCCAAGCGGCGCGGCCGCCCAACCGCATGGGTGAAGTGGGGTATGCCGCTGGCGATCAATGCGGGCGACGCGCTCTTTGTGCTCTCCAATCAAGCCATGCTGGATTTGATGCCATCGTATCCCGCGCAGACCGTATTGCAGACTGCCGTTATCTTGAACGATGCCTGTCTCGATCTGACGCGCGGCCAATTTCTCGATATAAGCTATGAGCAAAGATCGGATTTAACCCTGGACGATTATTGGCCGATGATCGCCGGTAAAACCGCCTCCCTGCTGGCGGCTTGCTGTCAGATCGGCGCAATTTTGGGCAACGCAGATTCTGCAACGCAACAAGCTTATCGATCCTTCGGTCACGACCTTGGGTTGGCGTTTCAGGTTCAGGATGATATTCTCGGAATTTGGGGCGATGAAACCGCGACCGGCAAATCCATTGCAAGCGATCTGGTGGAGGGAAAAAAATCATTGCCCGTTTTATACGGATTAAATCAGAGGCGCAAGTTTGCTGCGCGCTGGAAGCTGGGGCCGGTTACAAATAATGAAGTTAAAGAAATGGCAGATGTATTAGCTCGTGAGGGTGGCTATGACTACGCGCAAGGTCAAGCAGAGCATTGGACCCAGTCCGCGTTGAAGAGCTTGGAGGAAGCAAACTCAAAAGGCTCGGCGGGCGAAGCGTTATTCGAGCTGGCGAATAAATTGCTGAAACGGGAGCAATGAAAAGGTCCGATTGAAGCGCTCTGCTTGACATGCTTCGCCGCGTCCGGCTATAATCGCGCCACGCGTAAGCAAATCATGTGCGGGTGTAGTTCAGTGGTAGAACGCTTGCTTCCCAAGCAAGATATCGTGGGTTCGAGTCCCATCACCCGCTCCTCGTCGAGGCAATCTTGTCTCGACTTTTTTGTTAAGTCTGTTGTAAGGTAGCTGTTATGTACACTCGCGTGCCTGCTAGTAGAATCAATAAGATGATTCCAATGCCTGAAAAGAAAACCATACTCTACGTAGAAGATAATTCCGATAACCGCAAACTGATCCGGCGCATCCTTGAAGCCGAGGGATATGCCATGATGGAAGCCTCGAATGCCGGAGAAGCGTTGAGCGCGTTGGATGCAAATAATCTCGATTTGATTCTGATGGATATCAACATGCCGGACGTGGATGGTTATACATTAACATCGCAAATCCGGCAGATACCTGCGCACGCCAAAGTTCCGATCATTGCTGTGACGGCCAACGTAATGCGCGGCGACCGGGAGAAATCTTTGGAAGCCGGATGCGACGGATACATTCAAAAACCGATTGACGTTGACGCCCTGCCGAAATTAATTGAACGCTTTATGAGGAATCCGAATGTCTGACCCGGCCTCAGCCATGTCTCAAACCCAATCCATTCGCAAGACGACCATTCCAAAAGATACGGCCGTCCTGGTGGTCGAAGACAACGTATCGAACTTTGTTTTGATCGCGCGCATGCTGGGTTATCTCGGAGTCCACTGTGAGTGGAAAACATCCGGCTACGAGGTTGTCGAATATGCCGATGCCCTGCCAAAGCTCGACCTGGTATTGATGGATATCCGCCTGCCGTACGAAGACGGCTACGGCGCACTTAAAAAGATCCGCACGTCGGAACGCTTCAAATCCGTGCCGATCGTGGCCGTGACAGCCGAGGCCAGCCTCGATCAAATGAACAAAGCGCGCGCGTCGGGTTTCGATGGTTTCCTCGGCAAACCGCTCGATCCAGACCGATTTCCAGATCAAATCCGTAGAATCCTGAACGGCGAGCAGGTATGGGAATATAATTAACTATGAACATTTCCCGGCCTGGAACGATCCAGGATGAGCGCAATCCAAGCGAATTCAAAGGCAGCCTGACACGATCTCTTATTCAGACGCTGCTTTTGTTGACTTTAATCCCTTTGCTCGCCCTGGGCGGCGCGGCCTATCTCAGAGCCAGGACGTTGCTCCGCCAGCAGGCCATTTCTCAAATGCAAAACCTGCTGAATATCCAAACGGGGAATATCGAACTCCTTCTGAAAATCAAGAGCATCCGCCTGGACCGCTTCACGCGGCAACAGGGAATGGCTACGGATATTCAACAGGGCTTGAGCGCCGACAGGCAGAATATCAGCTTCGGCGCCATTCGCCAGCAAGTTGTAGCAGACCTCCGCTCGCTGAACAGCGATGAGGGACGCCCGCTTTTCAACCAGTTCCTGCTGATCGAAAATAGCGGCATTATCCAAGTCGCCACACAACAAGATTGGGAAGGCGTTGATCTTAATCGTACCGAGCTCGGAAAGACGCTCGCCCTGCAAAAACCTGCAACCATTACGCTGTTTAACCTGGCCCCGCTCTACCCGAACAAGCTGGTCACTTTGACGATCCAGCCTTTCTATTCCGATTCGGGCTCAGCGCTGGGTTCCATCATTGGAGTCACCGAACCTCAAAACCTGCGCGAACTGCTTCAACCGCTCATTAACCTCAGCCCCTCGGCCGATGCTTACTTTGTCAGTTCGAACGGCGTGCTAGTGGGCAGTGACCCATACACTGAAGATCTGGTATTGGCTCAAAGTTCGCCGGAACAAAAACAGCAACTCGACACAGCTTTCGGAAAAATGATGGGCCCAAATGCGGAGCATGGACCGATCTCTCTCGAGTTCCCCCTAGCCGGCGGACGCGCGGTGATCGCACAAGCCAAGTGGTTACCCAGCCTGGATGCCGGAATTGTCCTTCAGATCCATCAGGAAACTGTGCTCGGACAAATTAACAGCCTGCTTCCTTTCACGCTTCTGGTTGTCCTGATTGCGCTGGCGGGCATGGGACTGGTAATCGTTACCAGCATCAACCGGTTTAGCAATCCCATTCGGGCGCTGGCGGAAATTACGCGTCACTTTGTGGAAGGAAACTTCAGCGAACGCGCTCCCGTCAACGCGAAGGATGAAGTCGGTTTTCTGGCTCATTCGTTCAACCAGATGGCGGACGAATTAAGCGATCTTTATCGGTCGCTGGAACAAAAAGTGGAGGAACGTTCGCGCCAGATCCGAACGGCGGCTGAAGTTGCGCAAGGCATCAGCGCCTCGTCCAACCTGAGCGAATTGATCGATCGCACCACGCGCCTGATCGTGGAACGCTTCGGCTATTATCATGCGGCGATCTTTATGCTCGACCGATTCGGAAGAGAAGCGGTTGTACGCGCGGCTTACGGCCCGGCCGCGCAGGATTTTCTGGATAACAACTTCAGCCTCGAGGTAGGCTCCAAATCCATTGTCGGCTGGGTCTCGGCCAATAACGAGCCGCGCGTTGCATCCGATGTGGCAAACGATCCAATTCACTTCAAGAACAGCCTGCTGGTCAACACCAGGGCCGAAGTCGGCATTCCCATTTCCTCGGGCGATACGGTATTCGGCATTCTGGATGTACAAAGCACGGAACCAAATGCCTTCGATGCAGAGACCGTGATCGTCCTGCAAACTCTTGCGAACCAGATTGCGGCCGCCATCAATAACGCAAGCCTGCTCGAGTCTTCGCAGATCAACCTTCAGGAACTCGAACGTCTTTATCGTTCCAGCCGCCAGATCGTGCAGTCCAAATCGAATTCGGATATTTTGAATATCGTTACCGCCGCGCTCAAAGACGCGCCGTATCTGACGGCCACCTTCCGCGCCCAGGGAAATTCATTGGAACTGGTCTCTGTGAATGATCCCAAAAGCCGCGTGGGCGGAGCGACCATCCCGCGCGTCATCAATTTACATCCAAGAGATGTTGCAAAGCAATTGGCGGGCGAATCGATCTTCGACCTGAACGCCGCTTCCGCTTCGCCGGAATTACTGCGACTCCCAATCGTTCTGGGTTGCCGCTATGTCGCTTACCTCCCCATCATGCGAAATGATGAGATGGATCATCTGCTGATGATCGGTTCGGTCAATGAACCCATCAACCGCACTGTGTTACAGCCGTATCTCAACCTGGCCGACCTTGCATCGATCACAATGGCAAAAGTGGACGTGTCGGAGGCCACTGATGAACGCCTGCGCGAACTGAACGCGCTCAGCGCCATTGGACAAATAGTCTCCAGCGCCAGCGACGCGCCCACTCTCTATTCCACGTTAAATGAACAAGTGCGCAATATCATCGGCAACTATGCTTTCGCCATCGCGCTTTACGATGAAGATTCAAGTACGCTTCAGTTCCCGTTTATATATGAAGACGGCAGAACTCAATCAATTCCTCCAGTGCCGTTGGGCCAGGGTCTCACATCAATTTTAATCAGCTCCAAGCAACCCTTAATGCTGGTCGAGGAAGTGGAGCGGCGCGCAACGGCCTTAGGCGCATTGACAGTTGGCAAGCCTGCCAAATCCTGGATGGGCGCCCCAATGCTTCTGAACAATAAAGTCATCGGCGCACTGGTCCTGCAGGATACGGAGCGCGAGTTTGCGTTTACAGAAAACAACTTGAAGTTCCTTGCTTCGATGGCTACACAAGTAGCGGGGGCCATTGACAATATCCGCCTTTTGGAAGACAGCCGTCTGCGCGCCCTGCAACTTGAAACCGCCGCGGAAATTGCGCGCGATATCAGCAGTTCGCTAAATCTCGACGAAATATTGGCGAAGGCCGTTCAACTCATCCGCGACCGGTTCGACTTCTACCATGCCGCGGTATTCCTGATCGATCTGCCACATGAATTTGCGGTGATTCGCGAAGCGACCGGCGAAGCCGGCGCGCAAATGAAGCGGCTGAATCACAAATTGGGGATCGGTTCGAAATCCATCGTTGGCTATGTGGCAGGGCGAGGCGAAACGCTGGTGATCAACGATACGGATAAAGACCCCACGTATTACGCCAACCCCCTGCTCCCGGATACGCGCGCAGAAGCCGCGACCCCGCTAAAAGTTGGCGACCGCATTCTTGGCGTGCTCGATGTGCAAAGCAGGCACGCTTACGTATTCGACGACGACAACCTCCGCACCTTGCAGATTCTGGCCGATCAGCTAGCCATTGCAGTGGTCAACAGCGAATTGTTCTCGGAGACGCAGGAGCATCTGTCCCAGCATCGTTTATTGCATCACATTACGACCACCGCCGCCTCGGGCACTACGCTCGAAGAAGCGCTTTCCAGCGCGGTCAACGGCTTGCAAGTAACGTTGGGCGGCGACCGCGTTGCCATTTTATTCATCGACCGCGACCGCAAGGAACTTCAACTCAAAGCCTCGGTCGGATATTCGGAAGAGGCGAACCAGATTCGGATCGAGATGGGAACCGGCGTTACAGGCTGGGTGGCAACTCACCGGCGGCCGTTACGCGTCGAGGACGTCAGCCAGGATCCGCGCTACATCCAGATCAGCGCCAATACAAAATCCGAACTGGCCGTTCCATTGATCTATCGAAATGAACTGTTGGGCGTGCTGAACGTCGAAAGCGAGCAAACAAGCGCTTACACCGAAAACGATGAAGAAATGCTCGGCACGTTGGGCGGCAGTCTGGCGGCAGTGATCGCCAACGCGCGTTTGCTCGAACAAATCCGCACACAGGCCGAACGCGAAAGATTGCTTTATGAAGTGACGAGCAAGATTCGCCGCTCCACCGATATTCAAACCATCCTCGCCACTACTGCCAGCGAATTGACAAAAGCGGTGCGGGCGCGGCGCACCGAAATCAAAATCGAACCGGTTGTGGAAACCGACAGCAAGACGCAGGAAGATCGTAACAACGGCGGAGAGCGGTCATGAAATTCGATCTTCAGAATTTTCTGCAGGGTTTGTTGAATAAGACGGGCCGTTGGTACATTGTCGTGGCAGTTGCCGGCGTACAACTTATTGCTTTTATCAGCGCGGGCCTGGCCACCTTCTTCACGCAGAGCAATGCCCAACTATCTCCCGAACAACTCGGTAAGTCCAGCAACTTATTGTTTTATCTGGTGCTGATTGGAGACGCGGCCATGCTTGCCTGGGCCTTCATGGCGAATCGAGAAGCCGGCGAACTTTTGGAAGCCCGGGCGCGTAACGTTCAATCGCCGCCCAATTCCCAGCGGGAGATCGAAGCATGGAAGCAGATTAATTCACTGCCAAGCCGGTTTGCCGTGGCAACTGTCTTTGTCGCATTTGTCTTCGAAGTCTTCCCAATGCTTTATTATCTTTATCGAATCCTTCACATCACCTTCGACCAGGCGATCTACACACTCGAGGGCAGTATAGTAGTCACCCTGGGAGCGGGCGTCATTTCAACATTTCTGCTGGATCAATTCATGCGGCCGGCCCGCAAAATTCTACTGCCCAAAAGCTTTGAAGCACAGCACGTCGGCGTGATAGGCTTTCCGCTATGGGCACGCATTCTGGGCATTGCTCTCGTTCTGATCGCGGTCACCGGCTTTTTGGTCGCGCCGATTGGATATCACCACGCGATCCTCGCCGCGCAAAGCGGGGAGAATATCGACCAGGTGCTATATAACTTCCGCATCCAAGCCGGACTGGCAAGCCTGGTCGCCGTACTATTCGGTCTGATCTTCGCCTGGTTGCTGGTCCGCTCAGTGATGGAACCGATCGAGCGAATCGTGAAACGCATGCGCGAAGTCGAACAGGGCCAGCTTGGCGCGCGCATCAGCGTCACTGCGCCAGACGAGATCGGCGAAATGGCCATTTACTTTAATCACATGACGGAAAGCCTGGGTGCATTGCAGGCCACATTCGAAAGCCAGGTGAAGGAGCGCACAGCCCGCTTGAACGCCACTATCGGCGTCAGTCAGGCCGTGAGCGCCATCCTCGATGTGAACGAATTGACGGAGCGCGTGGTAAATGTGATCGCCCAACAATTCAACTATTACTATGTGGCGTTATTCCTAATTAGCCCCGACGGCAAATGGGCAGAATTACGCGCTGCCACGGGGGATGCCGGCCGGGTTCTTCTTCAGAACAAACACCGATTGGAAGTTGGCAGTAAAAGCATGGTGGGAACGTCCATTTTAGTCAGACAGCCCAGAGTGGCAATGGCGACCAGCGAAGAGCCAATTCGTTTCGATAATCCGCTATTGCCCTATACACGCTCTGAAATCGCCCTGCCCTTGATGGCTGGGGACAGAGTGCTGGGCGCGCTGGACGCGCAATCCACCAAGGAGGGCGCGTTCGGCCCGGAAGATATCGAGACGCTTCAATCCACTGCAAATCTGGTGGCGATCGCGCTCGAGAACGCGCGGCTGTTCCAGGAATCCGCTGAAAGCCTGCGGGAGATGCGCGCCATCCAACAACAATACCTCGTGACTTCCTGGCAGAATATTTCGAACAAATCGGAGTTGGGTTATACCATCGGCGAACTGGATGCCAACGACCAATCCACAGAAGTAGAGATCCCGTTGACTCTGCGCGAGCAAAAGATCGGCGTCATCAACCTAACCAGTGAAACCGATTTGGAGCCGGAGGACAAGTATTTACTCGAAGCGGTGGCGACACAGACTGCGCTTGCCCTAGAAAACGCCCGCCTAGTGGAAGAAAGTCAGACTACAGCCCGGCGTGAACATCTAGTTTCGGAGATAACCGGCAAAATCTGGTCATCGAATACCGTGGATGGTATTTTGCAGGCCGCCATCAAGGAACTGGGCCGCGCGCTGGATACCGATGAAGTCACAATCGAATTGAAAGTGGATTAGAGATGACCATTCCCACGATCCGTCGGCAGGAAACGACCACCGGTTTCTCCTTCCAGCAATGGCAGGAAAACTTCCTGCGCGTCGTTTTGCGCGGCGCAGTGATCTTCGGTTTGTTCGCCCTGATCCCGGTATTATTCACAAATATCGACTCGCGCCTGTTAATTGTTTATTTCATTGCCTATCTTGCGCTGGTAGTGGTTGCCTTCGTTCCGAATATCCCTCAAAGTTATCGCGCTGCCACGTTCATTTTCCTGTTTTATCTGCTCGGCGCCAGCAGTTTGCTCAATACGGGCATCTGGGGCGGTTCAAGGGCCTTCTTTGTTGCATTGGTCATTGTAACGGGACTGCTGGCTTCCCCGCGCGCGGCCGTTACCGCGGCTTTCGTTTCGGTCTTATCCACAGGGATCGTCGCGTTCCTGGTCATCAACGGTCTATATCACCTGTCAACCAGTGATCTTCCCGGCGGTGACTTCGCTATTTGGGCCAGCGGCACAGGCACGATCATAATGCTGGATGCCATCATCATCACCGGGCTGGTTCTGTTCCAGCGGGAATTTAGTTCTGCTCAACAGCGCGCTACACAAAGAATCGCCGAACTTGGCGCCGAACAAAAAGAGTTGACGAAAAAACTCGAAGCAGGCGAAGAAGAGGCCCAGCAAAAGACAAGGGAATTTCAGGCGGCGGCGAAAGTCGCCCGTCAGATCGTGGAGATCACGAATCTTGGGGACCTGCTCAATAACATTACAGCCATGATCGCCAAAGAATTCAATCTCTATCATGCCGGCATCTTTCTCCTGGACGAAACGAAACAATTTGCGGTGCTTCAAGCAGTCTCTTCCGAGGGCGGGAAAAAGATGCTCGAGGCAGGGCACCGCCTCGAGGTCGGGACTCAAGGAATCGTCGGCCTCGTTGCCGAACGAGCGCGTCCCCGCATCGCCCTTGACGTTGGAACGGACCCCGTTTTCTTTAACAATCCGCACCTGCCGCTGACTCACTCCGAGATGGCCCTGCCGCTGATCGCCCGAGAAAAAACAATCGGCGTGCTGGATGTTCAATCCGAAAAACCGCAGGCCTTCACTCAAAGTGATATCGATGTGCTTCAGACTGTCGCAGACCAGCTTGCCATCGCCATCGAAAATGCCCGTCTGCTCAGTGAGACGGATACGGCGATTCACGAATTCGAATCGCTCACCAAAGCCCAGGCCAAAGAAGCCTGGCAGGAATATTTGAAAGAACGCATCTCGGGCTATCAGTACACTCCACTGGGAATACGCCCGCTGACGGACAGCGCTCAACCGTCTCACGGTAAAACAATGAAGGTGGCGCTCAAACTGCGCGGGCAACAAATTGGAACGTTAAACTTATCCCGCAAAGCCGCCGGACCGGATTGGACGCCGCGGGAACAGGATTTGGTCGCGAACATTGCGGGACAAATCGTTCTGGCGTTGGACAACAGCCGCCTCCTGGAAGAAACTCAGAAGAACGCGGCGCGCGATCAACTGGTTGCCAATGTCACCAGCCGCATTCGTGAAACGCTGGATATGGAAACCGTTCTGCAAACCGCGGCAGTTGAACTGCGGAAAGCATTCGGTTTACAGGAAGCGGAAATACGGCTTGGAATATCCACCGATGAAAATGATCAACAGGCCCTTGAGCCGAAACGAAAAAAGGGCGCCGGCTCCAATAGACACAAAGACTTGACGGATCTTGAACAAGATTAATGACAAACCTGACTGCAATTAACCCTCGCCCCACCCCGGTAAATCGCGAAGCACGCAACGCGCTGTTCGGCGCGCTGGCAGTCTTTTTGATCGCCCTTCTAAGCCTTAGCAGTGTCGTGATACTGGCTCTCACCTCTTCTGCCAGCCCCTCGTGGCGGGTCGTCGCAGAGATATTGACATTGACCGGGCTTTTACTGGCTTCCGTGTTGGGCGCGGTGCAAATCCGCCGCGGCCAGGTGGAACGCGGCGCGTGGAACTTGATCTACGCCCTTTTATTGACCGCCGTACTGCGCGCCGTCCTGCGGCAATCGATCAGTTTGCCTTTTGGCATTCTCACCGCAATTTTGAGCTCCGCCATCGGATATTTCTCATTGCCGCCCAGCCAGGCAAGCCGCGCAAATATATTGGGATATGTGATCGGCGGGCTGATCGTCGTCTTCGACCTATATGCCGATCGGTTTTTCATTCGGCAGGTCAGCCCTCCCGATTTGGTGCAGGGAACAAACAATCTCGCGATTCTTGTTGTAGCATTGCTGATCGTGCTCATCGCGTCGCAGGTGCGCCATTTGAATATTGGAGCAAGGGCTTCAACCATCTTTCCGCTCTTTAGTTTCATAGTCATTTTTATCATCGGCTCATTGAGTATCTCTCTTGTCCAAAATCCGCTTACCCATAATTCTTCGCAGGTCAGCGTGGATATCCTTCAACCCATACTAAGAAGCCTCCGCTATTGGATCGTGCTTCTCGGCGCGCTAATTACTGCATTTGCGGCAATTCTGGGGACGGTCCTCGCCGGAATCTTGGCCAAACCAATTCGGCACCTGACCGAGGCTCTGGCCGGGCTTGCCAAAGGCGATCTTTCCACCCGTACTGTTGTAGAGACGGAAGACGAATTAGGGCAACTTGGCAGTTCATTCAACGAAATGGCCGGCCGGCTGGAAAATATGGTTGGTCAGATGGAAACCAGCGCGGCAGAACGCACACGCGATCTCGAACGACGCGCCCTTCAATTGCAGACGGCGGCTGAGGTGAGCGGCGCCGCGGCCCGCCTGCTCAACCTCGACCAGTTACTGACCCGGGCAGCGCGCCTGATCAGCGAACGATTCGGCTTTTATCACGTAGGCATTTTCCTGTTGGACGAACGCGAAGAGTACGCCGTCTTACGTGCAACCAACAGCATTGGCGGACAACGCATGCTGGCGCGTAAACATCAATTAAAAGTCGGCGCAGTCGGCATCGTGGGCTACGCGACCGGAACCGGAAGTCCGCGCATCGCTCTCGACGTTGGACAGGATGCCGTTTTCTTCGATAACCCGGATCTCCCGGAGACTCGCTCTGAAATGGCCCTGCCGCTGATCGCGGCG
Organism: uncultured Anaerolineaceae bacterium; assembly: GCA_964502095.1. Classification (GTDB taxonomy): domain Bacteria; phylum Chloroflexota; class Anaerolineae; order Anaerolineales; family Villigracilaceae; genus JACPVF01. The sequence continues at coordinate 111,758 of CAZCUF010000011.1, forward strand.
GGAAAGACTCTCGGCGCTTTGGATGTGCAAAGCAAGGAAGGGGCCGCGTTCCAGGAGGGCGATGTCAGCACGTTGCAAGTGCTGGCCGACCAAATCGCCATCGCAATCGAAAACGCCCGGCTGTTCGAGCAAAACCAGGCGACGCTCGAAGCCGTGAGACGCGCATACGGTGAACTGAGTCAGGCGGATTGGAAACGCCTGCAAAAATCGGCAGAGACCATTGGCTACATCAGCCTTGCGCAGAAAAATATCATCAGCGTGGCGGATGCAGACGAAGCTGAACCCGCTCCCAGGTCCGCGGCAGACCGGCCAACTGTATCCGACGATGGAAAAACGCTTTTCGTGCCGGTGAAGATCCGCAATCAAACCATTGGCCTGATCCGTTTAACCAAGCCGGCGCATGCCGCATCGTGGCTGGCGGACGAAATTTCCGCGGCCAACGCTCTCACCGATCAAATCAGCGGAGCGGTGGAAAGCGCGCGCTTGTATCGGGACGCACAGCGCCGCGCGGCCAATGAACGCGAGACCGCCGCAATCGTCAACCAAATTCGCAGTTCGACGGCGATCGATACCATTCTGCAAAATACCGTGCGCGAACTGGGCAGGTCGCTGGGGGCGTCACGTACCTTCGTGCAATTAACCGCCGCCACAACCGACGGCGCCGAAAAAGATTCGGGGGACGGACAAAGATGAAACTATCACGCAGAATCCTGATTCCCTCCATGATCCTGTTCGCCGTTATGGCGCTCGGCCTGTTTTTGTATAACTACCTGAACACGCAGTCCGAAACACATAAGAGGGATGTCCAGAACAGCAATTTTGCACAGGCGTTCTTCTATTCCGAGATGGAAAAGGAAGCAAATTTCGCGCTGGGACTGGCGCTCCAAACAGCCAACGATCCGGATATTCAGGCCGCGTTTGCCCTGCGCGACCGGGAAGAATTACTAGGCCTTACACAGATTCAATATCAAAGTTTAAAAGAACAGGTTAATATATCGCTGTATCAATTCATTTTGCCGACTTCCAGATCCTTCCTGATCGTCAACAATCCCAGTTTGTTCGGCGGGGACGATGTCTCCAAATACAGCGAGGCCGTCAGGCAGGTGAGCGCGAGCCATAAACCGGCCATTGGGATGGAAGTAAGTCAAAGCAATCTCAATCTGGTCGGGGTCGCGCCGGTTTTTCTTCAGGGCCAATACGCGGGCGCGGTGGAATACGGATTCGCAGTCAACGATCTGCTCGCCAAGGACATGAAGAATAGTTTCGGCGGCGACTGGAGGGTATTGCTAACCCGCCAGGCGGTTCAGCTCGAGCGGCCGATCAATATCGCCTATCTGAGACAAAGTCCGTACCCCGATTTATTCATCGCAACCATGACGGATGAAACGTCTTTTGCCCAAACAACCGCATACGATCAGGCGCTGGCCGGCAAGAGCGCCATTTCGCATGTTCGAGATCAGCAAAACCGGTCACTCACCATAATTTCCCTGCCCATCAAGGATTTCTCGGGAAATATCCTCGGCGTGACGGATGTCATCATCGATCAAACCGCAGAAGTCCAGGCGCAAAATTCGCGCCTGTTGCTCAGCATCTTCGTCTTTCTCGCGGCATTGGCGCTCGGCGCTTTCATCTTGTCGCGCGCGACGAAACAGGCTCTACAGCCTCTCGGGGAGCTGACACAGGCCGCGGGTCTAATCGCCAGCGGAGATTTATCCAAACAGATCGCCATCCGCAGTGACAATGAGATCGGCTCCCTTGCGCAGGCTTTCAATCAAATGACCGTCACACTGCGCGATCTCTTCGAAGGATTACGCAAACAAGCGGAGGAAAGAACGCGTGAGGCGCTATCCCTCGAGCGTCGGACACGCGAGCTGGAAATTACATCGCTCATCTCCCGCGATATCACCACTGAACATAATCTGGATCAATTACTCACCCGGGCAGTTGACCTGATCGCGCAGCGTTTCGAGCTGTATCACGTTGCCGTGTATTTGATCGACGACTTCAATGAATTTGCGACATTACGGGCCGGCTCCGGGGAGGCTGGCCACAAGATGCTGGACGAGCAATATCGCATCAAAACCGGAGACCCCGACAACTTGGTCGGTTACGTGGCCGGGAGCGGCTACTCACGCTTCATCGCGGACCTTGAAGCGGATGCCCGGCTTGCACGAAATCCCCTGCTCCCCGAGGCGAAATCCGAACTTGCCATGCCTTTGAGCGCGGGAGAACGCGCCATCGGCGTTCTGGATGTGGTTTCAAATGAAGCCTCTGCGTTCGATCAAAATGACCTGCAAATCTTGCAAACTTTGGCCGATCAATTAGCGGTTGCAATCGAAAACGCCCGCCTGGTCGAGCAAACACGCGCCAACCTTGAAGAACTGAATCATCTTTATCAGGAACAAACACACAAAGCGTGGAAAGGCGCGGTATCTTCAACTCCGCAAGCGTTCGAATATGACGGCCTCGATATCGTTCAAAGGAAACGCGACTTACCAGCCGAAACCTTGAAAGAGCTTCAAGGCGGGCATCCTGTCAGATTGACGGGCACAAAATCGGCCGGAAAGAAGGGCAAAGAGGCGGCTGAGAAATCCACATTACTTGTGCCGTTACTGCTTCATGGACAATTGATCGGCACTCTCGGCTTGGAGAAAGACAATCCCACCTACGAATGGTCGCCCGATGAAATGCTGATGGCTGAGAATGTCGCAACCCAGGCGACCCTGGCTTTGGAAAACGCGCGGTTGATCGAAGAGACCCGCCGGCGCGCCCAGAAAGAACAGAAAATCAGCGAGATCACGGCACGCATTGGCGCATCCATCAATATGCGCAACATCCTGCAAACTGCCGTGGAAGAACTCGGGCACGCCATCCCCGGCTCGGAAGTCATGGTTGAATTCCGAAATGACCAGAATCATCACCCGGAGTCATCATAAAGGCAAGCATGCGCAATCCTCTTATTGACTTTTTCCGTCCGCCCACCTTTCCGGGCAATGAAGAAAAGACTCGCACAGCCTTTTACCTCAACGCCATCACAACCG
>CAZCUF010000012.1:0-111767 GCA_964502095.1 uncultured Anaerolineaceae bacterium
ATCTTTCCGCTTATGCGGGCAAAAAGATACAGGTGCGCTTCGAGTATGTCACCGACGCGGCCGTCAACGGCGAAGGCTTTCTGCTCGACGATGTTAAAGTGGAAGCGGCCGGTTATTCGACCGATTTCGAGACCGACGATGGCGGTTGGCAGGGTGAAGGTTTTGTGCGCGTCCAAAACGCCCTTCCGCAGACCTTTCGGCTGGCGCTCGTTATTCAGGGACCGAACGCCACCGTACAGACGATTCCGCTCAATGCCGATCAAACCGCGCAAATTCCACTTTCACTGAAGAATGGCGAAAGCACCACGCTGATCGTCAGCGGCATGACGCGCTTTACGCGCTCCCAGGCTTCATATCAAATTGAGATCAAATAGGAGAAATAAGCATGCCTGTCGCAGTCAAAGCGCAAGTTCTGGATTTTATTAACATGATCGGATATCAGGAGGGCGCAGTAGTCAGCCGCCAGATCACCAAAGCGGATGCGGGAAATGTGACTCTCTTTTCCTTCGATAGCGATCAGGAATTGAGCGAACATACCGCGCCGTATGATGCATTGTTGAATGTGCTGGAGGGCGAAGCGGAAATCCGTATTTCGGGCCAGCCGTTTCAACTGAGAGCCGGGCAGGCCATTGTGATGCCCGCCAACCAGCCGCACGCGGTGCAGGCAAAAGGCCGTTTCAAAATGTTGCTCACCATGATCCGCGCATAAAACGAAGTCCGGGTTTCAAGCCCGGACTTCGTTTTTATTTCACAGCAAACGAACCTGCTAACTCACGTACCATGCCGCCACATAGCCCTGTCGGCCGTTCGAGTCTTTCACCTGCAGCCACTGATTCATCACGCCGATCTTTTGCGCGGCCTGCGGATCGGTCACGGTCAACACCGTGCCGAGCGGAAAGCGCGCGATGATGTTGTTATCCGCGATGACAGGCTGACTGCGAAATGCCAATTGATCCTGAGTGACTTTGACGGTTCCGGACGCGCCCGCAGTTGCTCCCGCCGCAGATGAGGATGCACCGCTAAGGGAGACGTACCACGCCGCGATATAACCCTGGTCGCCCTCCGGTCCCTGAACTTGCAGCCACTGATTTATCTGGCCGACTTTGGAGTTGGTCGCGCCGGCGTTTTCGAGCGAGGTCAACGCGGCGCCCAGCGCGTAACGGCGAATCAATGCACCGGTTACGGAGGGTGCGCCGCGGAATGCCAGTTGATCCTGCGTGACGTACACCTTCACTGCATTGGCGGGTACGGGGACTTTCGACGCGGTTGTGGGAGTGGTTTGGGTAGCGGGAGCAGGCTGGGAGGTCGAGGCGGGGGCCGCGCCGGATTTATCCAGCCACAGGACGCCGGTAATCACTTCCGCGGGCGTCGTTCCCGAATAGTGATAGCGTTGAACCAGATGACTCTTTCCGTTCGGCACATCGCCCGAATATTGATACGGATCGAACATCAGATAGTCACTGCCATCTTTGGCGCACAGCAAGACCCAGTGATCCTGCAATCCGGGGTTGGGCGACCAGTCTACGCGTATGATCACGGGTTTGCTGGCGGATAATGCCGCGTCGATGCGCGTCATGGGCGCGGGCGTGGTAACGTATTCGTCGAGGCTGAGATAGGCGATATCGGGAAAGAGCGCCGGGAGTTTGAAAGGCAGAACCGCCGCGCCGGAGAAGCCGCCGACGGTTTTCATCTTATCGTTCAAAGTGGCCGGCGTTTCATTGTGACCGTAACCGTTGACGACCATTGTCATCGAGGTCAATAAACAACCCCAATCTTTGATGGTGGGCGGGCCGCCGCCGAGGATATTCCCGGCCCAGCGGCTGTCGTTTTGCCAAAGCAGGTTTGTTTGAAACATGGCTCTCCTTTGTACAGATAAATTTAAGCGAATATTATAAATCTTATTTAATGCCGTGCCAGTCGCCGTTGGCAAGCTCTGCAAAGAAGGTCTCGCGTTCGTCGGCATCGGCGATGGCTTCGCCTGCTTTTTGCGCCGATTCGAGCTGTTCACGCGCCTTGGCGGAATTCTCAAGGACGGCAAAAGCGCGCGCCAGGGCCTCGTGCGCAAAGGCGATATCGGAATCTGCCATTTCCTTCATGTTATTTTGCAGAATTTCGTAACAGCGCCGCGCGTGCCGCAGACTTGGCTCGCCCTCGCCCAGCACCGCGTAGACGCGCGAAATCAGCCATTCGCCGCGTTGATGACGAAGCGCCGTCCCTACAATGCGCCAGTGCGCCAGCGAAGTGTGCGCGCAATCCACCATGCGTTCATTTTCGTCGCCGTCACGATTTTTCTTTTCGAGTAATTCCCATGTTTTGGCATGGAAATCCATCGCAAATTGCAGGTGCGCCTGTGAAATGGTATAAGTTTTTTCTTCGGCCATATTTTCTCCGAATGGCGTTTCTGTTGAAAACGCGTCGATTTTAAACAAAAAAGACTTCCGAAGTTTTCGAGGCCTCGGAGGTCTTTCTCAATCGATTAAAGATGGATCGGCGTTCCCTCTGCGCCGTGCGCGGCTTCCATCAGCGCTTCGCTCAATGTGGGATGCGCATGCACATTGCGCGCGATCTCGTTCGGCGTCAATTCCATCAAATGTGCGAGGGTCAGTTCGGGCAGTAGTTCGGTTACTTCGGGACCGATCATGTGCGCGCCCAGAATTTCACCGTACTTTTCATCCATCACGATCTTGACCCAGCCTGCATAATCGCCAAGCCCCAGCGCTTTGCCGTTGGCCTGGAATGGGAAGCGACCCACTTTGATGTTATAGCCGCGCTCTTTTGCCTGTGCTTCCGTCAGACCGAACGACGCGACCTGCGGATAACAATACGTGGCGCGCGGCATCATCTCGTAATCGAGCGTAACCGTCTCTGCGCCGGCGATATTTTCGGCGGCCACAATTCCCATCGCCGAACCGACGTGCGCCAGCATGAGTTTACCGGTGACGTCGCCGATCGCCCAAATGCCGGGGACGTTCGTCTGCATCTTTTCGTTGATCTCGATAAAGCCGCGCTCGCTGATCTTGACGTTAATATCTTCAAGCCCGAATCCTTTGGAGTTGGGGCGGAACCCGATCGCCGCCAGAGCCTGATCCGCTTCGAGAGTCGTTTCCTTGCCCTCCGCGCTGACTTTCACTTTCACACCCGCTTTCACCGCCTCCACCGATTCGACTTTATGACCAACCAAACATTTGATTCCCCGCTTCTCGAATTCCTTCTTCAACTCTTTCGAGACTTCTTCATCTTCGAGCGGAACAAGTCGCGGAAGCATTTCCACGATGGTCACGTCCACGCCGTACGCGCTCCACACAGTCGCAAACTCGACACCGATCGCGCCCGACCCAATGATGACGACTGATTTCGGAAGTTTCTCTTGCAAGATGGCTTCCTTGTATGTGACGACCTTTTCGCCGTCCACTTTCCACGCGGCAGGGACAGCCGCACTCGCGCCTGTGGCGACGATGAAATTCTTTGCTTTGAGTTCGGTAGTCTTTTTATCGGCATCGGTCACAGTCAATGTATCTTTTGATTTGAACTTTGCATCGCCCATGAAAACGGTAATCGCGTTCTTTCGCATCAAGAAGCCAACGCCTTTTACGAGACGATCCGAATTTGAACGCGAGCGCTTGACGGCGACGCCGTAATCGAGCTTCAAGTTATCGAACGAGAAACCGAAATCCTTGCCGCGTTCGCGCAGGGTATGCGCCACTTCCGCGTTCTTCAACAACGACTTGGACGGGATGCACCCGACGTTCAGACATACGCCGCCGAGCCACTGTCTATCTACAATTGCAACTTTCTGTTTCAGTTGCGCGGCGCGAATCGCGGCCACGTATCCCGCCGGTCCTGCACCGATAACGACCACATCGAAATTTTCTGGCATTTAAATCTCCTAAAGTATGTCGTTGCGAGAAGCGTGAGTTGCGACGAAGCAATCTCGCACTTGCAATGACAGTTTTTATTTATTTTACCCCACTACAACCACCGCCTCACGCGGGACTTGTAGCTGGTGTATACGTCTTTGAATTTATTCTCCAGATAGGTTTCTTCGTGCCGAATGACCAGCGCGCTGATCAGCCAAATGAACACCGGGCTTACAATGATTCCCCATACGGTGCCAAATGCCAACGGAAGTCCGATCAGTACCAGAAAAAAACCTGAGTAAATTGGGTTGCGCGTGAAGTGATAAGGACCTTCCTGTACGATGGCATTAACCGATCCATGAGGCGTGAGCGGAGTATGATTCTTGCGGAACTTGCTGACGGCTGTGAAGGCCAATGCCAGCCCGCCCAGCACAATCAAAACGCCCAGCCAATGAACGAACAGCGGTGCAGTGCGCGGAAATGGAATTAGCCAATTCAGGAGAAATGCCGCGATCAGATGTAAGAGAGCCAGGATCGGCGGATGAATCCGAACTTGCGCGTGGTCCGGTGTTAGATTGGTCATTTTCAGTAGCCTCTATTCCTTTAAATGTCTAATTTCTATTTTCTAGTTCCAATTTTCCAGCGTCTCTTTGACCTTCACCAGGAACCAGTCCGCCGAGGCACCATCGAGAATGCGGTGATCGAATACGAACGATAAATAGATCATCGGGCGGATGGCAATGGCATCGTCAACGACAACGGCGCGCTTCTGCAGTGCGCCCACGCCGAGGATTCCGCATTGCGGTTGGTTGATGATCGGCATGGCGAAGAGTGATCCGCTGATGCCATGATTAGTGAGGGTGAAAGTTCCGCCGCGCACTTCATCTGGCTGTAATTTCCTGGCGCGGGCGCGATTGGCAAGATCGTTGACCGTGCGGGCAATGGCCAGCAGGGACAGGTTATCCGCGTTCTTGATGACCGGCACGATCAAGCCTTCTTCGCCGAGGGAGGTTGCCATGCCAATATTGACGTCTTTGTGGACGAGAACGCCCTCGTCTGTCCATGAAGAGTTGGTCATTGGATAAGCCTTTAATCCCGCTACGATAGCCATCGTAAAGTAGGCTGTAAAGGTCAGGTTGACACCATCCCGCGCGAAACTCTCTTTGTTTGCCGAACGATGCTTGACCACGCGTGACATATCCGCTTCCATCACGGTCAGCACATGTGGCGAGATGTTTTTTGAAGACACCATATGCTCGGCGATTTGTTTGCGAATCACAGTATGCTTGATAAGCTGATCGCCCACAATCGGTTGCAGATTGGCAGGTTTCAAATTTGCCGGTTGATCAATGGCCTTTGACTTTCCACTTTCTACAAAATTCAAAACATCATTTTTCGTAATGCGTCCATTCAGGCCAGTCCCAACCACATTTTGTAAATTCACTCCATGCTCTGCCGCGATCTTTGCCACAACGGGGGAGATAAAACCAAGATCAGTCGAAGGTCGAACGTCTAAGGTCGCAGGTTCTTGCACAGACTTTTGACCTTCGATTTTTGACTCGGCTTTCGATGCCGAAACACCTTCCACTCCTCCACTTTCCAGCGCCTCTCCCGCCTTCCCAATGAACGCCAGCACCGCGCCCACTTTGGCAGGCAGGCCCTCCGGGGCGACGATCTTCAAAACCGTACCCGAGGCAGGCGCGGGGATTTCCGTATCCACCTTGTCGGTATTGACTTCGAGTAACGGTTCCAATTCCTTGACTGTCTCACCCTCCTGTTTGAGCCATTTCGTCACCGTAACTTCTTCAACGCCTTCGCCGAGCAATGGAACTAAAACTTTCGTTGCCATAGATTCTCCTTGTTTTCACCGCGGAGACGCGGAGAAAACAGAGTTTTTATTCCTTAAGTTTATGGACAAGTCTTTTGATGCCGTTCTTGAGGACTGTCACATTGAAATTAAGGATCAGCCCAATCTGCCAGCCGCCTAATCGCATATAAGTCAATGTTTGCGCTTCATGAATAGGCAATATAGCTTCGACCACCTTTAACTCTACTACGACTTCATCGTTTACCAACAGATCGATTCGGTATCCGGCATCGAGCTTCCTGCTTTTATATATAACTGGTAAGGCAACTTGACGTTTGAAGGGAATATTTCGCAGTGAAAGCTCTTCACACAGGCATTCCTCATAAGCCGATTCGAGGAGCCCGGGTCCGAGATGGCGATGGACTTCAATCGCCGCACCGATGATTGATTCGGTCGTTTTGTTGATGTCCAGCATTTCGTTACGGGTTGTAAAGCTCAATTCTCTCTTCATCAAAATGTCTCCGCGAACTCTGCGTCTCTGCGGTTAATGAGCCTTTTGAAATTATTCTGGGTCAATCTTGCAGATCATTTCTCTTTTCGACGAAACTCTCCACTTATTCTGCGTCTCTGCAGTTAATGAATCCCAGGAAATTGTCCCGGGTCCACTTCGTTCATCATCTCATACGCCATGTCAAAAACGGTCTCCGCGTTTGGCTTGGACCAGTAATCTCCGTCACTGCCATATGCCGGGCGGTGGACGGTGCCCGAGAGCGTGCGCGGCTCGGAATCCAGCCAGTAATAGCCGCCCTGTTTTTCGATCACTTCCTGCATCATATACGCCGACGTTCCACCGGGCACGTCTTCGTCGAGGAACAGGACGCGCGAAGTCTTCTTCAACGATTCAACGATCTTGCCGTGAAGGTCGAATGGCTGAAGCGTTTGCACATCCACCACCTCGGCCTCGATGCCGGCTTTGCTGAGCTTATCCGCCGCCTCCAGCGCAATACGGCAACACGCGCCGTACGTAACGATTGTGAGATCGCGGCCTTCGCGAATCACTTCCGGCACGCCCAGCGGTGTGGTCATCTCGGCAATGTTATCGGGCAGGCGCTCTTTTACGCGGTAGCCATTCAACACTTCAACGATCAGCGCAGGCTCATCCGACTTCAAAAGCGTATTGTAAAAACCGGCGGCGCGCGTCATATCGCGCGGCACCAGCACATACATGCCGCGCACCAAATTCATAATGCCGGACATCAACGAGCCCGAATGCCAGATGCCTTCCAGCCGATGACCGCGCGTGCGGACGATGACCGGCGCGGCCTGTCCGCCGGCTGTGCGCCAGTGCAGTGTGGCCAGATCGTCAGACATGGTCTGCAGTGCGAACATCAAATAATCGAGGTATTGGATCTCGCAGATCGGGCGCAGACCGCGCAATGCCATGCCGATCGCCTGTCCCAGGATCGTCGCCTCGCGAATACCGGTATCGCTCACGCGCCACTGACCGTATTTTTCCTGCATCCCCTTGAAGCCCTGATTCACATCGCCAAGTTTTCCAACGTCTTCGCCGAACGCGATTAAACGCGGTTCGCGCGCCAGCGCGGCGTCGAACGCGGTGTTGAGCACCTCGAAGCCCATTACGGTTGGCGAATTCGGCGAATAAGCCGGCTTGACTTCCTCCACCTTCAAGGCGCGCCCGCTGAAGACGTGCGATCCATAGCGCGTCTCGTTGACCGCCTGCTGTTCGTTTTTCCATTGGGCCAGGACTTGTTTGGCAGGATGATTTTCATCGCGCAGGACGACCAACGCCTCATGCGCCGCGGCGTGGACATCCCGCCTCAATGGCGCCGGGAGAGCGGCCAGCCGTTCTTTGATACCGTTCAACTTGGACGCGTGGGACGAACTACCTGCGATCTCTTCGAGCATATCCGTCACCTGGGCGCGCTCCTCGAGAATCGGGTTGAGATAATCGTCCCAGGCGGTTTTGCGGAATCCTTCCACAGTGTCGTAATCCGCTTTTTCGAGCGCGGCCAGTTCGGGGTCCGTGGTGAAGCGATTTTCGATCATCCACTCGCGCATTTTGCGAACGCAGTCGAATTCCTTCTCCCATTCGAGTCGTTCGGGGGATTTGTAGCGTTCGTGCGAGCCGCTCGTGCTGTGACCTTGCGGCTGCGTCAGATCGGTGACGTGTACCAGCGATGGGATATGGTAGGCGCGCGCCGCCTCAGCCGCTTTGCGATAGGTTTCAACGAGCGTTGGGTAATCCCAGCCGTGAACCTGATAGAGATCGTAGCCGCACTCGCAATCCTCTTCCATGCAATCGTCGCGTTGAAAGCCTTTCAAAATGGCGTAGATGTTTTCCTTCACCATTTGAAATTGATTCGGCACCGAGATGCCGTAACCGTCGTCATAAACTGTGATGATCGCCGGCGCCTGCAATACGCCGATGGCGTTGACCGCTTCCCAAAAAAGGCCCTCGGCGGTGGAGGCATTTCCGATCGTGGCGAATGTAACTTCATCGCCGTTGTGCGAAAAGTCCTTGAAATTTTTTAGTTCTTTGAGTTCGCGGTATAACACCGAGGCATAAGCCAGCCCAACGGTACGCGGCATCTGCGCGCCGGTGGGTGAGGCGTCGGAGGCGGAGTTGTAGGTGTCGGTCTGGGCTTTCCAGGTTCCGTCTGCATTGACGAAGCGCGAGGCGAAATGTGCGTTCATGCCGCGCCCGCCGGTGTTCGGTTCGAACTCGAGGTCGGCATGCGCGTATAACTGCGCGAACAATTGCTGGAGATTCATTACATCCAGCATTGCCATCCAGGTTTGATCGCGGTAGTAGCCCGAGCGCCAGTCGCCTTTACGGAAGGCATGCGCGATGGCGATATTGACCAGTTCCTTGCCGTCGCCGAAAATTCCAAATTTAGCTTTGCCGCTCAACACTTCCCGCCGGCCAATCAGACTCGCCTGCCGGGATCGGTAGGCGAGTCTATAATCGGACAGGATTTCTTCTCTCGTAAGGGGGAAGGAAGACGTAACAGAACCCTTTTTCTGGGGCATGTACTCTCTCCTTATTATTGAGTAATTCGACCTGATTATAACGGAAAAGAGTTGGCCGGGACCTTTGGCTTAACTCCTTTTTAGCTGACGTAAATAACGAACAAGGAAAAAATAAACGGTTCCATTGTTCCTGACAACAAAGAGCGGAGAAAATCTTTCGTGGGCCTCTATGAACCTGCGCCTCTGCGGCGAGATTCTTTAATTCACGCGTACATCGCAAACAGCGGAACTAATCCATCCCTGCCGGGATGCGGCCCCCGCCAAAAAATCTTCTGCGTCACTTGATTCGCTCCGCGACGATTTCCGCCACATCCTTGACCTGTAAACTGCCTCCGTCTGCTTTCGAGGCATCGGTCAACATCGTCATGCAAAATGGACAGCCCACCGCCAGCGTCCCTGCGTTGGTGGCTTTTGCTTCCGAGAAGCGCGTCGTATTGACGCGCGCCGAACCCGGCTCTTCTTCCTTCCAGAATTGCGCGCCGCCCGCGCCGCAACAGAACGATTTGTCCGCGTGCCGCGGCATTTCGATCACTTCCACGCCGGCAGACTTCAGATTCTCGCGCGGCGCATCGAAGATCTGATTGTGCCTTCCCAAATAACACGGATCGTGGAACGTCACCGTGTATTGGTGATCGTCTGCCGATAAATAGATTTTCCCCGCGCCCACCAATTCGTTGATCAATTGCGTATGATGAATGACCTCGTAATTTCCGCCGAACGCCGGATATTCGTTCTTCAACGTGTGCAAACAATGCGGGCAGGTCGTTACGATTCGTTTCGGGTTGACTTGATTCAAGGTTTCTACATTCGCGGAAGCCAGACCGAAGAAAATATCTTCACGCCCTGCGCGCCGCGCCGGATCGCCGTTGCATTGTTCCTTTTGCCCAAGCACCGCGAAATTAACTCCCGCCGCATTCAGGATTTTTGCAAACGCCTGCGCCGTCTTTTGCGAGCGCGCGTCTGTGGCGGGCGCACAGCCAACCCACCATAAAATATCCGGTTTGGGATTCTGCTCGATGGTCGGTACGTTGAGCCCCTCGGCCCACTTCATGCGGTCTGCTTGCGGCACATTCCACGGGTTGGCATTATGCTCCATACCTTTGAAGGCGGTCTCCAACTGTTTCGGAAATTTGCTTTCCATCATCGAGAGATTGCGGCGGATGTCGAGAATGTCGCGCATCGGTTCGTTACCCACCGGGCAAATATCCACGCACGCGCCACAGCTTGTGCAAGCCCACACCGCTTCTTCCGAGATCAAATTCGTCAGCGGCACATCGGTGGCGCCGCCGTCGTTCAAGTGATAACGTTTATTGATCTCCAACGCGGCGGGCGAAAGCAACTTACCGGTGTTATACGCCGGGCACACTTCCTGACAGCGAAAACACATAATGCAGGAGTAACTATCCATGATCTGTTCCCAGCCCAGATCCTTCATTGTTGCCGCGCCGAATTGCTCGATGGACTGGTCATCGAGATTGACGTAACTTAATTGCCCAATGGATTTTCGCTCCGGTTTCAGCGCGAAATTGATCGGCGCAAAGAATAAGTGAATATGTTTGGAATATGGAAAATATGGAAGGAATGCGATCACCGCGCCGAGCGAGATCCAAAACATGGCATGTTCGCCGATCAACAGCGTGTGCGCGTCCACATGGGACCATAAGCCTGCCACCGTTAAAGCGAGCGGTTGCCAGCTGTCGCGGAGTCCCTCGCCTGCCAGGCGAAATGACTCGCCCAATAACCGCGCCGCGTTATGCACGACGATAAACGCCCCGACGATGGCCGAATCGCGCAGGATGCCGAAGCGTGCCTTGGGATGCAGGAGAGTCGTCTGCCGCGTGGACAGAGTCGCGGGTCGAAGAATGAAGCGGCGGGCGATCATCCCAAGAATGCCGATCAGGATCGCCGCGCTGGCGATGTCTCCCAAAAGACGATACACGTTGCCGAAGATTCCGGTTCGATTTAAAATCGGAAATCCGGTATAGGCATACACCACGTCATTGAGGTTGATCAGCAAAAAGACCAGAAAGCCCCAGCCGATCAGGCCATGCAAAATACTCGGCCCAAGCCGAAAACGAAAAACGGGTTGAAACAACCCGATTTTCGCGATAAGCTGACCGAGCCGCTTCCAGGGCAGGCTCCAATCGACCTTTCCCTGACCGCTCGAAATAGTTTTGATGATGTGCCGCACGCCGCGCCAGGTGAAGTACAGTGAGACTGCCACTGCCAGCGCAAAAAGAATCTTTTCGATGGGGCTGAGCATGCTTCCTCCAGGTTGGGATTCATTGCGGGGAGACTGCGCGGAAAAACGCGCGGCAATCGCCTCTTGGTTGTAGTGTAGCACAAGTTGAAAATTTATTGACTGATATCGTTTACGTATTGGATGGCCCCCGTGCATGCGCCGGTCAAATACGGCGAGACCGAATCCCAGGTGAGTTCACTGTCTTCCCCGCTGGCTACATCCAAAGCTTCCGCGAGACAGCCCGGTCCCGCGTTGTAATTGACCAACGTAAACTTCCATAAGTCTTCATAGGAAGCAACCTCGCCCGGCGCCCGTCCGGTGATATTGCGGACGACGCGGCCAGTCTGTTCGCAATTCGCCAGTAACGTATGCGCGAACACGTTGACGGAAAAATCCGCCTGACTTAGATCCAGGCCAAGCGGGCAATTCTCGCAGGATGCATTCACCGAGCCGACCAATGCTTCGCGCAGTAGTTGTTGTTGATCGTCGTCCAGGTGTAAATATCCTTTTCCGCATGCATCGTTGGAGAGTACCAGCGGACAGAACTGGTTGAAGAACGAGCGATTCCAGATCAATGTGGTGTCGGCGCCGTTTTGTGTAAGCTGGCCAAGCCCAATATCCGTATTGGCGCGGAATACGCCCGGCCAGAATTGACTCTCGCGCGCAAATAGATTCTTGAGCAGGTGCGCCGGCACGCCGGTATCTTGTGCAGTGGCGAGAATGAGCGAATCGAAACGATCCTGCCAATCGTTGACCGTAGGCCGCGCGGCCTCAAGCCCGCAAGTATTGACTCCGCCATCGGGAATCAAGCCGCCGTCCGGGCAGGCGCTGGCATCCACTGCGCCTTGCAGAATCAGGTTGGCGGCCAGATAGTTGTATGGAATGTCGCTGGAAAGGTCCTGGCTGTCGTCTGGAGTGGTCAGCCATTGGGGCGGCCCGCCCACAGGCGGAAATGATTGCCATGAGTCGGCACAGCTGGCTACGGGCTGTCCCTGCCACTGATTCGAGAGTACGTCCACGTACCAATATAATTGATCGGGATCGCCCTGATCGGTATGACTCACGCGCACTTGCGCGGTGAGCACGGGACTGCTGTCGCCGTAACTCGACCAGGCCCAAAATTCAACGGGCGCGCCGACGTTGTCCGTTTCCTGAAGAGGAATTTTGCATACCGAGTCCTCGCAGTTGAACGGCTCGCCGTTGAATGTTCCCTCGATGCTCGTAATGGTTTGGTTGGGCAACGGTTCCTGCCCGGTGATGACGAGCATGGGATCTTCTTCGCAAATATTGGTGGAAGTGCTCGTAACAGGATCGCAACCGTCGAGGGTGAGCCAGGCAGTGGCCGCCGGTAATTGCGCGGGAATTTCTTTTTCGGCAGGGTCGGCGGAAATCAAAAATGTGTAATAACCGATACAACCTGTGGCTTTTATTTGTTTGTCGCATGGCGGCTGGACGACCCATTTATTGTAAACAGTTTCCCCGCAATCGCGATAAATTTCCGGCAAAGTAGGCTGACCTTTGTGATCCACCACCACAGAACAGGCGACCGTGTTGTTGCTCCACGTTGCCACCCACCAGGTGTAAGCTGTGTAATTCACTTTGATAACAGTATAACGGTCTGGTCCGGGAGGCGGGTTGGGCGCAGAATTCAACTGCGGGGGCGGCGTGAACGCCGTCCCCGTGATCGCAGCCAGTATAAGCAAGGCTCCAATCCGGCGCAAGTCCATGATAATAAACAAAGCCCGCTGTCATTATAGCGGACTCTATGCAATTTGGCTATTTTTTGCGGCCGGCTGTTTTCTTGTGAGTTGGTTTGGCGGCGGCCTTTTTCTTTGCCGACGGTTTTCCCGTTGATTTCGATTTGGGTGGTCTGGCTTTAACGGTCTTGGCCTCAGCCGCGGCGTTCTGTGCCTTGACCTTGGACTCGTTTTCCGCCTCCAGGCTTTTCAACACGTCATAATCCCGGCTTAGATTCCGCCAACGGACGAACAAACTCACGAGATAAACCGCAAGCAAAATAAAGGCGATCGTGTAGCCCGCGATCATATAAGAAGATGTATCTGGTGTGGTATCGAGGAAGGACATGGCGGCTCCTATTGTGCGACTTTGAGCTTGAGTTGTTCGACTTTATCCTGCAGCCAGCCCATGCGGATGCGATTCCAGAATAAGTCCACGAAGATGACGCTGAAGGCAAACAACGCGAATAAGAAGGCCACCAGCATTCCGCCGGTCATGGCGAAGGTACCTTGCGCGCCCGGGTCGCCACTGCCGATCACCACCGGGTGAATGGTGCGGAACAGCCTGATAGCGAAGAATGTGATCGGCGCGCTGGCCGCGCCCAGCAGTGTATAGACCGCGCCGAAACGCGCGCGTCGTTCGGGATCTTCGATTCCGGCGCGCAGCATGAAGTAGGCGATGTAGATCAACTCGGTGACTGCCGCGGTGGTGAGGCGCGGATCCCACGTCCACCAGGTGTTCCAGATGGGGCGCGCCCAGATCGAGCCCAGGATGATGGCGATCAGGAAGAACATCAGGCTGATCTCAACAGCCGCCACTTCGATCACATCCCAGCGGCGGTCTTTGGTGACGAGATACACAATGCCCGCGATGCCCGCGGCGATGAATCCGAGCAGGGCCACCCAGGCGTTGGCCACGTGAAAATAGAACACACGTTGAACTTGTCCCATTACGGCTTCGGTCGGCGCGTAAAACAGCGCCAGATAGGCCGCGATCGCCAGCAGAATCACGGAAACGATATCGAGGGCGAAAAGCGCGGCAGGTTTCTTTTGCATGAACAAACTCCTATCTTGAAATTTGTCTATTCTTCCACAATGAAATCGAATGTCATGAAAGCGAGCGCAATGAAAACTATATCATACACGATCAATAGATTGAGCCACGGTACGATCTCGCTCATATCCGCGCCGGTGAGGTAACCGCCGCTGGCTTTGACCGCCGCGATCAGCACCGGCACGACGACCGGAAAAAGCAGAATGGGCAACAGCACATCGCGGGTGCGCGTTTGAATCGCCATGGCGGAAAGCAGTGTGCCGACGGCCGTATATCCCACCGAGCCGAGCAGGATGACCATCAACAAACCCGGATTGAACAAGTTGGTGTTATATAGAACACTATAGACCGGCAAAACGATAGCTTCCACAATTAACATAAAAGCCAGGTTGCTGAAGACCTTTCCAAAATAAATGGCGGAACGGTCCACCGGCGCGAGCAGGAGGCCGTCGAGACAGCCGCGGTCTTTTTCGATTGCCATCGAACGGTTGAGGCCGAGTGTGCCCGCGAACGCAAAAGTGGCCCACAACACGCCCGCCGTCACGGATTGCCGCGTTTTAATATCCAGCTCGAGGGCGAAGTTGAAGATCAGAATCACGAGCAGGGAAAAGACCAGCATGGCCGAAAGTAGTTCGCGCGAACGCAATTCCGCGGCCAGGTCTTTTTGGACGACCGCCCACACCGCTTTCACAAAGCTGGGTTGCGAGGCTTGAGGGACAGACGAGGCGGCTTCGACGGTTGCCATTTTAGCTTGCCAATGCCTGTTTGTAGAAAGCAAGCAGATTTGTTTTCCTGAGATCGCGCGGCGTGGCAGAAGCCGCGATGACGCCGTGCGAAAGGATGTCGAAACGAGTAGCCAGATCTTCGGCGCGCGCCAGATCGTGCGAAGTCATTACAACGGTGCGGCCTTTTGCGGCAACGGAACGCAGTACATCGTCCAGCATGGCCGAGGCATCCTGGTCCAAACCGGTATAAGGTTCATCGAAAAGGATTACTTCGGGGTTGTGCAAAACCGCGCGGCCGATGGCGAGCCGCTGTTGCATGCCGCGCGAAAAGGTGCGGACCAGGTCGCGGCGGCGCGGCTCGAGGCCGACCAATCCCAATACTTCTGTGATGCGCGTTTCGAGGTGGAACAGGTTATACATCTTCCCGTAAAAGCGAAGATTTTCCTCGGCGGTCAGGTCGCCGTACAGCAGGGGCAGGTGAGAAACGACTCCCAGCCGGGCGCGTACTGCCGCAGATTCATGCGGCAGGCGATAACCCGCCACGCGAACCTCGCCCAACGATGGCCGCGAGAGCGAGGCCAGAATACGAAGAAAAGTGGTTTTGCCCGCGCCGTTCGGCCCAAGCAAAGCCACGAACTCGCCGGGCTGAACGTCGAAGTCAATGCCGCGCAGAACGGTTTTCAATCCAAAACGTTTGACGAGTTTCCGAACCTGAATCATGAGTGCGGCTCAGACATCTTTCTTCAATTGAGACTTAAGTTCGTCGCGCCGTTTGTGATAGGCCTCGTCTGGAATCTTTCCGGCGCGATGTAAATCGTCCAGAGCAATGATGGCGTCCAGAATGCTGTCGGTATCTTCGAACTCATCTTCGTCCGCGGCTTCAGGTTCTGCGGCGCGCTTGCGGTCGCGGAAATATAACCATACGCCCAAAGCGATCAACACCAGTCCCAGTGTGCCCGCGCTGTAGATCAATGCCTGATTGGGTAAGAACGCCGAACCTGTGCCCGCCGGCTGGCCCGAGAATGTGAAAGTGACCGAATCTCCAGCCGCCAGATTCTTAACCGTGTAAGTGTGGAAGTTGGCACCGCCAATATCCTGAACGCCGGCATCGGTCAATTGACTGCCTTGCACGCGCACACCCTCCGGCATGAATACCATGACCGACGCGGCCGGAATGACCAGAGGCTGGGCGAGCGTAGCTTTCCTGGTATCGTAAGGCAGGCTGAAGAACGCGATCAACGAATAAGCCTTATCGCTGGGCATAATGGCAAAACCGGCATCCGCGGGCAGAAAAGTGGAACTGTCCTGCCCGGCCTGAAAACCGACATTCTGCGCGCCTTTCGGTATGGCGATAAAGGGAATATTCGTCCCGTCGCCGGGAATGACCACCGTATGGTCGGACTTATTCAAAAACGAATAGATCGCGAATACCTGCACGGTATCGGCTTGCTGACCCGATTGATTGAAATCGAAAGCCACGTGCACCTGATCGAAACTCAATCCGCTGAAATCGTCCGTGCTCTCATAAAGTTGAATGGGCGGAACTGTCACTTGTGTAGCGTTTGCCTGAGCCACGCCGAATTGCGATGAATACGTCACGCCTTCGTACGTTATATCGGCAATGAAAAGGCGGTTTTGCGGTAAAGCTACATTTTCGAACGCAAAGGTTCCATCGGAGTTGACCGCGCCTTCGACCGTCAACGCTTCCTGCGGCCCGGTTGTTTGATCCTGCGCGTGATCGTAACCGTGTAACGTTACGCTCAAGTTGGATGGAAGAGCGGCGCCGACTACCGGGACGACATTTCCGCTGACGGTTCCCATGCCGGGCTGTGGCGCTTCATTCGTCGCCTGTGCCTGGGGCGGGGTTGCAAAGGTCCGCGAACGCAAATAGATTGCAATCGCATGCAAGTCATCATCGCTTAAGCCCGCGCCGAAAGCCGGCACACCCTGCCCGCCGGATTCGATCAGGCTGACCAAATCGTCTTCCGAGAGCGCCGACATCTTTTTTAAATCATCGAAAAAGTTTCCCGCGCAGTTACCGCATTTCGACTCGAAGAGAGTCTTTCCCTGCTTGATTTGCGCTTGTGTGACGTGTAAACCGAGCGCGTACGCAATCACGTCCCAGCGTTCCTGATCGCTTAATGCGCCGCCAAACGGAGGCATGAAGCGGTCCAGGTTGCCCTGGCTGACCACCGTGAACCATTGTGCCGGCGAAGCTTTGCGCGCTACATCGGTCAGCCCGATGGCCGCCACCGGGTTCGGAAGTTGTTGCGCTTGCGGGCCATCGCCCAAGCCTTTTTCACCGTGACACGGCACGCAATTTTGCGCGAAGATCGCCGCGCCGTTTTGAGGGTTCGGCGCTTGCGAAGGAAAGAGCGGGCCGAGTGTGGGCGCGGGCGTGGGAGAAATGTAATTCGGGGGAGGCGTGATATCGGAGGCAAGCGTGAAATTACAGGCGCTTAAGAGCAAGCCGCTGAAAACAATAAGGACAGCCAGACGAAATTTCATAAGGTTAACTTTCACTTGAGTGATTTGCCGCAGGAGGGGCAGAAGTGATCGGTGGTAAGCACGGCCTGCCCACAGCGCGGACAGAAACCGGCCGATTTTTCCTTGCGCACTTTGCGGCGCGCGGCGATCAGCGATTCGAGTTCGTCGTCAGTGACTTCAACCGAGTCGGCGCGGCGGGCGGCGATGGCTTCTTCGATGCGCGCTTCGACGTCAGGTTGAGGAATGGAAGCGGGTTGAAGTTCATCCAGTTTGCGTAGAACTTCCGCGCCCTTTTTCAATAATTCGGCGCGTTGCTGTGGGTAATCATCCGCTGGAATCTTGCCGAGGTTGTAATCGAAATCCAACTCCTGCAAAGCGTTGATGATCCGATCGCGCTCGGCCATCAGCGAGGAAGTTTCCTGCTCCTGCGCTGTGGTAACGCGGCGCGTCCGTGTGATGAACGGAGCGTAGAGATACATGCCAACCAAAATGAGCACAGCCAGCAAAAAGAAGATTGCACCGAGATCCATAAATACCCCTATTGGAGCAATTGTTCGATCTGAGCCCTGATTTCGTCGGCTGATGAAAACGGGCCGATCTTGACGAAACGCAGAACGCCATCGCGGTCAATGAAATAAGTCTCGGGCACGCCCCGAATGCGAAACATTTGGGAAATGCGCGTGGCCATATCCGGGCCGTTGGCATAACTGATGCCGAACTTTTCCAGATAGATGCGCGCCTGAGGTTCGGTGTCCACATAGTCCGCGCCGAGGAATATCACCTGATCGCTCGGCTTATAAAATTGCCAGGTGCTTTCCAGATCGGCGGCTTCCTGTTCGCAGGGTTTACACCACGAAGCCCAGAAATTGATCACCACCACCTTGCCGCGCAGATCCGAAAGTTTCACGGAGCTTTGACCCTTATATTCATATCCGCTATACAACGGCAGTGAGAAATCCGGAATTCTAGCGCCGGGTTGCACAGTGCCTTCCTGCGCGCGCCGCAAACCCAGGCTGACGATCACGAGCAGAACCACCAGCGCTCCCCAGATGATCACCTGCACCCAAATTGGGATTCCCCGTTTTGGGGCCGCAGTTTTGTTTTCGTCCATTACATTCTCCTGAAGGCGAAATGATTTCGCCCGGATTTAATTCCTCTTGCGAAGTTCTTCTTCCAATTTGGCAACATATTCATCTTCGGCAGATTCCGCCTCGGACCCGCCCGCAGTTGTTTCAGTCTTCGACAGTTTGATCCAGTTCCTGAACCCGCGGAACAGAAGGTAGGCGCCCAGCAAAATGAAAGCGGGCGGCAGGATGTAGATCAGCCAGTTCAAGCCACTGCGCGGCGGCTCGGCCAGCACGCGCGCGCCGTAATTCGCCACGAAATATTGTTTGATCTGCGCCTCGGTCCAGCCTTCCGAAAGCTGTTGGCGGATCAGTTCGCGCCACTGACGGCAGGCCTCGGTCGGGCACACATCCAGGGGCGTGTTCTCGCATACCGGGCAGTATAACTGCCGGGCAATCGCGTTGACCTGATCGTCAGAGGGGGTGGGCGCTTGGGCCTTGGCCGCGCCAGCCCAAAGTCCCGCGAGAACGAATAACAGCGGTAGCGCGGCGATGAAAATGCGTAACGGCTTTTGCATCGGCTTTTTCTAGTCCGCTGAACTGGGCTGGTGCGCCACGGTTCGATTGGCCGCGAGCGCGGCCTCGGTTGCGCGGTCTGGGACGAGGGTCGCGATCAGGATGCCGAACAGAAAAACGAAAGCGCCGATCCATAGCCAGTTAACCAGCGGGTTGACATAGATCTTGAAGGTTGCGCCGTTGGAAGATGCGGGTTGCCAATCCACGAGGAGCACATACAGATCGTCGGAAAGAGTTGAGCGCTGGCCGGGGATGGTCATGGTCTGCTGTGCTTCGGGATAATAATCGATGCGTGGGTAAAGCTGACCAAGATATTGATTGTTCTTATAAACATTGACCACGGCGCGCGTCACCTGCCGCGCGTCCGGCCCGGGAAAATCGGCAATACTGCTATATTGAACGGTGTAACCTTCGATGTTTAATTTTCCATCTACCGGCACTGTGCCCTGCGTTTCCACCTGGAACAGGTTGATGCCGAGGATGCCGATGGCCATTAGCATCATGCTGAGATGTACAAGATAGCCGCCGTAACGGCGAGGGTTGCGGGCGGTCAGCCGCCCGAAGGCCAGGAAGAAATTTTCATCCCGACTCTTTTGGCGTGCGTGAGCGCCGCGCCAGTATTCATACAAAGTGACCAGAATGACCAGAGCCACCAGAAAGAAACCGATCAAGGCCAGCGCGTTACGCGTGTAAGTGAAGAAGATCAGGGTGGTGATCAGAACCGCGCCGATAAGCGGTTTCCAAATGGAACGGCCGATGGTCTTCAACGTGGAATGTCCCCAGGCGGAAAGCGGCGCGATGCCCATCAGCAACATCAGGCCTGCAAACAGCGGTCCGGTTGCGCGTTGATAAAAAGGCGGGCCAACGGTCACTTTCTGACCGGTGAACAGTTCGGAGATCAATGGGAAGATCACGCCCCAGAAGCAGACGACCAGAACGCTCATGAAAAGCAAATTATTTAATAAGAAGAGCGCTTCGCGCGAAAGCAGGGATTTCAACTCCGTTTCCGAGCGGAGTTGCGGCCAGCGATAGATCACGAGGATGATCGAGGCTACAAATGTGGCCGTTACAAAGAGCATGAAGTATGGGCCGATGGGACTATTGGCGAACGCGTGCACCGAAGAAAGCACGCCCGAACGAGTCAGGAAGGTGCCGAAGATCACCAGCGCGTAGGTGAGGATGACCAGAATCATATTCCAGTGTTTGAGCAGGCCGCGCTTTTCCTGAATCATGACCGAGTGCAGGAAGGCGGTGCCCGTGAGCCACGGCATGAACGCCGCGATCTCAACCGGGTCCCAGCCCCAGAAACCGCCCCAGCCCAATACATCGTAAGCCCAGCGGCTTCCAAGCACGAGTCCGCAGGAGAGGAAAAGCCAGGCCCATAGCGCCCAGCGGCGTGTGATCCGAATCCAGCGGTCATCCGTGCGGCCGGTGATGAGGGCGGCCATGGCAAACGCGTATGGGATGACGAACGAGACAAAACCGAGATACAGCATCGGCGGATGGACGATCATGCCCGGGTGGCGTAAGAGCGGATTCAATCCGCGCCCGTCCGGTTGCAGGGGAACGGGAGTCGTACCGATCGGTTGCAGCATGGCTTTGACTACGTTGCCACCCGAGTCGAACCACATGCGCGCAAACGGATTCTCGAAGAAGATGGACATGCTGAGGAAGAAGGCAATCGTCACGCAGGAGACCACGATCACCCACGGCAGGAACTCGCGGTCGCGGTCCCATTTGCGCAAAGTGACCAGCGAGGCAAAGGCCGACATCAACCACGACCAGAAGATCAATGAGCCGGCCTGCCCGCCCCACCAGGCTGTAATCTTTAAATAGGTGGGCATACTGCGGCTGGTCACTTCGTAAACGAAGGAAATATCAAAATGATTCGTGATCAACAGCGTAATGAGGGAGGCCGCGGAGAGGGTGATTAGCGGCCAGATCAAAAGCATGGCGCGGCGCGCGCTTTCGATCAGCGCGGCGGATTTACGCCAAACGCCGATGGCGGCCGCACCGACGCTGTACAGCGAAACGAAAAATGCCACCACTAAAATTCCATATCCGAAATCTGCCAGCATGAGGGTTCCTTTTTGAAAAAAACGACCTTAGCACTGCTAAAGCCGTTATTGTAATTTACTTTTGCGCGGCTTGCGCGGGGACTGCTTCCTCGTAGCGCGTTGGGCACTTGAGCAGGAGTTCGTCGGCGTGGAAGATGCCGTCGCTTCCCAACTGACCGGTCATGATGGCCTGCGCTTCGTTCCGGAGCAGATCGGGTTTCGGCCCCACATAGATCACTTTCATGCGCGCCCGGCTCGAGTCGATCACGGCCCGATGTAACGCCTCGGCCAGCCCGCCCTGAGCATCTATCTCGGCGTTGTCGCCCGGGACGTGAGCCACTTCAAAGGTCAGAGTGAGCGTTTGAGGATCGTATTGAATCGTGTCGCCGACAATCGCGCCCGAGACGCGGAGATTCTGTCCGGCGACACTCTGGCCTTTGGCCTCGAGTTCGTTGACCGTCAAAAAGTATTCCGCGTTTTGTTGCGTGGATGAAACGATCAGATAAACCACTGCCGCCAGGATCAAAACTCCGCCGATGACGAATTTCATTCTTCCCATCGAAGAACCTCCGAAAAAATAACCGCTGTACGCGGTGTCTCAGAATTTCAGAATAATCTGATTTTACATGTTGAGATTAAACTTAACTGAGAGGCCGGTTGATAAATGTAATATTTACTGCCTTAATTTATCCTAATTCTGCGATATCCATTTTGCTGTGTGCGCGGGCTGTCGCCCCGATTATAACGGCCGTCCGAAACAATTTGTGCAACTCGTCGAGGCGGCTTTCATTTGATTTGCCCGGGGCGAATGCGGTCAAGAATTCCGACGAAACGGCTTTGTTTGAGTAAATTTGGGAATTTGATTTATTTTCCTTAATTGATGACATATGTCATATGTGATTCAGTTAAAACTAACTTGTTATTAATTTTTCATTTACCATATAATTTTCTCAGTGTTGGAGCAATCCCGGCAGATTCCTGCCGCCTGATACGGCCTTTATATGGAAGATAACTGTTCGAGTACGAAACATTGGAGAATGCCACATGCCCATCAAAAAAATGCTCATCGTCCTCGGGTTGCTGATCTTTGGAGCGGCTATTCTGGCCGCTTGCAGTAATAATAATACCACCGCCACAGCGCCCACTGCGGCGGGATTCGTCCAGCCCACTTTACAAATTCCGAACGAGGAAGCTTTTCTCGGGTCGGGCCATGCCGACGTAAAAGCCGAAGCGTTCAATCACTGGAATAGTTCGGACCCCGCGTCTGTTCCGGTGGAATGCGCCAAATGCCATACATCGGCCGGCTTTCAGGATTTCTCCGCCAATGGCAAGGTCGGCGCCGATGTATCCGCTCCCGCGGGGACATTGGATTGTATGACCTGTCACAGCCCCGCTTCCAAGGCGCTGACCTCGGTTACATTCCCGTCCGGCAAGGTGATCGAGACCAGCCGACCAGGGGAGGCAGTTTGTATGTCCTGCCATCAGGGACGCGAGTCCAAGGTGAGCGTGGATAACCAGATCGCCAGGTTCAATATTACCGATGAGGACGCGGTCGTTCAACCGATGACGGATGCCAGCGGTAAAACCGCCAAGTTTGGCTTCATTAACATTCACTACTTCGCCGCGGGAGCCACGCTCTACGGTTCGCAAGCCGAAGCCGGATATGAATATTCGGGCGGGATTTATGATCCGCTCTTCCGCCATGCTTCGAATCTGAATACGTGTGTATCCTGCCACGACCAGCACAGCCTGCAGGTCAAGGTGGATCAATGTGCGGAATGCCATCAGGGCGTGAAAACCGTGAACGATCTCAAGAACAATCGCGAGAACGGTTCCCTGGTCGATTACAACGGAAACGGTAACGTGACCGAAGGCATCTACTATGAATTGCAAGGTGTGCAGGATACGCTCTATCAGGCGATTCAAGAATATGCCAGGGAAGTCACCAAGACGCCGATTGCATACGACGGAGCGAGCTATCCTTATTTCTTCGTGGCAGGCACGGATGGCAAGCCCGCCGCGGATGCCGATGGAAAGACAACCGCTTATACTGCCTGGAGCGCCCGATTGCTGAAGGCCGCTTATAACTATCAAATGGCCGCCAAAGACCCCGGCGCGTATGCTCATAATGCCAAGTATGTGATCGAACTGCTGTACGACTCGACGGCTGATCTCAATACTGTACTGGCCAGCCCGATTGATATGAGCAGGATGGTGCGCGACGATGTCGGTCACTTTGCGGGCGATACAGAACCGTTCCGCCATTGGGACGAAGCCGGCATGGTGGAGGCCACTTGTGCGAAATGCCATAGCGCCAGCGGCCTGCCGCAATATCTCGCCAATAACGGCACTGAGATCGTGACCAAGTCTGGCGTGCAGATCACAGGGATAGTTGCACAACCTGTCGCAAATGGCTTTATGTGTACCACCTGTCACAACCCAGCCAGTTTCCCCGATCGGTATGCAGTGACGACGGTCCCGTTCCCGAACGGCGCCAAGTTAACTTTCAGCACGGAGAAGGACGACCAGGGCAACTTGAAACCGGTCGACTCCAACCTGTGCATTGAGTGCCACCAGGGACGTGAGTCCACAGTGACGATGAACAACTATCTGGCCGGCAAAGACGCCGACACGGCGGATCCAAAGATCAGTTTCAAGAACGTTCATTACTTTGCCGCGGGCGCCACGCTCTTCGGCACGCAGGCGCAGGGCGCCTATGAATACGCCAGCCAGACGTACGTGGGCCAGAACACACAGCATCCGCTCAATAAATGTCAGGACTGTCACGATGTCCACGAGTTGACCGTCAAAGCGGACGCGTGCAAGACCTGTCACACCAATGTTACTTCAACAGCCGATTTCGAAAATATCCGCTTTAGCACCGATACTACAGATTGGAACGGCAACGGCGATGTGACCGAAGGCATTAATAAAGAGATCGATGCGTTCCGCGCGGACCTTTATGCGGCCATCCAGAAATATGCCGCAGACAAAGCTGGAACTCCAATCGTGTACGACGGTGCGAGCTATCCGTATTTCTTCGTAGCGGATCAGGACGGTAACAAGGCCAAAAATGACAAGGGCGGCTTCATCGGCTATAACGCGTGGACGCCTCGTCTATTGGAGGCCGCCTACAATTATCAATACTCTGTGAAGGACCCGGGTGCGTTTGCCCATAATCCCAAATATGTGATGCAATTCCTGTACGACTCGATCAAGGATTTGGGCGGGGATGTTTCCAAACTCACCCGGCCATAACCCTGTTTCACCGGCTTGAAGGAGTTACGGCGGGCACATCTCGTGCCCGCCATCTTTCTTGTACATAATCGATTTGTAATGAGGCCAAAGCAAACCGGAGCGCTGACGGACACTTCGTTGAGAAATCGGCGGCCTTCCGTTCTTTTATCGATAGGCATCATTTGTAAACCGAGGAGAATACGATGATCAAATGGTTCCTGGAACGATTTAAATGGGGGTTGGTTCTGACAGGGCTGGGACTGCTGTTTTTAATGGCGACCAGCTTCACGTCCCCGGCTGGGGCGGCCGAAGGCGCGCGTCCCTTATCGCAGAGGGCAGTCCAAACCAAACCCACTAATGATTACTGTCTGGGCTGTCATAATCGTACCGACCTGACCAAAACACTCCCGAGCGGGGAAGTGCTTTCGCTTTACGTCGATCCCAATTTATTCGATCATGGAATTCATAATCAACAGAACATTGCCTGCGCGGATTGCCACACCGATATTACCGCCTTCCCTCACCCGGATTTTAAGGCACAGAACCTTCGGGAGGTTACGCTTCAGTTATATGGCGCCTGCCAGAATTGCCATGCCGATCAATATAAGCAGACCTTGAATAGTGTGCATCAAATCGCGCTGGCGGCCGGAAACACCAACGCCGCCGTTTGCACCGATTGTCATAACCCGCATCAGCAGGCGCGTTTGGTCGATCCGCAGACCGGCAAACTTTTTGACAATGCGCGCCTGGAACTGCCTCAAACCTGCGCCCGCTGTCATAACGCGGTGTACGATACTTACAAAGACAGCGTTCACGGCGCGGCGCTGACGCAATTCGGCAATCTCGATGTTCCGACCTGCCTCGATTGCCACGGCGCGCACGATACTCAGGATCCCAATAGCGCCGCGTTTCGTAATGCCATTCCGCAGTTATGCGCCAAATGCCATACCGACCCGCTTATCATGAACAAATACGACATCTCGACTCAGGTGCTGAACACGTATGCGGCCGATTTTCACGGAACCACTGTGGAATTGTTCGCGCAGACGGACCCGAATCTTCCAACCAATAAACCGGTCTGCACGGACTGTCACGGCGTGCACGATATCGCCAAAGTGGGTACCCCCCAAACAGGTTTGGCGATCAAAGAAAATATTCTGGCGAAATGTCAGCGTTGCCATCCGGACGCCACCGCGAACTTTCCGGATGCCTGGATGAACCATTACGTTCCAAGCCCTCAACATTATCCGGTCGTATATTACGTGAGCCTGTTTTATAAATTCTTCATCCCGGCTGTGATCGGCGGCATGCTAATCTTTGTGATCAGTGACATTGTCCGCCGCCTGATCGAAAAACGGAAAGGAGCCGCGCACTAATGACCAAGAAAACCAAGACTCCAACTCCTGCGCCGAAACCCAAAGCGCCGCGCCTGTACGTTCGCTTTACTCTGGCACAGCGAAGCCAGCATCTCCTGACGCTGTTATCTTTCACAACCCTGGCGGTCACCGGCTTGATTCAGAAATTCTCGCAAAGCCCGGTCTCGTTATTCCTGCTCAGGCTGTTTGGCGGAATCGAAACTGCGCGTGTTATCCATCACACCGCCGCCGCAATTTTGATGCTGGTTGCGGTCTATCACATGATCGAACTTGGCTACAAGCTTTTTGTCCTGCGGGTGCGCCCAACCATGCTTCCGGGCCTTCAAGATATCAAGGATGCCTGGATGGCATTCGCGTACAACCTCGGCTTTGGCAAGTCCCGGCCGCAGATGGGACGTTACACCTTCGAAGAAAAGGCTGAATATTGGGCGTTGGTCTGGGGCATTCTCATCATGGGCCTTAGCGGTTTCCTGCTGTGGAATCCAATCCTGGCCACTAAATTTCTGCCGGGTGAATTCATCCCCGCGGCCAAAGTCGCGCATGGCGGCGAGGCCGTATTGGCTGTGCTGGCGATCATCGTTTGGCATATGTATGGCGTGCACCTCAAACGCTTCAACAAGTCCATGTTCACCGGCCGTCAAACAGAGACGGAAATGCTGGATGAACATCCGCTCGAATTGGCGGATATCAAAGCCGGTCAGTCGGAACGTCCGGTGGACTCTCTTACCCTGCGTAAACGTCAGCGTGTGTATTATCCGGCCGCAGGAGTGCTGGCAATTGTTTTGTTGGGCGGCGTGTATGGATTTATAAACGGTGAACAAACCGCTTTGAAGACCATTCTGCCACAGCCAAACCAACCGGAAGTGTTCGTACCCCAAACCCTGACTCCCATTCCGACTTCGCTTCCCACCGCCACACCTTTGCCGGCTCTTGCACAGGGAGCCACCAGCACGCCCTCGAATGCCTCCGTTACCTGGGAAGGCTCGGCAGGCGCGATATTGCAGAAGTGCGCGGGCTGTCATGGAGGGACGACTCTGACGGCCGGCCTCGATCTCAGCACTTATGCCGGCGCGCTCAAAGGCGCGCAAGATCAACCCGTGATCGCGGCGGGCGACGCGGCCAAAAGCCAGCTGGTCATTGTTCAACAGGCAGGCGGCCACCCGCTGGAGTTGACTTCAGACGAATTGAACGCAATTATCGAATGGATCAATGCCGGCGCGCCGGAACGATAAACTCGACTCAAAACATGAAACCAGCCGACTCATTCGAGTCGGCTGGTTGATTCTTCCCGCTCCATGATGCGGAAACCGTTTCGCGCTGTATTTTCTCCGATGTTATGTGTCAAGAGCGAACAGGAATGGATGCCCTGGTGAAGACCTGACAGGCAAGGCATTCCGCGCGCAGGTATCCATTATGCGTTCGCCAGACCTGCCAGCAAGGTTCGGAGGACGTGAATACCGCGCAGGCCTGGCGTTGTTTTGCGGGGCATTCTTTCATTTCCCAGCACTTCGGCTTTTCGATCATGGTCTTCGGCGGTTGTTGTCCCGCTTCAGCCTGCCAGCGCGCATCCAGCTTGCGCAATGAATAGATCGCAAAGATCGTCAACGCGATGGGCAGGGCAAGCCGCAATACCAGGCCGATCAAAAGAGTTAGAAGCATGCTCAGGGTTTCCATACATCACCTCGCGCGCCGAGCGCCGGCATTCTTCCGCCTGAGTACTTCTCCGATGACGATCAACAACCCGATCGGCAAAATGATGCGGACCGCAATCATAGTGATGAAGACTTCCAAGCCGATCATGTCTGCCTCCTTCCGATTACAACCCTAGTTTAAGAAGAAACGGGCTGAAAGTAAATTCGGATATTTCCCCATCTTTATCGGCAGACAATCGCTTCTTTTCGGACCTTCGATTGGGACGATCACCCCAGGGAATTTCTCCTCTGTGGGGGGATTGCCCCATCCGCCCAACAAAAAAATCTTCTGCCTGATAACGGGCAGAAGATTTTGGAGATGAATATCGCGGACTATGCCTTGATGATCCCCTTGCGGATGGCGTATCTCACCAATTCGGATCGTGAATGTAAATTCAATTTCCTCATGATGTTTTCGCGGTGACGTTCCACCGTCTTCGGGCTGATCACCAGCGCGGTTGCAATCTCCTCGTTGCTGGCGCCTTCCGCCAGATAGGTAAGCACTTCACTCTCGCGTCCGGTCAGGCCGTCCAAATTGGACTTTTCCCCGGCAGGCCTTTCGGCGCTCAAATAATCGCGCACCAGCAGTTTTGCCAGCGACGGATATAGATACACTTCGCCCGCCGCGGCGGCACGGATGGCGGTTAATAATTCCTCGGGCGCGGCGCGCTTGGGCACATAACCGGAGGCGCCCGCTTCCAGCATCTTGAAGAAATATTCCTCGTCCTCATGGATGGTCAATGCCACGATCGCAACACCGGGAAACTTTTGTTTGATCAGGCGCGCCGCCTCGATTCCCGAAAGGTCGGGCAGGCCAATGTCCATCAGGATCACGTCCGGTACGATTTTTTTCAGAACGGTCATGGCTTCCGCGGCTGTGCCGGCTTCGCCAACGATTTCCATTTCGTGTTGGCCTTCCAACAGCATCCTCAACCCCGAACGGACGACCGCGTGGTCATCCACCAGCAATAGACGTGTGCTCATGCTCCTCCTCTGAATTTGCGAGGCGATACGGAATCGTGACTTTGATTTCCGTTCCATAACCGGGCCGCGATTGAATTTGGGAGCGCCCGCCAAACAAGGCGGCGCGTTCCTCTATTCCGGCCAATCCCAGCGACGGCCGGTTGGCGCGCCGTGTTTTGACTTCCTCCGGGTCGAAACCGATGCCGTCGTCGCGTACGAAAATATGCAGGTGATCCTCATGGAAGTGCAGTTCGATCCCCACTTTTTGCGCGTTGGCATGTTTGACCACATTGGTCAACGCCTCCTGCACAATGCGAAAAGCTGTGATCTTAACGGCTTCATCCAACGCAGTCTCTTCGCCGGAAATATTGACTTTAATATCGAACGGCGCGAGTCCCTGCAGTTTGCTCGCATACCAGCGTAAGGCGGCGGGCAGTCCCAAATCGTCGAGGTGAGACGGCCTGAGGTCCGAGATGATGCGCTGTAATTCCTTCAAGGAGTCGGCAGTCAGCGTTTGTAGTCGGTGCAGGGTTGCGCGGCCCGCGGAGTTGCGCGGGCCGAGGCTGTCGAAGAGGCCGCGCAAGCCCAATCCAATGGCTGTCAGTGATTGGCCGGTTTCATCGTGCAGGTCGCGTGCGATGCGCTGTCGTTCGGCTTCCTGCGCGGCCACCACGCGGCGAAAGAGTTCGCCGCGCAGCATCTCGCGCTGTTCGGCTTCCTGCAGGCGCGCGGTTTGTAATTCGGCCAGTTGACGATCGGCCTCCACTTGAAAAGCGCGCAGAAAACGAACGATGAAAATGGCGATGCCGACGGCCGCCACCGCGCGCAATGATTGGATCGGAAAACCGAAAAGCCGGAGGAAGACTTCTTCATTCAAGAAGGTGGACGGAGGAAGCAGGCTGGGACGCGGGAAGAGTTGACCGACCAAACTGTACCAGCTGAAGCATATTGCGGCCCATAAACTATCCTGCCCGAAGCGAATTAACCCGGCGTGGCGAAAGATGCGCTGTTGGACGATTAACCCGAACCCTGCCAGCAATCCGGCTGGGATGGCAATGGAATAGCGCGTCCATACATCTGCAACGGCAAAGATGGCATTGGGCGGATAGATCGCTTTGAAATGGAGCAACCCAAAGACCCAGACGGCTTCGAGCGCCAGCGGGATGATCAGGCTGATGCGCCAGGTGGATTCCGCGCCGAGTAAAAGAAAACTTCCGAAGGCCGCCAAAGAAATGAAAGAAAAGGCCATCAACGCGAGTTCGATGGTGGCCAGGATGGGATCGGAATGTGTGGAACCGTTGGTGAGAAGATCGAGCATCTCCAGCCATTCGTGCGCGGCGTGGATGAGGCCGAAGCCTGCCAGCGGCCGCAATGCCGTGCGCAGGCGCTGATCGGAAGAACGATGACCTTCCATCGCCACCAACAAGCCCACGCTGAAAAAAGCCAGGCCGTATAAAAAATAAATGGCGATGAAAGGTGAGATTGACACCGTCTGCTCTGAACTGACTGGTTAGCCCTCCTGCCGCAAACGTGTTCCGCAAACGCGGCAGAAGCGGTCTCCGGGGCGGGCGCGCTGTCCACATTGATGACAGTACGCCTCGCTTTCGCTGGTTTCGGCCGGGCGGTTGCGCCGCCGGCGCGGGCTGGCCGGTTCGGAACGATTGGACAGGAAGTAATATCCGAGGCCGATCACGATCAGCAATCCTCCGATGCCGCCCGCAATGTAAGGCAAATAATTATCGAACGAGACTCTCCCTGCGGTATCGGCGCCGAGTTCCTGTGAAGGTTCAACGGTGTTGCTGGGAGCCGTGAGCGTATCGGTCTTCTTTTCGTATGTAAGGTTGAGAGTGTAGGGCTGTCCCGCGGCCAGCGAAGTGGGCTGGCTGGCATAATAAACGAGGCCATCGCTATCCTGGCTGGAAGTCAACTCCGGAACGGTTGTGATGGAAGGAGTATCCACCGGCTCCTGCACGCGGATTGTAAATTGGTCCACGGCGAAATCGCCCGGCCACACATATTTGAAGTTGCGCTGACTGCCGGATTTATTCAACGGTTGATAATATTCAAAGTGATAGCGGGCCTGCGATTTGACGGTGACGGTTAGAATCAACCAGTTTCCGTTTTGAACTGGCCCGTCGTAATCGGCTTCCATTAAACCGCTGGGTTGATACGAAGCGACCGCGATCACATCGGCGTCTTTTGGAATCCGAAAACTGACATCCGCCGGCAGGGAAGCGCCTGCAGGAAGCTGGAAATCGCAAATCACCAGCATGCTTGGCTTATCGTATTCGGGCCATAACTGCACGTTGAAACTTGTGAGGCGATCTTCGGTTTGGGCGGAAACGGAAAAAGGAACGGCCAATAAAATGACCAGGATGATCAACGCCAGCCATTTGCGCATGGAAACCTCCAACATTAAGCTCGATATTATCTTACCATGCAACAAATGAGTCATATACCCATAAACTTCACAATCTAACCGGACGAATATCACATAAGTTATGCGCTTCCGGATTTCGCAAGCACTAATTGCCAGAAAATTTGGTTGACCGGTGTGGATACCCCGCGCTTGTTTCCGTGTTGAACAACGGCTCCGTTGATCGCGTCCACCTCGGTGCGCGCGCCGCGGCGGAGATCCTGCAACATCGAGGAATAATTGGAGGCGGTCTGACGCGCGATGGCTTTCACCGCCTGCGCCGGATCGTCGAACGGCAATCGAATTTTTTCCGCGGCCGCTACTGCGGCGGTTTCCACGGCTAATTCGATCATCAAACTGCGCGCCGCGGATCGTTCCAGCAATTCGCCGTTTGGAACCTGCAATAACGCAGTCAATGGATTGATGGCCGCGTTGATGACCAGTTTGCCCCATACTAGCGATTCGACCTCCTCCGAATCCTGCATGCTGAATTTCGCCAGTCTCAACGCTTCTTTCAACGGACCGAAAGCCTGATTCCGTTCAAGTGAAACGATTCCCTCTCCGCCGCCGCGCACCAAACCGGGCCCGAGCAGAGTGGCGCCGGTGGTGGTCACGCCGATGCCCACGCGTCCCGGCCCGAGGTCGCGCGTGAGCGTTTCGCGGTTGCCGAGTCCGTTTTGCAGGGAAACTGCCATCCCGTCCTCAGCCAGGCAATCTTTTAACTGACGTGCGGCGCGTTCGGTCTGCCAGGCTTTCACCAATATCAACGCAAATTTTGCGCCGCGGCATTCGCGCGCGTCGGAGGTGGCGTGCACGGGATAAGCCCGCTCGATGTCGTCTTCATCGAGTATGCGCGCGCCCTGCTTTTGCAAAGACGACAAGCCCGCTTCCCAACTGCCCAGCATGTGCACGCGTAAACCGGCGCGGCTCAGGCGCGCCGCGTAGTACGTAGCCAGCGCGCCCGTGCCGACGATCAAAATATCATTGATGGGAAGGGTTTCAGGCACGGTCCTTCATCCAGGTTTGAAATTCCCGCCATTCCTGCGCGTCCATTTCCACAGAATGTTCGATGGTTGGAAAAGTTTTGGCTTGCACATCCGCGATGTATTCCTGGAAGGCGCGCTGCATTTCGGCGTGAAGATCGGAATATTTTTTGACGAACTTGGGCGTGAAGCGCTCGAACAATCCCAGCAGGTCGTGCGTGACGAGCACTTGTCCGTCGCAGGCCGCGCCCGCGCCGATTCCGATAGTGGGAATGGTCAATTCTTTGGTGATTATTTCCGCCAATTGCGTCGGAACCGATTCTAGAACAAGGCTGAAACAACCCGCTTCTTCGAGGCTGAGTGCATCATCAAGCAGACGGCGCGCAGTCGGGGCGGTTTTTCCCTGCGCGCGGAATCCGCCAAGTTGATGCACCGATTGCGGGGTCAGGCCGATGTGTCCCATGACGGGAATCCCGGCGCGGGCAATAGCGTGCACCGCGTCGGCGCGTTCATGCCCGCCCTCGAGTTTGACCGCGTCCATGCCTGCTTCCTGTAAGAAGCGCCCTGCGTTGTGCACCGCCTCCTCAATGGAAGCCTGATACGACATGAAGGGCATGTCGCCGATCAACAACGCGGATTTTGCACCGCGTGAAACGGCGCGTGCATGATGAAGCATATCTTCCATGGTGACGGGCAGGGTGTTTTCATAGCCAAGCACCACCATCCCCAGCGAATCGCCGACCAGGATCGAGTCGATACCGGCCTGATCCAATATCAGCGCGGTGGGATAGTCGTAGGCGGTCAGCATGGTGATCGGTTCACCGCGCTTCTTTTTCTCGCGGAAGGCCAGCGTGGTTATTTTTTTCCGCGCCGACGCATGGGTAGAGACGGGAGTTGTTGTGGACAAGGTGCCCTCCTTTGGGTGAGGTAGGGGCCGATTCCGCCGCGTAGATCCCCTGATCGCGCGGAGAGACAGCCACAGGAAAAATGATTTGAATTCGTCATCGCGTTCATTGCGATACGCGTAACGACAGGATTATTCCACAAAAATGATTTTTCGCCTATAATCGTTTTGTATGAATTATGTAGAAGTTCATCGAGAAAGTGTTGCTTGAATTCGACACATTAACCCTTCCGGAGGTTTTTCATGCGCAGGATTTTCGGTTTTTTGATCGGCGTGATGGTCGGCGCGATGGTGGGCTCAACCGTCGCCTTGTTGTTGGCTCCCGAATCGGGCGAATCCATCCGTTCGCAGTTGCGCGAACGCGGGGAGGGTTTCGCGAATCAAGTGCGCTCTGCGGCGGACGCGCGCCGCATCGAATTGCAGAGTCGGCTGGAAGCCCTGCGCGCGCCGCGCGAGATATAAACTCAGCGCGATAGGATTTTGTTGTAGAAGGATTCGACCTGCTTCATGCAGGCTTGATATTCCGCCCTTGAAGCGATCAGTCGGGCATTTAGACCTGCGGCTTTCTCCCGCAGGTCTTTATTTTCCAGGGCGTTCAAAATTGCATCGGCCAGGGCGCGCGGATCGGCCGCGTCGGTCAGCAAGCCGTTTTGCCCGGGCGTGATCCACTCGCGAATCGATTCGAGATCGCCGGCCACAGGGAAACATCCGCAGGCCATGCCTTCGAGCAGGGAATTGGGTGTGCCATCGTGTATGCTGGGCGAGACGATCACCTGCGCGCGGCGGAACTCATCCGCCATTTGCGTGTGCGGAAGAGGCGGCTTCAATTCCACCGCGTGTTCGATGTTTAACTCGCGCGTCCATTTCAGGGCTTGCGCTTCACCTGCCATTGAAGAGCAGATGAAACGAGCCTGCGGAATCCTTTGCAGTACCAGCGGAATGGCTTTGAAAAATACGTCGTTGCGCACGTACGCCCGCACGCCGCGCGGATTGATCACGACCGGCTCCGTCACAGGCTTTGACGGCGGATGGAAAATATCGGTATGGATTCCGCCGTTGCCCGGCACAACCAGCGTTGGTTTATTGACCGAATAACCCCATCGTTTGGCGAAGCGCACGTCGCGCTGACAATCGGCGTGCAGGCCGTTCGCCACATTGAGAGTCCAATGGGTGTAGTGACGCATGAACGGCGTGGAGGGGCCGTGCAAAGTGAAGTCATTGCCCCATACCGAAACGACCAGCGGAATACTCGAATATGCGTCCGCGGCCAGCATGCCCTCATAAGGAATACGCATGGCGTGGATCAACTCCGGTTTGACGCGCTCGATGACTGTTCGCAGTTGACGCGCCGCGCGCGGAATCGTCAAGGGGCCGAACCATTGCCGGATGGCGGTGCGCAGGCTCAGGGTCCGGGATGAAGCGCCGCTTGAAGCGGATACGCCGCGTTTGACGCGGCTGAAAGCCACAGGCACGAAATCCAATCCTGCCAATGGCAAATCTGGTTCGCAGGCAAAAGTTGAGGCGAGAAAAACTTCATCGCCGCGTTCCACCCAATAACGAATCCAATTTAGCGCGGTGGGAGAGCGGCCATCGGCTATAAATAATAAACGCATGTTAAGATTATAGCCGCGGAAAGGCCCGCCAGACTGTGTGGTATATTTGGCCTGCCCTGTTTGCGTGGGATGAAATTTTGCAAGAAGAGGAAATTGTATGAAACAAATTTGCGTCATTGGTGTGGGGTATGTCGGCCTTGTAACTGGCGCGTGTTTTGCCGATCTGGGAAATCGTGTAATTGCTTTGGATGTCAACGAAAAACGCATCGAAAATTTGAACAAAGGCATCATGCCGATCTACGAACCGGGCCTGGATGAATTGGTGAAGCGTAATGTGAAGGCCGGGCGGCTCCAGTTCACAACTTCTTATAAAGAAGGCCTGAAAGATGCGGAATACGCGTTCATCGCGGTGGGCACGCCTTCGGGTGTGCATGGCGAAGCGGATTTGCAATATGTGGCCGCCGCGGCGACTTCGATCGCGGAGAACATGGCCGGCCCGCTGGTCATCATCAATAAATCCACGGTTCCAATCGGGACCGGAGACTGGGTGGCCGATGTAGTGAAAGGCGCGCAGTCCAAGCCGATTCCGTTTTCAGTCGTCTCGTGCCCCGAGTTCCTGCGCGAGGGGTCGGCCATCAGCGATTTTATGAATCCGCATCGCACAGTGATCGGTTCACTTGACCGCGAGGCCGCCAACCAGGTGGCGCATCTGCATCTGCCACTACGCGCGCCCATCGTTATTACCGATCTGCGCACTGCGGAGATGATCAAGTATGCCTCGAACGCTTTTCTCGCAACCAAGATTTCCTTTATGAATGAAATGGCCGATCTGTGCGAGCAGGTGGGCGCGGATGTGAAGGAAGTCGCGGCAGGCATGGGTTACGATGCGCGCATTGGCCGTCACTTTTTGGATGCAGGTTTGGGCTGGGGCGGATCGTGCTTTCCCAAAGATGTGCAGGCGCTGGCGCATATGGCCAAGAAGAAAGGCCTTGAGCCGCGCATTCTCGATACGGTCATGGACGTGAATTACGAACGCCGCAAGAACGCGGTGGTGCAAATCGAGAAAATGGTGGGCGGATCGCTCAAGGGTAAGACCATCGGCCTGCTTGGCCTGGCTTTCAAACCCAACACGGACGATATGCGCGACGCGCCCTCGATTGATATCGTCAAGGAGTTGACGAAGGCGGGCGCCAATGTGCGCGGCTACGACCCGGTGGCGATGGATGTGGCGCGCTCCATTCTGCCCGCGGTCGAATATTTCGACGACCCCTACAAGCTGGCCAAAGGCTGTGACGCGTTGATCGTGGTCACGGAATGGAATGAGTTCAAGCAACTCGATCTCGAACAGATCAAGAGCCTGCTGAAATCCCCGGTGATCTACGACGGACGAAATATTTACAACCCCGAAAGAATGAAGGAAGCGGGCTTTACTTATCGCGCCATCGGGCGCGGATTCAATGGCAAGTAACTCGCAGTTGACGATCCCTATTCAGTGACCAGTGTTCAGATTCCCAACGAACGCTGGTCACTGTTTCACTGATAACCGGCAATGACCAATCCTCCCGTTTGCGATTACGAAGGCTCCGATTACCAAAATTCGTTTTGGGACAAAGGCGGCCGCGAATACGAAGACCGCGTAGAAGCCATCGCGCTAAAACGACTGCTTCCCCAAAGCGGACGCCTGCTGTTGGAACTGGGCGCGGGCGCGGGCCGCAATAGTACGCGTTATACCGGCTTCGAGCGTATTGTATTGCTCGATTATTCGCGCACACAACTCGAACAAGCTCAACAGCGCCTCGGCTCGACGCAGAAATATATTTATGTCGCGGCCGATGTCTATCGTCTGCCGTTTGTGAACGGGCTGTTCGATGCAGCTACCATGATCCGCGTCCTGCATCACATGACCGACGCGCCTAAAGCGTTGGCGCAAACGCGCCGCGTTCTGCGTTCCGGCGGGACTTTTATTCTGGAATTTGCAAACAAGCTGAATCTCAAATCCATTTTGCGTTATCTGCTCGGCCGCCAGAAATGGAATCCGTTTACGCGTGAGCCGGTGGAATTCGTAAAACTCAATTTCGACTTCCATCCCAAAGCTATAAAAGACCAGCTAAACGATCTGGGCTTTTCGGTTGAGAGGACGCTGGCCGTTTCGCACTTTCGAATCGGTTTTCTGAAACGCGTCATCCCGACCGGAATTCTGGTCGCGCTCGATGCGCTTCTTCAGCCGATTGGCGCGTTGTGGCAATTAACTCCCTCGGTCTTTGTGCGTGCCAAAACGGGCGGCAATGCGGAAAGTGTGAATCAAATTCCGGCGAACCCGATCAGCTTTTTCCAATGTCCCGAATGTGGACATTCTCCGTTAATGGATAAGGCTGTGTATCTTGAATGCCCGGATTGTGGAAAGAAATGGGGGATCAAAGATGGAATATACGATTTCCGTGAACCAGTGAATAAAGATGCGAAATAAGAAAAAGTTGGCGGCAGGATTTTTTATGAAACCAACAGCCAGATCGAATAAATGACGAGAGCCAGATATAGAATACTGAAGATCACAAAATCCACCCAGACGGAAAAATGGAACAGGCGCGGCGATTTCTTTTTGGTGATATATCCCATTTTGGTCAGCGCGGTGCCGCGCTGAGAAGCCGCGTTCTTATCCTCCCATAATAGCCAGAGAAAGAAAAGACAAATGGCATGGAGGGTAAGTAAGGCAAGAATCTTCAAGGGTCTGTTTTCTCCACGACCAAAAAATGGGATAGACCAAACCCTTTCAACGGCGTCCTTTCCAAAAACTGCAATACGCCGCGCAGGAATTTCCCCAGAGAACCAAATCTC
This sequence comes from uncultured Anaerolineaceae bacterium, assembly GCA_964502095.1. Taxonomy (GTDB): domain Bacteria; phylum Chloroflexota; class Anaerolineae; order Anaerolineales; family Villigracilaceae; genus JACPVF01. Next base: position 36,615 of record CAZCUF010000012.1, read on the forward strand.
GCGATGATATTATCGTACGCGCCAAAAATAATTGTGCGTTCGACGACTTTAACCGGCAATCCTTTGAAGAGCTTCTGCAAATCCCCGTTCGAGTAAACCCGTACGTGCGGGGCAAGTTTGTTTCTTAGACGGCGGGGCAGATAATTCACGAACAATTTGTTTCCGAAATAATATTTCCCGCGCCAATAGATTCCGTGTGTTTCGAAGGGATAGCCGCGGTTCGGACAAAAGATCACTGCCCGGCCGCCGGGCTTTAACGCGCGTACCATTTCACACACGGCCTCGCGGTCGTCCGCCACGTGCTCGATCACTTCATGACTCAGAATCAGGTCAAAGGTCGAGGCGGGAAACGGGAGCCATTCGCCCGCCGCATTGACGATTTCATCGGAACGAAAGCGCGCTTCGGCGGCGCGTTCGAAGTCGAATTCCAGCCCGGTCACGCGCGACCCGCGGCCTGCCAGCTTCTCAACGTACATGCCCACCCCGCATCCGTTTTCCAGCACCCGCCCGTGAAGCCGACTCCCCGCGGCCCGCACGATCATCTCCAGCCTGCGCTCCTGCCCGGCGCGCCACACATAGGAAGGTTCTCCGCGCAATGCGGCTTTTTCGAGGTTGCGTTGGGTCATGGCATGTATTATATCTTGCAACTTTTTTTACCTTGTGCTAGAATATCCCTTGCACGACGAACCGAGTTTTGGAAGCACCGAGAAGTGGGCAGCCCCCACTTTTCTGCTTGTAATAAGGAAATTTACGGAGCAATTGGTATTATGCCCAAAAATGAGTTTGCCCTCGCCTTCAACGAAGTATTGGAGGAAAAACAACTTTCCCAGGATGTGATTCTGGGCGCGATTGAGTCTGCCATGGTCTCTGCCTATCGGCGGGCGGTCAACGCGTCCACGGCCCAGCAAGTAGAGGCCAAGGTCGATCCGGAGACGGGTAAAGTGTTGATCTTCGCGGAAAAAGAAGTCGTTGAAGATGTGCAGGAAGACAAGACCGAGGTCGCCCTCGAGCAAGCCCGCATATACAATCCCGAAGCGCAATTGGGCGATATGGTTCTCGTTGAAACCACGCCCGCGGATTTTGGCCGCGTGGCCGCGCAAACCGCTCGTCAGGTGATTCAACAACGCATCCGCGAGGCCGAGCGTTCCAACCAAATGTCGTATTTCGAACGGCAGGTGGGCGAAATCGTTTCGGGCGTAATTCAGGCCATTAATAATAATCAGGGTGTGACCATCGGCCTCGATATGAAGGCTGAGGGCATCATGCCCAATAATCAGAAGATTCCCGGCGAGCGTTTGAAATTGCATGACCGCGTGCGCGCGGTGGTGCTCGAAGTAAAAGACGGCTCGCGCGGTCCGCAGATCATCCTTTCGCGCGCGCATCGTAACTTTCTGCGCCGCCTGCTCGAAAACGAAGTGCCGGAAATTTATCACGGCATTGTCGAGATTCGCGCGATTGCGCGTGAGCCGGGCGCGCGCGCCAAAGTAGCCGTCTCGGCTACCCAGCCGGGCGTCGATCCGGTGGGCGCGTGCGTGGGAATCAAAGGCGTGCGCATTCAGGCCATCGTCAAGGAATTGCACGATGAAAAGATCGATATCATCCAGTGGGACGCCGATCCCATCGTTTATATTTCCAAGGCCATCAGTCCGGCGCGTGTAACCGGTGTGTATGTTTCCGAAAACGAGGGCAGTCGCACTGCCACTGTCGTCGTGCAGGAAGATCAATTGAGCCTGGCCATCGGCCGCGATGGACAGAACGCGCGGCTGGCCGCCAAGTTGACCGGCTGGCGCATTGATATTAAGTCGTTGAGCGAAGCCTCGTCTGACGCGCTGGCAAAACTGAAGAACGATCCCGAGTTGGCCGCCATGTTGCCGGGTGGGATGGAACTGTTGCCGCAAGCCGAGGAGATTCTGGCGAAGAAGGCCGAGAATCGCCCGGTCACTCCCGAGGAATATACAACTCTGGCTCAGTTTGTGGATCGCGTGGAACGCCGCACGATTCAGATCAAGGAAGAAGCCGCCCGCGCCGAAGAGGAACGTACTTCTGCCGCGCGCGCCGAGGTTCCGCAGGCCGCCTTCCAAATGCCGCTCGATCAAGCCGGTATCAAAGAACACGTCTTCAATATTCTTACGGAAGCCGGATTCGAAACGGCCGGCGATCTGATGCTGGCCATCAAAGTTGAACCGGATAAAATCCTTGGCCTGGCCGGCATTGGTCCTAAAGCCATGCAAAATATCGAGGAAGCGCTGGCCTCGCTTCAATTTCCCGAACCCGAACCTGCTCCCGTTGCGGCGGAGGAGACTCCCGCTGTGACAGCGGAAGTGGAAGCGGAGTCCGTGGTGGAGCCGGTTGCAGTGGAGGAAATGCCTCTCGAGCGGAAACCAGCCGAAGGCAAGAAAGAACCGAAGAAAGTCGTCGAGGAAGAGGAAAACGAATTTGCCAAGGACGGCGTTTCGCTGGATGCCCTGTTCGCGATGAAGCCTGAAATCTTCCAATCCGGCACGGGAGCCGCGGCTGAGGATGACGATAGCAAGAAGAAGGGCAAGAAAAAAGGCAAGCAGAAGGGCGTTGCGCTCGAATTCGATGAAAGTCTCGGTGAGGTGGTTGCCCGCAAGAAGCATAAGCGCGGCGGGGACGACCTGACCGGAGAAGAATGGTAAGAAGTTTAATTGTTCCTTTTTTATTCTCTCTCGTTCAGAGAGTGATTTACAAAGGTGACTAAGAAACCTGCTCCGCACATCAAACACATTCCCCAGCGCACCTGCGTGGGTTGTCGCACTGTCATGCCGAAGCGACAACTGATCCGCCTCGTGCGCACGGCGGATGGAGTGAAGATGGATCCCACCGGGAAATTGGCCGGGCGCGGAACCTATCTTCACAACCGCCGCGAATGCTGGGAGCAGGGCCTGAAGGGTGCGCTGGCCCACGCCCTCAAAGTGGAATTGACAGCGGATGACCGACAGCATTTGGAAGCCTTCATGAATACATTGCCCGAGGGGAACGGGAACTCCCGTGATATGGTAAGCGCCGTGTAAACGATTAACGCTTTCGCTAATGGCGCTGGGCTTCCAAACTGGGACTCGCATCGAGTTCCCGCAAGCGTTATTTTTCTGGAGGTGGCGCATGAGCGAAAACGGACATAAGATCGAAATACCGTCCAGTATTGTTATTCGCGATCTGGCACTAAAGATCGAGAAAAGCCCAATCGAAATCATCAAAAAACTGATGACGAACGGCGTGATGGCAACCATCAATCAACCGGTGGATTTTGACACCGCGGCCATTGTGGTGGCCGAATATGGTTTTGAAGCCGTCCCTGAAGCGCTGGAAGAAAGCCGGCCGGAGGAGGTGGGGGAGGTTCCGCTTTGGCGCAAGTTGATCGCGGAGGAAGATAAGACCGCGCTCAAACCGCGCCCGCCGGTGGTCACGATCCTCGGCCACGTGGATCACGGCAAGACCAGCTTGCTGGATGCGATCCGCTCGGAGCATGTGGCGGAAGGGGAAACGGGGGGCATTACACAACACATCGGCGCATATCAGGCGGAGCAAAAGGGACGTTTGATCACGTTTTTGGATACGCCCGGCCACGCGGCGTTTACCGCCATGCGCGCCCGCGGCGCACAGGGCGCGGATATTGTGATTCTGGTGGTGGCGGCGGACGATGGTGTGATGCCGCAAACGCGCGAAGCGATCGCGCATGCCAAGGCGGCGCGTGTTCCGATCATCGTGGCCCTGAACAAGATCGACAAGCCGAATTCGAATCCGGATCGGGTCAAACAACAATTAGCCGAGTTGGAACTTGTCCCTGACGATTGGGGCGGCAGTACGATGGTGATTCCCGTTTCGGCCAAACAGAAGCAGGGTATTGACGATCTGCTCGAAGCCGCCCTGCTGGTGGCTGATAATAGCGATATTCGCGCCAACCCGAACGGCAAAGTGGTGGGAACGGTGATCGAAGCGGAAGTGGATAAAACTCGCGGCACGGTTGCCACGTTACTGGTCCAGAATGGAACGCTTCAGGCTGGAGAGATCGTAGTCGCGGGAATAGCGCACGGCAAACTGCGCGCTTTAACCGATTACAAAGGCAAGCCGGTCAAGAAGGCAGGCCCGTCCACTCCGGTTTTGGTGTTGGGGTTGAGCGACGTCCCGGCGGCTGGCGATGTGTTCACGGTGGTCGATTCCGAGAAGGAAGCGCGCGAGATCGTGCATGAACGGCTGGAAGCGGCCAAGACGAAGACACAAAGCCGAAAAGCCTCGCTGGAAGACTTGTTTGCAAATTTCAAAGCGGGCGAAGCCAAAGAATTGAATCTGATCGTCAAAGCGGATGTGCAAGGTTCGCTGGAGCCGATCATGTCCGAACTGGAAAAATTGGGTAAGGGCGAGATCGGAATCAACATCCTTTATGCGGAAACCGGCAATATCGGCGAGAACGATGTGATGCTGGCTTCGGCCTCGCATGCCATTATCATCGGCTTCAATGTGCAGGCTGATGTGGCCGCGCGGCGCCTGGCCGAGAAGGAAGGCGTGTCGATTCGCCTGTATGAGATCATCTATCGTATGACCGAGGATATCGAGAAAGCCTTAAAAGGAATGCTCGAACCGGAGATCGTCGAGAAAGTGATCGGCCACGCGCAGGTGCTGGCTGTTTTCACGGCTTCCAAATTGGGGAAGGTGGCTGGTTGTAAGGTGCTGGATGGCGAACTGCGCCGCAACGCGCGTATTCGCCTGGTGCGCAGTAAGGATATTTTGTACGAAGGCGATCTGGCCTCCCTGCGCCATGAAAAAGAGGATGTCAGGGAAGTCCGCACCGGTTTTGAATGCGGTGTGGGTTTCAAGAACTTTACCGATATTCAAGTCGGCGACCAGTTGATCTGTTATGTGATGGAGAAGAACGCCTGATGTTTGTGCGAAACGGAAAAAGAGCGAATTTTTCTAAAATGTTTATGGTGAAATAACAGCCATGCCCTCCGGTATACGACTCCAACGTATTGCGGATCGGATCCGCCAGGAACTTTCGGAGATGTTGATTCGAGAGATCAGCGATCCGCGCCTGCACATGGTCTATGTGACCGATGCCAAAGTGGATAAGGAACTGGCGTACGCCGATATCTACGTTTCCGCGGTGGAAGGCGCGGCGCGCAGTGAGGAGGTTTTATCGGGCCTCGAAAGCGCCAGCGGATTCATTCGCCGGAATTTGGCTGGGCGCGTCGAATTACGCGCCTTTCCCCGCCTGCGCTTTCACTGGGACCCCACACCGGAACAAGCCGATCACATTGAACAAATTCTGGCCGATTTACGTCTAAAAAACGAAACTTCAAAGAAGAACCTGCGTTAAAAGAAGAAACACAAGGGCAAGTACTATTATGGATTCTGCGGTAATCAACCAAATTAACGAGAGATTGAAAAAAGCAAAAAGCATATTGATCGCCTCTCACGTCCGCCCGGATGGGGACGCTCTTGGATCGTTGTTGGGTCTGGGCCTGGGTTTGCAAAATGCGGGGAAACAGGTTCAAATGATTTTGGCCGACGGCGTAGCCTCCTCGTTTCGTCATTTGGAAGGCAGTGATCAGGTCAGGAATAAACCGCAAGGCGAATACGATACGTTCATTACGGTAGATTGTGCGGATTTTCGGAGAGTGGGCAAAGTGTTCGAATCTTTCGATCCGCCGGATATTAACATCGATCATCACAAAACCAACGAACGGTTTGGAAAACTGAACTTGATCGAAGCGGAAGAGGTCGCCACTTCGGCCATCCTCACAAAGTACCTGCCGGTGTGGGGAATGGAGATCACCAAGCCGATGGCCGCGGCTTTATTAACGGGAATCATCACGGATACGCTCGGATTCCGCACCTCGAATATGACCCCCGATGCGCTTCGTCAGACCGCGGCGTTGATGCAAACCGGTGTGGATATGCCGGATTTGTACATGCGTTCACTGGTGCGGCGCTCATTTTCGTCCGCCCGTTATTGGGGCGCCGGGTTATCGAGCCTGGAAAATAGTCACGGGATCGTCTGGGGAACTTTGACACTTGAAGATAGGAGAAAATCGGGTTATAGTGGTAATGATGATGCCGATCTGATTAACATTATTTCCGCCATCGACCACAACAAAGTCGGAATGATCTTTGTTGAACAGGGCGACGGCCACGTGAAAATATCGTGGCGGGCCTTGGAGGAGGGCATTGATGTTTCCTCGATTGCGAAGCATTTCGGCGGTGGGGGCCACGCGGCGGCCGCGGGCGCAGATATTCCGGGAACTTTACAGGATGTTCAGTCGTTAGTATTAAAAAAGACACGCGAGTTGCTTGGCCTTTAATCAAAATTTTAGATAGTTTTGGGATAATTTCTTTAGTGAATATGGTCAGGAGGAGTTGCTAAAATGAACAGTCAAGATGTAAAAAACGCCATTTCCGGTGTGCTGGTCGTGGACAAGCCCATGGGGATGACTTCTCATGATGTGGTGCAGGCGATACGAAACGGCACGGGGTTGAGACGCGCAGGCCATACGGGAACGTTGGATCCGCGGGCTTCCGGTGTGTTGGTCATTTTGGTCGGGCCGGCCGTTCGGTTAAGTGAATATGTATCCGCTTCGGACAAGCGTTATCAGGCGATCATCCGTCTTGGCTCGACCACCGATACCTTCGATGCGGATGGCCGCTTTACGAAGTCCGATGTGCCGGTCAATGTGGAAGAGGCCGAGTTCGAGCGCGTGCTCAAAACTTTCGAAGGCGAGATCGAGCAAACCCCGCCGCCGTATTCGGCGGTCAAAGTGCAGGGGCGCAAGGCATATGAAATGGCGCGTCAGGGCGAAGAGGTGGATTTGGCGCCGCGCAAGATTCAAGTCTATCATCTGGAAGTGCTGGAATGGGCGCCGCCGGAAGTGGTGGTGGACGTGCATTGCTCGTCGGGCACATACGTCCGTTCGCTTGCCAACGATTTGGGCGAGAAGCTCGGTTGCGGCGCGTACCTCGTCGGATTGCGGCGCACAAAGAGCGGACGATTTTCATTGCGGGACGCGGTTCCGCTGAGAAAACTGCAAGAGGCGTTCCACGCCGGGAACTGGTACCAGTTTTTGATCCCCGCGGCGGAAGCGCTGGGCGAATGGCAGGCGATTGAGTTGAGTCCGGACGATGTCGAGGGCGTGCGGCACGGTCATCGCGTCAAGGCCGCACCCGATGCCCAGGAAGGCGCGATGGTGCGCGGAGTCAGCACGCAGGGCGAATTGGTGGCGCTGATGGAATTGGTCAAAGGCGAGGATGGTTCGCCTGAATGGCAACCCAGAAAAGTTTTCTTCACTTCCGAGTAAAATAGCTCAGCCGCCGAGTTTGGCGGCTGAGAGTTTATATGCGACATTATCATTCCATCGAAGAAGTTTCTTTGAAAAATTGCTGGCTGGCTGTGGGCGTGTTCGACGGCGTGCACCGCGGCCATCAGGAGATCGTTCGGCGTTTGGTGGCCGGCGCGCACGCAGAACACCTGCCCGCGGTGATATTGACCTTTTCACCGCATCCGGCCAGTGTGTTGAGCGGGCACGAACTCAAGTGCCTGACGACCCCGGCGGAGCGCGCCGAATTGCTGGATGGATTTGGCGTGGACGAAGTGATCACACAGCCGTTCACGCGGGAACTTTCGGCTGTTACCGCTTTCGATTTCATGGCGCGTTTGAAGAGTCACCTCGGTTTGACGCGCCTGCTGGTCGGATATGATTTTGCCCTGGGAAAGGGACGCGAGGGCAACGCGGCGCGCTTGAAAGAGATCGGCCTTGAACTCGATTATGAAGTTCAAACGGTGGACGCGCTCAGCGACGAAAGCGGGGTGATCTCCTCCAGCGCCATCCGTAAATTGATCTCGGTCGGCGATGCGGCCAATGCTTTCAAACTACTCGGTCATGCATACAGTTTGCGCGGCCCTGTGATTCACGGCGATGGGCGCGGGCGCGAACTTGGTTTTCCAACCGCCAATATCGCTTATCCGCCTGAGAAGATTTTGCCCTCCAATGGAATTTACGCTTGTTGGGCCTGGCTGGGACAGGAAAAGTTTGCCGCGGCAGTGAATGTGGGCTTGCGCCCAACCGTGCGGGACGATCAAATGGTCCCCAATGTTGAGGCTTACCTGCTCGATTTCGACCGCGAGATTTACGGCCAAACTTTAAAGCTGGAATTCATCGCCCGCCTGCGCGACGAGTTGAAGTTCTCTTCTCTTCAAGAGTTGATCGGCCAAATGCATGAAGATGTGGAGAAAACAAGAGAAATGCTTTTACGAAAGGGACGGCCCGGGTAAGCCGTCCCTTTCGTTTATAATCTCAGCGACCTGCCAGCCAGAGGAGGCCCCATGCGCCCGCGTGAAATTTACCTGCTTTCTCCCAAACAGCTTTCCCCCGAAACGATAGCGGTTGCCTTTGCGAAAACTTCGCGTTCGCCCGAATCGTTCCGCGACATTGCCGCGGAATTGAGCGACGAGAAATCGGCCAGATTCCACGAGAAGTGGGTGGTGGGATACGGCCACGCGTCGGTGGCGGAACATGCCGTGCTTCACATTGCATTTGAAAATGTTTCGCGCGTGGCCATTGAGTCGATTGAATCGAACCGGCTGGCTTCCTACACCGAAAAGTCCACGCGTTATCAAAAGTGGGGCATGGACGATTTTATGATTCCGCCCGAACTCGAAACTCACGCGCTCAAAGACGAATATGTGAACACCGTGCGCATGTTGTTTCAAGCCTATGCCGATTCGCTCGCGCCGATGCGCGCCCTGATCGAAAAGAAAACGCCGCGCCGTGATAACGAAACCGAGGAAGCCTGGGATCGCCGCGTCCGTTCGCAATATGTGGATACCTGCCGCTTTTTACTGCCTGCCGCGGCGCTGGCGAACGTGGGCATGACCATCAATGCCCGCGCGCTGGAACACGCCATTCGTAAAATGTTATCTCACCCCTTGCTGGAGGTTCGGCAGATCGGCGAACAGATGAAAGAAGTGGCCAGGGCCGAGGTGCCCACGCTGATCAAATATGCGGAGGCTGTGCCGTATTTGACGGAAACGGGAAAGGAATTCAACGGCAGGAGCGAAGCGCCGCGATCTGTTCCTGCCGATCGCTGGTGCGTTTTAATGGATTACGACCGCGAGGGCGAAAACAAAGTGCTGGCCGCCGCGTTATATCGCTTCGGGGAAGACACATTCGAGGAGGCCATGGCGCGCCTCAAGACGATGAACAGTGAAGAACGCGCTCAGTTGGCCGAGTCGCTTTTCAAACATCTTGGTCGTTTCGATGAGCCGTTGCGCGAGCTGGAATATGCAACCTACACTTTCGACTTCGTCATGGATCAGGGCGCGTACGTCGAGTTCAAACGCCATCGCATGATGACGCAAACGCCGCAGTTGCTGACGACGCGGCTGGGCTACGCGCGTCCGCGGCTGATGACGGAAGCAGGTTTCGGGTCCGCGTATGAAGCGGCGATGGAGCGGGCCGCGCAAGTATATGAAAAGCTGGCCGAGTTCAGTCCGCATGCCGCGCAATATATCGTCCCGAACGGATACAACCGCCGCGTGCTGGCGCAATTCAATCTGCGCTCGGCGTATCATTTTTGCCAGTTGCGTTCCGCGTCCAACGCGCATTATTCGATTCGCAAGATCGCCGAACGCGTGGCCGAGGAACTTCAGCGCGTGCATCCGTTGTTGAGCGCGCACATCGACCTGCCCGAAGAAAAATGGCAGGATGTGCAGGAGACATATTTCACGGCGGTATAATCGCGGCGATGAAACAGATATTGGCCTTCTGCTGTGCCGCGTTGTTGGCCGCTTGCGGAACGCAGACGGTTACGAGTCAACCCCCGATTCTTTCCAACGAACTCCAGCCGTATCTCACCGTGACATCCAGCCCGAGTCCCGCGGGGCCTGTGGGTTTGGTCGCCGCGCAGACGCCGCTTCCCAGCCCGACGCCGTTTACGTACACTGTGAAATCCGGCGAGACGATGGGCAGTATTGCCCTAAAGTTCAATGTTTCATTGGACGACCTGCAAGCCGCGAATCCGCAGGTTTCGCCGAATGCGATGCCGGTTGGACAGGTGTTGAAGATTCCGAGCGATCCGGCTAATCCGTCCGGCGAGCCAACGCCTGCGCCGGTTGCGTTTACGGTACGGCAGATCCAATGTTATCCGACGCTCGAACTCGGTATGTGGTGCTTCGTGCTGGCGCATAACGATTTTTCGGATTTCATCGAGAACGTCAGCGCGCAAGTGACTCTGGTGGATTCAACCGGCGCACAAATCGCCAGCCAGACCGCGTATCTGCCGTTGAATATTCTCCCGCCTAATTCGTCTTTGCCGCTGATGACTTATTTCCCGCCGAAGATTCCCACCGACGCGCGGCCGCAGGTGCAAATTTTGACTGCGATCCGTTTGTTGCCCGGCGACGCGCGCTATCTACCTGCAACGGCTCAAAATGTTTTGACTCAAGTGGATTGGCGCGGTCACGAAGCGCAAGTGAGTGGACAAATTCTTTTGCCCGCCGAATCGCGAGCCGCCGCGGCCGTATGGGTGGCCGCGACAGCCTACGATGAATCGGGCCGCGTTGTGGGAGTCCGCCGCTGGGAGGGCGGTGGGATTCAGCCCGGGGGGAATCTGCCGTTCACGATGACGGTACCCAGCCTGGGCGGCGAGGTGACGCGGGTGGAAGTCGCTGTGGAGGCGAGACCCTGACGGCGAGGGTTATTTTCCTTCCAGCCACATATAGCGTTCAATCGAAATATCAATCGGAGTAAAGGTATAACCCTTCACGTACGGTTTGACGAGTTGATAAGACAGGCTGTGCACGGTGAATAATACCGGCGCGTCGTTCACGATCATTTGCTCGGCTTGCTGATATAACGCGATGCGCTGGTGCACATCCTGTTCGACGCGCGCCTGCTCGAGGAGTTTATCGAGTTCGGGATTCGAATAGCCGCCGTTGTTTTGCTGTGAGCCGCTGTGGAACAAAATATCCGCGAAGTTTTCGGGATCGGGATAATCGGCGCACCAGCCGCCGCCGAAGAGTTGACCGTGATGGCCGGAATATATTTCATCGAGATAATAATTCGGTTCGATGTTCTCCACGGTGATGGTTACGCCGAGATTTTGTTTCCACATTTGCGCCAGCGCGGCCACATCCGCGCTGATATATGACCCGAGTCCCGCGTCGGTGTAAACGATGGGCGGCAGGTTGGTTCCGTATTTGGATTGCTGGAGCAATTGCCGCGCCTGTGCCGGATCGTAGGATAAACCTTGCAGGCCGATGTTGAAGCCGGGCAAGCCGGGCGGATAGAGACCGATGGCGGGCAGGGCATGACCGTTCATCACCACGTCAATGTATTGTTGCCGATTGAAAGCCTGGCTGAAGGCTTTGCGTACGTTGACATCGTCGAAGGGCGGACGCGTAGTATCGAAGACAACGTAGCCTGTGCATAGGTCAACGCCGGTCAGCAGTTGATTATGTAACGGTTCGGTCGGGTCGAGAAAGCGGTCAATCGAGTAGATACCGGCGATGTCCACTTTGCCGGCTTCGTACAAGCTTTGAGGATCGCCAGTATAAAGATTGATCACGACATACGGGATGGACGGCGCGCTCAGATAAAAATCGTCGTTGCGCTGATAGACGATACGCTGACGCGAAGTCCATTCGATCAGCTTATACGGGCCGGTGCCGTTGGGATGATGAACCCAATCGCTGCCCGTTTCGACGTTGGCTTTATCCACCACAAAAGCTGTGGGATAGGTGAGTTTGAGCAGGAAATAAGGTTTCGGCGCGTCGATGGTCACTTGCAGTGTGTGGTCATCCAGCGCTTTCAAGCCGCTGATATGATCCGCTTTTCCAGCCGCAACATCTTTCACGCCGATGATATCGCCGAGATAAGTGATCACGGTGTCCGACTTTAAATTCGGGCTCGCCGCGCGCTCCCACGAATAGATCACATCCTGCGCGGTCACGGCGCGGCCATCGTGAAATTTGGCGTTCGCGCGCAAGTGAAATGTGTATATCGTGCCGTCCGAATTAACTTCCCATGAACCGGCCAAATCTGGAACCAGGTTGAGGCGCGGATCGAACGAAACGAGTCCGCTGAACGCGAGTTTGTCGCCGGAGCCGTGCGTAGTGGCGGGATCGTAGTCGCGCAGGTTGTCCGATTCGCCTCCTTCCAGCACCAAAGCCTGGTTCGGCGGAACGTTAATCTGCCACGCTGAAGCGGGTTTCACCGTGCGCAGGCCGATGAGCAACGCTGTTAAAAGAAGAACGGTTAATAACGTAGCAGATTTTTTATTCATGTTTGTCTTCCCGTATTTGCTGGCGAAAGACGATCACGCTCAGAATAGCCACGCCGATCGACAAGCCGAATACACAACAAAGCGCGAGCATGAACAACGTCAATCCGATCGGCGGCCCGGAGGAGGTCGTCGGCGCGGAAGGTGAATTGTTATCGCTGGATGAGGAGGTTGGAACCGCGAACGGAGTCGGCGTGTTTAGTAACTGCGCGCCCGAAATGGGCACAATAGTCGGGACAAAAGTTGGGGTGGGTTGAGCGGTCGCTTGTGCGGAAGCAGTGCGCGGCTGGGCGTGAATCGAGGCGCGCCAGGCGTCCTCGAGTCCGTCCACGTTGAATCCGTACACTTTTTGCAGGGCGTCATCCACACTGGTTCCATCGCGCAGTGCGATCAGCAGGGAAGTCATTTGCTGTTGCCCATAGGTCTTGATCAGAAAATTGACGATGCTGAACGACTCGCTGTACGAGAGATATGCTTTGGTGGGAACTTCGGAAAAGCCACTGCTCAAAGAACGCACGCTGAGCAATTCATTATTTTTAACGGCGTCATCGAGTTGCGATTGCGAGGCGGAATCCAATGAGCCTTCGCTGTAAACCGCCAGGCCTTCGTTCAACCAGGTGGGCACGGAACCCAAACATGAAAAAGTGAGATGACCGACCAGCACGTGAGTCAGTTCGTGCACTTCCGCTGTGCGCCCCCAGGCAAGGTCGGCTTGCGAGATGCCGATGATGACGATGTTTTGTTCGGGAAAGGCCTGTCCGCCGGTCCATGACGGTTCGTACAGAATGGCCTGTTGCATATCGTCCGTGCTGGCATAAATGTAAAGATCGATTGGCTGGTCGGGAGCCAGGCCGGTATCGTGTTCGAGGCGGGCGAGTCCGCTGACTGCGGAGTTCAGTAAATCCTGCGCGAAAGCTTGATTTCCACTATACCAATGCAGGTTGAGTTTGCCGGATGAAACGGTCTGCCACGGATGGATATCATCCAGCCATGTGACCGATTGCTGGTCGGTAACCGTTTCGTTCCCCGCCGAATCCTGATACCGCCAACGCCACCAGATACTCGTCCCGGGCGGCAGTGACCCGCTCTGACGCATATCCCACGTCCATGAAACGTCCACACTTTTGCCCGGCGTGAATTGCGGGAAGCCCTTGGCGAGCACTTGTCCGCAAGTCAATTGTTGTGTGCCATATTCGAGCGTTACGGACGTAATATCCGCACTGCTTTGCAGGGAGGTTTCAAACGTAATGGTATTGGGAAAATCGATTGTGACTCCCTTATTCAACATTTTCGCCGCGGGCGCGGCGGAAACAGAATGAAAAGGGAGCAATAGAAATCCTGCCAAAACCAGGATTCGTAGAACCCGAGTGTGCATGAATGCCTCCTTGGATTGAACGTGCGGGTAACTATATCATGATTCTTTTTTAGTCCTGCCCTCACAAGAATGTAAATCGGCTTAATTGACTCAAGTTCCTCTTGCATGTATAATCCTTACAGAACCCCCTCATCCGAGGGGTTTTCTGAGGCTTGCATGGCATTGCGCGGCAATTTACGCGACTTTACGATCACCCAATTACTGAACCTGATCAATCTGGCCAACAAAACCGGTACGCTCATTGTGGACGGCCCGACCGAACAGGCACAGGTGGCCTTTCGCGACGGGAAACTTTCCTGGGCCCACATCGGGCAGGAAGACAACCGGCTCGCCGCAGTTCTGCACCGCGCCAACAAATTGACTGCGAATCAGTATCGTGCCATCGTACAGCGCGACGGCCAGGTGACGGACAAGGAATTGGGTCTGTTGCTGATCAACGCCGGTTACGTCACTCAGGAGGATATCCTCCTCAATTTGCAGACTTATTTCACCGAGTGCGTGCGCCGGCTCTTTACCTGGGTGGAAGGCCTCTTTCGCTTTGAAGCCGGTCTGCTCCCGCCCGAAGACCGCATCAACGTGCGCCTCGACCTTGAAAACATTATCATCGAAGGCTCGCGTCAACTGCGCGAATGGGAACAACTGCAGGATGAGATTCCCAGCCTCGAAATGGCGCTCAAATTTACCGAGCGTCCGTTGACCAATATCAACTTGAGCGTCGAGGAATGGCGCGTGGTCAAGTACATCAACCCGAAGAACACCATGAAGCAGATCGCGGGAGCCAGTAAGTTGAACGAACTCGAGATCCGCCGCATTGTGTACGGACTCTTGCAGGCGGGTTTGGTGGAAATCATTCGCCCCGAGGGCGCGGCGCCGCCGGTCAACCCCAAGATGTTCCCCACGCAGGACAAGGAAGAACAAAAATCGCTGATCAACAAATTAATTGGTCGCATCCGCACCATGTAATCACGGCAGATAAGGATTCGAAACATGCAAACGGTCAAAATGGTGGTAACAGGTCCATTCAGCGCTGGCAAGACGGAGTTTATCCAGTCGGTCAGCGAAATTGACGTTGTTTCGACGGAGCGGAAGGTTTCATCCAAAGACGAGCGTGCCGTGAAAAATGCCACCACCGTAGCCATGGACTTTGGCCGCATTACGGTGGATGAAGACCTGGTGCTGTATCTCTTTGGGACTCCCGGACAGAAGCGTTTCGACTTCATGTGGGAGATTCTCTCCGAGGGCATGCTCGGGTTTATCGTCATGATCGATTCCACCCGCCCCGAAACATTCCGTGAAGCCCGTTCGATCCTCGAAACCTTCCGCGCTTACGCGCCTACGCCGTATGTGGTCGCGGCCAATAAACAGGATAAGCCCGACGCTTGGGAAATCGAAGATATGCGTCACGCTCTGCGGCTGGATGCCAAGACCAAACTCCTGCCCTGTATTGCCCGTGACCGTAAAAAGGTCAAAGCAGTGCTCCTTGAATTGCTCTACAGCATTCTCGAGGAAATGGAGAATGGCAAGTAACTCAAACATGCCGCCGGATGAAAAAGCGTGTCGTCCATCACCACTGATCAGGGCATTGTTCATTACGAAGTCTACGGGCGCGGCAAGCCGGTTATTCTTCTGCATGGCTGGTTAGGTTCCTGGGGGTTGTGGCAGGAGACCATGGCCTTCCTGGGCGCGTTCTATCGCACCTATGCCCTGGATTTTTGGGGATTTGGCGAATCGGGAAAAAAGCGCGATACCTATGCCGTTCAAGATTTCGTCAGCCTTGTCGATCAGTTCATGGAACAATTGGGCATTGCGCGTGCGCCGATCGTCGGCCACAGCATGGGCGGCACAGTCAGTCTCTCGGTCGCGATCAAATATCCCGAACGCGCCAGCAAGGTAGTGACCGTTGGCTCGCCGATTGTGGGTTCCTCTCTGGCGCCGTTATTAAAGCTGGCGGGTTATCGTCCGATCGCCTTCTTCTTATTTAATATGATGGGCCCGTTCCGCGCCTGGATGAAGTATTATTATTCCCATCGCATTTGCAGTGACCCGCGTTTTCCGAACATGATGGATCGTGACCTTTCGCGCACCACCCTTGAATCGTTTCTGCTCTCGATTGCCTCGCTTCGCCGCACGGACCTTCGGCCAGATCTCGGCCGGATTAAAGTTCCCGCCCTGGGCATGTACGGCGACCGCGACAAAGTGGTGCATCCGCTTCAATGGCAGCCGATGCTCAAAGGTATTGCCCAGGTTCACATCGAGCGTTTTCCGAAAGCCGGACATTTTCCGATGTTGGAAGAACCGAATGAATTTAGTCAGAAACTCAAGGCATTTCTCGATGAAGAGATTCCCGCGGCATGAGTGAATCCTATTTCTACCCACAGCACATGGGGCGGATCATTTTACAGGCCATGGAAGAGGTGATTGGCCGCAACGGCGTAAATGCCGTGTTGAACCTGACCGCGTTGGGCGACCTTATCGATCATTATCCGCCGCCCACTTCTGAGCTTGCCTTTCCATTTGAAACGGTGAGCCGCCTGCATATCGGGCTGGAAAAGGCTTACGGTCCGCGCGGGGGACGCGGCCTGGCGTTGAGGATCGGCCGGGCCTGTTTCAATTACGGCCTGCGCGAATATGGCTCCCAGTTGGGCCTGACGGAGATGGCCTTCCGCCTGCTCCCGTTACCCACCAAATTGCACGTTGGGGCGAAATCTTTCGCGGATTTGTTCAACCGTCACACCGACCAAGTCGTTCGGCTGGAAGAGACCGATTACCAAATTTCCTGGATTATCGAGCGCTGTCCGCTTTGCTGGGGCCGCAAAACCAATGACTCGGTCTGTCATTTGGCTGTGGGACTTTTGCAGGAATCGCTCTATTGGTTGAGTAGTGGTAAGATATTTAATGTAGAAGAGACAGAATGTATTGCCCGAGGCGATCCCACCTGTACAATCCTGGTCGACAAGATCCCCATTTCCTAGAATGTTATCAAATCTGTATGGGCGGGTATACCCCGCCCTTACTATAATTGTCTTCGCTTATGTTGAAGGTTATCCTTAACGCCCTGAATCCGATCGCTCCGTTTTGCGAGCCGGCCCGCGACCTGCGTATTCAAAATTTCCCGCTCTGGCTGCATCAACGGAATCTTCTCGCGCCTTATACGACCCGGGAACTGGAACTGAAATCCGGCGAGCGCCTGCCTCCCACACGCGAACCTACTTTGATGTACCGGGACAATTTATATTTCGACGAAGAATATATTCGCGCCTTCATGACCGAGGCCAGGAAACGAAAGCTGGCCGTGCGCGCCGCGTTTTCCGCAGACGATCCCACCTTCCGCGAACATGCCCTGCCGCTCTCCACTTCGTATACTCCCGCCGGCAGTTTGTATCTGGCGGATTTATGGTATTACCCGAAAGGCCCGGTGGCGGATGTGGAGCCGCTGGTGATCGACCTGCAGGCGCGCGAGATCGGTTATTATCATGTACCCACGTATATGGCCGATCAGCGCGGCGATCTGGTGTTTCAGGTTCCACTGCGCGGCCTGCTGGCGATCGATTCCTGGGTGCACGTGTTCATCGCCGATGTGGTATTCGGCTTGTTCTCACGCGGCGCCCGCTTCGAGAAGCGCCTCGCGGAGGATTTGAACTTCAAATTGAGAATCCTCGCCCGAGCGATCTATGAAGGACGCCAGGTACTGGAATGTTCGGAGTTGGTGAAGATTGGCAGGAATTGCGTCATTGACCCAAGCGCGATTATCCACGGACCGACCACCATCGGCGATAACGTTACCATCAACGCGGGCGCGGTCATCGAAAATTCGATCATCGGCAACAACGTTAATATTTCCCAGGATGTGCAGGTGATGTTGTCCGTAGTGGGGGATGGGACGTTTCTGCCTTTCCGTTCCGCCTTGTTCATGACCACTATTATGGACAACAGCATGGTGGCGCAAAATACCTGCCTGCAAATGTCGGTGGTGGGACGGAATACTTTCATCGGCGCGGGCTCCACGTGGACCGATTACAATCTGATCCCCGCCCCGATCCGCGCCATTGGCGGCGATGGAAAATTGCATCCCTCCAACCGCCCGGTCATGGGCGGCTGTGTGGGACACAATTGCCGCATCGGTTCGGGCATGATCGTCTATCCGGCGCGCACCATTGAATCCGATGTGGTGCTGGTCGCTTCCAGCAAACGCCGCGTCATCGATCACGATATTCGCTTTAGCGACAGCGATCATCATCAACTGCGCGCGGCTCGTCTCCACCAGACTCCGTATCACCGCCAACCGCAGGCGGAAGTAGAGTCCTGGTGAGCATGGACACATTCGCTTTCATTATTCATCCGATCGACCCCAAGCGCGATGTCAGCCGAAAGTTTCCTCTTCTGGGGCGTGTGTTGAGCGAGCGGCAGATAGATTTTTTTTCCACCTACTTTCCTCCCGTTTACATCTCGGAAATCGAAGGAATCGCCTCAACGGAAACCGGACGCCAGATCAAAGGCTGGTTCATCGCCTGTCCGTTCACGCCCCGACGAATGATGGAGTTGCCGGAAAAAACGGTTTATCGTAAGATTGTCCAAACGGGCCGTATGGCCGAACGCCTGGGCGCAAATATTCTCGGTTTGGGCGCATTCACCTCCGTGGTTGGGGATGCCGGCCTGACAATTGCCCGGGAACTGGATGTGCCGGTGACCACTGGTGATTCGTACACAGTGGCATTGGCTGTACAAGCCATTCGTAGAGCGGCCTGCCTGATGGATATTAATATGCAGGATGCGACAGTCGCTGTGGTCGGTGCAACAGGGGCTATTGGCCGCGTCTGCGCGGACCTGCTGGCGGGTGAGGCCGCCCGATTACTGCTTGTTGCCCGGGATGAGAAAAAACTCGAAGCTCTGCGTGACCGGCTCAAAGCGGGTGCGCGAGCCGAATTGATCGTCAGCACGAAAATGGAAGCGTTATCCGAAGCCCAATTGATTCTGACGGTGACGAGCGCCATCCACGACGTCATCCAGCCGGAGCACCTACTGCCGGGCAGTGTGATTTGTGACGTGGCCCGCCCAAGAGATGTTTCTGCAATGGTGGCCGCGGTCAGGGATGATATATTGGTGATTGACGGCGGCATGGTGGACGTGCCCGGCCCCGTGAATTTTCACTTTAATTTTGGCTTTCCGCCCGGCAAAGCGTACGCCTGCATGGCAGAGACCATGGCGCTGGCTTTGGAGGGCCGATTTGAAGATTACACTGTTGGCAAGCAACTCACACTGGAACGCGTACAGGAGATTACGACCATCGCTGAAAGACACGGTTTTCGATTAAGCGGCTTCCGTTCGTTCGAACGCGAAGTGACCGAGGCCCAAATTGAAACGATCCGCCGGAATGCCCGCAGAGGCAGGCGGCGCGAATGAGGATGAGGAGGTTCGTATGGGAAATACCCGATTGCTCGTTGTAGAGGATGACGTCGATATTGCGAACATGCTCAAGATCTACTTTACGGGCTTGCAATTCGATGTGGATGTGGCCAGCCGCGGCGCGGACGCCCTCGAAAAGACGAAGCACGTATTACCGCACCTGATTGTGCTAGATATTATGCTTCCCGATATCGACGGATATGAGGTTTGCCGCACCCTGCGCACGAGCATGCGCACCAGCCACATTCCGGTCATCTTTCTTACGCAGAAGGATGAACGCAGTGACAAACTTCAGGGGCTGGAGCTGGGCGCGGACGATTACATCACCAAGCCTTTCGACATCGAAGAATTGAAACTGCGCGTGACCGGCGCGATCCGCCGTTCGGAACGCGAGAGTCTCACCGATCCGCGTTCGGGACTGCCCGCTGGTCGCTTGATCGAGGAGCAGTTGCGCCGCATCATCCGCGAACAGAACTGGGCCCTGCTCGATATTCGCATCGATCATTTTGAATCGTTCCGCGATGTCTATGGCTTTGTGGCCGGGGACGACGTTCTGCGGTTCACTGCCATGTTGATTGGCGAAGTGGTGGATGAGCTTGGCACGAAGGGCGATTTCATCGGCCATGCGGGCGGCGATAATTACATCGTCATTACAACCGAAGCGGCCGGCTCCGCGTTGAAGAAACGTTTGAAGGAACGTTTCGCTTCGGAAGTTCAGACGCATTACAACTTCATCGATCGCCAGCAGGGCTTCATTCAAACTCCCAAGCCGGATGGCAGTGTGGAGAAAACGCCGTTCATGACTCTGGCGATTGGGCTGGTCTCTCCGAGCCAGCAATCATTCGCCGATATTCGCGAGATCACAGAACTGGCGGCTGACGCGCGCCGGCAGGATTCTGCCGATTGAAGATTGGTGATTTCTGAGTATGTTCCCCGGCCTGGGTCTTGGCATAGGACTATTCGCCCTCGGACTGGTGCTTGTGTTCCTGGTCTGGGTGCTGTTGCGCCTGTTGCCTCACCGGCCGGATTCCGTCCCGGCAGATCTGCCGACTCTTGTTCCCCCTGATCCTCAACAATCCATTGACGCAATTTTGGTGATTCAATCCGGCGGCCGCGTGGAATATATCAACGCGCTGGCGCGCCAATGGTTTGAGCTATCCGAGCAGGAGCCTGCCGATCTGGAGCGGCTGGCGCGGCGCGTGCGCCCCATGAACGATTTTCTTAATTTATGCGCCGTGCCGGGACAAAAGCGGCTTACTGTCAATGCGAGGTTATTGGAGGCCACTTCCTATCAAGTGCCGGGACCTTATCCGCTGATGCTGATCTCGTTGCGCTCGATGGACCTGACCTCTGCTTTGGCGGACGGTAACGAAGCGGCCGGATCGATCTTGAAGATCGTTTCGGATTTCAATCAGGATATTGCCGCCAGCCTTGACCTGCCGGCCACGATCCAATCTGTGCTGGAAAATGTAAACCGCGTGGTTCCAGCCGATATGATGGAACTCAAGGTGTGGGAACAGAACGACCAGGCGCTGGTGCTGTATCGGTTTCAGGACCCGCTTTCATCGTCCGGGCAAATGACGCGCTCAGCGCAATCTCATTTCGGCGCGTTGACGGATCAGTTGGTTTCGGCGCGGCAACCGCTTTTGTTATCGCGAGAGCAAATTCCGGTCAATGGCTCGGCGGTCAAAATTCAATCTTATTTGGGCGTTCCATTAATGGCCGGCGGCGAATTGGTTGGGACGCTGGAGGCCGGGCAGGTTGGGTCGGGCGCGTTCGGCCAGCATGATATCGATCTGCTGAAACTGATTTCCGGCCAGGCGGCAGTCGCGATCCGCAATTCCATTTTGTATCAGAAGGAACAGCGCCGCGCTTCCGAATTGGCCGGGCTTGCAAATCTCACACAGGCTGTCAGCGCCATTCAAGACCCGAAAGAACTCTTTGCGCGTTTGGTGGATAGTGTTGTGCCGCTGTTCGATGCGGAGATCGTCGGTTTCCTTTTATACGACGATACGCGCCGCATGCTCGAAGGACAGGTTCCGTTTCGCGGGCTTCCCGCGCAGATCGTGGAGAACTATCGCGCGCCCATCGCGGCCAATAGCCCGGCCGAACGCATCCTGTTGGATCTCAAGCCGGTTCTAACCCTTGACGCTTCTCAGGACGAAAACTGGCGCGCCCTCGGTCTCATCAACGTTGCGCTGGCCGCCAGTTTGCGCGATTCGGCGTTGATGCCGCTGGTGTCAGCGGGACGCATGGTGGGATATTTGCAGGTATCCCATCATCGCGGCGGGAACGCTTCATTTTCCAGCGACGAGTTACGCTTGATGGAAATCGCCGCCAATCAGGCCGCGGCCATTATCGAGAACGCGTTGCTCGTCCAGCAGACGCGTTTGCGCACACAGCGTTCTGATGCCTTGCGGCGGATTGCCAGCCTCTCCGCCTCAGCCGCCACGCTGGATGAGGCGCTCAAATATTCCATGCAGGAACTGATTCACTTGTTCCAGGCCGATGCGGGCGGCATATTTCTGCTGGATGAAGCGCGCGGCCAATTGACCTTGCACCGCGGTTCATTGTGGGGCGTGCCTGATGAAACCGCGAACTCATTTCCCCAGCCATATATTGACGATCCCGAATATTTGGACACAGTAACGTACACGCAAAAACCGTACATCTCCGGTCGGTTGAGTGTCGATCAGAATCTGCCGTTGTTATATCGGCCCCTGCCTGCCTCGATGCGGATGGAATCGCTGTTGGCCGCGCCATTGATGGTGCGCGAACACAGCATCGGCGAATTGGTGTTGGGCACTCAACTGGCCGATCATTTCAATCAATATGATTTACAGGTCGTTTCGAGCGCGGCCAGTCAATTGGCTTCGATGGTGAATGGCGCCAACCTGATCGGGCAGACCGACGAATCCCTGCGCCGCCGCGTGGATCAATTGACCGCGATCGCGCGCGTCAGCCGCGAACTTTCGGCCTCGTTGGAACTCGACCGTTTATTGGATGTGGTGCATAACGAGGTTTTGCGCGTCTCGCGGGCCGATTGTGGATCGATCCTGCTTTTCGATTCCGCCGCGCAAACTCAAGGTCCGAATGTGACGCATGCGATTGGCTGTCAGACTCACAGCGACCTGACCCGCCTGGATCGTATGGTGCTCGAAAGCGGCAAGTCGCTGGTAGTGAATGATTTTCATGCCAGCGGCGGACAGCCGCCTCACGATGGGGTCCGCTCGGCGCTGGTGGTGCCGATCAAACAGCAGGATCGCATATTGGGCATAATCCATCTTCATGCCAATCTGCCGTCGTTCTTCGATGAAGGCGTACAGGATGTTATCGAGACGCTCGCCTCGCAGGTTTTCATCGCGATCATCAATGTCCGCGAATATCAAGATGAACGGCATCGTTCCGAACTCCTGAGCCGCCGCGCCGACACGCTGGCAAAACTCGCGTCGATCAGTTACAGCTTTCATCAGGACCAGCCGCTGGAACAGGCTTTGCATGCCATTGCGCAAGGCATTCGCGAGGCCACCCCATTCCGCGTGGTACTGATCAGCGTGTACGAAGCCGAAACAGGTTTACTGCGCCGCGTGACGGGGGTTGGGATTTCGCCGGATACGATGAGCGAGTTGATGGCGCGTAAACAGCCATTAACTGGTTTCCGGCAATTGATGCGGCCCGAGTTCAAGATCAGCCGCTCGTATTTCATCCCCGCCGATCAAAGACCCATCCTGCCGGCGGATTTCCACTATGTTTATACCAATACGGCCGAAAGCACTGTCTCGGCCTCCCGAAAAAATACCTGGAATGCAGACGACTTTTTCTTGATTCCAATGGAAGACGCGGAAGGCAACCCGCTGGGATTGATCAGCCTGGACGATCCGTCGAACGGCCTGCGCCCGGACCGCGCCACAATCGATTCACTGGAAGTCTTTGCCGTTCAAGCCTCGCTGTTGATCGGCAATTCGATGCGCCTGACGGGTTTGCAGACTCGCATCGAATCGCTTTCCGACGGCATTCAACGCCAGCAGAAATTATTGAACGTCAGCCAGAATGACCTCCCGCTTCTGCTCCGCAAGGATTTGGAGCAGACCATCTCTTTGCACAATTTGGAACGGCGCGCTCAACGCGTGCGCGCCGGGTTGGCCATCACTGAATCTGTCAGCCGCCAGTTGGATGCTTCCAGCGCATTGATGGCGCTTGGCCGCGAAACCCTGACCCAATTGGGCATGGCGGCCGCGCTGGTGGCCGAAGAATCTCCGGAAGGCCCGCGGCTGGCGCATGTGCTGGGCAGTATTCCCCGCGCCACCAACGTGGAAGCATTGTTCGGTCAGCGCAATCCGATGCGCGTGGTGTTACAAACCGGCGACCCCATTTTGGTCGGCAACCTGGATGACGACGAGGAATGGCGCGATACGCCGATGCTGACTTCATTACGCGCCAAGGGATTCATCTGCCTGCCTGTGATAGTGGAAGACCGGCCTATCGCCGCCATGCTGGCGGTCAGCCCTGAACCGTTGCCTGCTTTCACCGCCGAGGACCGCCAGGTCTATTTTCAGATTTCACGGCAGACCTCGGTGATTCTGCAAAATATTTCGCTCTTGAGCGAGACGCGCCGCCGCTTGCAGGAAGTGGATTTGTTGTTGGAATTCAGCCGCCGTTTGAGCGGTTTGAACCCGGACGATATGGTACGGTCGCTGTTGGAGAGCGCGCGCCGGGTTCTGCGCGGGGCGCATGCAGGCGTGGTCTTTGTTTGGAATCGGCAGGCCAATCAATTAATTCCGCGCGCCGTATCCGGTTATGCCGATAATGCCAGCTTGTTGCATATCAATTATCGCTCCGGCGAGGCTTTGCCGGGCGCGGTCTTTGCTTCGCGAAAAACGCGCCGCGTGGATGAAGTCAACTTTGCGCGCGATTACACCTTGAGCACCGATAATCTTTTATTGTATCGGCAGGCCACCGGCGGACGACTACCCGTTTCCAGTTTGTTGATTCCGATCACTGCCGGCAGTCAGGATCTCGGTCTGTTGGTGCTCGATAACTTTAATACAGTGGCCGCTTTTCGTCCGGAAGATGAAGCCCTGCTTGTCTCGCTGGCACAACAGGTGGCGTTATCGTTGGAAAACGTACGTTTGGTGCAGGCGACTCAGGAACGCGCCGGGCAGTTGCAGTCCCTGAACGAAGCCGCGGCATCCCTGACCTCGAGCCTGCGCACGGACGAATTGGTGAATGCCCTCCTCTACCGACTCGAAGCGATCCTGCCGTACGATACGGCCGCGC
This sequence comes from uncultured Anaerolineaceae bacterium, assembly GCA_964502095.1. Taxonomy (GTDB): domain Bacteria; phylum Chloroflexota; class Anaerolineae; order Anaerolineales; family Villigracilaceae; genus JACPVF01. Next base: position 60,961 of record CAZCUF010000012.1, read on the forward strand.
TGTGGCTGCGCGAAAAGGACCGCCTCGTGGTTTCTTCTGCGGTGGGCTTCCCCGATACCGAGAAACGACTCGGCCTGGCTACCACTGTTACAGATAGCGCATTGTTCAACGAGATTGCGCGCAATGGTCAAGCCATTGTGGTCAGTGACGTGCGCGAAGACCCGCGCTTCCCGGTTGTCGAGGCGCCGCGCCTTTCATGGATGGGAATCCCGCTTCTTTCCAAGGGCGAGTTGGCGGGCGTGATCGCGTTGGAAAAATGGCAGGCGAACTTTTACACCAGCGACCATGTGCAGGTGGCCATGGCGTTCGCCGGTCAGGCCACGGTTTCTCTGGAGAACGCGCGGCTCTACGAAGAGAGTCTGAATCGTGCGGCTGAACTCGATCAACGTTCCCAGCGTTTGGCTCTGCTTAATCGTTTCTCGGCTTCCCTGAGCGGTTTGCTGGACGCGAATCAAATCCTGCAAATCACATCCGAAGAGTTGGCGCATGCGCTTGGCGTTCAGCGAGTATCGGCGGCAGTCCTTGATAATGGACGCGCGCAATGGGTCCTGTCCGTGCCCTCCGCCGCGGATGAACTGCCTCAGCATCTGCCGGATGCGCCGATTTTCAGTCGCTTGCAGGAATCGCACGGGATCTTTACTGCCAATGATATTCGCGCGGAAGTCGATCTTAAGCCTCTGATGAAATTCCTCGGCAGTGAGAATCCTGCTTTGCTCATCCTGCCTTTGATCGGAGGTTCGGAACTGCGCGCTTTGCTCTTCCTTCAGGATGAGCGCGGCCGCTCAGGCTTGAACGAAATTGATTTGGCGCGCACCATTGTCAATCAGGCGGCCATCGCCCTCGAAAACGCGCGCTTATATGAGCGCACGGTGCGGACGGCTGAACGCTTTGCGATTTTGAACGAGACCAGCGCGCAGATCAATATCAGTTTCGATGCCGAGAAAATTTACGAAGCCGTCCACAAAGCGGCCCAGCGCGTGATGGTGGTGGAAGCTTTTGCCATCACTCTGCTGGATGAGGCCTCGGCTGAGATCGAAGGCGTATATCTCATCGATCAAGGCAAGCGCATGCCGAACTCCCGCATGCCCAAGGCGGAAACGATCAGCGGAAGAGTCATCGACAGCGGCCAGCCTCTCATGACGCACACACTGGTCGAATCTGAACAGGCGGGCGGATATCTATACGGTGAAGACCCGCTCTCGATTCTGGCTGTGCCCATGACAATCGGCGGGCACGCCATTGGCATGCTGTCGGCGCAGAGTTATCAGCCCAATGCTTACACGTCCGAAGATTTGCAAATTCTCGGTACGTTGGCGAATCAGGCCGCGGTCGCGATTCAGAACGCCCGCCTGTTTGCCGAAACTCAACGACTGACACAGGAACTCGAACAACGCGTCGTCGAGCGGACCTCGCAATTGCGCCGTGAACAACAGAATACGGAAACGCTGTTGAGAATCCTGACCGAAGTATCTTCCAGCCTCGACCTCGACCGCGCTCTCAACCGCACCCTTTCCCTGCTCAACGAGGCGGCCGGCGCCGAGCAGGGCACCATCATGCTGCTTCAAGCCGATGACAATCTGCTCCATTACCGCGCAGGGTATGGCTATCTCTCCGATCGCACCGATCCTTCCGGCACGCGCGGTTTCACACTCAAAGTGGGTGAAGGTCTGGCGGGCTGGGTCGTTCAAAACCGTGAGGCCGTGCTGATCGATGACCTGCACCAGGATCCGCGCTGGGTGCGTTCGACGGTCAGCGGGCAGGATCATCGCAGTAGTATTGTCGCGCCTCTGCTGGTTGGCGAGGACGTGATCGGCGTGTTGATGATCTTTCACCGTGACCAGCATTTCTTCAGCCCGGATATTTTGAATCTGGTCAAGGCGATTGCCAGCCAGGTGGCGGTGGCGATCAATAATGCGCACTTATATGAGTTGATTCGCGACCAGGCCGAACGTCTCGGCGTGATGCTGCGCAAGGAACAGGAGGATGCCAGCCGTTCACAAGCCATCCTCGAAGCTGTGGCCGATGGTGTGCTGGTCACCGGCAGTGATAATCACATCACCTTCATCAACCTCTCCACAGAGGAGATTCTCGGCATCAAATCTGCGCGTGCGCTCGGCCAGTCGCTGGAAGCATTCGGCGGTTTATTTGGCCGTTCGGCCAAATCCTGGATGGAAACAGTCCATCGCTGGTCGGAGGAACCTTCATCTTTCCACGGCGATACGTATGCCGAGCAGTTGGAACTGGAAGACGGCCGCATTGCGTTGATCCATCTTGCGCCGGTCATTTTGCAGAACGATTTTCTCGGTACGGTATCCATCTTTCGCGACGTTACGCACGAGGTCGAAGTGGACCGTTTGAAGTCCGAGTTTGTGGCGACCGTCAGCCATGAGTTACGCACTCCGATGACCTCCATCAAAGGGTACGTGGATATTTTGTTGATGGGCGCGGCGGGCGCCTTCAATGAGAATCAAGCGCATTTCCTGCAGATCGTCAAGCAAAATGCCGAGCGCCTCAATGTTCTCGTCAATGACCTGCTCGATATTTCGCGCATTGAAGCCGGCCGAATCACCCTGACTCCGCAAGCCATCAATCTGCGCGATGTCGCTGAAGACGTGATCGCGGATGTGTTGAGACGATCCCAGCAGGATCAGAAGCCGATGGCGCTTTCATTGGACGCGCCGCGCGATCTGCCGCGCGTATTGGGCGATACCGAACGGGTGCGCCAGATCATTTCCAACCTGGTGGATAACGCCTATCATTACACGCCTGAAAATGGCACCATCAAAGTTCACATTCAGCCTTTGGAGAACAATAAGGAAATGCAGGTGGATGTGGAGGACAACGGCGTTGGCATCGCGTTGGAAGACCAGCCTCGAATCTTCGAACGCTTTTATCGCGGGGAACATCCGCTGGTTCTGGCTACACCGGGCACAGGCCTGGGACTGGCGATTGTCCGCCAGTTGATCGAGATGCACGGTGGGCGGATCTGGCTCAACAGCCGGGGCATTCCCGGAGAAGGCAGTACATTTTCTTTTACTTTGCCCCTGCAAAAGAAATCATCGGGCAATAAGGAATCATCATGACCAAAATCTTAGTTGCTGAAGACGAACCCGACATCCGCGAACTCGTGGCCTTTACTTTGCGTTATGCGGGACACGAAGTGATCACGGCGAACAACGGCGAGGACGCCCTGCATCTGGCTCAAACGGAATTGCCCGATCTGGCCCTGATGGATGTGCGCATGCCGCGCATGACCGGCTACGACGCCTGCCGCGCCATGAAAGCCAACCCCGCGACGAAAGATATTCCAGTGGTCTTCCTCTCCGCCAAAGGACAGGAATCTGAGATTGCAATCGGCTTTCAGGCCGGGGCCGAAGAATATTTATTGAAACCGTTTGCGCCCGATCAATTGACCGAACGCGTGCGCGCGATCCTGGGCAAATTCGGCAAATAAATTGGCTGAAAGAAACGAACGATGAGCGCGATCATTCTGGACGGATCCATAGTGCATTATGAGGCCCTGGGCAAGGGGCGGCCCATCGTCTTTCTGCACGGCTGGGTCGGCTCGTGGCGTTATTGGATCAACGCCATGCAGGTGGCCTCCACCTCATACCGCGCCTATGCGTTCGATTTATATGGTTATGGAGATACCGCGCACGAACCGCTGAAATATTCCCTGGCGCGCCAGGCCGATCTGTTGGATCGTTTTTTGGGCGTGATGGGCATTGGCAAGATCGCCATCATCGGGCACGGGCTGGGCGCGCTGGTGGGTTTGGAGTTCATCAAGCAGTTTCAAAACAGCGTGGACCGCATCATGGCCGTCAACTGCCCTTTGAACATCGAGTCGATCAATGCTCGTTTGAAGACCGCGCCCGTGGCCGAATTAGTGGATTGGCTTTCGACGCGCACGCCCGAAGCGGCAACTGCCCTCTCCGACGCCTCCAAAACGGACCCGCTGGCTGTTGCCGCATCGATTACCGATCTTCAGGCCGATGGTTTATTCAGTTCGGTGCGCGCCGCGAATATTCCCTGTCTGTTCGTTTATGGGCAAAACGACCCTGCCATTATTCTGCCGCCGCCCGAGAAAGCCCGTTCGCTTTCGTTTATGATGCACCAGATCGTGCTCGACGATGTCGGTCACTTTCCGATGATCGAAGACCCGCTGAAGTTCAATCGTTTGATGACCGATTTCCTCGCGCTCGATTCGGGAGTCAGCCCCACAGAACTGCAATTGAAGGAAGAATGGAAACGCCGCGTGCGTTGAATCGGGACGGAAACTCCGCTCCCGATTTTTTATCTTGACAGTCCCATCTGCGCGGCATATACTCACTGCACAATTGAACGGGGAGTCCCGCGGGGCGGGACTGAGAGGAGCGAGCCGCGCTCGACCCGTATTACCTGATCTGGATTATGCCAGCGGAGGGACTCTCTCGATTGATCAACCGTCCTCCGGCTGGAGAACGGTTTTTTTTTATGCCTCGCGTCGTTATCTTTGCCAACGGTCACTTGCCAAACCCCGGCTCAGCCCGCGCCATTCTGCGCGCCGATGATATCTTCATCGGCGCAGACGGCGGCACGCGCCATATTTACGCGCTGGGCCTGGCGCCGCGCGTGATCATCGGCGATTTGGATTCTCTAAACGACGAAGACAAAGCCCGCGCGGTTTCAGAAAAAGTGCAGATCGTTCAATATCCGCGCGATAAAAACGAGACCGACCTCGAACTGGCAATTCAACAGGCGCGCACGTTTGGAACCGGAACGATTCTCATTATGGCCGCGCTGGGGAATCGACTCGATCAAACCATTGCCAACCTCGCGCTCCTCAGCGATCCGTCGTTGGCCGCGCTCGATCTGCGCGCGGACGATGGGGTGGAGGAAACGTTCTTTTGCCGGGAGCAGGCCCAGGTCCGCGGAAGAAGCGGCGATCTCGTCTCGTTGATTCCGTGGGGCGGCGCGGTCGAAGGGGTGCGCACCGAAGGACTCAAGTGGCCGCTGTCCGATGAGACGCTAAATCCGTACAAGACGCGCGGCGTGAGCAATCAAATGTTGGGCGGGCAGGCCCTGGTCTCGATCCGTTCGGGTCTTTTGCTTGTCGTTCATCGCTGGATGTAAAAATGAAAGGGAAAATGAAACGCATATTACTTTGCACGCTGATTCTTTTACTGGCTGTTTCGTGCGCGCCCAAACCGACCGGCCCGCAAACGCTGACCGTGATGACGCACGATTCGTTTTCCGTTAGCAAGGATGTGATTGCCGCGTTCGAGAACGCCAACGATGTCAAAGTCACATTCCTGCCGAGCGGCGACGCGGGCGCGGCGCTCAACAAGGCCATTCTCACCAAAGATTCGCCGCTGGCGGATGTATTTTATGGCGTGGATAATACTTTTCTGGCGCGCGCATTGAGCGCGGGAATTTATGAGCCGTATGATTCGCCCGCGCTCCAAAAAGTTCCCGCCGAATTTCAACTTGATCCAACCCATCAGGTTTTGCCGGTGGATCAGAGTTATGTGTGCGTTGTTTTCGATAAAGCCTATTTTGCTTCGCATAATCTGGCGGCGCCGGTTACGCTTGAAGACCTCATAAAGCCCGAATACAAAGGGTTGTTTGTAATGGAAAACCCTGTCACCTCTTCGCCGGGCCTGGTATTTCTGCTGGCGACCGTCAAGCATTTCGGCGAATCCAATTATCTCGGATACTGGAAGGAACTGCGCCAAAACGGCCTCGTGGTGGTGGATGGCTGGGAAACCGCCTATTACACCAACTTCAGCGGTTCATCCGGCAAAGGGCTTCAACCGCTGGTCGTTTCGTATGCGACCGACCCGGCCGCGGAAGTGATGAACGCGGCCCAGCCGCTATCCGAAGCGCCGGTCGGCGTCATGTCCGGACCCGATACCTGCTTTCGTCAAATTGAATTTGTCGGCATCCTCAAAGGGACTCAACATCTCGCGCTGGCACAGAAGTTCGTGGATTTCATGTTGAGCGCGCCGTTCCAAAGCGACCTGCCGGGACAAATGTATGTGTATCCTGTGCTTCCCAATCTAACGTTACCGGAGGCTTTCACCGAGTTCGCGCAGATTCCCGCCCAGCCCGCCGTACTTTCCGCGGATGAAATTGCCGCGGGCCGCGACCGCTGGATTGCAGATTGGACGAACGCGGTTCTCAAATGAGCTTATGTCCATGAATTTGCACGGCGAGGATGCGGGGAGCGCGCAGAGATTCCTCTTTGCGCCTTCGCAATTATCGGGCCGCCTGCTTCTGTGGCTCCCCGCGCTGATCTTTCTGGCGGTCTTCTTTTTCTATCCGCTGGCGCGCATCCTCGCGCTCGGTTTGAGTCAATCTGCATTTACTGCGGAGAATCTCGGTTCTCTGATCTCCGTCACAGGATTTACCTTTTATCAGGCCGCGCTTTCGCTCTTATTGACTCTCCTGCTCGGAATCCCGGCGTCCATTTTATTTTCCCGGTTCGAGTTTCCCGCCAAATCTTTTCTGCGCGCCCTGACCGCTGTCCCATTTATGTTGCCCACCGTGGTGGTCGCGGCCGCTTTCAACGCCCTGCTCGGACCGCGCGGCTGGCTCAGTCTCACTTTCTTTCCGGCCAATCCGATTCCGTTCGTCGGCACGCTCGGCGCGATCCTGATTGCCCATGTTTTTTACAACACCACCATCGTCATCCGTATTGTGGGCAACGCGTTGACTCATCTCGACCCGCGGCTCGAGCAGGCGGCCCGCACGCTGGGCGCGGATACGCTCAAGGTGTGGGGGAGCGTGATTTTTCCGCTTTTACGCGGCCCCATATTGGCGGCGGGCCTGCTCGTCTTTCTCTTCGACTTCACCAGCTTTGGCGTAATTCTGCTTCTGGGAGGCCCGCGCTTTGCCACGCTTGAAGTGGAAACCTACATACAAGCCCTGCAATTTCTCAACCTGCCAATGGCCGCGCTTCTGACGATTTTACAATTGTTATGCACCCTGGCCTTTTCTGTCATTTACAGCCGCGTTGTGACGCGCGCGCTTGTGCCGACCATGCCGCGCTCCGTGATCGCGCGCGCTCCCAAATCCTTGCGCGAGCATATATTCGTGTTTGGCATGCTGAGTCTCCTGATTGTATTTTTTGCCCTGCCCCTGCTGGCATTGCCTCTGCGCTCCATCACGCGCCTTGATGCCGACCGCGGCGACCGGTCCGCAGTTCAGCGCGGCCTGACCGCGGACTATTACACCGAACTGTTCGTCAACCGCCGTAACTCGATCTTCTATGTTCCGCCGGTGGAAGCCGCGCGCAACTCGCTTGGGTACGCGGCGGCCACTGTAATTCTCTCCCTCGCGTTGGGCGCGCCGGTCGCTTCCGCCTTGGCGCGGCCTGGCCGGCTCGAAAGAATCCTCGATCCGCTTTTGCTTTTGCCTTTGGGCGCGTCGGCAATTACGCTGGGCCTCGGGTTTATCATCGCTTTCAATCGTTTGCTGGCTTCGCCGTGGCTGGTTCCGCTGGCGCATACTTTGATCGCACTGCCGTTTGTGATTCGGATTCTCCAGCCTGCATTGGCCTCCATCCCTGATCGTCTGCGTCAGGCCGCGGCCACTCTGGGCGCTTCGTCCTTTCGCGTTTGGCTGACAGTGGATTGGCCGATTATTCGCCGCGCCACTCTCACCGCGGCCACTTTTGCCTTCACCATTTCACTGGGCGAATTCGGCGCGGCCTTTCTGCTTACGCGTCCGGAATATCCAACCCTGCCTGTCGCCATCTATCGTTTTCTTTCGCAACCCGGTGGCTTGAATTATGGTCAGGCCATGGCCATGTCCACAATTCTGATGACGCTGACCGTCGCCTCCATTCTGTGGATCGAACGAACGCGCCTGCCCGGCACAGGAGATTTTTGATGCTCAGCCTGCGCAACATTTCCAAAACTTATGAGGGTCGGCCTCTGCTCGCGGATATTTCATTTTCGGTCGCGGCGGGTGAAACGGCCTGTCTGTTGGGTTCATCGGGCAGTGGCAAATCCACGCTGTTGCGAATCATCGCGGGCCTGGAAACGCCCGACTCGGGGCAGATTCTTTGGGATGGGAACGATCTCGCCTCCATCCCGCCTCATCTCCGCGACTTCGGCCTGGTCTTTCAGGATTATGCTTTGTTCCCGCACCTGACGGTTTCTGAAAATGTCGCTTTCGGGTTGAAGGTGCGCGGTCTGCCCAAAAACGAAATCGATTCGCGCGTAAAAGAAGCGCTCGCGCAAGTGAATCTGGCGGGCTTCGGGAAACGCCGCGTGACGGAACTCTCGGGCGGCGAACAACAACGCGTGGCCCTGGCGCGCGCGCTGGCGCCGCGTCCGCGTTTGCTGATGTTCGATGAGCCGCTCGGCGCGCTCGACCGCGCTTTGAAAGACCAGGTGTTGGATGAGTTGCGCAGGATTTTACATGAAACGAAAGTTCCGGCCCTTTACGTCACTCACGATCAGGAGGAGGCCTTTGCCCTCGCGGACCGCGTTCTGCTTTTGCATGACGGACAGATTCTGCGCGCAGGCCCGCCTGCCGAAGTAGCCGCACAGCCCGGGTCGGCGTGGGCGGCGCGCTTTCTCGCTGTGGGCAATGTTGTGGAAGGCGTTATAAAATCTGAATCTGGAAAACAGGTTGCGGATACACAATTTGGGAAGATTGAACTGCATTGTGGGCATCGCCACGTGGAGGGGGAGAAAATAGCCTTATTGTTCAGAGAGTCCACAGCGGGCGGTGTTGTGCGCGTCAAAGCGCGGGCGGAGGATATTGTCTTTCAACGGGAACAGTTCAAGGTCGCATTGCGAGGCGGGCTGGTCGTCCATTTGAGAGAAGCGCCGAAGGTTGGGGAGGAAGTCTCCGCTTCATTCGCGGTAGAATGTCTGGGTCATGCCTGAGAAAATCACTGTGCTTAAATTAAATCCGCAGGGCGAGGAAACCTGGCGCTACGATGGCGAGGTGCTCGAACGCGATGAGAAGCACGTGACGCTCGAAGCGTTTTTCAACCGCGAGGATATGCCGTTTATGAATACCACTTTAAAACGCAACGACCGTTATGTGGAAACTTATTATTTCGACCGCTGGTATAACATTTTCGCGATCTACGACCGCGACGATCATCGTCTCAAGGGCTGGTATTGCAATATTGCGCGGCCCGCGCAGATCGTGGACGGACGAATTTCGTATGAAGATCTGGCGCTCGATCTATGGGTGACGCCGAACGGAAAGCAAACCGTGCTGGATGAAGACGAGTTTGCCGCCCTGCAAATTGACGATGAAACGCGGGCAAAAGCGCGCGCGGCGCTGACCGAGATCGCGGCGTTGTTTAAAACCGAACGGCCTCCGGTTTGAGCGGAGGCCGTTTTCTTATTGATTTTATATCAGGCAAGAAGGGAAACAAGACTGCCGAAATTTTGCAGATATTGATCGCCGTTGTTCCATGCCCACCAGCCGGCGGCGGCCGCGGCACAACAGCAACACAATACAACGATGACCACGATGGCGATGATCAAACCCTGGTTGCTTTTCTTGGGTTGATCTTCAGGAGCAGGGGTGGGAGTGCCCATTGCGTCATTCATATAATTTCTCTCCTATATTATTTCAAATTTAGAAAGTTGGCTTATTATACTCCCTGAGAGTTTGTCGTCAAACGCTCTGGAGTACTACGTTTTTTAGGCGGTCTGTGCGCGGTCACTTCGCCGCCATAGCCACCATAAAAGAAATGCCAGCAGGATGATCATCAATGTGCCGACCACGATTGGAATCACGATGGCCAGAATGGAGACGATGGTTGAGGTCAGATCTTCAGCCATGCTGACAGGGACGTTGCCAAGTCCGCCGGTCGTGGCTGTGACTGCCGGCCGGATGGCCGCGGCTTTGGCCACATGCACCGTTCCGGCCACCAACAGGCCGCAGGCCAATGCCAGCACAGGATTGATGCCGGTGATGACTTTGGCGCTGGCCGCGAAAGCAATGGCTCCCGCCGCAGGCCGGACGACAGTCTGGATCAGGTCATTGATGTGATTCACCGCCGGGATTTTATCCGCCAGCATTTCGATGATGAGCAGGATGCCGAGCAGGATCAGAATCCACGGATTGGAGAGGGTATCCCATGGCGGCTGGAGCGTGATCAGGTTGGTATAGTGCGCCAGCACTCCCACGACCAGCAGGGGAATATAGGCATTCAAACCTGCACTGGCCGAAAGCCCAAACGCTGAAAAGATGCCAAGCAGTAGTTGCATGAGGTTCTCCTTAGCCCTGCAGGCCGGGGAATCCGCTCCACGTGCCTGTGAGCGAGTAACGGACGATATCAATGCTGACGACGAGTAACAGGGTGAGGGTCAGGCCGGCCGCGGCCGCCAGCCAAAGCTGACGAACTTTCTCGAACGCGTTTTCCTGCCGCATAAGAACGATCCACAGAATTCCGAAGACGGTAACAAGCAAAGCCAGCACGCCGAAGACGCTGAGATACGCGACGGGATAGAGAACGAGCGGACTCTCGGTCAGAATCGCGAGATCCGCCAAAAGGACGAGCGCCGCGAGAATGCCGAAGGCTTTCCATCCCAGTGCGGGACGCGCGTCCGATGCGCGCCAAAGCGTTTGATTCAGAATCGGATACAAAATCGCCGCGATGGTAATGCCCATGCCACTGCCGGTGAATAAGCGCAGGGTGCTGTTGGGAACATATAAATTTGGAATCTGACTCAGCGCGCCGGGCGTGGTTTCCTTGAGCAGGTAAACATAGGAATTGGAACCGTCAACGGCAAAGGCGAGGAAGAACACAGTCAGGATGGCGAGAATACCGCGTGATGGAAGTTTGTTTCGTTTGCGGCTCACAAAACCCTGAAAGATCAAAGCCAGCGCGGCGGCGTTGAATTCGCCGGTACAGCGCACACATAACGGAAGTTGTCGGCCGTCCACATGAAACGAGCGGGCGTCGATGCGGTGACAAATGGCATAGCCGACGGCATCCAGTTTGCCCAGCGCGCCTCCGGGCGCAATGTAAAACCAGGCGGCGATAGCCATGACCGCCGCGGCGGGAACCAACCAGCGAAAAATATTTTGAAATGTACCGCTAGAATTTTGCATGGGACGGATTATATGTGTATTCGCGGGTGAAAGCAAGAAACAATCGGAATTGGAAAATGTTTTGCAAATCGGCGTTCCACAGATGAATGTCGAAGCTATCTTTCGATCCGGTTGTTTTCTGATCACCCGCGCCTGAAATTAGTTTTTAAACCAGAATGCCGTCCATGCGGACGGCATTCGTGGGCGCTGTGGCTCTCCTAGAATTACTTGAGGAGGGATGCCACAGCGCAGGGTTTGTTGCTACTATCCATGTTGGACATCACCTCCTCCTTTCTATAGGATGGCGAAAGATTGTGTGCCCCTGTTGTGGCGGAAGTATGTCATAATTCAATTTGAATGTCAATAGACAGCCCGCCTTTCTAAGGAAATTGTAATGGGTTTCTGATAGTCTTTGAGAGGCTTTGCACGCCGTATTCGTTTATTCTGCGGGAAATTCAACGAGGAGATGTGCCGTGAAAATAAAACCAAACCTGCTCTGGATCGTTGCCATCGCTCTGGGCTGGAGCTTCGATTTTCTGTTCTGGCCAAAATCTTTCGGAATCAATTTTGCCGCCTTTGTTGTTCTTTGCCTGATTGGCGGCTTCTTTCTGCTGTGGATGGATGGAAAACACGCCGCGCGCGGGAGCCTGTGGCTGGTCCCGCTCATTTTGTTTTTCGCGGCCGCTACATTTGTCCGCGCCGAACCGATGACCGTCTTTCTGGGCTTATTGTTCGCTCTTTTTCTAATGGCCGTACTGGCGGTCACTTTCCTCGGCGGCCGGTGGATGCAATACAGCCTGATGGATTATTTTCAAAGATTTTTACAGTTGTTCGCCAGTGTAGTGACCCGCGCCGAAATGTTCTCCGCGCAGATTCGCAAGGAGCGGTTTGAAAGCGGGGCGCCGCGCCCGAAGGTCAATTTGTGGCCGGTGGTGCGCGGTGTGCTTATTGCGCTTCCCATTGTGATGATCTTTGCCGCGCTGTTGGCCTCGGCCGATACCATTTTCAGCCATCAACTGAACGCCCTGGTCGAACTTTTCGATCTCAAGAAACTTCCCGAGTACATCTTCCGCCTGATCTATATTCTGATCATCGGTTATGCGCTGGCAGGAATTTTTCTGCACGCCGGCGCGCAAAGCAGGGACGAGAAATTGGCCGGCGAAGAGAAGCCGCTGGTTTCACGATTTCTCGGCTTTACCGAATCGGCCATTGTGCTGGGCAGTGTGTTTTTGCTGTTTCTGGCTTTTGTCATCGTCCAGTTTCGATACTTCTTCGGCGGCCATGCCAACGTTCACATTGACGGATACACCTATTCCGAATACGCGCGCCGCGGCTTCGGCGAATTGGTGATGGTGGCATTCTTCAGCCTGCTCCTTTGGCTGGGACTAAGCACGCTCACGCGCCGTGAGAACGGCGTTCAGAGCAGAGTCTTTTCGGGGCTGGGGATCGGGCTGGTGACTCTCGTGCTGGTGATGCTGGTTTCGGCGTATCAGCGCCTCGTCCTGTATGAAGCGGCGTACGGATTCTCCCGCCTGCGTACGTACACGCATGTCTTTCTGATCTGGATCGGCCTGTTATTGATCGTCACGATCGTGCTGGAAATTTTTCACCGCGAACGCACTTTTGCTTTGTCGGCTTTGCTGGCTTCGCTGGGCTTCGCGCTTTCGCTTAGCCTGCTCAACGTGGACGGGTTTATCGTTCGGCAGAATGTCGATCGCGCCGTGCAGGGCGCCGGGCTGGATGTGCCTTATCTGGTTTCGCTTTCTGCCGATTCGGTTCCCGCATTGACCGATATCTATCAATCATCGTCTTATCCGAACCTGACGCGCGACGCGGTGGGCGCGGTCTTATTTTGCCGGATTCAACCTGGGACCAGCGACCGGGCCGATCAGGATTGGCGCGCTTTTTCCTTCTCGAATTGGCGGGCCGATATGGATTTGATGAGTATAAAAAGCCGTTTGAGTAAATATCAAGTCACTGATGATTCCTGGCCGATACGAATTCTCACACCCGGGCACGTGGCCTACGATTGTCAAGGGAGCAGTTATGATTGATTATTCGGGCGGCATGTTGCTCACAACCGCATGAAAACGTTGGGCTTCAAGGCATCTCGGTAAATTCGACCACATTAGCTTGTGGGCCGTGGCCTTCTCCCACGCGCAACAAGATGATTCCTGCAAACAGCATCAGACTACCAGCCAATTGGATTCCGTTCAAAGACTCGTTCAGGAGAAAATAAGCCCAGATCGCGGTCAGCGCAGGCTCGAGGGTCGCGATCAGATTCGCAACTGTGGGAGGCAGAGAGCGCAGGCTCAACGTATATAAGCCGAAGCCGCCGAGACTCGGCACCACGCCGAGGAAGATGAGCCAGCCCCAGCCGTTGACGGAATGCCCGAGCCAGAGCATATCCGTCAGCGGCGCTTTGCCCGCAAAAGAATCGGCGGCCAGATTGAAGAGCAACAGAAAAAATGCCGCGGCGCTGAAGCTGTATAACAGCGCCGTCCACGAGTCGATGGCTGTGTCGGAAGCGTATTTACCCTCGAGGTTGTAGATGGCAAAGAACAGGCCGGTCAGCAGGCCGAAGATAATGCCCGCCGGATTCAACTTCCAGACCGAAGGATCGATCGCGCCGGATACGAGAATGGTTCCCGCCAGACTCAGAACGATCGAAATGATCTTGACGCGGCTGAACTGTTCTTTGTAAATGAGTCTGCTTAAGATGGCAGTCATGGCAGGGGAGCTAAATGCCAGAACGGTGGCAACCGCCGCCCCGTTATATTGCACCGAGAAGGTCCACATCGAGTTGAAGAAGGCCAGGGTCAGGCCGTAGAGAATCATGAAGCGCCAATGACCTCGGCCGAGAAAGAAGCGGGCGCGGCTGAAAATCAATAACCCCGCCAGCATGCCAAATGAAACGAAAAAATCGCGCCAGAAAGCCAGTACCAGCGAAGGCATCTGGTACGTTTTACTGAGGTAACTGATGATTACGCCGGTGGTGGACCACAGCCCGGTGGCGATCAGAGCGATTAGATATCCGCGCGAAATAACAGACGAGTTTGAATTACCGCCGGAAGGTTGCATGAATTCTCCGTGAAAAATAAAAAATCCCGCCTTGAGCAGGACTTGTGCCCCCATGGAGATTCGAACTCCAGTTTAAGCCTTGAGAGGGCTTCGTCCTGGGCCACTAGACGATGGGGGCTTGTGCTTCTTTAGAGCGGGCTGAATTCTATCATCCCGATTTTGAATCGTCAATCAAAAGAGTTTCCTCCGCTTGAATTCTGACATGATTGTACGGAAGGCCCAACCCTTCCTGTGGTATGATTTTATCCCAATGGACGCATTTTATACCAAACTTCCCAATCAATTTGACCTGCCGCGCCGCATCGAGCGTTTGCGTGAACTGGCGTTTAACTTGTGGTGGACCTGGCAACCCGATGCCCAGCGTTTATTCAACCGCATCGATAACGACATGTGGGAACGCCTGGCGCACAACCCGATCCGCTTTTTGCGCGAGCTGGAACGTGCGCGTTTCAACGAGGTCGTGCAGGACAAAAATTATCTCGATTTATATGACCGTGTTTTCAAGACCTTCGATGAATATCTTGCAAAAACCGATACGTGGTCGGATCGGAATCATCCCGAACTGGCCAATCAGCCCATCGCTTACTTCTCCATGGAATACGGCCTGCACGAAACCCTGCCCATTTATTCGGGCGGCCTCGGCGTGCTGGCGGGCGATCACTTGAAAGAAGCCTCCGATCTCGGCCTGCCGCTGGTCGCGGTCGGCTTCATGTATATGCAGGGCTATTTTTCCCAGCGCATCAGCGAAGATGGCTGGCAGGAGGCGATCAATAACCCGCTTCAACTGGAGGATTTACCCGTTTTGCCGGTGCTGGGCGAAGACGGAGCCCCGCTGACCGTTTCGGTGAAATTACCGGATCGCGCGGTGGCGTTGAAAGTTTGGAAAACGAGCATTGGCCGCGTCTCGCTCTTCCTGCTGGACTCGAACGTCGAATCCAACACTGCGGATGACCGCCTCCTCACGGCGCGCTTATATTGGTCCGACCTCGACAAGCGCATCATGCAGGAGTTGATGCTCGGCGTGGGCGGCGTGCGCGTCCTGCGCGCGCTGGGATACAACCCCTCGGTCTGGCACATGAACGAGGGTCACGCCGCATTTCTGACCCTCGAACGGGTGCGCGAACTGGTAGTTTCCGGCTACTCTTTTGAAGCGGCCGTCGAAAAGACGCGCGGTCAAAATATCTTCACCACTCATACGCCTGTCCCGGCTGGGAACGACGAATTCCCGCTTTGGCTGGTGGATAAATTCCTGGCCGCGTTGTGGCCCGAACTCGGCCTCAGCCGCGATCAATTCGTGGACCTGGCTCAGCATCAGCTTTCATGGGGCGAATCGTTCAGCATGGGCGTTCTTGCGCTGAAATTTTCCGAAGGCCGTAACGCCGTCTCCGATTTGCACGGACATGTGGCGCGCCGCATGTGGCATTTCCTGTGGCCCGATTTGGAAGAAGATAATGTGCCGATCACCTATATAACCAATGGCGTACACACCGCCAATTGGATGGGCCGCCGCTTGCGCGTCCTGCTCGATAAATACCTCGGCCCGGACTGGCTCGAAAATGTGGACGATCCCGCAGTATGGGAGAGACTGAACGATGTGCCTGCCGAGGAATTGTGGCTGGTGCGTCAGCATCTCAAACGCAAGCTGACTTTCTATCTGCTCGACCGAGTGCGCGATCGCTGGCGTCAGGGCGGATTCCATCCGGTTCAAGTGATATCTTCGGGCGTATTGCTCGATCCGTATGCGCTGACCATCGGCTTTGCACGCCGCTTTGCCACATACAAGCGCGCCAGCCTGATCCTTACCGATGTGGAACGCTTGCTGAAGATCGTCAATCGTCCGAATATGCCGGTGCAGATTATCTTTGCGGGCAAGGCGCATCCGGCGGATGAGCCCGGCAAACAATTGATCCAGAAAATTTATCGCACGGTCAAACAGGCGGAAAACGGCGGACGCCTCGTCTTCCTCGAAGATTACGATATGAACGTGGCCCGTTATCTTGTGCAGGGTGTGGATGTGTGGCTGAACACGCCGCGCCGCCCAATGGAGGCCTCGGGCACTTCAGGCATGAAAGCAGGTCTCAACGGCGCTTTGAACTTTTCCGTTTTGGATGGCTGGTGGCGCGAAGCTTATAACGGGAAGAACGGCTGGGCGATCGGCGAGGACCGCGCTCCGGCCGCACCGGAGATTCAGGATCCTGCCGACGCGGAAAACCTGTACTCCACGCTGGAAAACGAGATCATTCCGCTCTTCTATGAGCGCGATAATAATTACCTGCCGCGCGAATGGACCGAACGCGTCAAGGAATCTCTGCGAACGGTGACATCGCAATTCAGCACGCGGCGCATGTTGAAGGAATATGTGGATCGTTTGTATGTGCCGGCGCTGTCGAAAACCGAAACTGTGAACGATGGGAAGAAGAAAATTTAATGCCCGGAAGTTCCGTTCCCGAGATCGACGTGCAGGAACTCGCTCGAAAGTTATCTTCGAGCGAGTCGTTTATTTTGCTGGATGTACGCGAAGACTGGGAGCTGGTTCAGGCCAAAATAACGGACAGCAGGCTGGAGGTCGCGCCGATGAGCCGGCTGGCGAAGGCTGGAATCGAGATGTTGCCTGAATCTGCCAAGGCGAAGGACGCGCTGATCTGCATTATCTGTCATCACGGCACGCGCAGTGCGGACGTGACCGCCTGGCTGGCCGCGCAGGGTTGGACGAATGTCTTCAGTGTGCGCGGCGGAATCGATGAATATGCGCGCAGGTTGGATGCTTCTGTGGGAATCTATTGATTTGCGCAGGCGCAGTCTGCGCCCGGCATGATTTATTTTTCGAATACGAATTGACCGTTTTTATAAAACAGTTCGCCGTCCACGAGAATTTCAGAATCGGTGCGCATGTCGCAGATCATATCCCAGTGAATGGCGGATTTACTCTTCGAACCGGTTTCGGGATAGCCCGCGCCGAAGGCCATGTGGAATGAACCGCCGATCTTTTCGTCGAATAAAATATTGCCGGTGAAACGCTGAATATCGAAGTTGGTGCCGATGGCGAATTCGCCCAGATAGCGCGAGCCTTTATCGGTATCGAGCGTTTTCAGCAGGTAATCCTGATTCTTATCGGCTTTGGCGGTTTCAGCGCGGCCGTTGGAGAAAGTGATCTCCGCGCCTTCCACGCTTACGCCGCTGTAGTTGGCTGGGTAAGTGAACTTCACCCAGCCGTTGACCGAGTCTTCCACCGGGCCGGTATAGATTTCACCGTCGGGCATGTTGAACGTGCCGAACGAATTGAGGAAAGTACGGCCCTTGACAGAAAGCGTTAAGTCCACATTTGGGCCGCGCAAGATCACCTGATTCTTGTCCTTCATATAATCAACTGCGGCCTGTTGCTTCTGTTTCACGCTTTCCCAGAAAGCGATCGGGTCGTCTTCGTTGGTGTGCACCGCGCCGAAGACGAAATCCTCGTACTCTTTCAGGCTCATATTGGCTTCCTGTGCGTAGGCCTCGGTGGGGAAGAGCGTAGTTACCCATTTGAATGTGCCGTCCGCGCCGCGCCGAAATTGCGCTTCGGTGATGGCGCTCAAAGCCTTGGCGCGGCGGGTCCCTTTGACGGAATCCAGGTTGGTCGTCCCGCGTGTGTTCGTAGCGGAATGGACGCGGATGCGGCTCTCGAACTGGTCGTAGGCGAGCTTGAGGAAAGTCGGCACGAAATCCAGTTGTTCGTCGGTTTTGGCATACGTCAGGTACGTCTCATCCTGACTGAACGGCATGGTGCCGGGCAGAGCCACCATCAAATGCGGATGGCCGCCTTTTTCCAATGTTTGAATAAAGAGTTCGCGTAACAGCGGCTCGGCGGCGGTTGTGCCTTCCAATAAGACGCGGTCGCCGGGCATAACGCGGGCGGAGTGTTCGACCAGGACTTTTGCAAATTTTTGAACGCGCAGATCGGTCACGGAAATTCTCCCAAATGGAATACAAGCTCTGAAATTATAACATCGCTTTATGCGCTAAAATTGAACCGGGCCATAAGAATGACCGTCCGCCCCAACCCGGCCCGGGGCCTGCTTCCGCCTCGATGCCGCACAACCGGCGAATATAAAAAGGTATACTCAATTTTATGAAACAGCTATTACAGAACATGCGCGATGGCAGGACCGCTGTCGAAGATGTGCCGGTACCGACTCCGCGCGAGGGCATGGCCCTCGTCAAAACGGCGGCCAGCCTCGTGTCCGCGGGAACCGAGCGCATGGTCGTTGAATTCGCGGAAAAGAACCTGATCGGCAAAGCGCGCTCGCGTCCCGATCTCGTCAAGCAAGTTCTCGAGAAAGCGCGCCGCGAAGGTTTGATTCCCACAGTTCGATCTGCCTTCAACCGCCTCGATCAACCGATGGCGCTGGGCTATTCCTCGGCGGGAGCCATTGTGGCGCTCGGCGCGCACATGCAGGGCTTTAAGGTCGGTCAACGCGTGGCTTGCGCGGGCGGGGGCTATGCCGTACATGCCGAATACAATATAGTGCCGCGTAACCTGCTCACATCTCTTCCCAAAAATGTCGATTTTGAATCGGCGGCTTTTGCCACACTTGGCGCGGTTGCCATGCACGGATTTCGGCTGGCCGAACCGCAAGTGGGCGAGCGCGTGGCTGTGATCGGTTTGGGATTGTTGGGATTATTGGCCGCGCAGATCGCTTCTGCCGCGGGCTGTCAGGTGTTGGGCATTGACCTGGACGCGCGCCGCATCGAGCTCGCTTCTTCTCTCGGACTTCAAGCTGTGACGCGCGCCAAAGCTGTGGACTCGTCTGCCGCGTTCACCGCCCAGCGCGGCTTTGACGTGATCCTGATCTGCGCCGATACGCCCTCGAATGATCCGGTGGAGTTGGCGGCGGTCATCGCGCGCGACCGCGCCCGCGTGGTTGCCATCGGCGCGGTGGGCTTGAATATCCCGCGTAAACTTTATTACGAGAAGGAATTATCGTTTATCAACTCGCGTTCGTACGGGCCGGGCCGTTATGACTCTTCTTATGAGGAAGCCGGGAACGATTATCCGCCCGGTTATGTGCGCTGGACGGAAGGCCGGAATATCGAATCGGTCGTTGAATTGATGGCGGACGGCAGGCTGAAAACCGCGCCGCTCGTCACGCATCGTTTTCCCATCGAGCAGGCCGCGCAAGCCTATGAAGTCATTACCGGAAAGAGAAAAGAATCCTTCCTGGGCGTATTGCTGACTTATCCCGACCATGAGTCAAAGGCGGAAAGTAAGGTCATTCACTTCCCGCTTTCCACGGCTAAAAGTTCCGCAGTCAAGCTGGGTGTATTGGGCGCCGGGCTTTACGCCAACGCAACTCTGTTGCCTGCGGTCAAAAGTATTAAAGAGATCGAATTGATTGGCATTGCCTCCGCGGGCGGATTGCATGCCCAGCATTCCGGTAAAAAATTTGGATTCAAATATGCGGCATCATCGGATGACGAAATTATCAATGATCCAAATATTAACGCGGTTGCGATTCTAACGCGCCATGATTCGCATGCCCAATTGGCGGTCAAAGCCTTGAAAGCGGGGAAGAATGTATTTGTGGAGAAGCCGCTGGCGGTTGAAAGCAGACAGCTGGCCGCGATCAGCAAGGCGTTATCCACCGCCAACAGTCCATTATTGACCGTTGGATTCAACCGCCGCTTTGCCCCGCTTGCCCAAACCCTTTCTTCTTTTCTCGCTCATCGAACCGAACCGCTTTACATGCATTACCGCGTCAACGCCGGTTTCATTCCTTCGAATCACTGGACTCAGAATCCCGGGCAGGGAGGTGGACGAATCATCGGCGAAGCCTGTCACTTCATTGATTTCATTACGTTCCTCGCCGGCGCTGTGCCGGTCAGTGTGAGCGCGCAGGCTTTGCCCGATAGAGGCAAATACAACGAAGACAACGTCTCGATGACCTTTGCTTTTCCAGACGGTTCGCTTGGCGTTGTGGATTATCTTGCCAATGGCGATAAATCCTTTTCGAAGGAGCGTCTCGAAGTCTTTTGCGGCGGCAGGATTGCCGTATTGGATGACTTTCGCTCGCTGGAGTTGGTGGAAGACGGAAAGCGGAAAACGGCAGGAGGCGCGCAGGATAAAGGCTGGAGAAATGAAATGCTGGCCTTTGCCAAAGCCATCCGCACGGGCGGCGCGCCGCCGATCCCGTATGAACAGCTGATCGGAGTGACCAAAGCCGCGTTCGCGGCGGTGGAGTCGCTTCGGGGCCGCGGCGTCGTTGTTTCCATTGAATGAATTCACACTTCGATTTCCTCGCCCCATTTTACGACCGAGCCATCCCGTTCGCGCGGCTGGAACAAATACTGCGCGTGCTGGACTTGCCGCACGCGGGCAGGTTGCTCGATGCAGGTGGCGAGACGGGGCGGGTCGCCGCGGCGCTTCGTCCGCATATTGGCTCTGTGGTGGTTGCCGATGTTTCGCGCGGCATGCTCCTGCAGGCCTGCCAAAAAGATTTGGCCGCGGTCTCCACTGAAACGGAACATCTTCCTTTCGCGGACGATTCGTTCGAGCGTGTCTTAATGGTGGACGCCCTGCATCATGTGATCGATCAGGCCGGAACCGTGCGTGAACTCTATCGCGTGCTCGAGCCGGGCGGGCGGCTGGTGATCGAAGAGCCCGATCTGCGGACTTTTCCGGTCAGGCTGATCGCGGTTGCGGAGAAGCTGGCGCTCATGCGCAGTCATTTTCTTGCGCCAGAGCAAATTACAGCGTTGTTCCCATCGGATGCAAAAATCAAGATCGAAATGGAAGAAAATACGGTTTGGGTCATCGTACAAAAAATTGTGGAACGAAATTCCTGAGTATTGGTTTCGAGATTTTATGCCCTCATTCTCTGTCATCATGAAAGCCCTGATTCAACTGGGACCGCATCCGCTGGCGCTGAACGCGCTCTATCGCTTCGGCCTGCGCGCGGGACATTTTCAGCGGATGGATGAGCGATATTTAAAGAATAAACAGCCGCTCCCTGCCCATTATTTTCTGTTCACTCTTCCCGGCCGCGAACAACTTGAAACTGTTCTCGGCCAGAACGGCTTGCAAATTCTTTTTGACGAAGCAGACGAAATCGTCAATGGAAAGTTTCGCATGTTCGGCGGCGAACCGGTGGATATTAAACTCACCGGTGATTGGCCCCAGGTTCATTGGTCGCTGTTCGAGATTGGCAAAGCCAAATTCGAAGGCGATATTAAATTTATTTGGGAGCCGGCGCGCTTTGGCTGGGCGTTCACTTTGGGGCGCGCATATTCCATGACTCAAAATGAAAAGTACGCCGAAGCCTTTTGGAAATATTTTGAAATCTTCGATGTTTCAAATCCGCCGTATCTTGGCCTGCACTGGATGAATGGGCAGGAGGTCGCCTTGCGGATGCTGGCTTTCGTTTGGGCCGCGCAAGTTTTCGAAACGGCAACAGCTTCGAGCGCAGAAAGACGCGGGCGGCTCATCCAAAGCATTCACGCGCACGCCGCGCGCATTCCGCCCACTTTGATCTATGCGCGTTCGCAAAACAATAATCATCTCGTGACCGAGGCCGCCGCGCTTTATACCGCCGGGTTGTTTTTCGATAACCGAATCTGGCGCGCGCTCGGATGGCGCTGGCTGAATTGGTCGTTTCAACATCAGATCAGCGATTACGGCGAATATATTCAACATTCCACCAATTATCAGCGCGTGATGATGCAGGCCGCGCTGTGGATTCATGCGGTCAAAAAAGATGACTGGCCGCACGCGACTGTGCAGGCTTTGACGCGCGCCGCGCATTGGTTATTCTCGATGATCGACCCCGCATCGGGCCGGACCCCAAACCTGGGCGCGAACGATGGGGCTTTGATCCTGCCTTTGAGTTCGACTCCGTTCAATGACTTTCGTCCGACGGTGCAGGCCGCGGCGCGCGCTTTTCTACGGATGGGATTGCCCGCCGGAGTGTGGAATGAATTTTCGTTGTGGCTCGGCCTGCGCGCTTCCGACCAGACTTTTGAATCGGACGCGTATCTTTCCGATCATCTGCGCGGAAAAAATTCATGGGCTTATTTGCGCGCCTCGCGTTTCAAATCGCGTTTATCGCATATGGATCAATTGCATCTCGATTTGTGGTGGCACGGACTCAACGTGGCGCAGGATGCGGGTACGTATTCCTACAGCGCCGCGCCGCCCTGGGATAATCCGCTGGTTTCGACGCGCGTACATAATACGGTGACTGTGGACGGCCGCGGCCAGATGACGCGCAGTGGAAAATTCCTGATGCTGGATTGGGCGGATGCATATTCCAAGTCGGAGATTCCCACCGATGAAAACGTCATCGGTCAGGCCAGCGCTTATCATCGCGCTTATCGAAATCCGGACGTTCTTCACGAGAGAAGGGTTTCAGTGAATAGGGATGAGAAGTGGACGGTGTTGGATCGCTTTGTTTTCGAGACGATAACAAAGAAGTATAATCCGTTTCATGCGGGGGAGCCGCATCTTTTTCGCATTCAGTGGCTTTTGCCGGACTGGGAATGGGAGGTCGCGCCGACGCCTGTGGACGAGATCGACGCGATCGGATACGATCTTCATCTGCTTTCGCCGCATGGACGCGTGATTGTCCGTTTGTGGCTGGACTATTTTTTTGCGGCCACATTTGAGGATAAATTCAAAATTGGCCTGGCGCGTACCGGTGAAAGTTTGTGGGGCAATGCGGATGTCCAGCCCATTGACGGCTGGGTTTCGCCGACGTATGGGACGAAGATTCCCGCATTGTCGTTTTCAATGACGTTTGCACATTCGGCTCCGCCTGGGTGCGCTTGTGTAACGGAGTTTATCTTTCCAAAATGAGACAGCGCGCCGGAGTGGTTGTTAATTTCTTGAAAGAAGGCTGGCCTCAAAAGCTAATTGAAGTGTACGAAGATGCGCGGTGAGTTTTTGATTTTTTCCGGCAGTTGTTTGCCAGATCGAATTCATTGCGCCGCGCGGAAGCTGTAACAGGATGCACGTTCTTATTATCCATCAGGCGTTTGCCTCACTCAACGAACCCGGCGGGACGCGTCATTACGAACTGGCGCGTTATCTTGTCGAACGCGGCCACCGGGTCACTGTCATTGCCAGCCCGGTGAGTTACATAACGGGGGCTTCCTCCCAGTCCGGCAAATTTTCGAAGAATACGGGACAGGCCCTGCAGATGGATGGAATCGCGATCCTGCGGGCCCGCGTCTATTCCGCACATCACAAGTCGTTTTTCCATCGCATTCTCGCTTTCTTCTCCTTTATGTTCTCCTCGTTTTGGATTGGGCTGGGCGTGAAGAATGTGGATGTAATTTGGGGAACGTCGCCGCCGATTTTTCAGGGCGCCACCGCCTGGGCTTTGGCAAAGATCAAACGCGCCAAATTCCTGTTCGAAGTGCGCGACTTGTGGCCGCAGTTTGCCATTGCGGTGGGCGTGTTGAGGAATCCGATTCTGATTCGCATGTCGGAATGGCTGGAGCGGTTTTTGTATCGCGGCGCAGACCGGGTGATGGTCAACAGCCCGGGCTTTCTGGAGCATGTAAAGGGGCGAGGGGCGAAGCGGGTGGATTTGATCCCCAACGGCGCCGATTCATCCATGTTCGACCCATCCGATGACGGCGCGGAGTTCCGTCAGGCTTATCAGCTCGAAAATAAATTCGTGGCAATGTACGCGGGCGCGCATGGCATGTCGAACGATCTGGATGTGGTTTTGGATGCGGCACGTTTGCTGGGCGGCACGCCCGAGATTCAAATTTTGTTGGTAGGGGATGGGAAGGAGAAGGTTGCTTTGCAGAAACGCGCCGACGAAATGCACTTGAACAATGTTACGTTCGCGCCGCCGATGCCGAAGACGGAGATGCCGGCTGTGTTGGCCGCCTCGGACGCGTGCATTGCGATCTTGAAACCGCTTGAAGAATATAAAACGACCTATCCAAATAAAGTTTTCGATTATATGGCGGCAGGACGGCCTGTGGCGCTGGCCATTGACGGCGTGATACGCGGCGTAGTGGAGGCCGCCGGCTGTGGACTCTTTGCGCAGCCGGGAGATCCATCCGCGCTGGCGGAGGTGATTCGCGCGCTAGCGCGCGATCCACAAAAAAGCCGCGCCATGGGTTTGAAGGGCAGGCAGTATTTGGAAGAACATTTCAGCCGCGCAGTATTGGCGGAAAAATTGTGCAATTTGCTCGAAGAGCTTGTTCGTACCGGTCCGGCAGTATGAAAAGGGAAAATCTTTCGCTTTGGATCGCGCGCGTACTGGTCGGTATCGTTACGGCCTGGAACTTGCAGGCCGCGCTCACGTTCATGTTCACGCCCGGCGCCTACCTCGCAGGTTTTGAACTCAATGACATCGCGGGCGCGACTGCCGTTCGCGGTACCGGCATTTTGTTTTTAATGTGGAATGTGCCGTATCTGACGGCGCTTTGGCATCCGCGCCGTTATCGGCTGGCTTTGAATTTGTCGCTGACGATGCAATTGGTCGGCGTGATCGGCGAGAGCCTGATTTTGTTTGGCCTTCCGCCCGGGCATGCTGTCTTGCGGAATTCGCTTCTGCGTTTTATTTCTTTCGATGGCGCGGGATTGTTCCTGCTGGCGCTCGCGGTTTGGATGATGAGATATAAAGACAATCGCGGCTAAGATAGTGAATTGTTTTTCCGAATCAGTTGGGAATCTATTGCTTGTCTCCTCTTGACGTTGTATAATTGCAAAATCATCATTGAATTATTGATAGGGAGGACGTTATGGCTGAAAACCGAGAAGGACCTGTAAATGTAGCTAAGATTAATCGGGTGGGACAAATCATTGTGGCGATTATCACATCGATTGGAGTTGTGATTGTAGCGCTACTGACCTTTCCGCCAGTGATAAATTATTTTCAGAAGACCCCGACCCCAACCCCAACATCAACAGCTTCTCCATATCCAACACTGACCACCGTGCCAAGCGCCGTGCCTGCGGAAGCGGTCGGACCGTCTACTGCTCCTTCTGCGTTTCCTGTAACGGATACGCCGCTTCCTCCCTCAAGCGAAGTGAACGTCGTATTATTACCAAATCGAGTGGGGGGACCTCCACCTTTGAATATTCAGATTAATGCGCGCCAGTCGTTCGTTAAATCGCCGGATGGAAGCACCACTACTTGCATGCAGTCTGCTTGTAGTTTTGTTTGGTCTATTTATCAAGGCGATCAGGTTATTTACGGACCTCGAGAGTGGGAAGGAACTTTCAGCTACACTTTCAAGAGCGCGGGCATGTATTTCATCAAAGTGAAAGTTTGCCGCGGTACTGTGTGTGGAAACGGCGAAATTCAGATTGTGGCAGCCCCAAAATAAGAAGGTCGGTTCGGCGCGAATTATCCCATTCGGCCGGTGATATAGGCCTCAGTCAATTCCGCTTTGGGACGCATGAACATTTCATTGGTGGGAGAGAATTCCACTAACTCGCCCAGCCAGAACAAGCCTGTGAAATCCGAAACACGCGCGGCCTGTTGCATGTTGTGCGTTACGATTACGATTGTGTAATCCTGTTTAAGTTCGGCGATCAACTCCTCGACGCGCAGGGTGGCAATTGGGTCGAGAGCGGAGGTGGATTCGTCCATCAGGATCACCTCCGGCTGGATGGCGATCGCGCGGGCGATGCACAATCTCTGCTGTTGACCGAGCGCCAACGTGAGCGCGTTCTCGTTCAGCATGTGCCGCACTTCATCCCACAAAGCGGCCTGCATTAGGCTGTGTTCCACAATTTCGTCAAGCTGTGACTTGCCCGCCGTCATGCCCATCACGCGCGGCCCGAATGCCACGTTATCATAAATGGACTGCGGGAACGGATTCGGCTTTTGAAACACCATTCCAACGCGCTGGCGCAAAGTCACTACGTCCATTTCATCGCCGTAGATGTTTTCACCGTTCAGCAGAATTTTGCCTTCCACGCGCGTCCCGGCGATGGTGTCGTTCATGCGATTCAAACAGCGCAGAAAAGTGGACTTTCCACAGCCCGAAGGCCCGATCAACGCGGTGACTTGGCGCGGCTGAATCTGCAAATTGATGTTTGACAGGGCGCGTGAAGGGCCGTAATAAAAATTCAAATGCTCAACAGCGAACGCGGGATCGGCCATAATCGGATTCTATCATCGTTAAGTTATAATTGAGTCGATGGATTGGAAGCCGCGGCTCATTGCTCTCCTGATTGTAATTTTCGTCTCCAGTGTTTCCTGTTCTTCATCGGCATCCGCTCCCACCTCCCAAAAAACGCCAACTGCATATATCGAGAATAAAGGCTCCGATACGATCGTGAACCTCGCGCTGGCATGGGCCGAGCAATATCAATCGGAGCATGCGGATGTCCTGATCTCGGTGACAGGCGGAGGGTCTGGAACGGGAATCGCCTCGCTTCTCAACGGCACAGTGGATATCGCCAATGCCTCCCGGCAGATCTCACCGGAAGAGATCGCGGACGCCAAATCGAAGGGCATCGATCCGGTGGAATTTGTGGTTGCCCGCGACGCCATTGCTGTGATCGTCAATCCGGAAAACCCGGTCTCACATTTGACCCTGCAACAGATTTCCGATATTTACAGTGGCAAGATCAATAATTGGCGGGAAGTGGGCGGCGACGACCGTCCGATTGTGCGGCTCTCGCGCGAGACCAACTCGGGCACGCATGTGTATTTTTTGGAAACGGTTTTGCGATTGGGCGATAAGAATAACAAAACCTTGTTCTCCAC
Source organism: uncultured Anaerolineaceae bacterium (assembly GCA_964502095.1). Taxonomy (GTDB): domain Bacteria; phylum Chloroflexota; class Anaerolineae; order Anaerolineales; family Villigracilaceae; genus JACPVF01. The sequence continues at coordinate 87,804 of CAZCUF010000012.1, forward strand.
CGACACGTTATTGTTGCCGGCCTCGGAAGGCATTATCTATGAAATTCGTCAAAACCCGAATGCCATCGGCTATGACGGCTTGGGGTATGTGCCTTCCGATCTGAAGAAGGTCGCTGTCGCGGAAAACGCGAGCGGCCCGTTTGTTCTGCCTTCGGCGGAAACGGCGAACAATGACACATATCCGATTGCGCGCGATCTGTACATGTACACCGCGGGCAACCCCTCGGGCGCAGTGAAAGCCTATCTTGACTGGATTCTATCGCCGGAGGCGCAGGCGATCGTCGCCCGGCTCGGATTTGTGCCGGTCAAGTAACCGGCTTATCCCTGGCCTTTCCGCCTGCACGCGGAGAGGCAAGGAGCAAAATGGAAAAAACTCTTAACTGGCGCGAATACGTGATCACCCGCCTGGTGCGGGCCGCGGGGTATTCTGCCATCGTCTTTGTCGCACTGATCTTTTTTTTCCTGTTGCGTGAAGGTCTGCCCACTCTGATCGAAGTACCGCTTAATTCACTCATCAATATCCGCTGGTATCCGATTGAAAATTATTACGGCATCCTCCCCCTGATCACCGGTTCGATTGTTGTAACTATCGGCGCGGCGCTGATCGCTGTTCCGTTCGGGATCGGCACCGCCATCTATATCTCCGAGATCGCGCCGCGTTGGATACGCGAGATTCTCAAGCCGTTGGTGGAATTGCTCGGCGGACTGCCTTCGGTGGTGCTCGGTTTTCTCGGCATACTCGTGTTATCTCCGTTTCTGCGCGTCTTTCTGAACTTGCCAACTGGTCTCACTGCCCTGGCCGGTTCCATCCTCCTGGGCGGAATCGCCATTCCAACGGTAGTGTCCATTGCCGAGGACGCGTTGGATGCCGTGCCGCGCTCGTATCGTGAAGGCGCATGGGCGTTGGGCGCCACCCATTGGCAGACCATCTGGCGCGTCACTTTACCTGCCGCCAGTTCGGGCGTGTTGACCGCGGTCATGCTCGGCGTTGGCCGCGCCATTGGCGAAACAATGGCAGTGATGATGGTGACTGGGAATGCGCCGATAATGGCGCTCACGCCTGCCAGTTTGTTTTCCCCGGTCCGCACCATGACGGCCACCATCGCGGCAGAGATGGGGGAGGTTGCCAACGGAAGCGTTCATTATCACACGCTCTTTTTCATCGGCATGGTGTTGTTCATTATCTCGCTGGTTGTGAACATCGCGGCCTCCTCTGTGGTGTTCCGCACCCGCAAACGCGCCGAAAGGGTTTTGTCTTGATTCGACGCGCACTGGCCCTTAACCGTCATCTCGTTCAGCGGCTGGGATTCTCCCTGCTGACCCTGATGGCTGTCGCCACCGTGGTGCCGATTGTGGCGGTGGTGATCTATATTTTGATTCAGGGCCTGCCCGCCATTTCCTGGGATTTTCTCTTGAACGTCCCGCGCGATGGAATGCGCGCCGGTGGAATTCTGCCCGCCATCGTGGGCACATTTTATCTAACGCTGGGCACGGCTGTTTTCTCGGTTCCGCTGGGAATCGCGGCGGCTGTTTATCTTTCCGAGTACGCGTCGGATAACATGTGGACGCGTGTGATTCGCATCGCCATTATCAACTTGTCGGGGATTCCTTCGGTGGTGTACGGGCTGTTCGGCTTGGGACTCTTTGTGCTTTTCTTGAAATTCGGCACCAGTATTCTGGCGGCGTCACTGACTCTTTCGATCATGACCCTGCCTGTCATCATCAGCACCGCAGAAGAGGCTTTGCGCGCTGTGCCGCAATCCTTTCGGACTGTCAGTATTTCACTGGGCGGCACGCGCTGGCAGACCATTCAGCGCATCGTTTTGCCACAGGCTTTGCCCGGTATTCTCACGGGTGTGATTCTCGGCCTCGAACGCGCCGCGGGGGAAACCGCGCCGATTCTCTTCACCGGCGCGGCATTCTTTTTACCGCGCCTGCCACATTCGTCCTTCGATGCAACCATGGCATTGCCGTATCATTTGTTTGTGATTTCCACACAAGTACCGGATATGCCCGTCCAGATTCAATACGGCACCGCGTTGGTACTGCTCATTTTCGTATTGACCATGGACCTTGTGGCGGCTGTCATTCGTTCGCGGGCGCGGGCGCGCCGTCAATGGTGAAAGACATGGATAAGGTCGTTATCGAGAATCTGTCCCTGCAATATTCCGACGGCACCGAGTCGTTGCGCGGCATCAGCTTGAGAATCCGCGAGAAAGCGGTCACCGTGCTCTTCGGTCCGGCAGGAGGCGGAAAATCCACTTTATTGCGCTGTCTTAATCGGTTGAACGATCTGACTGAGGTGAGCGCCAGCGCTGGCCGCATCCTGATCGACGGCGAGAATGTGCTGGATCCCAAAATAGATGTAATTGCTTTGCGCCGCAAAGTGGGTATGGTGTTCGCGCGTCCGGTCGTTTTGCCGATGAGCATTCGCCAGAATTTGACGTATGGATTGGAACTCGCCGGCGAAAAGCGCAAGCCGCGGCTGGATGAGGCGGTCGAACGAAGCCTGAGGCTGGCCGCGTTATGGGATGAAGTGAGAGACCGCCTCGACGATCCCGCCATCGCGCTCTCCGGCGGACAACAGCAACGAGTTTGTTTGGCGCGAGTACTGGCGCTTCAGCCCGAGATTATTTTGCTCGATGAACCCACTTCGGGCTTGGACCCGATTTCTACAAGTAAGGTGGAAGCCGCCCTGCGCGAATTGAAGCAAGACTATACTGTTATTCTTGTGCCGCATTCCATCCAGCAGGCGGCGCGCACGGCCGATTACGCGGCCTTCTTTTTGCAGGGGGAACTGGTGGAATACGGCGAAGGCAAGGATATTTTTACCGCGCCGAGGGAGAAGCGCACCGAAGATTACATCACCGGGAGGTTTGGATAGGCAAATGCTTCATGAGCGCGGGAAAAACTGCGACAATCAACTTTCGGACAGGTTGGGTCATTTTTATTTCGGCATTTCCGCCGATTGAAAATCATCGAGTATGCGATTGGCCGCATGACGCGCCGAAACCAATGCGGTGGGCAGTCCTGTGCCGGGATGCGTGCTGGCGCCGGTGAAATAAAGATTGCGATAGTGGGGATGACGATTGTGCGGACGAAAATATCCCAATTGGGTTAAGTTATGTGAAAGCCCGTGTGTGGAGCCTTTCATCAAGTTATAGCGTTTCTTCCACGAGAGCGGCGTGAAGCTGGTCTCGAACTTTATATGCAATGCCAGATCGACGATGCCCAAACTTTCCAGCCGTCGAAAGACTTGTGTGCGCGCCTGATCGCATAAGGCTTTCCAATCCTGTCCGTTGCTTTGACTTAAATGCCCAACCGGCACAATGGCGGTCAACGTATCTTCGCCGGGTGGCGCCATGGAAGGATCGAGCCGCGCGGGCGCATGGATATATACACTTGGGTTTTGCGGAAGCGTAAGATCGCGGATGATGCTCTGAAAGTTTCGGCGATAATCCTCGGCGAGAAATAACGTATGAGGGCCGAGCGATTCATATTTTTTATCCACGCCCCAGAAGAAACTGATCACAGAACACGAGAATTGCTTGCTCTCGAGTTTGCGCGCCAGGTCCGCATCGGGAAGCAGATCGTTATAAACATAGGGCAGATCCGCGTTGGCTAGAATCGCATCGGCCTGTATGCGGCGGCCGTCGGCGAGAATCACTGCACTGGCCCGGCCACCTTGAATTTCAATCCGTTCCACACTTGCTTCGAACTCGAAATCCACACCGGCGCGGCGCGCAATCTCCATTATTGCCTCGACGATGCTGTACATGCCGCCTTTCGGATACCAGACGCCGTGCGTTAATTCCGTGTACGGCATCATGGAAAACGTGGCGGGCGCGTCGAAGGGACTCAAACCCATATACACATCCTGAAAAGTGAACGCCGCTTTCAAGCGCGGATGATCGAAGTAAGCCGACATGTTCCGATAGTGCCGGATGAACGGTTTTAATTGAAATAACAGCGCCAGGTTGTTCAAGTTGAAAAAATCCGTGGCTTTGCGAAGATCCCGGTTGACCAATCGTTCCATGCCAAGCTGGTAATGGCGGCGGCCTTCATCGAGATAGCGCAGAAACCCAGCATAACTGCCGGTTTGAATCGACTCCAATTGCGGATATAGCTTGTTCAGATCGGAAGTCAGGGCCAGCTGTGATCCATCGTCGAAGACCAGATGATAGGTCGGATCGACGCGTACGAGATCGAGCGTATCGCGCAGTGGAGCGCCCAGCGCGGCGAATTCCGCTTCATATAAAAGCGGCATCACCATCAATGTGGGGCCTGTGTCGAAGATATGTCCTTGACGACTGAAACGATCACAGCGTCCGCCGGGCCGCGGATTCTTTTCCAAAACTGTTACGTGAATCCCGTGTTGCGCGAGCCGCGCCGCCGCCGCGATTCCGCCGACCCCTGCGCCGATCACAATGACAGAAGGAGAGCGAGGCGGTTTCATTGTTCGGAGGCAAGCTCTGCGCGGGGATGTGCGCTCAAAAGCGCGGATAGCGACGACCACATCATATCTGCTCCGGCTTTCAACGATTTGCATTCGGCGTATGTTGGGCGCAATAGGAAGTCATCGCGCTCGATAGAGTTCAACACCTGTTCGAAGCGCGCGGTGTAAGCGAGGCACGCCATACGACAGCGCAGGCTCCCGACTCGCAAAAGGAAATTTTTGCCGGCCGCAAAATGAGCGCGCGCCAATTGGACGCGGCTTTTTACCCAGTTTCGATAGGAATCTTTTTGCAGATCGAACGGCGTCAGGCTATGGGCTTGTAGAATTTCGCGCGGAATGTTGTAATAACCGGCCCGATTATCGTCGAATGTGTCGCGTAACATGTGCGTGATGTGCGCGGCTGTCACTGCGAGGTAACGCGTTTCATTGCATGGAGCCGGGCATTCGTGACCGATGAAATAATGCATGGCTTCCGTCACAGCGATGGCTAATAACCGCGAGTAATTACTCAATTCACTCTCGGAGATCAATCGGCTTCTTCGTTTCATATCGAACGTCATGACGGCCATCAGGTTGCGGATGTATTTCTGCAAGCCGCTGTTGGGTTCATGATCGCTGTGGATCAAGTCAACCAGCATTTGTTCCTGGATGCAGGCCGCACGTGGATTCTCTCCGCGATAACAACTTTCCATCAGCGATTTCTGCCGTTGGAGGAATGCGCCTCGTTCCGTCCCTTTAATGGATTCGCCGTCGAGGATATCGTCCACCCACCGGAAATAAGCATAGGCGCGGTACGCGTTCCGGGTGCGTCCGCGATCTACTAAAAAGCGAATCGTGTAATAGGTTTGTTTGCTGGCCTTCCTTGTGATGGATTCGGCCAGGGTGATTTCAGGCGTAAAGCTCATAATGCCCTCCGCAGGGATCGGTTTGACCCGCGCACAAATCAATTGGTTGTTTCATTAATTCACAAATGAATATACGCCTATGTTATTTAAACGTTGTCACAGATTCGCAAGCTGTTTATCACCTCTTTCAAAGGCGGGAATTTGGCTCTGAAATATCGTCAAAGCCCCGACGCCTGCCTTGTAAATATTCCAATTTTGTTTACCGATGGCATCTGTCTCGATTTTCTTTGAAGACAGGGAAATGAAAATTGAACTCCGGCGGGATTCCCGTTACAATGTTGATTAATTGGTCTTGTACTCCCGATTTATTTTCAAGGAGAAATAGTGGCTTTTAAAAGATGGCTGTACAAAGACGGCCGCCCAAACCAGCTTGCCAAAGTGATAAACAGCGGATGGGCGATGATTCATTCATCGGGGATTTTTCCCAACCTTATGGTCACTCTGGAAGTGAACGGCAGGCAGTCCGGCAAACCGATCCGTTTTCCGCTTGCCATGCTGAATGTTAATAAGGAACGATATCTGGTCTCCATGTTGGGAAAGAACGCCAACTGGGTGTTGAATCTCAGGGCCTCCAATGGGAAAGCGCGCCTGATACACGGCGTTCGGGAGGATGTGATCCTGGAGGAAGTGGATTGCGCACGGCGGGCGCCGCTCATAAAAGCCTATTTGCAGATTGCGCCCGGCGCCAGGCCTCATATCCCGGTGGATAAAGATGCCGCCATTTCGGAATTCGAGAAGATCGCGTCTGAATATCCCGTGTTCAGGGTTAAATGAAATTCAGCGAAGGATAGTAAGTTACAATATGCTCGTGCTCATCAAACGGAATGAGAGGCCTTTATGCTGAGGAAAACTTTCGAGACCGAGATCAGGCAGGTCAAAGATGATGTGCTCTTGCTAGGTTCGATGGTGGAGCGGGCCATTCTTAAGTCTGTGGAGGATTTAAAGAAACGGGATGTCAAAGCGTCCCGGCAATTGATCGACGACGACCGGGCGATCAACAAGAAGCGGTTCGATGTTGAGAATCAATTAATGGTGCTGATCGCCACCCAACAGCCCATGGCGCGCGATCTGCGCGTACTGGCCTCCATGCTGGAGATCATTTCTGAATTGGAGCGCATGGGCGATTACGCCAAGGGCATCGCCAATATCAATATTCGCATGGGCGACGCGCCCCTGTTGAAACCGCTGATCGACATCCCGCGTATGGCCGAGAAAGGCGTGGACATGCTGCATCGCGCCCTGATCGCGTTCATTGATGAGGATGTTCAGACCGCCCGCGCCCTGCCTGTGGAAGACGATGAGGTGGACGCGCTCTACAATCAGGTCTATCGCGAGCTGATGATGTTTGTCATTCAAGACCCTACAGCCATCGAGCGCGCCAACTGGTTATTGTGGGTGGCTCATAATCTCGAACGCGTAGCCGACCGCGTGACGAATATCTGCGAGCGGACGATCTTCATCGTAACCGGCGAGATGACCGAGATCAAATCCACCAATGATGAGTTCTGGAAGAACTATAAGTTCTAGCGCGGCCCGGCGCCATGGCAATTTGGCGGGTCAGGCTGGGGCGGAGAAAACGTAAAGGGAACGAAAGCAGGCAGTTCGTCGGGCAGGAGGCGGGAGGTTGAATGTCCTTCCCTGTTGACCGAATCAATGGACGAGTCGCCGGATCGCCTTTGCCCCGCGCGTTTACCGGATGGGGGATTGGCATTCGTTGTTTGCGCGTTTATACTCGGGGCTATCATATCAAAGGAGAATGACATGAAGCGCGTTTTTATTTCTATCTGTGTGCTCATCCTGGCAGGCTTGGCCTGTAGCTCTGTGACAGGCGATGGCCCATCGGGCCCAAGCAGTAACCCGCCTCAACAAAATAAACAGGTTTTGTATCAGGACGATTTCTCGGATTCCAACAGCGGTTGGCCGGTGGCGTCCGATGCCGATAAGGCCGCAAGTTACACGGCAGACGGCAAGTATCTTCTGCAGGCGATCACTGTGAAGCAGGATGTGTGGGCGCACCCGGGCCAGAATTTCTCGGATGCGGTCATCGAAGCGGACGCGGCCAAAGCCAGCGGCCCCGATAATAATGGATTTGGCCTGGTATGCCGCTTTCAGGATAACAATAACTTCTACTTTTTCATGACCTCCAGCGATGGCTATCAAGCGATTGGGATGTATCAGAACGGCACTTCCAAGTATCTGACGGCCGAAAAAATGCAATCAACCGATGCCGTTACGTCCGGTGTTAATCACTTGCGCGCGGATTGCGTAGGCTCCACGCTGACCTTTTATATCAACGGCCAAAAGGTTTCATCGGCCACCGATTCCACCTTCACCAGCGGCGATGTTGGCGTGATGGTAGGCACGTTCGATGAGCCCAATGTCGGCGTCACGTTTGATAACTTTGCAGTCTACAAGCCGTAAATAATCATTTGATAAAAAGACAGCCTGACGAAAAACGTCAGGCTGTCTTTGTTTTCGATTCAAACCGCGCTGGAAATTGGTTCGGGTGCGAACGGTTATTTTTTCGTTCGGGAGCTTTTAACGCTTTCCCTTTTTGGTTCTGCCGTGATAACCGGGAGCGGTGACGGCATAGATCGTACATAGACGCGTATCGAGCAGGCGCGAGCGGATGCGCGCGTCCATCTCGTCCATCGAGTCGGCGGTGGTAATCACGGTGGGCAGTTCTGCGTTATAGCGATAATTGAACAGTTGATAGAGTTTCTCGCGCACCCACGGCGTCATGGATTGCGTGCCCAGATCGTCCAGCACCAGTAACGGCGCGGTGCGAATTTCATCGAAGCGGCGGTCGAAGGTTGTATTGCTGGCAGGGTTGAAGGTCGCGCGCAAGTGATCGAGCAGGTCTGGGACCATTACGAATAGCGGCGGGTCGCCGAGGCCGGCGCGGAAATTGGCAATGGCCGCGGCGAGATGTGTTTTGCCGGAACCGTAAGTGCCCATCAAAACCAGCCAGCCTTTCGGTTTCTCTGCAAAAGCATGCGCGGCTTTCAAAGCCTTCTGCAGGGATTTCAATTCGTCGCTTTTCAATCCTTCGTCGGTCCGGCCATCGAACGTGCCGAAAGTTTTGCCAGCCAGCAGGTCCAGCGAGGAAAGTTCGGGATGACCGGTATCGTCCATTGGGCGGCGGTAATCGGGCGCGTTAATTCGAACAGTGCTGACCAGTTCCGGGTCCGAAAGACGCGAGCGCAGGCGCGCTTCGATTTCATCCAGCGCCAGATTGGTCGTTATCACCATGGGCAGTTTGTTGATATAACGATAGTTGACGATTTGAAATAATTTTTCCTGCGCCCAGGCGGTTGCATTTTGCGTGCCGAAATCGTCCAACACCAATAACGACGCGTTGCGAATATCGTCGAAGCGTTCTTCGAACGTGGTCTCTTCGGCGTCGTAAGCGAAACGCAGTGTGTCGAGCAGGTCGGGAACCGTCAGGAAAAGCGTCGGCACGCCCATACCTACAGCGAAGTTGGCAATCGCCGCGGCGAGATGAGTCTTGCCACAGCCATAACCGCCCTGCAGTAACAGCCAGCCGTTCAGCGAAGCCGCATACATCCTGGCATGATTGAAGGCGCGTTCCAAAGATTCGGCCTGCAATTCGCCCAGCCCCTTGAAACCGCGCGGCTGAAAAGATTCGAATGTGAGATCGTGCAGTTCATCGAGATGGCTGATCGAATATAGCCGTTCGCGTACGCGCTCGCTCACGTCGCGGCGGCGGCACACGCACACTTCGAGCCTCCCGAAATTCGGATGGCCCATCGGCACGTCGGCACGCAAATAACCCAGCCCTCCGCAATACGGACAGTTCGGATCGCCCGCCAGATCAGTGCTCGATGTAATCGGCGTAGTCGCCTTTGACGTACCGGCTGCGATCTTTTTCAGCGTTTCGTCTATCCTGCTTTTCGGCACGGCCTTCTTCCTTCCAGCGTTTCAAAATGGCTTCGCAATATTTCCAATTGCGTTTGTTGTTTTTTGCCGCGAGTTCGACCGCGTCCGCAATCCAATCGGGCGGATAGGTTTCCTCGGCATCTTTCAACACGTCGGCGATCAAAGGAGTCAACATTCCGATGTTGTCTTCGTACAACCTGAAGATATTCGGGCGTTCCATCGGCGGCGTTGAAGTGATATCGGATGGAAGCAACTGGCCGCTTTGCATGGCTTGCGCGGCGGCGCGTCCGCGCGGACTGTTGAGGAAGAAGAACTCGCCCGATTCATTCCAGACCCGTAACAGGGTCCCGCGTGAAACGGCTTTATCGAGGCCTGCGGCATTCTCCGCGAAATCCTCCCGCTTCAAAAAATGAACTCCGCCTTCCATGTTGCCCATTCGCCACAAGGCAGTCAGCGTAGCTTTCAATTCGTCCGCGTCCCCGATCTCGTTCAGGATCTGTTGAAAGAACGTATCGGGAATCGGCGTGAAGGATTCGGTGTCGGTGAAGCCTTTGAATTTTTTCATCGCGTTTTGCAGGAGCCTGATACGATGCGCCCTTACGAATCGAATTGCACGTGTTTGGTGGCCGCGTTCTCGAACTTGGCCAATGCGTTGCGAAAGATCAATTCCACACTGCCGACCGGTCCGTTGCGGTGTTTGGCTATGATGATCTCCGCCACGTTTTGTTTAGTGGTGTCCTTCTCGTATTGATCGGGGCGGTAAATGAACATGACAATATCGGCATCCTGTTCGAGCGAGCCGGACTCGCGCAAATCCGAAAGCACGGGACGTTTATCCGAGCGTTGCTCGACCGCGCGGCTTAACTGCGCGGCCGCCAGCACCGGCACATTCAGTTCGCGCGCCAGAACTTTAAGATTGCGTGAAATGTACGAAACTTCCTGCACGCGGTTATCGGTGCGCGTATCGCCGCCCATCAATTGCAGATAATCCACAACGATCAGGTCGAGATTGTATTCCATGTGCAGGCGGCGGCATTTGGTGCGTAATTGCAGGGGCGTGATGGCGGGAGTGTCATCGAGGAATAGTTTGGTGTCGGAAAAGACTTCGATGGAATGAGTGAACAGCGGCCATTCCTCCTCCGCCAGTTTGCCGGTGCGCAAACGCTGTGAATCGATCCCCGTTTCCTGCGCGATGAGACGCTGTACCACCTGCTCGTTCGACATTTCGAGGGAAAAGATGGCTACGTGCTTTTTGTGAGTCAACGCGGCGTTCTTGGCGACGGAAAGCAGAAAACCGGTCTTACCCTGACCCGGACGGCCCGCGATGATCAGAAGATCGGAAGGCTGTAGCCCGCTCAACATGCGGTCGAGATCGATAAAGCCGGTCGGTACGCCGAAGATTTCATCGGGACGTTTGGCGAGATCATCAATGCGGTCGTAGTAATCGCTAAGCACCTCGCGGATCGGCTGAACGTCATGTTTGAGTCTGCGTTCGCTGACGTTGAAGACGGCTTTCTCCGCCTCGTCCATTACCGTATCGACGACATTGCCTTCGTTGTAGGCCAGCGCGGCGATCTGGTTGGCGGCGTTGATCATCTTGCGGCGGATGGCGTGTCCCTCGACGATGCGGCCGTAAGATTCGGCGTTGAGCGAGGAAGGGACCTGATTGACCAGCGCGGTCAAATAGGCCGGGCCGCCGATCTCGCCCAACTGGCCGACCCGGTCGAGTTCCTCGGAAACAGTCAGCAGGTCGACGGGGATGCGCTGTTCGTGCAGTCGCGTGAACGCTTCCCAAATCCAGCGGTGGCGATGAATGTAGAAGTCGTCCGCATCGAGGAATTGGGCTACATCGTAATAAACTTCCGGGTTAATGAGCACCGCCCCTACAACGGCTTCTTCGGCTTCTCGGCTGTGCGGTATGCTCGGGGCAGCGGGGGCGGTGGATTCTTCTTGAGGGATATAGTCGGTCATAGATCGGGATCAGGTTTTCTTTGTGGGCGGCGGCGGCTCGTCATCGGGTTTGTCTTTTTTGCCTTTGTCGTCCAGTTTATCGAGATTCAGCTTGTCAATGAAATCTTCGAAAATGGAAAGGCGGTCGCTGGAGACTTCGGGAGCGGCGGCGCCATGTTTGCCTTTGGCGGCCGGCGCTTCATCGGCGGGGGCGGCGGGCATGTCCTGTTCGGGGACGATCCCCGCGCTATCCATTACACTGGGATGGACGAGGATCGGCACGTGCGCGCGCACTGCCAGAGCGATGGCATCCGAAGGGCGCGAATCGATATTGACCTCGCGGCCGTCGACGGTGGCTACGATGTTGCCGTAAAAAATATCCTCGCGCAAGTTGACGATTTCCACGCGTTGGATACTGGCATTGAACGCGCCGAAGACGTTTTTAAGCAGGTCGTGGGTAAGCGGACGGCTCATTTCGATCTCTTGCAAAGCCACCGTGATGGCTTCAGCTTCATATGGGCCGACCCAAATGGGGAGGAAGCGTTCGTGTTCTGTCTGGCGCAGAACGACAATTCGCTGTGAAGACATTAAGCTGACGCGTACGCTGTCGATGACCACTTCGATCATGTCTGACATGGAAACTCCAAGTGTCTTATTGTAGCATAAAGGCCCACCTCTGATTATCGAGTTATCTAATTTTAAGAAATAATCGGATGATTTCGAGCTGATCGGCTTCCGGCAGACTGAATTGTCAGAAAGTTCATTCGGGGCTATAATACCGCCTGTTCAATCGGGGCGTGGCGCAGTCCGGCTAGCGCGCTTGCATGGGGTGCAAGAGGTCGGAGGTTCAAATCCTCTCGCCCCGACAGGATAAGTCAGCCACCATCATCGGAATGGTGGTTTTGTTTTGAAAGGAGGCGAAGGTTTCCCCATAAAGGGGACGACGCAAATCCTCTCGCCCCGACAGTATGAGTCAGCCGCCATTATTGGAATGGTGGTTTTGTTATTAAGAAACAGATCGCGAATTCACGCGGATAATTCCCCCTGCTCCCATAAGCTTCGAAGATAGCCGAATGTTATAATTTTCCGGATGTCGTCATTTCTACCAAAAATTGTTTCCCCGATCAAACAATTCTTTTCGATTTCAAACCCGGCCGGCAACTGGTTCCGTGATGCGATCCTGTTTCCGTTCCTGATTACACGCGTTATTTGGATTCTGGTCGGTTATTTTGCGTATGGGAATTACGCGGTCAATCCAACGTACCAAAAATATTTCGAACGCGGCTATTTCCTCACCAAATATTTTATTTTGGATATGTTCGCGCGCTGGGACGCGAACTGGTATTTCTCGATTATCAAGAATGGCTATCAGCCTTCGCTCGATCTCACTAAATATTACAGTAATATGGCATTTTTTCCGCTATACCCGTATTTGGTGAAAAGCCTGGGTTGGTTCGGGCTCGATTTGCCAAACGCGTATTACGTCGCGGTCGGCGTTTTGCTTTCCAATTTATTTTTTATTCTTGCCATGTTGTTGTTGTATCGACTTATCATCCTCGAAATGGGATTGGGTGAAGACGCCGCCAAACGGACCCTCGGCCTGCTCTTCGTGTTCCCGGCGGGATTCTTCTTTTCAAGTTTCTACACCGAGAGTCTGTTCCTGTTCCTGGCGTTGCTCGGGTTTACCTTTGCCCTGCAGGAGAAATGGCTGTGGACGGGGATTGCCGCCGCATTGGGCGTTCTGACCCGCTCGCAGGGAGTCGGCCTGCTGATCGCGCTGGCCTGGCTCTACATGGAAAAGCGGAACTGGCGTCTGCGCGAAGTGCGCGCCTCGGTGTTGTGGTTTATGTTGGCGCCATTGACACTGCTAGCGCATTTCTATTATTTGTATCTCAAATCTGGAAGGGTCTTTGCGATCTTCGAAGCCATGTCCGCTTGGGGACGCGTCAGCGCCTACAATCTAACTGACCCGTTTCGCAATCTGCAGGGGCCCGCGCTGGACGTGTTTAAGATCGATCTGATTCTCTTTTTGCTGTTCTTCGTTTGCAGTCTTTATCTTTTATGGAAATGGCCTTTCAAGGCTTATGGCATTTTTGCCCTGCTGATGTGCGCCCTGCCCGTGTACACGGGCCTGCTGGTTTCGGTTTCGCGCTATATGGCGGTCATCTTCCCGGCCTTTATTCTGCTTGGCGATAAATTGAAGAATCGCAACGCGTATGTTGCATTACAGGCCATATGGTTTGCCTTGCAAATCGTCTATTTTGCGGGATGGGTCAATTATTATTGGATCGCTTGATGTTATCTGAGCCGAATATCGCGGTTAATCGTCAGGCGCTTCTAAGCCTGATCTTTTCGATATTTACTTTGCTTTCATTTTGCATCGGTCTTTTGCCGATCCCCTTCACCGCGTTGATTTGTTACCCTTCTGCCGCGTTGCTGGGACTGGCCGCGTTGTTCACCGGAGTCTGGGCGTTGTATCAAATCCGTCGAAGCGGCGGGCAGGGCCGGGTCCTGGCATGGATCGGTATTTTATCCGGCGGGTTGACTTTGCTCGCTGTTTTATGCTTCACGACTCTTGCGATTTCGCTGTTTCCACTCTTGTTGGATTTCTTCCGACAGAATTTTCAATCCATCAAATTTCCAAGAACTTAGACTGCGCTTATGTCCAACTTGCCAAGCCTTGCGGCTTCGAGTATGCTTGCCTGCGGGAGTGGTTGAGTCCCGGAGGGCTTCCTGGTCTTCAAAACCAGTGGCGGGCCGCGTTGCGGGCCGCGGTGGGTTCGACCCCCATCCATTCCCGCCTTGATCGATAATTCAAATATAGGTGTCTCATGTCTTTTCCTGAAATTGAAATTCTGACCAGTTTAATAACGCGTGTGTTTCGCATTGAAGATGTGACTTCCGGCGATCCTCAGCGCGGGTTGATCGCGCGCTACCGCGGTCAATTGTTGAACGAGGATTCCGCCATCGCCTATGACCAGCTGGCAGATTTGCTTCTTCCGCATAACATCACGCCGCTCTTTCGGCTTGAAAAAGACGGCGGACAAGTCATCCTGCTCGTGCCGCGCCGCCCGAATCCCAAACCTGCGCGCGCCTGGATCAATATCGTCCTGTTCATCCTGACGGTCTTCAGTGTGATGCTGGCGGGCGCGCAGCCCAGCGATCCCATGCCGCCAAATTTTGGAGGGCAGGTCCTGGCTTTACTCAAAAGTATCTTCTCGGGCTGGCCGTTCGCCTTGAGTCTGCTGGGTATATTGGTAACGCATGAATTCGGGCATTATCTGATGAGCCGTTATCACAAGACGCCCGCGACATTGCCTTATTTCATTCCTCTTCCTTTTAGCATTTTAGGCACCATGGGCGCGGCCATTATCATGCAGGGCACGCCCAAGAATAAACGGGTTCTGTTCGATATCGGTGTGGCCGGGCCGCTGGCCGGGTTGATCGTCGCCATTCCGGTACTATGGATTGGACTTTCACTTTCCAAATTGGATACGATCCGAAATGTGGTCTATCCTGCGTTGCAACCCGGTCAAAGCGCCTATTGCCCAAATCCGAATTTCCGCGCCGGCGGCACATACACTTGCGAGGGAGATAACTTCTTCGAGGGCAATTCCATCTTCTATTTGGGAATGAAATATTTGAAGTTCGGTCAGTTGCTTCCCGCGCCGGTTAGCTATAACGGTCAATCGGCATTCGCTTATTGGGCGCGTTATTTTTTTACCGGCCGTCCCATTCCGATGGGCGGTGAGGATGTGATGATCGATCCGGTGGCATTCGCAGGCTGGGCGGGTTTGCTGGTGACCATGCTGAACCTCGTGCCGGTCGGCACATTGGATGGCGGGCATGTGGTCTATTCATTGTTCGGCGATAAAGCCGCCAAAGCGTTTCCGGTGATCCTTTTGATTTTGGGACTGCTCGGCTTTTTTTGGAACGGCTGGTGGCTGTGGGCTCTGCTGTTATTGTGGCTGGGACGTATGCGCGCCGAGCCGCTCGATCAGATCACACAACTCGATCTGCCGCGCAAAACGCTGGCGGTCTTTGTGTTGATCCTTTTGGTACTGCTTCTTGTCCCCGCGCCGTTCATCTCATTTTAGCGAATGAAACGAATCGTTACGCTGATCCTTTTATCGGCCTGCCTGCTCACGGCCTGCGCGCCGCGCGCCACCGATGTGCCTGTCACCGCGCAGGCGGCGATTCAAACGCCCTTGCCGACGCTAACGCCCGTCGCCGCGGCGACCCAGATCGAGGTCAAGCGTGACGCGCTGAAAGGAATCACGGTTCAGGTCTGGCATCCGTGGTTTGGCGTCGAGGCCAATTTGTTCAATGACATGGTGGATGAATTCAACCAGCAGAATCAGTGGGGCATTCAAGTTGCGGCTGAGGGTCAGTCGAACTACACCTCGTTATATGAAAATGTGACGGCCGCGCTGGCCACTTCACAGCGTCCTAATTTGGCGATTGCACTGCCTGAACAGGCGCGCGCCTGGGATGCCGATGGCTATGTGGTGGACTTGACGCCTTATATTCAAGATTCTCAATTCGGTTGGAGCGAGGCGCAAGTCTCCGATTTTGCGCCGGTTTTTTGGAATCAGGATCAAGCCGGCGCGCGCCGGTTGGCCCTTCCCGCTCTGCGGAGTGCGCGCTTCCTGTTGTGGAATCGAACCTGGGCAAATGAATTGGGTTTTCCCGCGCCGCCCGCTTCGCCCGAAGATTTCCGCGAGCAAGCCTGCCGCGCACATCAATCCATGTTGCTCGATGCTTCAACAGACAACGACGCTTTTGGCGGCTGGTTGATCGATACCGATTCCATGACGGCGCTCTCCTGGTTATTGGCTTTCGACGGCGGCGTGTTGGAAGGCAGTGATTATCGCTTTCTTACGCCGAATAATATTGCCTCCTTCAAGTTCATCAAAGAATTGCAGGAATCGGGCTGTGCGTGGCAATCTACAGCGGATGCCAATTCGTTTCAAGCTTTCGCGGCGCGCAAGGCATTGTTCATTACTGCCGACCTCGGAGATTTTCCGAATATTGCGCGCGTCTTTGCCGAGGCCGGTAACGCCGATGAATGGACTGCGCTCGCGTTCCCCGGTCAGACCGAAAGCATTCTCCCGATCTACGGCGCCTCGTTTGTGATTCTCAAGTCGAATGAGGCCGAACAACTGGCAAGCTGGTTGTTTATCACTTGGATGTTACAGACGCAAAACGACGCGCGCTGGGTGCAGACGCTGGGATTCTTTCCACTGCGCGCCTCGACGCTGACCCTGCTGACCGATTATCAGACAACTCATCCGCAATGGGCGCAGGCCGTAAAACTGATTCCCGACGGGCAGATACAGCCGCAACTGGCCTCGTGGCGCAAAGTGCGTGTAATGCTCGGCGACGGATTTAATTACATGTTTCGCATGAACATTCCGTCCGGCCAGATCGCGGCGGTGCTGGCGCAGATGGAATCCACTTCGCGCGATATCAGCAAGTAAAAAAGCGGGACCGGGAACCGGTCACGAAAGAAGCGGGGAGGTTTATGATTAACTGTCTGGTCTTCAATTCTGAAAGTTGCCCGCTGGCCGGCAACCTTTCCCGCGTTGTTGCGTAAACTAGGTAGGAAGGCAAGAAGGAGCGTGCGTGAACGATGAAACGTCCTGGGTCGCCCAGGCGCAACAAGGCAGTGACGAAGCTTTCACGTATCTCGTCGAGACCTATCAAACACCGGTTTATAACCTGTGTTATCGAATGTTGGGCGAAGCCGAGGCCGCGGAGGATGCCGCGCAGGAAACGTTCCTGCGGGCTTTTCAACATCTTCACCGCTACGATCAGAAACGGCCGTTCGCGACCTGGTTGCTTTCCATCGCCGCTCATTATTGTATTGACCGTTTGCGGAGGCGCAAATTGACGATCTTTTCGATGGATCAGGCCGACGAAAGCGAGGCTGGCTTCGAATTGCCCGATCCCGATTCACCCAACCCGGAAGTTGAATCCGCCAAACGCGAGGATCGCGACCGCCTGCACCGTTTACTGCAATCTCTGGATACCATCGACCGCGCCGCCATTGTGATGCGTTATTGGTACGATTTCTCGGAAGTTGAGATTTCCGAATCCCTGCACCTGACGGTGAGCGCGGTCAAGAGCCGCCTGCATCGCGCCCGCCGCGAGTTGGCTGACTTGTGGCCGCAAGAAAATCCTCAACCACGAAGGCATAGGAGGCCCCATGAATCACCAGCCTTTTGAAACCTGGCTGCTGAACGAACAGTCCCTGACGAACGAAGAAAAACGGGAACTGGATGCTCATCTGCGCACATGCACACATTGTGCAAGCCTGGCTGAAACCGGCACGATTCTGCGCGCCAGGCGCATGGTTGCGCCGGCCGCGGGATTCACAACCCGCTTCCAAACGCGGCTGACGGCTCGGCGCGCGCTGGAACGCCGCCAGCGATTCTGGGGCTCCATTCTCTTCACGCTGGTCGGGTTGATTCTGGTGGCGTGGATCAGCGGACCGTTCATTGCCGAAGCGACGCGGGCTCCCGCTCAATGGATCTCTCTGATATTGGGTTATATGCTTTTTATCGTAACATCGCTTCAAGCGCTGGCCAACGTGGGATTGGTGTTATTGCATGTGGTGCCGGATCTTGTTCCGCCACTTGTATGGGGCGCGGTCATCCTGGCGGCGGCAGGCTTTGGTCTTTTATGGACGATTTCGATCTGGCGGTTAACCCGTTTACCGCAAGGAGTGTAGAATATGAAAATAATCTTTAAACTGGCAACTCTTTTTCTCCTGTTGATACTCGTCTTTTTGCCCACTCGGGCCGTGCAGGCGCGCGGTTTGAACGACGGCAAGGTGATCTTCGGACAGAACTTCACGCTGGCCAAAGGCGAAACTCTGGATGGCGACCTGGTTGTGTTTGGCGGTAACGTCATCATTCAGAAAGACGCCAAAGTGAATGGCAGTGTGGCCATATTTGGCGGGAACGCCAATATTGACGACGGGGCGGTGATCGGGGCGGATGTTGCCATGTTTGGCGGCAACATGCAGGTGGACGGCAGGATCAACGGCGATATGGTCATGCTGGGCGGTCAGGTGTTGCTGGGCGCGACCTCTATGGTGAACGGCAACTTGAGCACCTTTGGCGGGCAGATCCAACGCGCGCCCGGTTCACAAGTGGCCGGCGAGATCGTAAATAACGCGCCGATACCCTCGCTGGATTTTCTGGATAAGCCCGGTGTTGTAACGCCGCCCAATGTCCCTCAGCCGGGTTTCAAATTCCATTTTGAACCGTTTCAGGGAATAGTCACCATCTTTTTCCGCGCCATTGGGCTGGCGCTTGTAGCCATGCTGGCGGTTCTCTTCCTCGGCCCGCAAATGGAACGCGTGAGTCAGGCGGTTGCCAGCCAGCCGGTTCTGGCGGGTGGTTTCGGTTTATTGGCCGTCATCGCGGGAACGATCGCGTTGGTCATCATCGGACTAACCATTATCCTCCTTCCCATCTCCGTGCTTGGCGCGCTGGCACTGGCATTGGGTTGGATGTTCGGTATGATCGCTCTCGGGCAGGAAGTGGGCGAACGCTTTACGCATGCCATCAACCAGACTTGGGCGCCTGTCTTAACTGCCGGGTTTGGCACCTTTCTATTGATCATGGTGGTGGAAGTGATCGGCTTGATCCCCTGCGTGGGCTGGCTGGCTCCGTTCCTGGTTGGATTGATGGGTCTGGGCGGCGTGGCATTGACTTATTTCGGCTCGCGCACGTATCCACAGGTCCACTCAACGCCTGTGGAACTGCCCCCGGCCTCTTAGCGGCCGTCAAAATGCAGTAATTTGAAAAGCAGTATAATTAACCGCCCCAGTGAGTTTTACTGGGGCGGTTAATTTTAGGAGAGAGTATGTATCCCAATCGAATCACAATTCCGAATACAACCGCTCACGATACCCTGCCGCCCTTGATCGAAGTCTCCGGCACGCATCGAACAATGGGAAACCAGATTGGCGAAGCCTGCCGCAAACAGGTTCAGCATAGCATCGGGAATGCGCGCGTCCTGATCGACGAATCCTACGATCAGCTCGAGCTTACCTGGGCGGGCGCCCAGATCCAATCGAGAAAATACCTGCCGTTTGCCGAGGAACGCTATCCTCAATATGTGGAGGAAATGCGCGGGGTCGCCGAAGGGGCCAACGTCAGTTTTGACGATGTGATGACGTTGAACGTGATGGAGGCGGTCACAACCGACGCTCTGCATCTTACGCGCTGTACCAGCTTCGCGGTCAATGATGAACGCACGGCGGACGGCCATGTTTTGCTGGCGCATAACGAAGACTGGGTCCCCGAAGACGAAGACGACGTGTATATCATTTCAGCGCGGCCCAAGGAGGAACCGCCGTTTCTCGCCATGACGTACGGCGGGTTACTGCCCAATGTGGGTTTCAACGCGTACGGGCTGGCGCAATTAATCGATTCGGTCTATCCCACCGATTCGCGCATCGGCATTCCACGTTTATTCGTTGCGCGCGCGGCGCTGGCTTCGCGGCGTATTTCAAGCGCCATCGCGCGCACGCTGGTTTCGCATCGCGCCGCGGGCTACAATCATTTGTTCGCGCACGAGAGCGGCGAGTTGTATTCGATCGAAGTTTCGGCGCGGCGTTTCGAAATTTTGTACGGCGAGGACGGATATATGGTTCACACGAATCATTATCTGGCCCGTAAAATGAAGGAGATCGAGAACGAACCGGAGGAGTTGATCTCCTCGCGCGTGCGCTACTTCCGGGCTTTGCGCCTGATACGTCAGAGCGGGGCACATTCGATCAAAAGTTTGCAGGCGATTCAAAAAGACCATATCAATATTCCCAATTCGATCTGCAATCACAATATCGAAGGGATCGACCCACTCGACCGTGAGAAGACTATCAACGCCATGGTCATCGACCTGACCGCGCGCGAGATGCACATTGCCTGGGGCAACCCCTGCCAGAATTCGTATCATACCTATCATTTGGACGCGTGAACGAAGAGCGGCGCGAAGCCGCTCTTTTTATTTATCAGGGCTTACGCAAAACCTTGCGTAGAGCGCGTTCTCAAACGCGCGGGTTGTATAAGCGGTGTTACACCTGCCCTGGCGGGCGGTGCCAGGGGAGAACGCCGATTATGCGTAAGTCCTATTTATATAGGTCGTGTTGAAGAATATATTCATAGACCGGCGGGGAAAGATAATATCGGAAAGGTTCACTGGCGGCCACGCGCCGGCGGATTTCGCTGGAGGCAATTTCCAACAGCGGCGCATCCACAAAGCGGACTTTGGCTTGAATCCCCGGCAGAACGCGTTCCAGCGCGGGGAGGTCGACTGAGTCGCCCGGGCGGCGCATCACGCCGATTTCGTGGCACACAGCGATCAGGTCCGCGGGACGATGCCACGCGGGAAGATCGCGCAGGGAATCTCCGCCGATGAGCAGAATCACATCCGAGGCCGGGTTTTCATCCCGCGCCTGCCGAACCGTATCCAGCGTGTAATGCGGCCCGGGACGATCCAACTCGATGCGCGAAAGTTGAAAGGCCGGGTTATCGCCAATCGCAAGCTGTACCATGGCCAGACGATCTTCGAGCGGGGTAATGGATTGATCGAGTTTGTGAGGCGGAATGGGCGTAAGCACCCAGAGCAGTTGATCGAGCCGAAGCTGGGCGCGGGCTTCGCTGGCAAGGATAAGGTGACCAAGATGCGGCGGGTCGAAGGTGCCGCCGAACAGGCCGACGCGTACACGCTGAGACATGCCCGTAGTATAACGCGAAGTTGTTTGGGTCACTGCAGGCCAGGCATGACTTTATTCCGCGCAAATCGGATAATTATCCACTTGCTCCCCGCTGTCCGCTGTCATACGATTCAAGGTTGAAAGGAGAATAATCATGAAAACCACTACCCGATGGATCGTTGGCATTGCCATTCTGGTCACTGCGTTGTTTGTTCTGCCATTCTTCTGGAACTTTCCCATGTCCTTTGGGGGCTACGGCATGATGATGCGCGGCTATGGCTATCACATGCCGATGATGGGCGGTTTCGGAAACATGCTGTTTCTGTTTAACGGCCTGTTCTGGTGGTTGATTCCGATCGGCATTTTGGTTCTGATCGGGCTGGGCATCGCCTGGCTGATAAAAGCCCTGGTGAACAAACCCTCCTAACCGTTCCGTTGCCCGCGAATTGGCGGGATTTTTCCTCGAACATCGGGGCGGGCGCGCTGATTTGGGTGGATGCTATAATTGCCGCATGGATACGAAAGCCCGTTACGAGGAACTCAAACAGCAAATCCACTTTCATAATTATCGGTATCACGTGCTGGATGCGCCGCTCATCAGCGATCTGGAATACGACCGCCTGGTGAACGAACTGAAAAAGATCGAAGCCGATCATCCGGACTGGATCACACCCGACTCGCCCACGCAACGCGCGGGGGCCGGGCCTGCTGACCGTTTCGAGAAGGTCCGCCACCCCGCGCCGATTCTCTCGCTGGCCAATGCCTTTGGCGCGGACGAGGCGCGGGCCTGGTACGAACGCGTCTGTAAATTGGATCAACGCGTGGAGCGGACGAAGTTCGTGGTCGAACCGAAAATTGACGGTTTATCGGTCGTCCTGCATTACCGCCAGGGAGTCTTTGTACGGGGCGCGACGCGCGGCGATGGGGAAGTGGGCGAAGATATCACTGCCAACTTGAGAACGGTGAAAGCGATTCCGCTTCGGATTCCGGTACAGCGCGAGTCCCGAACTGAAAACTCGAATCGCGAACCCCCAGTTCCGAATTATCTGGTGGTACGCGGTGAAGCGTTCATCCCGGTCAAGGAATTCGAAGAACTGAATCGACGCCTTGAGGAAGCGGGCGAGAAGACTTATCTCAATCCGCGTAACACCGCCGCCGGTTCTCTGCGCCAGCTCGATCCTGCGTTGACCGCTTCACGTCCCATCACGCTGTTGGTCTATCAGATCGTTCATTCCGAAGGCGGAGAAGTTCCAACGAGTCAATGGGAACTGCTGGAATATCTGAAAGCCCTCGGTTTTCCCGTTACGGATGTCGCCAAGCGATTCGATGACATTGAATCCGCGATCGCTTATACCGAGACCTGGAATAAAGGCCGCGACCGCCTGCCCTATGAAGCGGACGGCATGGTCATCAAGATCGACGATTTGGCTCTCGCCTCGGAACTCGGCTTTGTGGGCAAGGATCCGCGCGGCGCGATCGCCTTTAAATTCCCGGCGCGCGAGGTGACGACGACTCTGCTCGATATCGAGGTGGAGGTGGGACGCACCGGCGTGCTCACGCCGCGCGCCGTGCTCGAAGCGGTTGAGATCGGCGGGGTGATCGTCCGCAGCGCGACCCTGCACAACTTCGATTTTATCGCCGAAAAAGATATTCGCATCGGCGACCGTGTACTGGTCAAGCGTGCGGGCGAGGTCATCCCGTATGTGATCGGTCCCATTGTGGAGGCGCGCACCGGCAGGGAAAAGAAATATAAGCCGCCCACCGTCTGCCCCGCCTGCGGACAGCCTGTGGAGCACTTCGAAGGCGAGGTGGCCTGGTATTGCGTCAATGCGGCCTGCCCGGCCCAGCTTCAGCGGAATATCGAGCATTTCGTTTCGCGCGGCGCGATGGATATCAACGGGCTGGGATATAAGATCGTCGAGAAGTTGGTCGAAGCCGGCAAAGTCAGGGATGTGGCGGATATTTTCTCGCTCAGCCGCGCGGACATTCTCGAATCGGTCACGAAGAAAGATCGTAAAACGGAGAAGGAACCGCCGGGCAGGATCGCCGATAACCTGCTGGCCGCGATTGCCGAATCGAAAAAACAGCCTTTGCCGCGCCTGATCACCGCGCTGGGAATCCGCGGCGTGGGCGAAGTGTCGGCGCGCGATCTGGCGGGTCATTTCGGGAATCTGGATGCGCTCTCCACTGCCGGCGTGGACGACCTCCAGCAGATCGAGGGGATCGGTCCCAATATCGCCGAAGGCATCGTGGATTGGTTTGGGCGCGCGGCGAATCAAAAAGTGTTGAAGAAGTTGAAAGCGGCAGGCGTATGGCCGATCGAGCAAGAAAGCGGCAGGAAACAGGAAGGCGCGTTGACCGGGTTGACGTTTGTTGTCACCGGCACATTGCCGAATCTTTCACGCGATGAGGCGAAGTCATTCATCGAATCGCGCGGCGGCAAAGTGACCGACAGCGTGAGCAAGAAGACGAATTATTTGGTGCTGGGCGAGAATCCCGGCTCGAAGTTCGATAAAGCAAAATCGTTGGGCGTAAAGATCATCGGCGAAGCGGAATTGAAGAAATTGGCAGGTTCGTAAGAGCAAGACCTCGTGAAAGCAAGACCTCGGAGATTTACAAAATCTCCGAGGTCTTATTTGGGTTTTTGCCCCACAATTTTCACAAAACGCGGATCGCCGCGTAGCCATTGTAAATCCGGGTCGTTCCATGCCCATGCAGGGTTGAATCTTTCCTTTTGCGCGGCTTTTCGCAAATATTCAAAAGCCAGGTCAGTATGATCGCAGACGCTTTCCAGACAGGCTCTGTTATAAAAATCATCTTCGGGGATATATAGGCGGGCTTTCTCGACGAACGACGACTCAACAGATTCGCCTAGTGTTTTCTTGATGGAAGCGATTCCCAAATAGGGGTTGAAGTCTTCTGGAGCAATTTGGATCAATTTTTCTAAAAGGACGAGAGCCTCCTTTTCCTTATTTGTTGTTCTTAATAAATTACTCAAATTATTGTAGGCGGTGGCGTCCGAC
>CAZCUF010000012.1:111867-112008 GCA_964502095.1 uncultured Anaerolineaceae bacterium
GGATTGAGTTCGATGGCTTTGCGATAACTGGCTTCCGCTTCTTCGTACCGTTTCAGGTTTTCATGTAAAAGTAAACCCAAGTTGTAGTAGGCGGTGGCGTCCGACGGATTGAGTTCGATGGCTTTGCGATAACTGGCTTCC
>CAZCUF010000013.1:0-77843 GCA_964502095.1 uncultured Anaerolineaceae bacterium
CAGACCGTCGTGAGACAGGTCGGTCTCTATCCGCTGTGGGCGTAAGGGATTTGAGAGGAGCTGCTCCTAGTACGAGAGGACCGGAGTGGACTGACCTCTGGTGTGCCAGTTGTCGCGCCAGCGGCATTGCTGGGTAGCTATGTCGGGCAGAGATAACCGCTGAAAGCATCTAAGTGGGAAACTCGCCTCAAGATTAGATCCCTGTTTTCCCATTATGGGAGTAAGACCGCAGGAAGACTACCTGCTATATAGGCAGCAAGTGTAAGCGCAGCAATGTGTTAAGCTAAGCTGTACTAATGGTCGAGGGCTTCTTTCGTGGTGCGGAGAACTTGGTACTTTTCGATCGATACATTCAATTGCTGTTCAGGACCAATCTAGTGAAAATGTCCCTTGGTGATTTGAGCGACGGGGGTACACCCGGTAACATCCCGAACCCGGAAGTTAAGCCCGTCAGCGCCGATGGTACTTGGAGGGAGACCTCCTGGGAGAGTAGGTCATTGCCAAGGGGCTTTTCTTTTTAAAATTCAACATTAAAACCTTCTCAGCATTCTTATCGTATAGTATAATTCCGAAGGTTGACTTGGCTGAGGGAGTTTCCCTCAAATTCACAAATGAGGAGTGTGAAGCGCTGATTGATCGCACGATCAGGTGTATCGTTTCTTCCTTGCCTGTGTCCCTCGGCCGATTTTGCGTGAAGGCCGATTTTTTTTGTCCCATTTCCATGCGGAAAGGAGGTGAATTGGTTTGGCATCAGTAAATTTACGAAATGGCGAGTCTCAGGACTCCCTGCTTAAGCGCTTTCGCAAGAAGGTCGTCAAGAGCGGCGTTTTGAGCACAGTTCGCCGCAAGCGCTGGTTCGTCTCCAAGAGCGAACAGCGACGCATGGAAAAGAAGAAGGCGATCCGACGCATTAAGCGCCGCCAGTTCAAAGATAACGAGTAAGAGTGAGAGTTTGCCCGGTTAGGAGATTCGATGGCGAAGGACGAAGATAAGATCAAAATGGAAGGGACCGTAATCGAAGCGCTGCCCGGAACCCAGTTCCGAGTGAAGCTGGATAACGGTCATGAAGTGCTTGCTTATCTTTCAGGCAAGATGCGCAAGTATTATATTCGTATTTTATTGGGAGATCGTGTTTCGGTGGAAATGTCGCCTTACGATCTCACCCGCGGCCGCATCACATTCCGCCATCGCAAGATGAATTCCCAACCTGTGGCAACCGAATAACTCTGCAATTTCTTTGCTTTATTTATGAAGAGAGACATCGAAAAGATGTCTCTCTTGTTTTTATGAAAGTAACGATGAATGAATTTGTGCCGTTACGGCAGGTCTTTGAAGGAGGAGAGTACCCGCATGTAATTGGCGCGTTCGAACGCGCTGGGTTCTGCCGCCGACTGTTGACTCATACTGCCCTGCATCTGACGGATGGATTCGTATTCGTGCTCCTGCATCCAGGTTTGAATATCGGTCAACATCGACGGGATGACCTGCACGCCGTTACAGAGGAGGAACGAGGCTATCATGGCGACGTTTGCACCCGCCATCATGGCTTTAAGCACATCCTGCGCGGTATGTATGCCGCTGGTCAGGGCGAAATCTGCGCCGATCTTGCCGTGCAGGATCGAGATCCAGCGCAAAGGCAGGCGCAGATCGGAGGAGGCGCTGAAATCGAGACTGTGAACGATCTCCAGTTTCTCCAGGTCGAAATCGGGTTGATAGAATCGATTGAAAAGCACCAAACCATCCGCGCCGGCGTCTGCCAATCGACGCGCGAAGTTCGCCACTGAAGTGATAAAAGGACTGAGCTTTACCGCCAGCGGAATGGCGATGGAGGCTTTGACCTGATGGACAAGCTCCACCTGTTCGTCTTCAAGCTCCTGTCCCTTGAGATTTGGATCCGTCGCCAGATAGTAGAGATTTAATTCCAACGCGTCCGCCCCGGCGTCCTGAATGCGGCGGGCATATTTCGTCCAGCCGCCGCGCGAAACGCCGTTCAAACTTCCGATGACTGGAATCGTCAAGGCCTTCTTCAGGGCGGAAACTTGATGCAGGTATTTATCCGGCTCGAGGCTGTAGATGCCCGTATCCGGCAAATACGACCCAGCCTCGGATGAAAAGTTCGCGGCGCGCGTCAGGAAACGGTCAAGTTCGAGGCTTTCATGGATGATCTGTTCCTCGAAGAGGGAGTACATTACGATTGCTGCGATTCCCGCCTCCTCGAGCCTTCGGGCATGGTCCAGCTTCTTTGAGAGGGGAGAGGCCGAGGCAACGAGCGGGTTCTTTAAGTTCAGACCCAGATAGGTTGTGGAAAGATCCGCCATATCCTATTCCTTTTTATCGCCGTTGTAGTGCATGGAGGCCATCTGCTGATAGAGCCTCCAGCGGGATTGGGCATCCTTCTGGGCCGCGCGCATCAATTCCTCGGCGCGAACTTCGTCCATTTGGGTGAGCATCTTGTAGCGCGCCTCGTTATAAGCGTATTGCGAGATCGGGATGCTTGGCTCCTTCGATTCGATCAAGAGCGGATTTTGCCCCTGCTCGGCCAGGCGCGGATCGTAGCGGTACATGGGCCAGTGACCCGATTGAACCGCCAGTTTTTGCTGTTCAAGGCCCTTGGCCATATCGTAGCCGTGCGCGATGCAGTGACTGTAGGCGATGATGAGGGATGGGCCGTCATAGGACTCGGCTTCGAGAATGGCGCGCAGGGTTTGCTGGTCGTTGGCGCCCATCGCGATGCGCGCAACATAAACGTAACCGTAGGACATTGCAATGAGGCCGAGGTCCTTCTTCGGCATTCCCTTGCCGCCCATGGCAAATTTGGCCACTGCCGCCCTCGGCGTGGACTTGCTCGCCTGACCGCCCGTGTTTGAATACACTTCCGTATCGAGCACGAGAATATTGACGTTGCGCCCGCTTGCCAGTACGTGATCGAGGCCGCCGTAGCCGATGTCATACGCCCAGCCATCGCCGCCGATGATCCACACCGATTTCTTGACCAGATTATCGGCCAGGCTGATCAAATCCCTGGCGCGTTCGTCGCTGGATTTCGCCAGTTTATCTTTCAACTCCGCTACGCGTTCACGTTGCGCTTCGATGCCGGCCTCGTCTTTTTGATCGGCATCGAGCAGGCTGTTGATCAGGTCCGCGCCGAGTTGCGGTTCGAATTGCGCCAATAGTTCGCGCGCATATTCGGCTTGTTTATCTATCGTTAAACGCATGCCGAGGCCGAATTCCGCGTTGTCTTCGAATAGCGAGTTCGACCAGGCCGGGCCGCGGCCTTTTTCATTTACTGCCCATGGAGTAGTGGGCAGATTGCCGCCATAGATGGAGGAACAGCCGGTCGCGTTCGCGATCACTGCCCGGTCCCCGAATAACTGCGAGACCAGCTTCACATACGGCGTTTCGCCGCATCCCGAACAGGCTCCGCTGAACTCGAATAGCGGACGGAGTAATTGCGAATTCTTTACTGTGGACGGGTTGATCAGCTTGCGATCCAGATCGGGAATCGCCATGAAGAAATCCCAATTCCTGGATTCCTGCGCGCGCAGAGGCGGCTGAGGCTCCATGTTCAACGCTTTGCGCCCCACCTGGCTCTTATCCTTGGCGGGACAGATATCCACGCACAACGTACAACCCGTGCAATCTTCCGGTGAAACTTGCACCGAGTAAGCCATGCCTTGTGAAAATTCCTTGAACTTCGACGGCATGTGCTTGAAAGTTTCGGGCGCGTCCGCCAGCAATTTCTCGTCGAACACTTTGTGGCGGATCACGGCGTGCGGACAGACGATTACACATTTACCGCATTGAATGCACAGGTCCGGAACCCAAACCGGAATCTCGAGCGCCAGATTGCGCTTCTCCCATTGCGTGGTGGCGGTTGGAAACGTGCCATCCACGGGAAGCGCGGACACAGGAACCTGATCGCCCTCGAAATCGATCATCGGCGCCAGCACGTTGCGGACGAACTCCGGCGCTTCATTCGGAACTGCCGGCCGCCGCGTCACCAGAGAGGTTACTTCGGCTGGAACCTTGACCTCGTGGAGATTCTCGATGGTTTGATCCACCGCTTCGAAGTTTTTCTGCACCACGGCCTCGCCGCGCTTGCCGTATGTCTTTTCAATGGCATGCTTGATTTCGGCAATGGCCGCATCGCGCGGCAGAACGCCGCTGACGGCAAAAAAAGCCGTCTGCATGATGGTATTCATGCGTCCGCCCATGCCGGTCTTTTCGGCCACTTCATAACCGTTGATCACATGGAACTTGAGTTTCTTTTCGATGATCGCGGCCTGCATTTCACGCGGCAGGTGATCCCAAACCTCATCCGGGCCGTACAAACTGTTGAGTAGAAAGACCGCGCCCGGTTTGGCATATTTGAGCATTTCCACGCGCTCGATGAAATTGAACTGATGACAGGCCACGAAGTTGGCCTGATTGGGTTCGATCAAATACGGCGCGCGGATCGGTTTTGGGCCAAAACGTAAATGCGAGATCGTTACCGTGCCGGATTTCTTCGAGTCATATACGAAGTAGCCCTGCGCGTGATTATCGGTTTCCTCGCCGATGATCTTGATCGAATTTTTGTTCGCGCCCACCGTGCCATCCGAACCGAGGCCGAAAAATACACAGCGGACGGTCGCTTCGGATTCAATCGAGAAGGCCGCATCCACCTCGAGGCTGGTGTGCGAGATATCGTCATGAATGCCGACGGTGAAATGATTCTTGGGTTCCGGCTTCTTCAGTTCATCCAGCGCGGCTTTGACCATGGACGGCGTAAATTCTTTGGAGGAGAGTCCGTAACGCCCGCCGATCACCTGAACGTCGCCGCGGCGGCCTTCCACCAGCGCGTTGACAACATCCAGATAAAGCGGTTCGCCCGATGCGCCCGGTTCCTTGGTGCGATCCAGCACTGCAATACGCTGAACGCTCTTTGGCAGGGCGCGGATGAAGTCTTCGATGGAGAACGGGCGATACAACCGCACGCGCAGTACGCCGACTTTTTCGCCCTGTTCGATCAGATATTTAACCGTCTCTTCCGCCGTCTCACCTCCCGAGCCCATGATCATGAGCACGCGTTCCGCTTCGGGATGGCCCGCATAATCGAACAGGTTGTAATAGCGGCCTGTGATCTGCGCGAATTGATCCATGGTCGCCTGCACGATACCGGGCGTTGCCGCGTAGAACGGATTGACCGTTTCGCGCGCCTGAAAATAGACATCCGGGTTTTGCGCGGTGCCGCGCAGGACGGGTTGGTTCGGGGAGAGGGCACGCGCTCGATGGGCGCGTACCAGTTCATCGTCCACGAGTGAACGGAGTTCTTCATTCGTTAATTGGAAAATCTTGGCCACTTCGTGCGAGGTGCGGAAACCGTCGAAGAAATGGAGAAAGGGCACGCGGGATTTAAGCGTGGCCGCCGCGGCGATGGCCGCAAAATCGTGCGCCTCCTGCACCGACCCGGAGGAGAGCATTGCCCAGCCGGTTTGACGGACAGCCATCACATCCGAATGATCGCCGAAGATCGAAAGCGCCTGCGCGGCGATGGAACGGGCCGCCACATGAAAAACGGTGCTGGTAAGTTCGCCCGCGATCTTATACATGTTTGGGATCATTAAAAGCAGGCCCTGCGAAGCGGTAAAGGTGGTGGTGAGCGCGCCCGTTTGCAGAGCGCCGTGCACAGTTCCTGCCGCGCCGCCCTCCGATTGCATTTCGATCACGAGGGGGGTGGTGCCCCAGAGATTCTTCCGGCCTTTGGCCGACCATTCGTCCGAGAATTCGCCCATGGCGGAGGATGGAGTGATCGGGTAGATCGCGATCACTTCATTAAGACGATGCGCAACCGAGGCCGCGGCTTCGTTGCCATCAATCGTGACTACTGGATGTTTCATCGAACAAGCTCCTTTGAGCCGGCGCGTACGCCGGAAATGTAGTCTCTTTAACGGATGAAATCCCGCGTAAGTGTATCGTTCCGCTTCCAAAGCTGATAGTTATTTACGGCTTAAATCCGCATGTAGCTTGTCACGATTTCGGACAAGAATTGTAGAAATCAAAAAGCGGCTGTTCACTGAGCCGCTGGTGTGCAAAACGAAAAATGACAGAATTCGAAATTAATGAATTGGCGGAAGAACAAAAGGCGCTTTGATTTTCACGCCGCCGAGCCGTCGGTGTTCTGACAGCAGTAGTAGCCGTTGGTGCACTTGCTATTTGGGCTGCCCTTAGGGCAGCCATCTTCGTTAATCCCGGGTGTTGCGTCGCGAATAACTGTTGCCCTAGGCGGATTAGTAGGAGCGCTTCCGCCACCGCCTCCGCCACCGTCTCCGGAAGTTGGCGTTGGCGGTGGGTTACCGACACAGTCACAGCCGTACTCCTCCGAACCGAGACATTGTTGGTATGACTGACAGACATGCCCGTCGCAGTTGGACTTGACGCACCTTGCCATCGCCATCTTGGGAGCAATAAAAAAATAAAAAGCAGATATTGACAAACAAAGCAAAAGTATTCCCTCTACCCCTCGCTTCATAAAAAAATCTTAACAGAAAAAGGTGCGGAAATCAAAAATTATTACCAAGCCCTTGTTTCCATCAGAAACAACATCTTTTGATAATTGGCTGGAAGGGGGTAATTGCTTAAATATATTGAAAAAACAGGAGTAGTTGGTGGGTTGCCTTCAGGATTCTTTGGACCGATTATTACGCCCCATTTTTTTAAATAGTTCATCTGATCTTCCTGGGGGAGCGTCCCGAACATACCTCGGATCTCGTAACCGGCAGGTCCCAAACTGTCGAGATATGACTTGTCCGGGTCGAAAGAGCCCGGAGCGTTGAGAGCAATTAGTTTTAACAAGTCCGGTTGAGACTTCTGATACTCCTTGTTTCCGTAAAGATCTATGTCCGGAATTAGATCTTCAAAAAATTGCTCCATATACGCCCTCAGCCATTCTTTATCGGCCTTATCCGGGTCCTTGACGGCATTATGGAGATCAAGGAACATCAAAAAGTTCTCCTGAGTCATTCTGTCTTTGTCGTTGGTCTTGTTGCCGGTGTCGAAAGGGGTGACGGCGACGACAACCGGCGCTAGGACTTCCTCTCCGTCCAGCCCCTGCGTCCGCACCCACAGCCCGGAATACTTCATGCTTTTCCCCTGCGTCTCCCTCGACCCATTCCCGTCGGTGTCAGTTACAGAGAGAAGAAACGCTGACTTTTGACCATTATCGTAATGAAATTCAATATTATTTTGACTGTTCTTCATAAAATCATCTATCTCCTTCTGAGAGAAGGGCGGGTGGCGGTGGAAGTAGGCGCGCGCCGACTGCAGGTAGGTGTCCATATCGGCGACGCGGTCAAAGTAGGGGAAGATGACCTGCTCGGATGCCGAGTCGTCCGAGTCGATGGGCGCCAGCTCTTCGTGCCAGCCGCGCTCCGCTCCCTGCCAGAGCAGGGTCACCTCGCCGATCTTGTTGCCGTCTTTATCGAGCTTCGTCGCCTGGACCTCGAGCGGGCGGGTGAAGGCGTTCTTGATGTCGGTGTTGGCGTTGAAGGACTTCGTGTCGAGAATATATTTCTGCTGGACGGCGGTCTCCCCCTCGTAGGTGGATGCCATGACCGAGTAACTGCCGTCGGTCTCGCGCGTCGCTGTTTTCTCGGCGCCGGAGAAGGCTCTGAGCAAATCGGGATTCCAGCCAAATCCCAGCTCTATGGATGTGACCGCCCTTGGGTTCGCCGTCGCTTCGGGGGTGGAGGTGGCGGTGGGCGGCGGAGCAGTTGTCGGCGTGGAGGTGGAGGCGGGCGTGAGCGCAGGTCCGCAGGCGGAGAGGATGATCAACAAAAGCGGGAGGATGATTCGTTTCATGTCAAGCCCGCCCGATATTTTGAGCTCAGACCCAAATTAAAAAGGCGGCTGTCATGCCGCCTCATATACATGGACTTCCCGCTGGAGCCGGCCTTCCAATTTGTCCTTTTCCACTTCAATATCGTAACGAGATTGAAGATTCATCCAGAAACGTTCGGAGAGACCGAAGTACAGAGACAGACGCAGAGCCGTGTCGGGGGTGATCGAGCGATTGCCCAATACGATCTCGTTGATGCGGCGCGGCGGCACGTTGACATCCTTGGCAAGCCTGTATTGGCTAATGCCCATCGGCTCCAAAAATTCTTCGAGCAGGATTTCTCCTGGATGAATTGGGGAAAGTTTTTTCGCCATCTCGATCTCCTTAGTGATAGTCAACGATCTCGACATCGTAACAGTCGCCGTTCTTCCATCGAAAACAGATTCGCCATTGCTGGTTGATCCGAATGCTATGCTGGCCTTCACGGTTGCCGCTTAATTTCTCCAATCGGTTTCCGGGCGGGACTTTCAAATCGCTCAATTTTTCCGCCGCGTCAAGAATTTCCAATTTCAGCCGCGCCTTGCGCTGGACCTCCGTCGGCAGGGAACGGGACGCGGCGCGCTGAAAGAGTTGTTCGGTCTCTTTGTCGGCGAAGGTTTTGATCATTGGGAGAATATGATAACGCTCAGCGTTATGCCTGTCAAGTAGAGAAAAAGACAGCTCCACTCAAGCTGACCTGGCCCACGTGACAGCAGGCCGGATCGCCGTTTGTCTGCTGACAGCAGTAGAAGCCGTTGGTGCACTTGCCCTCCCCGTAGTACTCTTCATACGGAGAAAGCGGCGTCCGCGTCAACGGGGTTGCTTTGGGCGGCGGAGCAGTTGTCGGCGTGGAGGTGGAGGCGGGCGTGGGTGCAGGTACGCACGCGGAGAGGAGCAGAAATAACAAGAGCAGGAAGATAAAACGTTTCATCGTAGCTTCCGAACTTTTACCGCCTTCCGCGCGCGTTGCAATTGTTCCGCATCCAGCGTCACCAGTTCCGTTGCAAAACGTTTCGCCACCGCGGCATAGACCGCGTCATTGCCGCGCAGGCGGTGTGTCGCGGCAATTTCAGCCGCGGATTCGGCAAGAGATTTATCGAGTTCGATCAAGACGATATTTGGAATCTGCTGAATTTCTACCATCCAATTTAATGCTAAAGCCGTGTTGCCTTGTTTTCGAGCAATGGAGGCGACAACTTCAGTAAGAAGCAAAGTGGGGACGATGATGGATGTCTCGGTCTCTCGTAACCCTTTCAGGAATTCCCAACTATACCCCGACTCGAACCCCCGAATCCTTTGGGAATCCGGAGGTTCCCAGCCTCGCTATTTCAGATATTTGCGCACCAGCCACAGCGCCGCCAGAGACTTGGCGTCCGGCACTTCGCCTCGCTCCGACCTTTGAATTGCTTCTGCAATTGGAATTTTTTCCACACTGAGAAATTCATCCGCGTCCGCTTCGAGCGGATCGTACGTCAACTCCGTCGCGAGGAATACGTGCATGAACTCGGTGGAGTAACCCGGCGCGAGGTAGAACTCGCCGATCTTTTCCAGCCTGCCCGCCGCGAAACCCGTCTCCTCG
Source organism: uncultured Anaerolineaceae bacterium (assembly GCA_964502095.1). Classification (GTDB taxonomy): domain Bacteria; phylum Chloroflexota; class Anaerolineae; order Anaerolineales; family Villigracilaceae; genus JACPVF01. The sequence continues at coordinate 9,435 of CAZCUF010000013.1, forward strand.
CGAATCTCGCGCGCCGCGCATACCTGCGGATCCTCATTCGGTTCGAGCGTTCCGGCGGGCAGTTCGAGCACGTCCCTGCCCGCCGCGTGACGGTACTGCCGCACAAATAACATGTTCCCGTCGGCGTCGATCGGGACAATTGCCACCGAGCCATGATGCTCGATAATGTCGTAAGTTGTCTCACGCCCGTCCGGGGTTTTCAGCCAGTCGCGCCGCAACAGGAATACGCGCGCCTTCAAGACCACTTCCGATTTGATTAATTCAAAACCCATGCGATCTCCTTAACAAAACGCCCAGGCAGTGAACCTGGGCGGAGGATGATTCGTTTGTTCCGGTTTACGGGATTTTCAATTGTTGCCCGCCGGTCAGGTTGGCCGAAAGCGACAGCCCATTGGCGGCGGCAATGGCGGCAGGGTCTATGTCGCCGTAATAGCAGGCCACTCCATAGATCGTCTGCCCGGAGGCTGGAACAGTGTATGTATCCGGATGTGAGTGCAGTGCACGGCCGGCGGGGAAGGGATTCCCTGTTTGGGGAATGGTCAAGGTCAGGTTCGGATAATACAACTGCCCGTCCGTCAGATGATTCAGATTCAGCAATTCATCCGGATTCACATTGAAGCGGCGCGCAATGCAATAAGGGAACTCGCCGGGTTGCAATGTATAAGAAGCGGGCTTCGGGCCTAGTGTGGGTGTCGGTCCGCCGGGCGTAACAGCGACCATCGGCGTGTTCGTCGGCGTGACCGCCGTTACAAAGACCTGTGTCACGTTCAAGGAATTAGTGGGTGTACCGGGAAGCCCCGGCGTGGAGGTAACGCCGGTCTGCGGTGTGATGCCGGTGCCGGTGACCGCCACAGGTTGCGGCGTGGCAGGCGTTCCGCCGCCGGCTATCGCCGTTTGCGCTTCGGCGGTTTGCTGTGCAAATTGTTTGATCATATCCATTGGATTTTCAGAGGAGGGAAACGGAGAAACGAAAATCCCGGTCGAGATCATAGTGGCGGCGGCGGAAGGCGCGTTCGAGACAGACTGCGTACAAGCGGTGAACATTACTGCGCCCAGTAAAAAGATCGCGGCTAACTTCCGGCCGTTGGTTTTTAAATTCATGGGTTCTCCTCTATCCAATGTAATACCTATGCGTACTCAATGCGCGATAGTAGCACATCCCGTTTAACGCGTCAAGCATACCAACGATTGATTAGCGACTACAATCGAATTCATCCAACATTTCGGAGGCACGCCCGCTTCCTTCCGGAACCTGGACCTGAATCCGTTTCCAGACGTTGCACACGCCTTTGCGGACGCGCGCCGTGGCTTTCACCGAATCGCGCGAGAGAGTTATGGCTTCGTCCACGCGGCCGGTATGCGCATCGGCTTCGATGAATGGCAGTTGCTCGAAAACATCGTCCGGTTTATAGCCGAGCGCCGCGGCCTGCCGTGCAAGCCTGACGATTTCCTCCCAATCTCCGGTTTGGCGCGCCAGCTCTGCCCGCTCATAAAAATAACACCATGTATGCGAAGGCTCGCTGATAAAGGGCGGATTTGGCAATTTCGGTTGCGATGCGTTCGTGACGATCTGCGATGGATGAGAATATGGGATGGCTTGAAGCAGATAACTGGATTCTTTTTCATATGTTTCCGCGTCGCCGAGCGCGGGATCGAGCACGCGCAAGCAACCGTTCTCAGGGACGAGAATCACCAGCGCCGAATTTGTCGAGCCGTGGAAGCTCACGGTACGCAGAGGTAACGTTACATTCATATCAGGCTGTAATGTTGGCAGGGTTCCGCCGCCGAGACGCGCCTCGGTGTACAGCAGGGCAAACGGCACAGCGCCGCCGCTGTAATTCGGCGCATAGATCCAGTTCACCGGCGCGGTGAAGGAGAGGTCCGTTTCCAATGGCATATTGGGAATCTGATCCGTGAGGATCAGGGTGTTCGGTTGGAGGGCGGGCATACGCCAGGCCATCTGCCAGTAAATTTCCTGCTGACGCGCCCAATCGCGCCGGAAGAGATTGGCGTTGAAAAATTGCTGTCCGATGCCGAACGCCACGACCAGGCCGACGATTATTATTTTGATGCGTTGATTTTTCTGGAAGATCAATTCGATCAATCCGGCGAAGAATAGACTCCCGCCGAGAGTCAGCGAGATCATGAAACGGTCGAAGGTGGACTGAAGCGTGAGCGGCAGTCCCGCGGCCAGCGAAGGAATCCGTCCGAGCAGGATTCCGATGAGGCCGATCAACAAAGCGGGCAGGACAAAAGTCGCTTCGCTGGGGAGGTTGAGGCGCAACAGATAAAAAATAAGAAGCGCGCAGGTAACGGCAATCAGACCGAAGGTCAGGAGGGAGGCGGGCGCGGAAAAAGTGGAACCAGCCAAAAAGAGGACTTGTCCCCAAACGTAGAATCCGGCTTTGAAGAGCGCGTCAGCCAGCGCCGTCAAAATGTTCGGGAGGTTTAATGCTTGCGAAGTTTGGATTCCGTAGGAAACATAGGCATTGGAATGATAGAGCGAAAACAGCCAGGCGGCATCCGCGATCCACAATACAAGATAGGGCGCCCAAAGGCCCAGCGCGCGGCGCAGGCAGGAGCGGAAATTGGGTTCGGCCAGCATAAACCAGATGAACAGAAAACGCAGTGGCTCGAGACCGAAAAAATATTCGGTGGGGAAGAGACCGGCAAATTGCAGGGCCAGCGCGGATAAGGTGAGAAGCGCGTTGTGTTTGCGAATCGCATGCGCGCTGACGCCGAACGAGAGCAGATAAAAGATGAACGGAATCAATTCCTGATTAATATGCGTGAATGCGACCCAATGCTGGCTGTAGCCGGGAAAGACCAGGACGAACAGCGCGGCGGTGAGCGCGAAACGAGGACGTTCCGGAAGGAACGATTTAAGCATCCACCAGGCTGAAAGGCCGATGAGGAATCGAATCGCAAGCGCAAAGATTTGCCAGTAAAGCGGGTCGGTGGGAATGAGGCTGGTGGTGAGGAAAAAGACCGGCCCGAGAAACGGGCGGAAGCCGTGAAAGGCCGGGATGAACTCGGCTGGGCCGAGAAATTTTGCAAGCCAGGCAAAACCCCAGTCGTCCCAATAGAAGCCCGTGTAAGGAAGGAGCAATCCATAGGCGAGCAGGGTGACCGCCGCGAACAGCGCGGGAATCGATTTTTCTGTTTGAAGAAAGCGGCGCATGAGGAGGATTATAACGGGAGAAAGAATGTTATTCGAACACGGCGCGCGAATTTTTAAAAATCGGTTTCTTCGTTCTTGGGAACGCCGTACGTGCGCGCAACCGCGGCCTCGATCTCGGCAGGGCTGTGTTTCTCGCAGGCCACCAGCGGCCGTTCCGGGTAGTCCACGCGCTGGGCGCCGGCGCTCATCACTTTGAAATCCACGAATTTATCCCGGTCGTCGTACACCACGTAAAGCTCATATAACTTTCCGCATACGATACAGCCATGCACCTCGCCCCGGGTGTGTTTTGTGTCCATCTCTGCCTCCGGCGGTAAATTTCCTTTAACTATACAACGTATTTCGCTGTGGGGGATGGTTGGAGAGATATTCCAGGTCGGTCTGACCGGCGCCTGAGAAACTTCGTAAGGGTCATTTCGGTGCACGCGAAAACATCTGCCGCAGCAATGCAGGCTGTCTCCCCGCTGGAACTCGTCAGATTGCCAAGCGTGAAAATCGGTAGTTGACCTTTGAAATCCATTCATGTATACTTTTTGTAAGCGTTTTCAGAAAACGTTTTCGCCTGATGAACAAAAACCAAATTCCCACAATCTCGGATGTTGCCAGGCGGGCCGGGGTTTCCATTGCCACCGTCAGCCGCGTGATCAACGGGAAAACACCTGTTGTTCCCGAGAAGAAACAGCGCGTCCGGCGCGCCATCGAAGAACTTCAATTCGTGCCGCGCACCGCGGCGCGCACGCTGGCCAGCCGCCGCACCAAAACCATCGGCCTCACCCTGTCCGAGATCGGCGGGGCGTTCTTCCCGCTTTTGCTCAAAGGCATCGAAGAGGAAACCCGCCAGGCCGGTTACGAATTACTGATTAATTCCACGCAGGGCGCGCATCCGCAACAGCGCGGGCCGCTGGGCGAACATAACACGGACGGCTTGCTGGTCTTTACCTCCAGCCTCGAACTAGCCGAATTACAGCGTTTAAGCGCCCTGAAATTTCCCCTCGTGCTCATGCACCAAAGCTCTCCTCCGGGTTTGAACATCCCGGTCATCACTATCGAAAATAAGGACGGCGCGGAGATGCTCGTCGGTCATCTGATCGAGAAACATCACCGGCGCCGTATTGTTTTTCTGCGCGGGACGGAGGGCCACGAAGATTCGGTCTGGCGCGAGCGCGGCTATCGCGAAGCGTTGGAAGCGCACGGCCTGCCGGTGGATGAAAGCCTGATTGCGCCCGGCGGCTTTGACGATACCATCGCTCTGCGCTCGATTCAAAAACTGATCGAAGACAGGATTGAATTCGACGCGGTCTTCGCCGGCGACGATGACGCCTCGATGGGCGTTTACCGCGCGCTGAAAGCGGCTGGCCGCCTCATTCCCGACGATGTGGCTGTGGTCGGTTTCGACGATGTTCAATTTGCCCGCTACATTTCCCCCGCGCTGACGACCGTGCGTGCGCCGATTGAAGAGGTGGGGCGCGAAGCCGTCCGCCAATTGATCCGTTTATTGAACGGCCAGCAGGCTCAAAGTCTGACTCTGATGCGGACGGAACTGGTCATCCGCGAATCGTGCGGGTGCAAGCCCCATCCAACGCCGGGCAGTGTAGTTTGATTCAAAAGGAGGTGAACCGATACCAAACGTCGAGTCTCGAATCTGGATCCAACTGGAACTTACCCGGAGGAGTCAATGACTAACAAACTGTTCAAGCTCGCAACGCTGATCATCATGGCGTCCATGTTGCTGGCGGCCTGCGGCGGAAATCAACCGGCCGCATCCGCGCCGAAAGAATTGAATGTTTGGATTACCTGGGGCGATAATCCCCAACAGCTTCAGGCCCTGTTCGATAAGTACGGAAGCGCCAACGGCATCAAAGTGACCGTGACTGCGCCCGTGGAAGCGGATAAGATCCTGCCGGCTCTCACCGGCTCCGAACCGCCGGATGTGCTCATCTTGAGCGGCGGCGATCTGGTGAAGTCCTACGCCAAGGAAGGTTTGGTGGTTGAGCTTTCCAACGCGATCAAAGAAGGCGGCATCGATCTGAGCGATATGTACGATGCGCCTCTACAGCAATGCAAGCAGGGCGATCAGATCCTATGCCTGCCCTGGGGCACCGATATTTACGCCTTGTTCTGGAATAAGGACCTGTTCGAGGCCGCGGGGCTCGATCCCGAAATGCCGCCTCAAACGCTGGAACAATTGGCTGAATACGCGGATAAATTGACGAAGACCGGCCCGGACGGCAAGTTACAGCAGATCGGTTTCATTCCCGATCAGGCCTGGGGTCACACCGACTTGTACGCGCGTCTATTCGGCGGTTTCTGGTACAACGATGATGGAACTCAACTGACCGTCAACAGCCAGCCCATGATCAATGCGCTGACTTGGGAACAGCAGTTCTATGCCAAGAACGGCTACGATAACGTGCTGGCCTTCTCCACTGGCTTCGGCGATCAATACATGTCGCCAGATTATCCGTTCTACACCGGCAAACTGGCCATGTATGTGGACGGCGAATGGCAGACCGGCCCGAACTTCATCAGCAAGTTCAAGCCCGAGTTGAATTACGGCGTCGCGCCCATGCCGCCTCCGGCGGATCATCCCGAGCGCGCCAATACCGGCGTGGTGCAGGGAACGGTGGCGGTCATCCCGGCCAACGCCAAGAATCAGGAAGCCTCAGCCAAACTGCTGGCCTGGATGATGTCGCCCAGCATCATTTCCGAGGAAATGTGCTATAACGCCAACCTGCCCACCAGCAAGAAAGCCGCGCAGGATAAGTGCTTCACCGATAACCCGAAGTTCAAGGTCTTCGTGGATTTGATGGGAAGCAAGAACGCCTACTTTATCATTAACACTCCCATCTCGTCCGAATTCAACGACGCGTACGCGACTGTGGAAGAGAAGATCCTTCATACTGGCGCCGATCCCAAGACTGAACTCGATCAACTTCAAAGCGACTTTGCCCCGAAACTTCAGGATGCGTTGAAGTAAACGTGCAATGCGAGGGGAACGGAGTAACCCTCCGTTCCCCTCTCTTTATAGGAAGGAGACGCTCATGGCGGAACTGCTGGAAACCAATCAGCCGACGAAGCGAAAGCGCGGCGCGGCCAAGTGGAGTAAACGCACCCGGCAGAACTTTTGGCTGGGAATCCTGTTTCTTATGCCGTGGTTCGTGGGTTTTATCCTGTTCACCTTTTATCCGATGGCGGCTTCTCTCGTCTATAGTTTCACCGAATATCACTCGCGCACGCCGCTGGTCTGGGTGGGGCTGGATAATTACAAGACCATGCTCGCCGATAAGCTTTTCTGGACTTCGTTGTGGAACACGTCCTACATGGTGATCTTCGGCGTGCCCATTACACTGCTGGCCTCCTTTCTGTGCGCGGTGCTGTTGAATCTCAAAGTGCGCGGGCAGTCCATCTACCGCGTGATCTATTTTCTCCCTTCCATTGTTCCGACTGTGGCCAGCACACTGCTTTGGTTATGGATCTTGAATCCGCAATCGGGCATGATGAATACGATGCTCGGCGCTCTCGGCGTCCAGGGCCCGAACTGGCTGAACGACCCGAATTGGTCCAAGCCGGCTTTGATTCTGCTGGGAATGTGGGGCATGGGCGCCACGATCGTGATCTATCTATCCGGTTTGCAGGATGTGCCGACCAGTCTGCTGGAGGCCGCCGAGTTGGATGGCGCCAGTTGGTGGCAAAGATTACGCTATATTACGATCCCCATGGTCTCGCCGATCACTTTATTTAATCTCATCACGGGTGTGATCGCGATGTTCCAGTATTTTACGCAAGCTTATATTTTTCGCGGTTCGGGCGGCTCGGGCGTGCCATTGGGCGCGCCGCTCAACTCCACCTTGTTCTACAGCGTTTATTTGTATCAGGCGGCCTTTCAATATTTGAAGATCGGCTACGCCTCGGCCATGGCCTGGGTGTTGTTCCTCGTCATCCTTGGCTGTACGATCCTGTTGTTGAAGGTCAGCGAACGTTTTACGTATTACGCAGGGTGAAGATATGACTGCCAATATTCCCGCACAATTCCCAGCCCTCAGCCAGGATGCCAGCCTCGAACCGCGCGCCAGCCATCGGCGGAAAAAGATCCGTGATTTTTTCCGGTCATTGTTCAGCCATACGCTCATCAATTTTATCGGACTGTTCTTCCTGATCCCCTTCATCTGGATGCTGGTCACCGCCTTTAAATCGGACCAGGATGTGTTCCACACACCGCCGCGCTGGTTGCCGTACGACAACGTCACGGTCAATGTGAACGGACAGCAGTTGCCGTTATATAACGTCACCACCGAGGCGGGCGTTCGCCAACTGGCCATGGTCAAGATCGAGAGCGGACTGGGAACATTTGTTGACCCGAAAAACCCGAGTCAGCAGTTGCAGTATAAAATTCAACAGGGCGCCGTGAAGATCGCCGAGCCGATCCTGCATGTCAGTTTTCGCTGGCAGAACTTCATCGACGCCATGGAGCGCGGCAGTCGGCCGGGCGTGGGCGCCAGTTTTGGGGTGTATTTCAAGAATAGCTTGATTATCGCCTTCTTCACCATTGTGGGAACGTTGTTATCCAATACGCCGGTGGCGTATGCTTTCGCGCGCATCCGCTTCCCGGGCCGCGACCTGTTGTTCATCATTGTGCTGGCAACGATGATGCTTCCGTATCAGGTGACGATGATTCCGCTGTATCTATTCTTCAACGATTACCTGCATTGGGGCAATTCGTTTCTGCCCTTGCTGGTACCCGCCTTTTTTGCCAACGCGTATGATGTGTTCCTGCTCAGGCAGTTCTTCCGCACTATTCCCGAAGAAATGTGCGACGCGGCGCGCGTGGACGGCGCTTCCGAATGGCAGATTTTCACGCGCATCGTCCTGCCGCTTTCCGTACCGGTCATCGCGACCGTCACCGTCTTCACCTTTCTCTACGCGTGGAACGACTTTACCGCGCCGTTGTTATTCCTGAACAGCCCCGATAAATTCACCATGGCTCTGGGCTTGCGCGATTTCCAAAGTCAGCGCACAATGATCTGGAACCAGTTGATGGCCGCCTCTGTCGTTTTCACCGTTCCGATTGTGATCGCCTTCTTCTTCGCGCAAAAGACGTTCATCCAGGGCATCAAGCTCACCGGTTCAAAGGAGTGAGCCGAGGCTCCGCTTCGATCCGATAAATATTATGGACAGCGAATTCCTGTTCGGCGGCATCGAAGGCGGCGGCACGAAGTTCAATTGCGCCGTGGGCAGTGGCCCCGGGAACATCGTTGCCGAGGCGCGCCTTCCCACCACCTCGCCCGCCGAAACCATCGCAAACGTTTGCGATTTCTTCGCGCCCTATTTGAATCGCTTGCGCGGCATCGGGCTGGGCTCGTTCGGTCCGTTCGATACGAATCCCGATTCGCCCACGTATGGCTATATCACCAGCACGCCCAAGCTCGATTGGAGGCACACGAATATCCTCGGCATGCTGGGCGAAAAAATAAAACTGCCCATCGCGGCGGAAATGGATGTAGTCGTCGCAGGGCTGGGCGAGGCGAAGTGGGGCGCCAGCCAAAACGACAGCCACTCGTTATACCTGACCATTGGAACCGGCATCGGCGGCGGATACATTCTCAACGGAAAACCGTTACGCGGACTCTTCCCGCTTGAAATGGGACACATCCGCATCTTTCATGACCTTGAGTTGGATCCGTTTCGAGGCGCCTGCCCTTATCATGGAGATTGTTTCGAGGGCCTCGCCGCCGGGCCGGCCATCGAAGCGCGCTTCGGTCAGCGCGGCGAAACGTTCCTCGACGATCATCCATTCTGGGAGATCGAAGCCGGGTACATCGCGCAGGCGCTGGTGAACTATATCCTTTGCCTCGCGCCACAGCGCATTGTCGTCGGCGGCGGCGTGATGCAGAAGAATTTTATATTTCCTGCGGTGCGAAGAAAAGTGCGGGAATTATTGAACGGCTATATCCAGCACGACATGGTGGCGGAACGGATCGAAGAATACATCGTCCCGCCTGCATTAGGCGGCCGTTCGGGAGTCTTGGGAGCGATGGCATTGATCATGGATCGCGAACAGCCTTTATACTCGGACGTGAAGATCAAGGAGCAGAAATGAAAATTGCATTTGCCGGAACCGGCGGAATTAACAAAGTGCACGCAAAAGCCGCGCAGAGCCTGGGGTTGGAACTAACCGCCGCGGTCAATCATCGGCCTGAGTCGATGGCCGCCTTCGGGGAGGAGTTCGGCATCACGCGGCAGTATGAAACTGTGGAGGCAATGCTTAAAGACGGCGGCGTGGACGCGTTGGTGGTGAGCACACCGAATTATTTGCACGCGCCGCAGACCATCGCGGCATTGAAAGCGGGCGTGCACGTCCTGGTGGAGAAGCCGATGGCGATGAACGCGCCTGAAGCGGAGCAAATGTGCGCGGCCGCGCAGAAATCGGGCGCGTTGTTGATGGTGGCGCACTGCTGGCGATTTCACTCCGAAGTTCAATGGCTGAAGGAACAATCCGCGCAGTTGGGCCGGATCATCCGCGCCAAAGCCTATAGCGTTCACGTTCATTGGGGGCCTTCGGGCTGGTTCACGCAGAAGCAGTTCGCGGGCGGCGGCGCCCTGGCCGATATGGGCGTGCACGCGCTGGATACTGCGCGTTATCTGCTCGGCGATCCCCAGCCTGTCACTGTGTATGCGAAGATCGGCACGAATTATGGAAACTACGACGTGGATGATACCGGTGTGATCATGGTCGAATGGGATAATGGCGCGGTTGCCTACATCGAAACGGGCTGGTGGCAGCCGCATTCGGACAGCCCGGAGGCGGGCGTGCAACTTTATGGCGTGCAGGGGTTTGGGCAGGTCTTTCCAACCCATCTGGAATTGCCGAACGAGGAGGAGCAAAAGATCGATGTGATCAAACCGAACATCGCGAAACATAAATCGCACGATACGCGGGATATGTATCATGCCCAGTTGAAATATTTCGTTGACTGTGTGGAGGGTGGCCGCATTCCCGTTCCCGGCGGGCTGGAAGGCTGGATCAATATGAAAGTGGTGGATGCGGCGTATGAGTCGAGCAGGACGGGACGCGTTGTGACGATCAAGAAATGAGTTTCGATATGGACGGCTCGTAACCTGTAATTTGGCGCGGAGACCCTATGGAATACTTTTTAGGCATTGACGTAGGTTCATCCAAAACCCATGCATTGATTACGGATGACTCGGGGCGCTGTTTGGGTTTTGGCAGGGCGGGCGGCGGAAATCATCAAAGCGTCGGGTATGACGGACTCAAGGCGGCGCTGATCAAATCGTTCGAGGAGGCGCGCACACAGGCCGGGGTGGAGGTCTCTCAAATCTGTGGAGCAGGCTTCGGCGTGGCCGGATGCGATTTTCCGTCCGATCATGAACCGCATTTGCAGGCTGTCGCAACGCTGGGTTTATCCTGCCCGGTGGAGGTCGTCAACGATGGCGTGAACGGTTTGCTGGCGGGCGCGACGCGCGGCATCGGAGTCAATGTGACCGCCGGCTCGTCCAATAATTGCCGCGGGCGCGGCAGGCAGGGGCAGGAGGGGCGCGTCGTGGGCAATGGAAGCCCGTTTGGCGAATACGGCGGCGCGTCGGAGATTACCGCGCGCGGGTTGCAGATGGTGAGCTATGCCTGGGTCAAACGTATTCCGCCAACTGCATTGACCAATATTTATCTCGAAGCGACCGGCGCGAAGAATGAAATGGACATGATGGAAGGTGTTTCAAAAGATTATTATCATTTGCATTCGTTTCTGGCGATGCAGGTGATCGAGGCGGCGCACGCCGGGGATGGCGCGGCCCGCGCGGTTATGGATTGGGCAGGCAGGGAATTGGGCTGGCTGGCGGTATCTGTAGCGCGCCAAATTGGGATGGAGCAGGATGAAGTGGAGATCGTTCAATCGGGCAGTATCTTTGAAGCAGGCGAGCTGATTACGAAGCCCATGCGCGAACTGGTGCTCGAATATTGTCCGAAAGCCAGGTTGATTCGGCTTGAAGGCCCGCCTGTGATGGGCGCGGTGATCCTCGGCATGGAGCAGGCGAAATTCGACGGCTATCTGGTTCGGGACCGCATGGTGGCAGGTGCCAAAGAAATGGCAAAGTGATTCGCGCGTGAACAGGGAGCTTTCGATTGTAGATCGAAACTCTGCCGCGCTTAATGCAGGTTTGGATCGATCGATATTTTTTGTTATAAGGAGATTGTGGCATGTCTGAGTTGGCAATTTTAGGCGGACCCAAAACGCGCAAGGAGCCTTATCCCAACTGGCCGGTGTGGGATCAGCGCGAGGTCGATGCGGTGGTGGAAGTAGTCAAGTCGGGACGCTGGGGCGGTTATCCCTATCCCGGGCCGAAGACGGCGGAGCTGGCGCGCAAATTCGCTGAGTTACAAGGCGGCGGTTATGCAGTGCCGATGATCAACGGAACGGTAACGATGGAAGTGGCTTTGCGCGCGGCAGGCATCGGCTGGGGCGATGAAGTGATCGTGCCTGCCTATACGTTTCAGGCCACTGCCTCCGCACCGATGAGCGCCGGCGCGATTCCCGTCATTGTGGATGTGGAGCCGGACACGTATTGTCTCGATCCGCGCGCGGTTGAGAGGGCCATTACATCGAAGACCAGGGCCATCATCCCGGTGCATCTCGGATCGAACATGGCGGATATGGATGCCCTCATGGCTTTGGCGGAAAAACATCATTTGATCGTGATCGAGGACAGCGCGCACGCGCACGGCGCGAAATGGAACGGTCGGGGCGCGGGGACAATTGGTCACTTCGGTTCGTTCTCGCTCCAATCTTCGAAGACTCTCACCTCAGGCGAAGGCGGAATCCTGTTATGCAAATCGGCGGAACATGCCGCGCTGGCCGCCAGCATCATTGATTGCGGGCGGCCGCATATCCTGGGCGGCGGGCCTGAGGACTCAAACGGACTGGCTATGCAGGGCGGGAACTACCGCTTGAGCGAATTACAGGCCGCGCTGGCTCTTGCAGGCATCGAACGATTTCCCGCGCAGGCAAAACAGCGCGAAGAAATGGCCGCCTACATGGACGAGGCCCTCAGCGAAATCAAGGGCGTGCGCGTGATGAAACACGATCCGCGTCATACCACGCGTTCTTTTTATCGTTATATTTTTTCGATTGATCCGCAGGAATTCGGCATGGAACACGACATACTTTGCGGCGCGCTGGAGGCGGAAGGCGTCGTCTGCTGGACGGGGTACGAAGCCATGCATAACTATGAATTGTTCCAGCCGCAAAAATCCAACCTGGCTGTACCGAAGGCTTTTCCCCAATATTTCGATTTCAAGCGCATGGATTTACCTGAAGCCACGCGCGCCTGCGAGCATGAAGCGGTCTGGCTGGATGAAGCCATTTTTCGCGCCGGCCCGCAAGGTGTGGATGATGCGGCGACCGCCATCAAAAAGATTCAGCGAAATGCCGCTGAGTTGAACCGGGCCGCGGATGAATTGAGGGAAAGATACGGAAAGTAGTTGATTGGCCCGCTTGGCGAGAGAAATGAAAACAGCGCAGGCAATTGCCTGCGCTGTTGCTTGCATTTGTTGCTTTCAGTCTAAAAGGTTGGCCGGGATGTTTCCGCCGTTCTGAGCGATCTTCTGGAGTACGGTCTTGTGTAACCAGGTATTCATCTTGGCCGAGTCGCTCATCAATTCAGCCGGGCAACCCAATTCCTTGGCCAGATCGTTGCGCGCCTCGCGGCTGCTGTCGATGCCCAGGATCTTGAGCAGGTCCACGATCGAAACTTTCCAATCGAGGCCCGATCCGGCGGCCATCTGCTCCAGCTTCTTCACCACGTCCACTTCCGAGATGGGAGTCGGCGCGGGCTTTGCGGGGGTCGCGGGCGTAATGGGAGTGAAAACAGGAGTGTGCGTGGAACCGCTCGTCGGCGCGGGTGCAGCTTTCTGCGTGGACGCGGCCGCGGCTCCGCTGGCTGCGGCGGGCGCTTTCTTTCCCAGTCCCAACTTTTCGAGTATTGTGCTGAAGAGTCCCATTGTATTTCCTTTCGAAGAAAAAAAGATTAGATCGAAGCGCGCGACTTTCGTCCACAACGCTCTAAATCGATTTTTCGATTATAGCCGAAGTTGAATGGTAAGGGTTGAAAACTTGGTGAGAGTTTTCTCATGGATTCGGCGAATTGATTCTTTACAGGTTGGCAACGCGGCCTCGTCTGCACGCGGAGCAGGCGATGGGAATTTCCATGAGGCATGAGAACTTCGCAGGATGTATTGAAAAATGCAGGCTTATTCGACCGCGATATTTCACGGATTATTATATAATCGGGCCCAGCGTGTAATTCACCCCCAAAGGAGGTGGCCTCATGTTACGCAAAACGTTCTATCTGATGGCTTTGCTGACGCTGGCGCTTTCAGCTTGTACGGGAAAAGCAGTGACCAAACCCGCCGCCTCCACATCCGTTGCGAAATCTGCCACCCCTGCCGCGTCTTCCTCGAACTGCACCGATAGCGCCTCGTTCGTCTCCGATGTAACCGTGCCGGATAATACCAACTTCGACCAGGGCGAGTCGTTCACCAAAACCTGGCGTGTGAAGAATACCGGCACATGCACGTGGACGAATCGATACAGCCTGGCCTTTGCCAGCGGCGAGCAAATGAGCGCGCCCAAATCAATTCCACTCAGCGAGACGAAACCGGGCACGACCCTGGATATATCTGTGACCATGACCGCGCCCGCAAAGGATGAGGCCGCCCGCGCGGACTTTGAACTGCGCGACCCCTCCGGCAGAGCGATGCCTGTGGATAAAGGCACATCGCTATGGGTGATTATCACCGTCGGAACGGTAGTCGCTGAGACGACCAACACCGCGTCCAGCGGACCCGGACCTGCTCCCGCTTCCTGCGCGTTGACCGTGAACCCAGCCAACGTGACCGCGGTGGTGGATGCGATCAACGCTTACCGCGTAAGCAACGGCCTCCCCGCTTTGAAAGTTAACCCGGCATTGACCGCCGCCGCGCAGGCGCACAGCAATGACATGGCTTGCAATAATTTATTCGTCCATACGGGGTCGAACGGTTCGACACCGCAGACGCGTGCCGCCGCGGCTGGGTATTCGGGCAATGTTACTGAAAATGTGTATGGCCGCAATCCGCCTCCTTCGGCGCAAGAAACGGTTACATGGTGGGCAACCGACCAGGCAGACCTGTCTCACAATCGAAACCTGCTCAGCGCTCAATACTCCGAGATCGGCGCAGGATATTCGTTCTTCAACGATTTTGGATATTATGCCGTAGTCTTCGGCGCGCCGTAAACGCTTGAAATTCTAAAAATCATCTGTTGTGTTCCGTGCGCAGAATCCAACCCGCCTGCAATGAGCGAAGCGAATGTGTCAGGTGCATACCATCCCGATGTTCTTACGGGACGCTTTGTTGGCACGCTTTTGGCCTTAAGACTCGCCGCCTTTTATCCAGCCGTTGAATATGGATGGATGGATGCTAATACTTTATTTTCGTCTTGTTGCGCAAAATATAAATCCCAGCGCAACTGTAAATTCATCCAAAAATCAGCAGACATATCAAAGAATTTTGCCAAGCGCAAAGCCGTGCTTGGAGTGATGCCCCTGCGCCCATTCACAATTTCATTGATACGCTGATAAGAAACATGAATATTATCTGCCAAATCTTTCTGGCTGATTCCCATTGGGTCTAAAAACTCTTCCATAAGCATTTCGCCAGGATGAGTAGGTATGCGGTTGGTAGGAACGCGAACCATAATATTAACTCCTGCTTTTTTGGCTAGTGATAGTCCACAATTTCAACTTGGTCGGGACCCAAATTAGTCCACACAAAACAAATACGATATTGGTCATTTATGCGGATACTGTGTTGACCTTTTCTATCACCTGATAAGGCTTCAAGTTTATTGTTTGGTGGAATTTTCAACTCATGCAGAGTGGTGGCAGAATCAACTTGGTCTAATTTTCTGGCGGCAACTTTCCAAATAGAGGACGGACAGATTTTTCTCGCCGCTTTGCTGTTTTCGCCGTTGAAGATATCTTCCGTTCCCGTATCTTTGAACGACCTTATCATGCCGCTATCATAGCATGGATATCGTGCTATTTCAAGTCTCAAAATTATCTTGCAAAGGACGGGATAACGTAACGGCCTGCGTTACCTGCGGGTGTGTCTCGACAGGCTCGACAACCGGGCGGGCGTGGATAAAACTCCGAGAGCAGGGCTACCGCACGCCGCCGAAGGCGGCAGTCCCACCGCCTGCGCTGAGCGAAGTGAATGTGTCAAGTGCATATCACCCCGATGTTCTTACGGGACGCTTTGTTAGCCGCCAATTGCTACTGATGATAGGAACTTTTCCACAATTTTCTGAAACTCTTGTGGTTTATCCATGTTTGGCAGATGTGCAGCGTCTTCAATGGTTGTTTTAATCGCAGATTTTATCTTTTCCTTCATGTAATCAGCAGCCGCGAGAATATAGGACGTATCTTGTGAACCAACAACAATGAGAACGGGTATATTTAGATTTTCCAGGCGGTCAAATGCTGGAGCTTCGGTGTTTGGCAGACGTTTCCCTAAACTTTTGACTTCATGGGATAGCGCCAGGCGATCCATTTCATATAGCAATTTTCGCATTGTGGGATCAACTTGTTCTGGCGACCGCCCCATGCCATCGAACCAAATCTGTGTTTCAATTTCTGCCACTAAATCGAAATCGCCAGACTCAAAGGCTTTCTCTGCGTCAGAGAATTTAGAAGGCGTGGGAACGTCTAGTTTCAATCCACTTGGCGCAGAATCAACCATTACCAACGCCTTTACTCTTGATGGATGAGTTAATGCAAAATCCATTGCCAACCCGCCGCCCATCGAGCAACCCATGATGATAATAGGTTCATGAACTCTCAATGTATCAAGTAGCGCAACCAAGTCGCTCATGTGGCTAAACTCCCCGTCCACTGGTTCGCTTTTTCCATACCCGCGCATGTCGTAACGAATGACCTGATTGCTTTGAGAAAAATATTCAAATTCGTTATTCCATTGACGGCTATCAGCCACACCGGCATGAATCATTACAAACGAAGCGCCAGCGCCGGCAATCTCATAATAGAGTTTCGCTTTATTGATATTAACAAAACCAGATTTCGATTGCTGTGGCGACATATCGCTCCTTGTGTTTTGGACTTGCCAATCACTTGGTTTCGTGGCTAACGGCCTATGTACAGCATTATACGCCTGCCCGTTCAGAATTTTACATCTGGAAACTCACCCTCTCCCTTTATTTCCTCTTATTGTATCCTGAAACAACCCTCTAATTTTCATCCGCGCCTCACAACAAATTTTCGCTCACCAGCAACTCGGCGTTGTAGATCGAACCTCCCGCCGCGCCGCGGATGGTGTTGTGCGATAACACGACAAATTTCAGGTCAAGGATCGGGTCGCGCCTGATCCTACCGACAACGGTCGTCATGCCGTTGCCTGTTAATCGGTCAAGCCGAGGTTGCGGACGATCCGCTTCTTCGCGGACTTGAATCACAGGTCGCGGACTCGACGGCAGTTCGCGCGCGGATGAGGCGGCGGAGAAATCTCGCAGGATCGCCTCGGCAGTTTGAGGGTCCGCTTGACTCGTTAATTCCACGCTGGCGCAGACGAGGTGACCATCCGTCACCGCCACGCGATTGGTATGCGCGCTGAAGCGGATATCCGCCAGATCAATTTTGCCGTTGTTATATTTGCCGAGCATCTTGCGCGGCTCCCATTCCACTTTTTCCTCCTCGCCCTTGATGTTGGGAATCACGTTGTCCATGATGTCGAGCGAGGCGACGCCGGGATAGCCCGCACCCGAAAGCGCCTGCAACGACACGGCAAAAACTTTTTTCACGCCGAACGCGTCGTCGAGGGCTTTGAGCGCGATGGTCAGACCCGTGCTTGTGCAATTCGGATTCGTGAGGATGCACCCGCTATAGTTTTTGTTCTTGCGTTGTTGCGTGACGAGATGGATATGATCGGCGTTGATCTCTGGGAGCAATAGCGGAACATCCTCATCGCGTCGAAACGATGAGGCGTTGGAACACACCGCCATACCCGCGCGCGCGAACTGCGGCTCGAGGTCTTTAGCGATCTCATTATGTAGCGCGGAGAAAACAATTTTTGCCTGCGCGGCTTCGACTGTGACTGGCACGACGATCATATCTTTTGCATAGTCGGGCATGGATTCGTTCAAAATCCAGCGCGTGGCTTGCGAATATTTTTGACCAACAGATTTATCTGATGCGGCGAGCGCGACCACTTTGAACCACGGATGATTGTCGAGCAGTGAAATAAATCTTTGACCGACGGAGCCTGTGGCTCCTAAAACTGCTACGGGGATTTGGGATGGCATAATGATTTCTCCTTTGATATTTACACGGTAGTCGAGTAGTCCCGCGATGCTCGTCGCGGAACATATCGAGACCACAAGTCCGCATACAAACTTTTGTAACAAGAATTGCTTTACGACGTGGTGGTCTCGATATAGGCTTGGTTTCGATACGCTCGCAAACTGCGCTCGCTACTCAACCGACAGCCCTCTCGACCACCGAGGTATTACGAAACGATCAACCCATGCAACGCCTTCACGGCATGTTCCGTGTCGCTTGAGACAACCACTAAACTGATCGAAACTTCCGATGAACCCTGCGCGATGGCGAGCACGTTGACGTCCTCCTCGCCGAGGCGGCTGAACACTTGTCCCGCCACGCCGGGCGTGTGACGCATCCCCGCGCCGACGACGGTGATGATCGAAACTTCTTTGGTAGACCACACGCGGTCAATGTCGTTGTCTTCGATCTCGCGCGCGAACGTTTCTTCCAACGCGGAGGTGACCGTCGTTGCTGTTTCCGACGGCACAGCAAAACAAATGGATTGTTCCGACGAGGCTTGTGTGATCAACGGCACGCTCGTGCCTGTGGACGCCACCGCGCCGAACGCGCGCGCCGCAACGCCTGGCACGCCCAACATGCCGCGCCCTTCGATCGTCACCAATCGTTGTTTTTGAATCGCGGTCACGGCTTTGATCACGCGCCCGTTCTTTTTTCCGTTCGACGTTAATCGCGTGCCAGCATGACTCGGGTTGAACGTGTTGCAAATGCGCAGACCAATTCCCGCCTCCACAACAGGTCGGATCGTTTTCGGATGCAACACCTTCGCGCCGTAATACGCGAGTTCCGCAATTTCGCCATAACTGATTTCAGGCAGCGTCTGCGCCTCTTTCACGATGCGCGGGTCGGTCGTCATCACGCCGTCCACGTCGGTCCAAATCCACACTTCATTGGCGGGCAAAGCCTTGCCGATGATCGCGGCGGAATAATCGCTCCCTCCGCGCCCCAGCGTGGTGATCACTCCGTCAGGCGTCGCGCCGATGAATCCCGTTGTGATCGGGACAACGCCCGCATCGAGAATCGGATTCAACACCGCGCGCGTTTTTTCTGACGTCACTTTGAAATCGGGGTTCGCATTCTGGAAGTGCGCGTTCGTGACGACAAAGGAGGCTGATTCAGTCCATTGGGCTTTTATCCCCGCCTCATTCGCCACCGCCGCCAGCAAGCGGACGCTCATCCGCTCGCCCAACGATGCCACCGCATCCAGCGCGCGCGGGGTTGCTTCGCCGATCACGGCGATCGCGTTGCACAAATCAACTAACGAGAGAATTAGAGAATTAATTTCTGATTTTGTTTGTTCGCGGAGAGTTTCATCTTTGACAAGCGAATCAAGCGCGGCGAAATGTTTTTCTCGCAATTTATTTTGCACGTCCCGTAGGGGCGGACGGCCGTCCGCCCCTACACTCAACAACAAATCCGTCACGCCCGACATCGCCGAGGTCACGACCACGACGCGCGCCCAATCTTTTTTCGCATCGCGGATGATCTGCACCGCGCGAGTAAGCGCATCCACACAGCCAACGGACGTCCCGCCGAATTTCATCACGAGTGTTTTGTCCATATTTTCTCCTTGACCCCCCTCTCTTTTAGGAGAGGGGTAGGGGTGAGGTCAAACAAAAACGCCCCACGATTCCGTGAGGCGTTGTGCGTTTTGAGAGTACTTTCGAGTCGTTACTTCTTCCATCCAAGCGCAAATTCCTCACGGAGATTTCCTGAGGTAGTTGTGGTCATGGTGGTGAAACAAACGTAGCGCATGTTGGGCGGTATTCTATGCGAGGCATGAGGTTGAGTCAAGTGGGAATTTCATTCACGTCGTACGCGTGACTTGATACACAAAGTAATTGAGCCAATTGGAATACAATAAATTGGCATGCCCGCGCCAGCGGACGTTGGGAACTTGAGCGGGATCATCCTTTGGATAATAATTTTGCGGGACGCGAATCGATAAGCCTTTGTTTACATCGCGGTCGTATTCAGATTTGAGAGTCAACGGATCATATTCGGAGTGACCTGTAACGAAGAAGTGGCGTCCGTCCTTTGATGCGGCGATGTACACGCCTGCCTCATCTGATTGAGCGAGAATTTCCAACTCGTTTACTTGTAGAATATCTTCTGGGCGAACTTCGGTGTGACGGGAATGCGGGGCGAAGAAAATGTTGTCGAAGCCGCGGACCAGGTTAGAGGCGGGGTTTAAGAGGCGGTGTTCATAGACTCCGAACATCTTGTGCGGCAGGTCATATTTTGGGATGCCGTATTTGTGATACAACGCGGCCTGCGCCCCCCAGCAAATGTTGAATGTCGATTCGACGTGCGTCTCAGCCCAATCGAAAATTTGCGTGAGTTCGTCCCAGTAATCCACGTCTTCAAAGGGCATCTGCTCCACAGGCGCGCCCGTGACGATGAGTCCGTCGAACTTTTCCCGTTTGATCTCATCGAAGGTGACGTAATGTTTGAGCAAATGTTCAGCCGACGTGTTTTTTGATTCGTGGGAGGCGGTATGAATTAATGTGACGTCCACTTGCAGCGCCGAATTCGAAAGCAAACGCAACAGTTGCGTTTCGGTGATCACTTTGGTCGGCATGAGATTCAGAATCGCAACCCGCAAGGCGCGGATATCCTGGCGTGAGGCGCGGTCTTCATCGATCACAAAAATATTTTCACGTTCAAGGATGAAGCGCGCAGGGAGGGTAGTTGGGATTCTTACTGGCATGGTATTTTCCATATCCATTCGATGGTCGAGTAGTCCCGCCGCGCTTTGATTTCGCTATCGCTCTGCTCAGCGCGGCGGGATTTATCGAGGCCACCAGTAAGCAATGCAACTCTTGTTACAAAAGTTTTTTTGAATACTGGTGGTCTCGATACGCCCTCGGATTTCGATGCGCTCGTTTCACTCGTTACTCAATCCTCGGGTACTCGACCAACGAGATGACTATAAAAGCGCCTGATCGATATCCCAAAGAATATCTTCGATATCTTCGAGACCGATTGACAGACGAATAAAATCGGGGCTGACGCCGGCGGAAGCCTGCTGTTCTTCTGTAAGTTGACTGTGCGTGGTGGATGCAGGATGAATGGCAAGGCTTCGTGCGTCGCCAACATTGGCAAGATGGCTGAATAGTTGCAGGCTCTCGATGAAGTTTCTGCCCGCCTCTATCCCACCCTTGATACCAAAGCCGAGAATCGCGCCCGCACCTTTCGGCAGGTATTTTTTGGCGCGCTCATGGTCGGGATGACTCTTGAGCCCGGGATACTTCACCCAGCCGACCTTCGGGTGTTTCTCCAAAAATTCCGCTACAGCTTGAGCGTTTTGAACATGACG
Organism: uncultured Anaerolineaceae bacterium; assembly: GCA_964502095.1. Classification (GTDB taxonomy): domain Bacteria; phylum Chloroflexota; class Anaerolineae; order Anaerolineales; family Villigracilaceae; genus JACPVF01. The sequence continues at coordinate 30,338 of CAZCUF010000013.1, forward strand.
TTCCATGCGCAAGTTGAGCGTCTCGATTCCGAGCAGGGTCTGCCATGAATTGAATGGAGACTGGCACGCGCCGATATCGCGCAGGGCCTGTACGCGGGCCTTGATGGCAAATGGAGGCAGTCCTGCCGCGGCGATGGAAGAGTACACCAATCCATGATACGAAGGATCGGGCGTATTGAAGTTTTCGAACTTGCCGTTGCTCCAATCGTAGTTGCCGCCGTCCACGATGATTCCGCCCATGGATGTGCCGTTGCCGGTAATGAACTTGGTGGTTGAATGCGTGACGATATGCGCGCCCCATTCGAACGGACGGAAGAGGTATGGCGTGGCGAAGGTATTATCGATGAACAGGACGAGATTATGCTTCCTGGCGATTTCGGCGACTTCTTCAAACGGGAAGACGGCAATATCGGGGTTGCCTAACGTCTCCCCGTAGATGATCTTTGTATCCGGCGTGATTGCCGCTTCGAAATTCTTCGGTTTGGTTGGGTCCACGAATGTGGTCTTGATACCCAATTTCGGCAGGGTGTACGCAAATTGATTGTACGTGCCGCCGTACAAACGCGACGATGAAACAATGTGGTCGCCCGCGTTGAGCAGGGTGAAGATCGCCTGTGCCTGCGCCGCATGACCTGAACTTGCGGCCAGCGCGGCGACGCCGCCTTCCAATGCCGCGATACGCTGTTCCAGCACGTCCGTAGTGGGATTCGTCAAACGCGTATAAATATTTCCCAGTTCCTTGAGCGCGAACAGGTTCGCGGCATGTTCCGTACTGTTGAACTGAAAGCTCGTTGTCTGGTACAACGGCACAGCGCGGCTTCCGGTGGTCGGGTCGGGTGAATAACCCGCGTGCAACTGCCGGGTGGCAAACCCTAATGTGTGTTCTTTAATTGTGGACATGGACTGAGTCTCCTCTTGAAATTTTTTAAATAAATTCCGCCCATCAGAAGAGATGAATTTTTTAGCGCTTAAAAAAATTACCTCTTCTGAAAGTACAAGAAGAGGCATACGTCTACACCGTCCTCTCATCTTCCAGATATGAATAGCGTTGGCTATTCTTATTTGCCGAATTTGGCACCATAACTTTCGTCTGGTTGCCGAAGCGTCACAGGGTCGGTCCCTCAGCTTCTCTGGATAAGAGCGAATATTTAATTGGGCGTGTTATATCACGATGATTTGGAATCTGTCAAGACTAAAATTCTTGAGAGTGACGAAAGCGATGGCATCTCTCACATTCTTTTGGTCACACTCTATATTGTAAAAGAACAGTATACTTGCGCATCGAGTTACTTTCACTCAACGCGAATCTCCCATGACCACTCTTAACTTCCAATTCGAGAAAATTCGCCAATCACAAACCGTCGCCATGGCGGATCGGGTAAACGCGCTCAAGGCCGCGGGCAGGCCGGTCATCGGATTGCAAACCGGCGACCCGGATTTCGCGACTCCCTCCGCCGCGCTGGAAGCCGCATTCAAAGCAATGAAATCGGAACAGACTCATTACGCGCCGAGCCGCGGCTACCCGGACCTCAGGCGCGCGGCCGCTGAAAAACTTCAACGCGACAATCGCGTATCGTACGACCCGGAAACCGAACTATTAATCACCCACGGCGGAGTCCACGCTTATTACCTGGCCCTGCAATCCATTTTGAATCCGGGCGATGAAGTTTTGATTTCCGATCCGTCGTGGGCAACTCATGCGAACATGGTGGTCATGCTGCGCGGCAGTGTGACCCGCGTTCCCGCGCCCGCCGAAAGCGGATTCATCCCGCCCATCGAATCCTGGCGCAAAGCGTTAACTCCCAAAACGCGCGCCATGATTTTGAATTATCCATCCAACCCAACGGGCGCGTACCCAACGCGTCAATATTTGAAAGAGTTACAAGACCTGGCCGCTGAACACGGTCTGTGGATCGTAAGCGACGAAGTTTACGAGAATCTATATTACGGCGAAAAGCCGACTTGCGCCGCGGCGTTCGATGGCGCACGGGAGTGGACGATTCTGGTGCACAGCTTGTCGAAGACGTACGCGATGACCGGCTGGCGCGTTGGATATTTGGCCGCGCCCCAGCCTGTGATCGAGAACGCGTTGAAGGCCGGGCAAAATTCGATCACTTGCGTCGCGCCGTTCGTTCAAAAAGCCGCCGCGTTCGCGCTGACCAGCCCCGAGGTACGGAAAGAAGCGGAAAAGATGAGGCTGGCGTACGCGCGCCGCCGCGCGTCTGTGCTGAGGCTGGCGCGTCAAATGGACAGCAGAAAGGTCCTCGTCACGCCGCCGATGGGCGCCTTCTATTTCTTTCTGGATGTGCGTCCGATCAAAATGTCTTCCTTCGAAATTTGCGAACGGATTCTCGAAGAAGCCGGCGTGGGACTAATGCCCGGTTCGGCGTTCGGCGCGCAAGGGGAAGGATTCATCCGCATGACCACCGCCGCCTCGGACGAAGACGTGGAGACGGGATTCAAACGGATGGTTGAGTGGGCGGAGAAGTTGTGAGCAATGGAGAGAAGATGAAGGTTTCATTTCAAGGCGAGGCGGGGGCGTATTCGGAGCAGGCAGTGTTCGAATATTTTGGGGAGGCGAAGACGCGTCCGTGTGAGTCATTCGACGCGGTGTTCGCCGCTGTGCGCTCGCGAAGATGCGACGCGGCGTTGATCCCGATAGAGAATTCGCTGGCGGGAAGCATCCATCAAAATTACGACCTGTTACTGCGTTATGAACTGCACATCGTCGGCGAATATTTTTTACGCGTCCGCCATTGCCTGATTGCCCTGCCGGGCGTACGACAATCCGAAATCAAAAAAGCCATCAGCCATCCGCAGGCGCTGGGACAATGTGAGGCCTATTTGCGGAGGCGCGGCATTCAGGCGGAGCCGGTTTATGATACGGCAGGGAGCGTGCGGATTCTCAAGGAACGTGCGGCGCGTGATACGGCGGCAATTGCTTCGCGGCGCGCGGCGGAGTTACACCGAATGCAGATTTTGGAGGAGGGCATTGAAGACGATCCTGAAAATTACACGCGCTTTCTGGCAGTTGCGCGCAAAGCGGTTCGTCCTACCGCCGACGCGAAGACTTCCATCGTATTCACCCTGAAGAATGAACCAGGCTCGTTGTTCAAAGCCCTGAGCGTGTTCGCCCTGCGCAATCTCGACCTGACGAAGATCGAGTCGCGTCCATTGCACGGCAAACTGTGGAACTATCTATTTTATGTGGATTTTATCGGCGCCGCGCACGAGGAGACTGTTCGACGCGCGCTCGACCACCTCGGCGAATACGCGTTGATGCTGCGCGTGCTGGGGTCGTATCCGCGCTTCAAGATGGAACAACTGTCCCTTGACTCAAACGCGCCTCGCGCATAGAATACTGCCCAACATGTCCATCGTCCGCTCCTACTTTGCGTTTTACTTTTATTTCGGCTCCCGTAACCGGTTGCCGTTGGCGACGCTTAAGTAGACAGAGCGCGAACTCTTCATACTCAAAGAGCGAGACCAAACGGTCCCGCTCTTTTTGTTTGCCTTAAGGAGTCACTATGACCATTCGCGGCATCCGCGGCGCGACCACAATCGAATCCGATACCAGGGAAAACATCCTTTCTGCCACGTGCGAATTATTGGACGAAATTCTCGCGTCGAACCCCGGCCTGCAGACGGAAGACATTGCCTCCGCGCTTTTCACTGTAACGGACGACATCGCCTCCGCCTACCCCGCGCTGGCCGCGCGTCAACTCGGCTGGACTCAAGTTCCCATGATGTGCGCGCGCGAAATCCCAGTGATGGGGAGCCTGCCGCTTTGTATCCGCGTTCTCATCTATTGGAATACGGATAAGGCGCAAAGTGAAATCCGACATGTGTATTTGAGAGATGCTGTGAAATTGCGGCCAGATTTGGCCGCGGCGCAATAACGCTTCGACTTGGTGGTCGGGCCACCGCGCCGTAAAGAAGCTCCTACAACACAATTACTTTTGAAACCAGCTGGTTTCGACTGCTTGCACTCAACCGGCAAATACAGAGGAGAATACGATGATCATTGTAATGAAGCCGCACTACACACCACAGCAATTGGAGGGAGTTGTGAACGTGATCAAAAAACACGAATTGACGCCGCACATCACCTACGGAGTCGAAACCGCCATCGTCGCCGCGGTGGGCGAGTTCCACATCCCGTCGCTGGACCCGTTCGAAATTCTCGATGGAGTTGAGTCTGTGAAACGAATCTCGCAACCGTTCAAACTGGCCTCGCGGCAGTCCCATCCTGAAAATTCCGTTTTTCCGCTGGACGGATTCACCATTGGCGGCGAAGAGATCGCTGTCATCGCGGGACCGTGCTCGGTGGAGAGCCGCTCCCAGATTGTTGAGACAGCCCAGGCGGTGAAAGAGGCGGGCGCGTGTGCGTTGCGCGGCGGAGTTTTCAAACCGCGTACATCGCCGTACACATTTCAGGGCCTCGGCGAGGAGGGTCTCGAATACATGGCGGAAGCGCGCGAGAAGACCGGCCTGCCGCTCGTTGTCGAAATCATGTCGCTGACACAGCTCGATGTGATGCTGAAATATGTGGATGTGTTGCAGGTGGGCGCGCGCAGTATGCAAAATTTTAATTTACTGCGCGCCATCGGCGCGACGCAAAAACCGGTTCTGCTCAAACGCGGGCTTTCCGCCACCGTCGAAGAACTGCTGATGTCCGCCGAATATATTCTCGCCGGCGGCAACAAGCAGGTCATCTTGTGCGAGCGCGGCATCCGCACGTTCGAAACGTCCACGCGCAACACCACCGACATCAACGCGATTCCCGTGTTGAAAAACCTAACGCATCTGCCCGTCATTCTCGATCCGTCTCACGCAACGGGTCATACGGATTATGTCGCGGCCATCGCGCGTGCAGGTATCGCGGCTGGCGCGGATGGGCTTATCGTCGAGGTGCATCCCGATCCGTCACGCGCGCTGTCCGATGGTAAACAGTCGCTCAAGCCCGAAGGATTCGCGAAGATGGTCAGGCAGGTTGGGGCTATCGCGCGAGTCATGGATCGCCGCGTCATGTTGGCGCAAGGCATGGCGGCTTGATATGCCAGAGACAGATTTTTTGCTGGCACGTTCAAAGATCGCCATCATCGGATTGGGATTGATGGGCGGTTCGCTGGCGCTGGCGTTAAAAGGAAAATGCGCCGCGCTGTATGGGATCGACTCGCATCGTCCCACGCTCGAACTGGCTCTGTCCCAACAAATTGTAGACTACGCCTCAAGCGACCCGGTCGGCGTGCTTCCCGAAGTTGACCTTGTCGTTCTTGCCGCGCCCGTCCCCGCGATTTTGACCTTGCTCGATGAGTTGCCGTCGTTCACCTCCAGCCCCTGCATCGTCACGGACCTGGGTTCGACGAAGCGGTCGATCTGTGAAGCGATGTCGCGCTTGCCCGAAAATTTCGATCCGATCGGCGGGCATCCTATTTGCGGCAGGGAAACACTCTCGCTCGAAAATGCCGACGGCGCGTTATATCGAGACGCTCCTTTTGTGATTACGCCGACGAGCCGCGTGACAGAATGCGCTCGAAGCGCCGTGAAGCAAATTATTTTTGCGATTGAGGCGCGCTTAATCGAAATGTGCGCCGAAGAGCACGATCGCGCGCTTGCCTTTACCAGTCATCTGCCTTTCCTGCTTTCATCCGCGTTGGTGAATACGCTTCCTCGGGAATACGCGGGTTTGATCGGTTCCGGCTTCCGTTCCAACTCGCGACTCGCCGGGACTCCCGCCTCGATCATGCTGGGAATTTTGCGATCCAACCGCGAAAATATCCTGTCTGCTTTGCAAAAGTTTCAAACGCAGCTTGCGGATCTTGAGAGGGCATTGACGAGCAATGACGCCTCTTCGCTGGAATCCGCGCTGGCGTTTGTGCGCGAAACCCATCAAGCTTTGATGTAGCGACTCTCCATGAAAATCACTCCCATCCCTCATCTCCTCAACGCCACCGTCCGCGTCCCTGGCTCCAAGTCGCTCACGAATCGCGCCTTGCTCCTCGCGGCTCTTGCAAACAGGACGACGAAGTTAACCAACGCGTTATTCTCCGACGACTCAAAATATTTTGCAAACGCGCTCCAATCTCTCGGCTTCGACGTTCAACTCGATGAAGCCAACTCTGAAATGACCGTGCAAGGTCTTGGCGGAAAAATCCCCGCGGCCAAAGCCGAACTCTTCATCGGCAACGCAGGCACGGCGGCACGATTCTTATCCGCTTTTCTCACGCTTGGAAACGGCGAATATGTTTTGGATGGCGATGCGCGCATGCGCGAGCGTCCGATTGGAGATTTGGTTGATGCACTTGAGCAATTAGGTTGTGATATTCAGCCATTACAGAAAGTAGAAAGTGGAAAGCAGATTTGTCCGCCAGTGAAAATCTCTGCATCAGGTTTGAAGGGCGGCAAAACTAAAATCGCGGGTGATATCTCCTCCCAATTCCTCTCTGCCCTCCTCATGGTCGCTCCGTACGCCGAATCCCCAATTGAAATTGAACTCACCACCGAATTAAATTCAAAACCCTACGTTGACATGACCCTCGCCATGATGAACGACTTCGGCATCCAAGTTCAACGCAATGGCTATCACTCCTTCACCGTTCCACTCTCAACATACCAACCCCCAGTCTCCAGTCTCCAGTCCGCCGCGCTGAGCCTGTCGAAGCGTCCAGTCTCAAACCCCCAATTCTCCAATTCTCCAATTCTCCAACCTCCAACCCCCAGTCCCCAGTCTCCAGTCTCCACTTACCACTTACCAATTACCACTTACCCAATTGAATCCGACGCCTCCGCCGCCTCCTACTTCTTCGCCGCGCCAGCCATCTGCGGCGGGACGGTGAAAGTGGAAAACATCTCGCGCAACTCCGTGCAAGGCGACATCAAATTTCTCGATGTACTCACGCGCATGGGATGCGTTATCGCCGAAGAAGATAACTCGTTACTCGTAACTTGTAACTCGCAACCCAAAGGTTTGGATGTAGACATGCGCGACATCCCCGACACCGCCCAAACCCTCGCGGCGATCGCGCCGTTTGCATCCACTCCCACGCGCATCCGCGGCATCGCCTCCGCCCGCCACAAAGAAACGGATCGCGTCCACGCGACTTGTACCGAGCTCGAACGCCTCGGCGTCCAAGTGGACGAACACGAAGACGGCATGACGATCTATCCATGTTCAACTTTGAAACCCGCCAATATCCAAACCTACAACGATCACCGCATGGCAATGGCATTTTCATTAATAGGTTTGCGCTTCGACGGCGCGACAATTGAAAATCCCTCTTGCGTATCGAAGACCTTTCCGAATTTTTTCGATGTGCTTGAATCTTTGCGTTAACTCTTTCCTCTTTCCTCGCCCATGCCACTTTCCACTTTCCACTATTCATTCGGTCTCATCGGCTACCCCCTCAGCCACTCCCTCTCGCCGAAGATTCACGCCGCCGCACTCAAAGCCTGTGGACTTGAAGGGAACTATTCTCTCTTCCCCATTTACCCAGAAGATAAACGAGGACTAAAAGATTTGCTCAATCGTGTTCGCTCACAAGAACTACGCGGACTCAACGTCACCATTCCGCACAAACAAAACGTAATCGAATTTCTCAATGAACTCACGCCGACGGCAAAATCCATCGGCGCGGTCAACACCATTTACTTGCGAGATAATAAACTCATCGGCGATAACACGGATGCGGCTGGATTTTTATCTGATCTGAATAAATTTTTGGCAGAAATCCCTTCTCCCTTTGGGAGAGGGGCAGGGGTGAGGGAAAAATCGGCAATCGTCTTAGGCGCAGGCGGTTCAGCGCGTGCGATTGTTTATGCGTTAATCAACGACGGCTGGAAAGTCGCCATCGCCGCGCGTCGAATCGAACAAACGCAAGAACTTGCAACCTCCTTTACGCAATACTCAGTACGAAGTATAGGTTTCACCGACCTTCCACTTTCCACTTTCCATTTGATCGTGAACGCTACTCCATTGGGAATGACCCCAAACGTCGAAGCCTCGCCGCTCCCCGAAAACACAACCCTGCCTCCTCATGCCATGATTTACGATTTAGTGTATAACCCAAGAGAAACAAAATTGGTCAGAGACGCTCGTCAACAAGGACTGCGCGCCACAACAGGACTCGGCATGCTCATCGAACAAGCCGCCCTCTCTTTTGAAATCTGGACAGGACACAACCCTCCGCGTGAAATTTTATACAACTCGGTGGTTGAGTAGTCCCGCGTGTAGTTCGCGGGACGTATCGAAACCACAAATTCATGGAGAACTTATGCTTCGATTTCTAACCGCAGGCGAATCACACGGACCCTCGCTCACCGCCATCCTCGACGGTATGCCCGCTGGACTTCCACTCACCGCCTCCATCATTGACCTGGAACTTGCGCGCCGTCAAAAAGGCTACGGCTCAGGCGGACGCATGAAGATCGAACACGATACCGTGCAAATCCTTAGTGGTGTCATGGCGGGAGAAACGACAGGCGCCCCGATTGCCATGCTTGTCGAGAACGCCGATCATGTTAAATGGAAAGGCAAAGCCGTCGAGCCGATGACCAGTCCGCGCCCTGGACATGCAGATTTAACAGGCACGGTCAAATACGGCTACAAAGATCTGCGTCCCGCGCTCGAACGCGCCTCCGCCAGAGAGACAACTATGCGCGTCGCTGTCGGCGCGGTGTGCAAACATTTTCTAAATCAATTTGACATCATCGTTGGTGGATACGTTTCGTCCATCGGTGAAATTCAAGCCGATCTCGGCGACATGCCTTACGAGGAACGCTTCACCCGCGCCGAAGAGTCTGATGTCCGCTGCCCCAACTCCACGTCCGCGCAAAAGATGCGGGATGAGATCGAAAAAGCCATCCACGGGAAAAACACGCTGGGCGGAATCCTTGAGATCGTCGCGTTGAATCTTCCAGTTGGTCTGGGAAGTTTTATGCAATGGGACAAACGCCTCGAAGCAAGACTTGCAATGGCAGTCATGTCTGTGCAAGCCATCAAAGGAGTCGAAGTCGGCGACGCCTTTGAAAACGCCAAACGACTCGGCACGCGCGCCCATGATCCAATTGAATTACGCAATACGCAATACGTAGTACGCAGCACGAATCGCGCTGGCGGTACCGAAGGCGGAATCTCCAACGGACAGCCCATCGTCATCCGCGCCGCGATGAAACCGATAGCGACGACTCTCACGCCTCAGCAAACCGTTGACCTCGCCCTCGGCGAAAACGCGCCGACGAAATACGAACGCTCCGATTTCTGCCCTGTGCCTCGCGCGGTACCCATTCTCGAAGCGATGATCGCGTTTGTGCTTGCGGATGCGCTCCTCGAAAAACTCGGCGGCGACTCGATGAACGAGATCAAGCCGCGTTTTGAATCGTTGCGTAAAGCGACGCTCGATGATCTTCCAATGGATAATGTTCCACATGTGTTTTGGGAGTGAGGGCGTAGACACGGAAACAAGTAAACAAGTAAACAAGTAAACAAGTAAACAGGTACACACGTAGACATGTTGATGTTCATGGATTTAAATGCTTTCTATATCGCGTTTGTTGTTCTCGCGCTGGTTCTCATTGGGGTGTGGCTAAAAAACAAAGACCCGTTTCAGGTGTTCTTTGTTTTTGTGTTTGGCGTCTACATCATTAATGTCGTCAGTGTTGTTGTCTTTCCATTTCCAGTTGGGTACGATACATCCAACTTCAAGCCGAATATCAATCTGATCCCGTTCAATTTTGGTCATTGCGACCCGCGCGCTCTGGAACTTTGCATTCGGGAAATCTACCAGAACATCCTGCTCGCCATCCCTTTCGGGTTTGGCGTCAACTTCATCGCGCGGATCAAACCGAAGAATATTCTTTGGCTGGCATCAGGAGTCGGCTTCGCGTTTGAGTTTGTCCAACTCGCCATCTCTCTTATCGTTCGTAGTCCCTTCCGCGCTGTGGACATCAACGACCTCATCCTCAACGCCATCGGAGTTTTGATCGGCTATGGCATTTTCCGAATCTTTGGCGTAATGTATCTCCATGTCGTTCAAAGGCTTCCAAGCCAGCCCCGTCACATCTTTGCTTACATCCATGATATAGTCCGCCATCATAACCACTGATCACTGCTCACTGATTACGATAAACTCTCTACTTTCCACTTTCTATTCCCTCTTCCTCTCTCATTCCATGACCCACATCTTCCTCTACGGTCCTCCAGGCACGGGCAAATCCACACTCGGAAAGATCATCGCACGCAATCTCAAATTGCCGTTCATTGACCTCGACCGCGTCATTGAAACGAATGCGGGCATGTCCATTCCGCAGATCATGGACCAGCAAGGCGAGTCGGCGTTTCGTGATTTGGAAACTACAGCCTTGAAAAACATTTCTAATGAAGAGAGTGTGATTGCGTTAGGCGGCGGCGCGTTACTGTGTGACGAGAACCGTCAACTGGCAGAGAACAATGGCAAAGTCCTTTTGCTCATAGCAGAGTTGGATACGCTTTTTGAACGATTGAATACAGATTCAAATCGCCGCCCATTGCTTGCGGGCGATTTGAAATCAAAACTTGCGAAATTGCTCGAAAGTCGCCGCGAACATTATTCGTCCTTCGCATTGCAACTCGCCGTTGACGATAACGCCGCCAAACAAAACGCGCATCTCGCGCAAATCCTTCTCGGTCGTCATCATCTCTCCGCGATGGGCGAGTATGATGTTATTGTAGGGCAAATTGCCAACTTGCCCCACGGCAATCTCATCGTCACCGATGAGAACGTGGCAAAACATCACCTCAAAAAGTTCAACATCGAAAAATCCATCGTCATCCCTGCGGGCGAGGAACATAAAAATCTTGAAACCGTTTCGCGCTTGTGGAAAGCCTTTCTCGAAAATGGACTCGACCGCAAAAGTACGGTCATTGCATTGGGTGGCGGCGTGATCGGCGACCTCACTGGCTTTGCCGCTTCGACGTACATGCGCGGCATTGATTGGATCACCGTGCCGACAACTCTGCTGGCGATGGTGGATGCCTCCATCGGTGGGAAAACTGGATTCGACTTACCTGAAGGGAAAAATCTCATCGGTTCTTTCCACCCTCCCAAACTGGTCCTGGCTGACCCCAGCCTTTTGCGCACCCTCAGCGACCGCGACCTGCGCTCTGGCATGGCGGAAGTGGTCAAGCATGGGATCATCTCTGACCCTGAATTATTTGCATTGTGTTCCAATGGAATGGATTGGGTGAAAAATAATTTGGAAGAGATCGTCAAACGCGCGATGGCGGTGAAGATACGAATCATCGAAGAAGATCCGTATGAAAAAGGAATCCGCGCGGCGCTGAATTTGGGTCACACGGTTGGGCATGCGGTGGAACTCGTCAGCGGATTCACATTGAGTCACGGTGAGTCCGTTGCGATTGGGATGGCGGTCGAAGCGGCGTACGCGGTTCGAGTTGGAGTAGCAAGCCGAGGGTCGGATGAAGCGATTGAATCCACGTTATCGAAATTGGGACTGCCGACCCGAATCCCCGATGGGATGCCGCGCGAAGACATCATCCGCGCGATGAAGGTGGATAAAAAGAAGAATGCAAAGAGTATCCGCTTTGCTCTACCAATTGAAATTGGTAAAGTTGAATTGGTGGACGTGACGAATTTGGAAGATGTTCTGTAACGCGACATTTATATCGCTTTTGCAATGCGCGGCATAAATGCCGCGACACGGAGTCAAAATGAAAATCTTAATCCTGCACGGACCAAATTTGAATCTGCTCGGAACGCGCGAACCTGATGTGTATGGCTCGCTGACGTTGGATAACATCAACAACAAATTGATCGCGTTGGGCAAAGAATTAGGCGCGGAAGTCACGTGCCTGCAATCGAATCATGAGGGCGCGTTGATCGACGCTTTGCACGACGCGCGGACGTGGGCAAGCGGCGTGGTGTTCAACCCCGGCGGATACACTCATACATCCGTTGCGTTGCGCGATGCGATCAGCGCGATTCAAATCCCTGTGATCGAAGTCCATATTTCAAATGTGTATGCGCGGGAGGAGTTTCGGCATACATCGTTGATCTCGGCTGTCTGCAAAGGAAAAATCATCGGGCTTGGGTGGAAATCGTACTCGCTGGCTTTACGCGCGTTGGTTGAATGAGTCTGCGAAGTTCGGCGGATAGATATTTTCAAGAGCAGGATACCCTGCGCCAAATGGCGGGAAATGACGATAGGCAATTCTGCCTACGCGGCGATAAGTAAGGTTGCGCTTCATCGCTTTGGGGAAAACTCATAGAATGGAACTATCAAAAACACGCATGAATATTTCTCCATTCCTATCTTTGAATCGCCCTTGCAATGAAACCTTGTCGTGGGTAAAGGCGCGTTTATCGCGCGCGGGCTTGCGCCCCATTCAGACTTTCGACCTGCACGCCGCGCGGAAAGGACTGCGTGACTGTCCCTGCCCGAATCATGGTGCGGAAGACTGCGACTGTCAAATAGTCATCCTGCTTGTGTATGGGAAGGCAGAGTCGCCCATCACCTTATGTCTTCATGGCAGTGGCGGACAAACCTGGCTTTCGATTGCGGATGAGCCGCGTTCACGTACTGATTCAAAATTGCTGGTTGGGATCAAACAGGCTCTGACGGCCTCTGTTTATATTCCGCAATAGGCTAAATGGCTTAGCTTTCAACAGGGCAAATTGCTCTCGGTGTTTTCTCTTGAATTCCCTATAATTGCAGGCTAAACCAATGCCTCATGTGTAATCCATGAGCGTGGTTTGACGTACGCACCAATCCAATTTTGATCAAAGGAGCAAAGACATGATATTTCGGAAAATTTTTATCGTACTGGCGGCTGTAAGCCTGTTGCTGACGGCTTGCGGCGGACAGCAATCCGCTAAAACCACGGAGGTCACCATCAGGTTAACCGAGTTTGGCATCCAATCGTCTCTGACCGAATTCCAAACCGGGGTCCCTTATCATTTTGTGGTGACGAATGCAGGCGTGGTCGAGCATGAATTCATGATCATGCCGCCGTTGATGGTGGATCAAATGGGAATGGCAATGAACATGGGCGAACTGGATGAAATGGCGCTGGCGATGATCCCAGCGAGTGAATTGTCCGCCGGGAAAACATCCTCCTTCGATTACACTTTCACTCAAGCGGCGCCCAACGGAACGCTCGAATTTTCCTGCCATACGCCGGGTCATTACGAAGCGGGCATGAAATTGCCGATTGTAGTAAAGTAGACTGATAATTTCCGATCCGGTTGTCTGGATCGGTACTGCGAGCTGAGAATCGGGCGTCAGAAAAACAAGACGCCTGATTTCGGCTTGATGATAAAAGGAAAGATATGTCTGCCGTCACTGCTCCCACCCGCCCCAAGCCAAACATATTTCAGTGGATTGGAAATCATTGGTTTGCGGCATTCCTGACCGTCTATGGCGCCTGGGCGTTCGCACCTTTTCTCGCGCCCGTGTTTATGCACCTCGGCTGGACGGGCGCGGGAAAGTCGGTTTATTTCATTTATTCGTTCTTTTGTCACCAACTGCCAGAACGTTCCTTCTTTTGGTTTGGCAGGAAGACCATGTATTCATTAACCGAGATTCAAGCCGTGTGGCAGAATACCGCCAACCCTATGCTCCTGCGCCAATTCATCGGCAACCAGGCGATGGGCTGGAAGGTGGCGTGGTCGGATCGCATGGTTTCCTTTTACACAAGCGTCTGGGTTTTTGCAGTCTTGTGGTATCCATTCCGACACAAGATAAAAACTTTAAGTTGGTGGGGCTTCGCTCTGCTTTTACTGCCGATGGCGCTGGATGGCGGGACGCACATGGTCAGCGATTTCGCAGGGATTGGAAACGGATTCCGTGATACAAATGCATGGCTGGCTCTGTTGACGAATCATGCCTTCTCTGCAACGTTCTACGCAGGCGACGCGCTTGGTTCGTTCAACTCGCTCTTGCGCTTCATCACTGGACTTTTGGCTGGTCTGGCAATCGTGTGGCTTGCTTTCCCCTATGTGTTTCAGTCGCAAGTTTACAATCAGCAATTGGACAAATTAAATTATGCCAAAGCCGTCGAGCAGATCCAAGCAAAAAATCAGAATCCTTCTGGCAGATGACCATCACCTCGTCCGCGCGGGGGTGAGGCAACTGCTTGAGAGCGCAACCGACCTCAAGGTGATTGCCGAGGCGGGGGATGGGGAAGAGGCGCAGAGTCTCATCCAAAAACACAAGCCCGATGTTGCCGTATTGGATATCCAAATGCCGAAAGCCAGCGGCATCGAAGTGACGCGTTGGGTGCGCGCGCATTTACTCGAAGTGGGCATATTGATCCTGACCGCGTACGACGACGACCCGTATGTGATGGCGGTCTTACAGGCGGGCGCGAACGGATACGTTCTCAAAACAGGGCAAGCCGATGAACTGATTCAAGCCGTGCGCGATGTATATGAGGGCAAGTCGGCGCTAGACCCTGCGATCACGCACAAATTGATGTCCACAATTTTCAAAGGGACTGAGAAGAAAATCGTCGAGCCGCTGACCGACCGCGAATTGGATGTACTTCGTCTCGCCGCAAAAGGTTTCACCAATAAAGCCATCGGCGTGCAACTCAGCATCAGCGACCGCACCGTGCAGGGACATCTCGCGCACGTTTTCGCCAAACTGCAAGCCAACAGCCGCACGGAGGCGGTTATGCGCGGCGTGGCTCTGGGTTTAATCTCGCAAAGTTCCGGTACGTTTGCGGAGGAGTGATTCACCCTGCGAAAAGCGCCCATGAAAAACAACGAACAATCCCCCCGTTCCCTTTTTTGGCACAGCCTGACCTTGCGAATGATCGCAACGATCATCCTGCCGCTGACCCTGCTTTCGATGGTCATCGCGATTGGGAGCGTGATCGCTCATCGCGAGGAAATGCGCCTGCACCTGCCCGAAGAGGCATGGAAGGTCGTCACCGATCCCGCCTTGGAACTTACCCTGCTCGCGCCGTTGGTGTTGATTCCGCCGTTATTGTTTTCCGTTGCCGCGTTGTGGTTTACTGCGAAGCAGATCATCCAGCCGCTTCAAAAACTTGAGTCCAAAGCCGCGGCGCTGGCATGGGGCAACTTTGAAGCCATCGAAGAACCTGTCGGCGGTATTTCCGAAGTGCGGCATCTTCAAATGGAATTGACCGAAATGTCGCGCAAGGTCAAAGCCGCGCAGGAGGGATTGCATGACTACATCGGCGCGATCACTTCGGCGCAGGAAGAGGAGCGCTCAAGGCTTGCGCGCGAACTGCATGACGATACCATTCAAGCCGTCATTGCACTGAAACAGCGCGTCCAGCTCGCGCAGAAATCCGTCAAAGAACAGAATGGCAGACAATCGCTTGGCGAACTGGAGACTCTCGCCGAACAAACGATAGAGAATCTGCGCCGCCTGACGCGGGCACTGCGTCCCATCTATCTCGAAGACCTGGGATTGGTCACCGCGCTGGAAATGCTGGGGCGGGAAATCAGCCAAGGCAATTCGCTGACTGTTGAATTTCAGAAAACGGGCGATGAACGCCGCCTCCCGCGTGAAGTGGAATTATCGCTGTATCGCATCGCGCAGGAGGCGCTCAATAATGTGGTCAAACATTCCAAAGCGACCCGCGCCGAGATGAAGATTACATTTGGCGACGCAGTCCTTCAGCTGGAAATCAATGACAATGGCAGTGGATTCATCGCTCCCGCCAGTCCCACCGAATTCGCGCCTAATGGACATTTTGGATTGCTCGGCATTCACGAACGCGCCGACTTGATCGGAGCGAGGCTGGAGATTGAATCCGCTTTGGGGAGGGGGACCAGTTTGAAAGTCCGATTGTGAAGCGAAGAACGTCATAAGCTATATTGCCTGTTCCGAATCCCGTCATCCTGCGCTTATGCAGAGGCGGGATTTTATGTATCATATCGCTACAATCTTCTCGACAGAGATTATAGAAAGGAAGTCGAAATGAAAAAAGTTAATGGGTGGGTCGTCGGCGCCGTGATTGTCCTTATCGCCCTGTTCCTCTTCGGAGGCGGGATGATGTGGGGCAACCGCGGCTACGGCATGACACTTGTACCTGGCGCAAGTGCAGGTGTGGGCGGCTACGGCATGATGCACAGGGGCTTTTCTCCCCTGGGCTGGTTCGGCATGGGGCTTGGCATGATCTTCATGTGGCTTATTCCCATCGGAATCGTTGCGCTCATTGGCTACGGCGCTGTGGCGCTGGCGCGGAATACTGGAATTAACACTCCCGCCGCATCCCTCGCGCCCTGCCCCCATTGCGGAAAAGGCGCTCAAGCCGATTGGCAGAACTGCCCTTACTGCGGCAAAGCCTTGAAATAAAGTACCCTAACGTTCTCAAAATAGCCTATCGAAAAGATAGGCTATTTTGCTTATATCGAATCAGGCTGAAAACCACTCGCACGCATTGTCCAAACGGCATACACTATTGGTACCTCTTACAAGGATTGATCGTGGAATAGAAAAGCGATTCCTATGTTGATCTTTGATCCTTCAATGAAATTGCTTGTAATCGGCGCGCCGATTTGACGGCTGACAAAACAGGAGATGAAAAATGATGAACACTCAATATGTTACCCAAGTGAAAAGAGCGGAACTTTTATCGTCCTTTGGCGCTGGAATCCTGGGAGCCGGGATCGGGTTGTTGCTGGCAAATATACTTGCTGGGTATGCGTTGCCTATCCTCTTGTTGGGGCTTATTTCACACAGCCTGGGAATGGCTCAAAAGCATCAACTGGAACAAGGCGAACATGCCTCCATTTGGTGGGTGGAGTCTTTGTATTGGCTATGCTGGCTGATTCTGGCGGCATTGCTTGCCTATATCGTCATTCGCCAGCTTTAATGTTGGCGAAAAGCCGAAAAACTTGACGAGCCGCCCAGTTGCCGCCTGCCCGAGCGAGTAAGCGCGTTTATTCCTATACCCGCGCTTGCCTGCGAGTTTTAGGGAACACCCCGACGCTTTCATGGCGGGAGATGTGAAACACCCTGCTGATGCGGATTAACCAGACTTCGGAAGTCTCCAGGGTTTCCGAAGTCTTTGATGACATTCGTCATAAGCCATTTGGCGCATGCTCCCATCCGCCGTACTGCGCTGGAGATAACTTAATTGTCAGACTACTATTGAGCCATCCGAACACGGAGGCTCAATGTGTTTTCAAAAGCGCGTAAATTTATTTTCCTGTTGATCGTCCTTGCGCTGGCAGGCGCGGTAGTGTCTGCCTGCTCCACATCGAGTTCAAGCGAAGTTCATCTTGCCATGGCTCCAATGGATCAAATGCCGATGGACGTTCAGTCCGCGCCTGCTACGGTGAGGGAAGCCTATCAGTTCAACATCGCCAATCCTGATGTCATGCAGGACATTCCCTGCTATTGCGGATGCGGCGATATCGGTCACACCTCCAATTACGATTGCTACGTCTCGGATGTGGATGCCAGCGGGAAGATCACCTTCGACAATCACGCCCTCGGCTGTTCCATCTGCGTTGACATTACTCAAGATGTAATGCGTATGTTGCGCGATGGAAAAACTCCACAGGATGCCAGGGCATACGTAGACGCAACATACTCCAAGTACGGACCCTCCAACATTCCTTGATCTTATGAACCCGCGCTTCTCTCTTCTCCTCTTTTTGACGGCGGGACTGATCGTGGCATTCGCGCCTCTGCCAGTCCCGCCCGCCGCGCCTCAAACACGGACCTTCAAACTGGATGCGCGACAATTTGCCTATTCTCCCTCCGAACTTAAAGTCAACGCAGGTGACACCGTCACGATCAAGCTGGTCAGTCAAGATGTGGCGCACGGACTCTACGTGGACGGCTACGATATTTCCGTCGAAGCCGACCCAGGTCAATCCGCCACATTGACCTTTATTGCCGACAAGCCAGGTTCCTTCCGTTTTCGATGCAACGTCACCTGCGGAGCCATGCATCCCTTCATGATCGGAAAGTTGACCGTTGGCGCAAACAACTGGCTCTATCGTTCTATTGGTCTTGCCGCTCTTGCGGTCATGGGCGTCTTTCCTCCCTTCGGCGTTGCTCAGGGCAGGCTTTCGTCTTTCCTCATCGAAAGAAAGACGAAAGAGGAAAGAATCAACGTCCGTTAATTACCATTTACCAATTACTCAAATGGAACTCACCCGCCTGCCTCTCCTCAAATCCGCTCTCAAAAGCCGTTATCCGCAACTGGCAGTCTTCATCGTTATGTTGGTCGGCTACATCTTCGCCATCCTCGCGGGACTCATCGGCACGCCTGTCGGCAGTCACAACTTCAGCATTGTCTTTGTATGGATCGCATGGTGGGCGATCCTGATCCTCGTGGCAGTCCCTTTCTTCGGGCGCGGATGGTGCGCTGTCTGCCCGATCCCGCTTCCAGGGGAGTGGTTACAACGCGGCGCGGTGCTAGGTCCTGATAAGAATCGTTGGTCGAGTAGTGACGCTGTTGGTCGAGTAGGACGAAGTCCGTATCGAGACCAGGCGTCACATATCGAGACCAAATGGCTCAACCTCCGCGTGCCAAAGATATTTCGCAACATCTGGCTGCAAAATATTTCATTTCTGCTTCTCGCTCTCTTCAGCAGTGTTCTGCTCACAACCCCAAACATCACAGGCATTGTGCTTGCCGCCATGCTCTTCGCCGCCATCGGGTTGAGCATGATCTTCGAGCGCCGCTCATTTTGCCGTTATCTCTGTCCCGTTGGCGGATTTATCGGACTGTACTCTCAAACTGCTCCGATCGAATTACGGATCAAAGACAAACAAATCTGCGTGAAGTGCGAAGGCAAACCTTGCTACAACGGTTCATCGGCAGGCTACGGCTGTCCGTGGGATGTCTTCCCCGGCGGGCTAGCGAAGAACACCTACTGCGGC
The DNA here is from genome assembly GCA_964502095.1 of uncultured Anaerolineaceae bacterium. GTDB lineage: Bacteria > Chloroflexota > Anaerolineae > Anaerolineales > Villigracilaceae > JACPVF01. The sequence goes on from CAZCUF010000013.1 coordinate 49,208, forward strand.
TTGTGCATGGAATGTATTCGCACCTGCCCGCGCGATAATATCGCTGTCAATCTTCGTCCTTTCTCCGCCGATCTCGCCAAACCCTCCACGCGTATGGATGAAGCCTTCAAAGCCTTTATCATGCTTGGCTCGGCAATGATTTATGCGGGAGTCCTGTTGGGTCCATGGGGTGTATTCAAAGACGCGGCATACAGCGTCGGCTCAAGCGCGTGGTTTGTCTATGCGGCTGTATTTCTTGGGATTATCTTCCTCATCATGCCGTCGCTTTTTGCGCTTTGCATTCTGCGTTTTGATAACATCAACGTCTTCAAAAAACAATTCGCTCAATTCTCCAATTCTCTTATTCCCCTTGGTCTGATGTTCTGGGTGGCATTCAGTTTGTCCTTTGTTCTTACCAACGCATCCTACGTCCTTGCCGCTTTATCTGATCCGCTTGGTCTTGGCTGGAATCTTTTTGGAACAGCAAATACAACATGGCAGCCCATACTTACTTCCATCCTTGCGCCCGCGCAGACATTGGCGCTGGTCGGCGGATTGATCTGGTCTGCGCGCACTGCGCAAAAAGCCGCAAGTGAAACTCGCACATCGCCCATCCCCATCGTCGTGTATTGTTTCATCCTCACCTCGGTCATGCTCTGGTTATTGCTATGAAACGCTCGGAACTCCTCTCAAGGCTTATCGTCGCGGTGGCAGTCATCGGCGTAGTTGGAGCGCCGCTCTATCTTTGGTCGCGCACGCCCATCATCCACGCGCGCATGGCAGAGAACGGCGGCTGGAATCCCGATGTCCTCCAAGCGGAAGTGGGCAAACCGCTTCATTTGAAACTGACATCCGACGATGTGATGCACGGCTTTGCGGTGGGTCAAATGGACATGGACGCAGTGAATGTCGAGCCTGGCAAAGTCGCCAATATCACGTTGACCTTCGACAAGCCTGGGATTTACACCTTCTACTGTACGCGCTGGTGCGGACTCAATCACTGGCGGATGCGCGGCACGATAGAAGTGAGCGGTTCACCTTCGGATGTTCAGCCTGCTACTGTTCCCCTCTACGTTTCCCTCAACCTCGATATTGACGCTCCGCACGACGCGCCCGTTGTACCAATTAATAAACCGTCGGCGGTTCGCGGTCAATTACTGGAAACCAATTTTCCAATTGACCAATCCCCCGAATACTATCGTTCGCATTCACCCTATCAAGTATTCACTGATTTATCTAACACATCTCTTACCGAATCCCAACGATGGGATGTGGTTGCCTATCTCTGGCAATCCAACACAACCTCCGAATCACTCGCCAACGGGAAGCAACTCTACGCCCAAAACTGCGCCGCTTGTCACGGCGAAAACGGCGCAGGCGACGGAGTCTTTGCCGACGATCTTGCCGATGCTGGCGAGTCATCCATGCAAACAATGGAAGGCGCAATAGACATGATGATGCAAAGCCCTGTGGATTTCACCGACCCCGCGCGGATGCTCGGCGCAAGTCCCGCACTACTACAAGGGAAAATTCTGCGCGGCGGCATGGGCACGGGTATGCCCATGTGGGGCTCGATCTTCACCGAAGAACAAATCTGGGACTTGATCGCCTACATCTATTCGTTCCAGTTCGAATAATGCGTAATGCGCGTTCTCTAACGCGCCCGTTGGCGTAAGAGAACGCCAACTGCGCTGTTTCCAAAAGGAGGCTCTATGAGCAAAAAGAATCAGAAATATAGAAAGCAGAAGAAACAAAATTTCCCTTGGCTTTTGTTGGCGCTGGGCGGGGTGTTGGTTGCGCTTGCCGTATTCCTGTTTGCACGTCAGGGCGGCGATGGAGGCGGCACGCCATCCATTGCGGTGGATCAACAGATGATAGACTACGGCGACGTGAACTTCGGCGTCAACAAGACTTTTGCGATCGAAGTCACCAATATAGGCGATGGAACATTGCGCTTTAAGGAAAAACCGTACATCCAAGTACTGGAGGGGTGCTGACCGCCTCAACTGACCATCGGTTCGATGGTACTCAAACCCGGCGAAAGCACAATCGTTGAGTCCAGTGTCTTTATGATGCACGAAGGCATGGACGGTCCGCATAACTTTGCGGTTCACCTAATAACAAACGATCCCGCAAATCCCGATCTGATTGTGAACGTTCTATCCAATTGGATTCCATAACCCCGCGAGAATTAAAACAGCGGCGGAACTTCAGAGTCCGCCGCTGTTTTTAGATAGATCTGTGGATATCCCCATTAATTCATCGTACTTTTTTCTTACCGCGCGGATGTCGTCCCACATTTGCGACTTGGGTGCGCCCGGCTCGCGCGATGGGTTTCGCAATAGATACGAGGGATGATAGATCGGCATCACCCAGCGATCTTGAATCTGCGACCATTGTCCGCGCAGTGAAGTGATGCCCGTCTTGCGGAGGATGGATTGGCAGGCCACGTTCCCCGTCAGCAACATGATGAGCGGATCTACGAGACGGATGATCTCCAGCACATACGGCCGGTAATACTCGATCTCTTTGTCCGTCGGCTTGCGAAACGATTTGCCGTCCTCGCCCGGCGGCAGGCGGAAGACCGAATTCGTAATATACACGTCTTTTTCGGGATCGAACTGTGCGGCTTCGAGAATTTTATCCAGCAATTGCCCCGCGCGTCCCACAAACGGCTTGCCCTTGACGTTTTCCTCCGGTCCCGGCGCCTCGCCGATGATGAGCAGTCTCGCTTTTGGGTTGCCGCGGCTGATGACGATATTCGTCCCCGCGTTGGCAAGCGGATCGTCCTTCATCTGCCGCATTTCGGCAAAGAGTTCTTCGAGCGTGGCATGCGCGGTCGGCCTGGCGTTGAATAGGTCGGATGGGAACATAAACGACTCCTGGCCGAATTTTACCGTATGCTATTGATTCCGTTTAAAACAAAATTGCCCGCCAAGAATTGACGGGAAATTGGGTGGTGAATTGTTACGCTGACGCTGACCGATTGTTTGCCCACTGTTCGACAGAGATAACTACGCAAACAGTGTTTCCCAAACTATGCTTCTCATGAAATGGGCTTGCGGGTCCACTGTTTTAGGCGCTCTCTGGAATGATTGCCGTATTATCTTTGGCGTATAATGCTGTACATAGGCAGTTATACATCCTGTAGATTGCAACATCCCAAATATTGTTTCATACAGCATGGAGTGCCGGTTAAGATATCGTTGGGCGCCGATTGAGATGAGATGCTCCACGCACTCCATTAGCTGATCAAATGCAAAGGCATATATGGAATTAAAGTTAACACAGCTCGCCAAACATACATGGCTTTTGCCACATGATCCCCACCCAAAGGCCGTGCAATGTTCAATTGGCGTGATCGTCACGCCAAAAGGCAGTTTATTGGTTGACTCAGGTAACAGCCCTCGTCTGGCGAGTAGAATCAAAGTTGAGCTTATGAGATGTAATCTTCCACCTGTATCTCATATCATTTATACGCACCACCATTGGGATCATATTTACGGAGCATGCGGATTCAATGTTCCGGTAACAGCTCACATCATTTGCAAGGCCATCCTAGAGGAGGAATCCAGCAAGCCCTGGAGTATCGCGTACCTTAATACGGGAATCAAGAATAACCCCAAACTTAAAGTGAGCTATAACGCGCGTGCAAAATCCATAGACGATTGGGAGACATTTCGAATTGTGGTCCCCGAAGATGTATTTGAAAATGAAAAAGTGATCGATTTTGGTGGGCTTGCAATTGAATTGGAACATGTCGGTGGGGAACACGCTGAAGATTCGATTATTGTCAAAGTGCCTGAAGACGGAGTGATGTTCGTGGGCGATTGCTATTATCCTCCGCCACTGCATCTTCGCAAGCCAGACTCTACCCATTCATTCAACATGCTAAGAAGGCTTCAGAATGATGATTACGATCTTTATGTAGAGGGACATGATAAACCTTTCACACAAACAAAATTACTTAAGTTGTTACAAAAGAAAAACGGATAAAAGTCAGGCGCCCAACACACTTTAAATCGGCGGGATAAATCCCTGCCTCAGTACATGAAAGCCCGCTCAAGCAGACTGGCGCAATCAGCCCGCAGGCGTCTCTCGAAACCCCTCCCCCATTTCCTCGTAGACATCCATAGCACAAAAGGACAAATCCATGCCCAATATTCTCGAAGCGCGAAATCTGGTCAAGGATTACGACAACTTCACCGCGGTGAAGGGAATTTCCTTCGACATCAAAGAAGGCGAAATTTGAGTAAATACACCCCCTCTGTCTGTTGGACATCTCCCCGCGCGAAGCCCCCTGTGGGCAAATACGACGATAGCGCTGTCGGATTTGGGGGAGAACGTGATAGGTAGAGTTTTTTATGAAGACAAAACCTGTATGAAAAAATCAGTTGAAGCGAAGTAAAATTAGGGGCAGATCAAGGAGTAAAAATGACCCTCCAACAAATTACCATCGAAATTCCAGATAAGGTGCTTCTTGCCGAAAAGACAGACGCCGAATCGTTTGGGCGTGAAATCCGCATGTTAGCGGCTGTCAAGTTATATGAGATGGGCAGGCTTTCCTCTGGGCGGGCTTCTGAGCTTGCGGGAATGTCCAGAGTGGAGTTTTTACTCAACCTAACCCGCTATAAGGTTTTTCCCTTTACGGCAGAATTGGATGAACTAGAAAACGCTCATGGGTAAAGCCATCAGCAATACTTCTCCGCTTTTATATCTTTATCGCGCTGGCGGCATGGATTGGCTTCCCAAACTATTCGATGAAGTTTGGGCGCCCGAAGCTGTGAGAAGTGAATTGCAGGCGGGTCGAAATAAAGGTTACGATGTTCCCAATTCAGATGAGTATTCATGGTTGAATATCGTCAATCCAATATCTACACCTTCAGAATGGCTTGCTTTGGATTTGGGCGCGGGTGAAATTGCGGCAATGGCTCTGGCATTGGAAAATTCAGACCGAGTCGTATTGCTTGATGATATGCTGGCGCGTCGAACTGCGCGGGCGGCGGGCTTGCAAGTTTGGGGGACTCTGCAAGTTTTGCTGGAAGCAAAATCTCATGGCTTGATCGAAAAAGTCGAGCCGTATGTGGCAAAGTTAAGTGATTCGGGTATGTGGATTTCTGCTGAAGTCAAACAACGGATTCTTGCATTGGCAGGCGAGGCATAACACCGACAAAACTCGCAACAATTTTCTCAGCATCGGTATCACCGCTTTTATAGGGGCGCAATCGCTTCGCCATCTGAAACCCATCCCCCCTTCCCTCGTAGACCTCCATAACCCAAGAGGAGAAACCCATGCCAAACATCCTTGAATCCCAAAACCTCGCCAAAAACTACGGAGACTTCGCCGCCGTGAAGGGAATTTCATTCGACATCAAGGAGGGCGAGATATTCAGCCTGCTCGGTCCGAACGGCGCGGGAAAGACGACGACCATTTCGATGCTTTCGACTCTTTATACTCCCACCTCTGGCGACGCGACCATCGGCGGACATTCGATCACCAAGGAGCCGATGGCGGTCAAGAAAGTGATCGGTGTGGTTCCACAGGAAATTGCTCTGTACGAAGACCTCACCGCGAGAGAGAATCTCGTCTTCTGGGGGCAGATGTACGGACTCGGCGGCAAGTCCCTCAACAGCCGCGTGGACGAGGTATTGGAGCAGATCGGTTTGACCGATAAAGCGAAGAACCGAGTCAAAACCTATTCGGGCGGGATGAAACGCCGCGTCAACATCGGAGTGGGACTGCTCCACAAGCCGCGCCTGCTCTTCATGGACGAGCCAACCGTCGGCATTGATCCGCAATCGCGCCGCGCGATTCTGGATACGGTCAAAGACCTCAACCAACAGGGCATGACCGTTTTATACACGACTCATTACATGGAAGAAGCCGCCGAACTCTCCAACCGCGTCGGAATCATTGACCACGGCGAACTCATCGCGCTCGGCACGCAGGACGAACTCACCAAACAAGTTGGCGAGACCGAAACGCTCATCCTGCACATTGGCGAGAACGAAGACCCCGAAGCGCTCGCCAAAGCATTGAGCGGAGTCGAAGGCGTGCAAAAAGCGGATGTGACCGATCACCAAGTCAGCGTCATCACGGCAGATGCGAAAGATATTCTCGCGGCGGTGGTGAGCAAAGCCAACGAACGCGGCATCAAAATCCGCTCGATGGATATCCGCGAGCCGAATCTCGAAGCGGTGTTTCTTCACTTAACGGGGAGAGCGTTAAGGGATTAGCAAGTGGAAAGTGGAAATTGCTCCACTCGCTACTTTCCACTTGCTACTCTTTGCTTTTCAGCTATCACACATTCCACACAGAGTATCTCATGACCAAACTCCTCCTCATCGGCTTCAAAGACCTCACCCTCATGTTCCGCGACCGCGCCGCGCTCACGTTCATGCTCCTCGCGCCGTTCCTGCTCACCATCGGCATGGGATTCGTCTCGGGCCGTTTCAGCGGCGGCTCGACGGGGCTTTCCGATATTCCCGTCGTCATCGTCAATCTGGATCAGAAGGATTTGGGGAATACGCTCGTAGATTTATTCAACTCGGCTGATCTGGCTGAATTGGTGGAACCCGCTTCAATGTCCGACCCCGAAGCGGCTCGCCGATTAATTGACGATGACCAAGCCTCAGCCGCGATCATCATCCCCGAAGGATTTACCGACAGCATCATCCCCGCGGAAGGGACGGCTATCGATTTAAACGCCGTTCAGCCTGATCCCGTTCAAATCGAAGTGTATGCCAATCCCTCGCGTCCCACCAGCGCGGGCGTTATTAAAGCCATCGTGGATGAATTCCTCTCGCGCGTCGAGGAGGGACGGGTCAGCGCCATCACCTCGATGGTCGGGTTGATGCAAAGCGGTTTGTTGAATCCGCAAGATATGAGGAACGAAATGCAAGAGTTGTTCATGAACGCGAACGATTCGGATTCAACCGCCATCACGCTCAAGACAGACACCGAAGGCGCGAAAGCCATTCAATTCGATCTGCTTGCCTACTTCGCGCCCGGCATGGCGTTGATGTTCCTGATGTACACCGTTTCGTACGGCGGACGTTCCATTCTCGCCGAACGCTCACAAGGGACATTGCCGCGCTTGTTGGTCTCGCCCACGAGCAACCTGCAGGTGTTGGGCGGCAAAGTGTTGGGAATATTCTTCATGGGCGTGGCGCAGGTTGGGATATTGATCGCCGCCTCGACGCTGTTCTTCCAAGTGCAATGGGGCGATGCGCTTGGAGTTGCGGCATTAATTCTCGCGGCAGTCTTCGGCGCGTCAGGCTGGGGCTTGTTGATCACTGCTTTTGCCCGCACGCCCGCGCAAGTTGGCAGTACGGGCACGGCGGTCATGCTCATCTTCGGTATTCTCGGCGGCAGTTTCATCCAACTCGATAATTTCCCGCCGTTCATGCAAACCCTCAGCAAGATCACGCCCAACGCCTGGGGCCTGGACGGTTTCATCACTCTCGCGCTCGGCGGGACGCTCAAGAATTTAATTGAACCGATCACTGCCCTGCTCATCATGGGCGCGGTTCTGTTCGCGGTCTCTGTTGTGCTGTTCAACCGCAACGGGTTGGTGCAGAAATGACCGTTTACCACGAAGGGTACGAAGAGCACAAAGTTTGGTTGAACGATGATCGTGATTCTTTGTTTAAGACCATCACGAATGATGGTCGAGAAGGAAGCGTCACATTACGCTGTACATTAAACCTTCGTGGTCGTTGTGTCACTTCGACAGGCTCAGTGCAGAGCCTTTGTGGTTGATGGAGTTGAACTACATGAAAAAGATTTTCGCCATCGCATGGAAAGACGCCATCATCCGTTTCGCCAGCCCATTCGAGTTGTTGTTCTTCATCGTCCTGCCGATTGTGTTCACCTTCCTAATCGCGGGCGGGACGCCCTCCAACAACGACGATAACCGCGTCCTTTTATCGGTTGTGGACGAGTCTCAAACGGCGATCTCGGAACAGATCATCGGCGAATTGAAAAATTCGACCGCGGTTCGTCCCGAGGTGATGACGCGCGATGAAGCGCAGAGTCAATTCGATGACCGCCGCGCCGACGCGGTGTTCATCATCCCTGCGGGAGTTGATATCGCGTCGTTGCAAGGCGGTTCCGCCGAAGTGGAGATGCTCCAACAGCCCAACAACATCAACGCGGACATCGCTCGACGCGCCATCTTAACCGCCATCCGCCATGTGAGCAGTTCCGTTTCCGCCGCGCAAAATGCGGTGAATCAACGTGAAGCGAAACAGCCCTTTGCATCCGATGCGGAGAAACAGGTTTATTTTGAAAGTTCGCTCGAACTCGCGCAGGAAATTCAAGGCGACGCGCCCGAACGTGTGACCGTTATCGAAGGGGCAACGCCCGATCAAGTGGACTACGACCCGCGCGCCAATTCGTCGGCAGGGCAATTGATCACATGGGTATTCATCCCCCTATTCGGCATTTCAGTCTTGTTTGCAAGCGAGCGGCAGGGTGGGACGTTGCGCCGCCTGCTCATAACTCCATCCTCTAAGGCAACATTTTTACTTGGTACCATCTCGGGCCAGGTGGCGATGGCGCTCGTGCAAATGCTTTTGTTGGTCGGCTTTGCGATTCTGATCATGAAAGTGAACTGGGGACGCGATCCGTTGGCATTGTTCGTCATCCTGTTTGCATCCGCGCTTGCGGCGGCGGCATTTGGCACCACGCTGGGAACGTTCATCAAGACCGAGGGTCAGGCGAACGGGTTGAGCATTATATTCGGCATGGTTATGGCGCTCATGGGCGGATGTTGGTATCCGCTGGAACTATTCCCCGCGGCGATTCAAAACGTTGTGAAGATACTCCCCACCACGTGGGCGATGCAAGGGATGCTTGATCTTGTTTCACGCGGCGGAGGCTTGATCAATGTTTTACCTGAAGCGGGAGCCCTGCTGGGTTTCGCGGTGATCTTTTTTAGCGTGGGGGTTTGGCGATTCCGATACGAGTAAGTTCAACTTGCCTCGATCCCAGCTTTCGCTTCCTGCAAAAGATGCTTATGATTTGGCTTTCGTTGAATCTCGTTTCCTTCATGTGGAGCGCTCCCTGGCTTATGTTGCCAAGAGTTTTCCACTTCCGAAGCGGGAAAGGATTAAAAACCTGCCAGAAATCGCGCGGCATCTTGAATCCAGTGAAATGCGATGGCGGATTCGAGTCCGCGGCGGCGCGCCAGAATCAACGGCGGCAGTCCCCAGAGGAACGCTAGCGCGGCGCCCATGACCAATGCCGTCAGCGGCGACTGGATGAACAGATCGTCAAAATGTGAGTACGTATGCGTGAGCATTGCCAGCAAACCTGCCAGCCAGACCGCCTGTTGTGGCAGTGAGTTTCGCAGTGTCAGCCAGAGCAAGCCCCAGAAGGCGAAACGGTAGATGACTTCTTCGACTACGCCCGGTTGAAAGGCATCCAATATGGCTCTCATAGGATTTTGCCATTGAACTGACTGTCCCTGGGTCATCTGCAGGGCAAAGACGTTCAGAATAGCCAGCGGCAGGCCAATGCTTAATCCTATTAGAATGCCTCGACTCGTTTCCCGCCAGTTGCCATTGGCGATATGAAGTTGCACCGGTCCGCCCAGACGCATGATCGCGAGTCCGCCCAGAGTTGCCAGAAATGTGAATCCGCCTCGCACCCATGCCTGCCCAATATTGTGGCGCACAACTCCAAAAAACGGATACGGTGAAAAGAGCGTGGCATGCACCATCCCGACGCCAATCAATGTGCCCAAAACCAATGCAGTAATCCAATCGCCCCGTTGTAGATTACGATAGCCTTTTAAAAGAATGAAAAGCGCGCCCGCAACGGTCAGAGTATCGAAAATTTCAAATGTGCGCGGCGCTGGGATCGAGGAAGCCAGCCAGGCGCGCGCAAAGAATATCGTTATGATTGCCGCAAGAAGCAGGAAGAAGGCAGCGTATTTATTTTTCATCGTTTCGTCCCTTGTGTCTGGTCAATATTTTTCAAATAACGGTCGAAAAATTCGAGACACGCCAAATTTACATTCCGCAAATAGCCCTCGCGATCATGATTGGTTTGCCCGCCTTCGAACAACCTTGTCAATAGCGGACTGGCAAGCGCCAGATCGGTCAATGAAAAGTGACCCGCGCCCGAAAAATGCAGGTTATGCACATTCTCGGATGTATTGGAGATGAATTCGTAGTTTCTGGCATATTGCGACCATTCCGAGAGATGATCCCAGGAACTATCCGAATAGATGTTCAGCGTCGGTACGAGATAGGGTTGGTCCGTCCACACGAACTTCTCGTTTTCAACGCCGATGATGTCGTAGAAGAATGGGGATTCGAGCGCGATAACTGCATCTACGTCGTTCCGCTGTCGTGGTATGGCTAGCATCGCAGAACCACCAAGGGAGTGGCCGATCGCGCCGATTGTAGCCGTGTCAACCAATGCGTAAACGCCCGTATTCTTGTTCGCCGCGTTTGCCGTAATTGTGTCAATCACAAAGTTAATATCGTCTGTGCGGGTTTTCATCCACTCCCCGTAAAGGCGATAGCTCTGTTCCTTGTCCTTTTTTGCATTTTCCCGCTGAATGTCTTTGAAATATTCTTCGTTGATCAAGGTGATATGACCCGCTTCATCTTTTGTCCAGAGCGTGTGATACGGATGACCGATGGAGGCAACAACATAGCCGTGACTTGCCAGTTCAAGATAGAGGGATTCGTTGCTATTTTCCGTGCCAAGCCCTCCGTGTGAAAATACTACAAGGGGGAATTTTTCACCATCCTTTGCATCTTCCGGAAACCAGAAGACGACATTGACCTTTCTATTTTCGCCGCTCTCGTTGAATCCTTCGATGCGATTTGGGTCAATGTAGGTGTGGCGAACTGTGACTACTTTGTATGATCCGCTGGGGGCGATCGGTCGGTACGGTGGGAATAATGCCAGAATGCTCAAGGCAATGATTAGGATTGTTCCAATTCCGATTCTAGCCGCAATTTTCCTGCGGCGTTCGGCGGCGGACTGTTGATGATTAGGAATGTTCATATTCGCTCACGCTTTCTCAATGAAGTCGGAGATCTTGTGACCGCTTTCGACAAGCTCCTTCAACCGCTGGATGAATCGCGCGGCGGGAGCGCCATCCACGATGTCGTGATCGAGGCTGATCGTCACGCACAGATATTCATGATTCTCAAGTTGTCCATTGACGAGCGTTGGTTTCTTCGCAATGCCCCCAAGCGTGATTTGAAGCGTATGAATGGGGACGGGAATTCCCCAGCCGCCCCCGTCTCCGAACATGCCGACGGAGGTGAGGGAGACTGTGCCGTTCATCTCCTTCAACCAATGGGGATTCTTGAACAGCGCGCCCAGAAATAAACGGCGGATGAATGCGGGCAGGAGCACGAACCAGCCGATGAAATTTGCTTCTCGTCCGCTTTCGTGTTCAGCCTGAAAGGCGCGAATCTCCTCGTGGATCTCGCGCAGAGTTTTCCTGTTGACCGCCCGAAGAATGTGCGGACGGATGATCTTGCGACCGTCTACTTCAACTTCGAACATGGTGTTCACATCAACATCGTGAAAGATGACAAGTTTTTCGCGCCATGCGCGATAGGCTTGCATGGGCTTGTTTGCGTCCACAGCCTGCCCAAGACAGGAAGCGATAAAGGCAGTAAATGAAAGCGCTTCGCCAGTCTTCGCCTTATGCTCGCGGATCAACCTCCGCGCGTCGGTCACATCCATCTCCACCAAGCCGTGGATGAGATGTTTCTGCTTTGCCAGCCGCCCGCCGTCCGCCATCAGGCGGCGGATCTTTGGAAAGGGGATCACCTGATAATTTTCGCTCTTCATTGTTCATGCTCCCAAATATTGCCCGATGATCTTCACGGCATTGCGGATGCCATCCTCGGCGCGGATCGCTTTCCCGATTGAACATGCCCGCTCCCTCATGTTCTTGTCTGTGACTGCGCTATGAATCGCGTTCGCCAGCGCGTCGGCTGTCAATGTTGAAGCGCGGATGGGTTCGGTTCCCGCGCCAAGCGACCTGACTCGGTTTCCCCAAAAGGGTTGGTCCACCGTAAACGGAACAATGACCGATGGCGCGCCCGCGCGCAAACCCTCCGCGGTTGTCCCTGCGCCACCGTGATGCGTAACCGCCGCCATGCGCGGGAAGAGCCAGCCATGCGGCGCGGAATCCAACACGAACACATTCTTTGGGACATTCATCGCGTTCATGCCGCCCCAGCCGGTGGCAATCACTCCGCGTTGACTTGTTTTCGCCAAAGCATCCAGCACGATCTTTGTGAAGCGTTCGGGGTCGTGTCCCGCCATGCTTCCGAAGCCAACATAAACAGGCGCTTCACCTTGATCTAAAAATTTTTCCAACTCAATTGGCGAATGCCATTCGTTTGCGTCCTCCTGAAACCAATACCCAACGACGTGCGCGCTATCCCCCCAATCGCGCGGACGCGGAATCACCGTCGGGCTGTACGCGCCCAACAAAGGCGTGGAGGTCAGCGAGCGATAAAAATCCGAACTGCGAAGCGGTTGTAATCTATGCCGCTTCCGAAACTCGTTTACAAATGGGCGATACCATTGCCAGATCACTTCCAACATGACCAAGCCCGAAAGACGATTGAAACGCCTGCCCAGATTCTTTTGAATGGGAAACCCCGCGCCCGCGAAATCGCCGGTCGGAAGCGTTGGCGTCGGCTCGATCAGTATCAGCGGGATGCTCAAAATCTCTGCAATTGTTTTTCCAAATGGCGCAAAAACAGCGAGCGTGATGAACGCATCCGCCTTACGGCTGGCTGTGAGCGCGTCTTCCGCCATTTGGGTTGCGATCGGTCCCAGCATTTTCCGCATTGCGACGATGGATCGAATTGGATTCGCGCCGCTTCGTTCCATGAAGTCCCGCCCCGTCTCGCCTGCCATAATTTTCTGCACATCGCCGCGCAGTGGATGAAAGGGCAGGTCATATTCCGCACTCAGGTTTGCAAAGTTCTGCGGCGCGGCTACCACAACATCGAAGCCAGCGTTCTGCAAGCCATGTCCGAATCGAACGCAGGGCTGGATATCGCCTTGCGACCCTGCGCCAAAGATGACGACGCGCATGGTTGGATGACTCCTCCTCAAGGTTGACTCAAGGCGTCAGGCGGCGAATCAACCCTCCCGTCGGTTTGATTCGCCCGTCGTCAGCCTTTATCTCCACTGAATCATTTCCGATCCTGTTTGCGAATGTTCATTGCGGCGAAAATGTACCATCCGATGAAAACGCCCGCGAGCGCTCCGCCTAACATTGCAAGCAGATCGTTCTCGATGACCGGGATGAAGGATGCGCCAAACAACGCTCCGACGATCAATCCCAAAACGACGTAGAGACCGAATTTGTTGTTCATTTTTACTCCTTCAGGACTTACGCGTAATTGGCGTTCTCTAACGCCAATTGCCCAGCCAGCGCGTTAGAGAACGCGCTCTACGTAAGGTTGTGCGTAAGCCTCATCCTTGATATTTCTGAGCAATAGGACAACCATCACAAGGTTGGCGATGGCGATGATCGGAAATACCGCGACTTCCACCATGCTGATCGCAACCCCAACGCGCAACATGTTGAGGCTCATCATACTGACGGCAACGCCCATGGTCAGAAACTTCATCAACCCGATAGACGCCAGCAGGTATCCCCAGGCAAGGCGGCGCAGAAGCAGGATGCCCGACATCACACAGAGCGGGACGATGAGTCCCAAATCCATCGCCTGAATGAACATGCTGGTTGTGTTTTCCAGCGTGGGAATGGCGTTCGGCGCGAATGTTGCGGCGATGCGTCCCAGCCATGCCAGCGAGAGAAACGCGGCGGCAAAGAAGAGCAGTCCGGCGATCCAGCCGCGCGGCAGTTTTTCAGAGAAATGAGATGGAAGAGTCTTGAGGTCAAATGACATCATGCTCAAAATGAAGGCAAACAGACTCAGGCTGAACAACGCCACATAAACCAGAAAGAGTTTGTTGTATGCTGCGCCGAAACACATTGTGATGTAGGTGTAAAGGATGAAGCCAAGCGTGCCCGTCATGAGCAGGCGTCCGCGCAGGGAGCCGCGCAGGGTCAGCCAAAATGAGATTGCCAGCAACGGCAGACCCAGCGCCAGCGTCACCAGATCGTTGGCTTGCATCTGCGCGGCGGAGCTGACCGTGTCCCAGTAATAGAGTCCGCGCGCGTTGATGGTCACTTGTTCGCCGCGGAAGTTCGTTACGGCGTAGGGGTTTCCCTCGCCCGGCATCAAGCCAGCCAATGTTGCGATGAGGGTCAGAAGAAATATCGCGGGGACGAGCCACTTGAGAGGGGAATTGTTGTTCATGCGTTTTTTCCTTAACTCATGTTTTGCGCTTGCAAATCTCGCGCAGGGCCAATGTGTTGGCGCAATTTTTGTTGCATGATGAAAACTCCGTAGGCTGTGAAGATGATCGTCAGGCTGATGACGATGAAGGATTGCCAGAAGGGAGGCATCGCAAAGCCAGGCTTCTGAAGGAAGAAAATAAAGTCTGTGAGGAAGTGCGAGAGGATTAAAAGCCAGAGAGCGTCTTTCTTAAGCGCCAGCGCGGCGTAGGCAAAACCGATCGCGGTCGCATACCCGATTTGCATTGCGCTTGCCAACAGATCTTTCCCTGTCAGGGCGTTCATGGCATGAGTCAACCCAAAGAGCAACGCGGTGATGATCGCGGCTCTCCAATGCCCGAACGGCTTGATGGCTTGCAACATCACACCGCGAAAGATGGTTTCTTCGGCGAACGCCACTGCCAACGTGACGGCAAATACCGCCGACACTTGGGCAAAACTTTCGATCTGCATGCCTGGGATCAAATTGAGAATGGCGGGAACGAGAGGAATGAGGAAGTAGAGCAAGTCGCCTCGCTGTCGCAGAGGCGTGAAGCCGACGGTCTCCCACCACTTCAATCTGGTCAGCAAAATTATGACGATGAGAGTCAGCCCAAAGTTGGCGAGACCGTAAAGCGTCATGTTCGAGAGTCTGAGAAGATAGGCAAATGTTCCCGCGAGGAGATAAACGATCACGACCACCGCCTCCATGATGGCAAGGAACCAATACGAGTGACGTTCGATGAATTGAGCGAGTTTCATGGGGCGCTCCTTATTTTTTGATCGTAGAATCTACTTCGGCAGAAACGCCTCGATAAAAGCTGAGCCGAATAGACATAGCATGCCGCATGCGGCGATCACCAGTTCGTCCTTTGTAAAATATAAATCTTTGAGCTTGCGTTGCTGTACCCATTCCCGGGCTGGAAAGGTTTTGCTAACCAGTAGCGACTTGGGTAGTGTAACGGCGCAAAGCAGGGCATATGCGCCGGTTTCCCAAAACCCAATACGCAGGAAGGCGGCGTTCGCTTCATTTAAAGTGGCAAAAGGTTCCATAAAACCGTTGGTTCCGGCTGTCCAGCCTATTATTACCGCTTGTATCGCCAGAATGATCAGGCCGGGCGTGATGACGCCAAAGCGAACGAACAGGTTGCCGGCAACGATCAAAAGAATCAGCAGGCTGTTGGATGCGAGGATTGTCCAGAACACGCTCCAGCCCGTTTGCCTCCGGATCTCCTCCACGCCGCTCCATGCCTGGGGATGCGTGAAGTATGCAAAGCCAAAGAACGACCAAAGCGCAACTGAAAACCCCAGCCATATCCATAAAGCCCGTGATACAGCGTCTTTTTTATATAGCGCATCCAGCATGACGTTTATCATTCTGCCCATGCCTCCAATCAATTCGGCAGTGTTGCCTGCATTACCATCAAGGCTTCTCTCCAGTTGGCAACCGCCAGAATGCCAATGCCAAGCAGGGAGATGGCAATCTCGGCTATCGATATCTTTGGAGAAGGAATGATCCGTTCGGGATTTGTGCGAAACAGGCGTTTGACTTCAAAGTGCGACCACCCATAGGATGCGGCGGCCAGCATGACCAGCGCGAACATTTCGTACGGGCCACTGCGTTCAAAAACTGCCAACGAAGGCGCCATACGAATGGACATGGGAATGGCGAAAGAGTTTGTCCCCAGAAACAACCCGTAGCCAGCAATGTTATAGAGCGCAATTAAATAACCGAAAGAAAATCGGTTGACGCGGATCAACAGACTGCTCCCCAGAATCAGTAAAGCGGGAATTGAGTTCGCTTTGAATATTTTGCTCCATTCTTCCAGAACACTGCTCGACGAGGTATTCAATGCGCTGCGAATCAAATGGGTCTCGGCCCCGCCGCGGAAAAGACCTTCCGGCAGTAAATAATAGCCAAAGCTCCAGGCGGTCAGCAGAAGGCTTAGTCCGAAGATAGTCAGGCTGGCGAGTCGAATAAGTAATTTGGGATGCAGTAGCGCATTTGCCAGCCAATTCACTCTGGCTGGTCCAACGCGTTTTGAAATTATTTTCGACTGAATCCGATTGGTTACAGCCGGATTTCTTTCCAGAAAATATCCTATTCCAAACCCCACCAGCGCTCCAACTGGCACCAGGGCAAACATAAAGTACTGCCCCAAAAGCACAAACCCCATGCAAGCAATCAGGAAGGACAACCCTGCGCCTCTTGCAACTGAAATTTTGATCGTATTATTCATGTGCCGGACCTCTGTTTTGCCTGCTGTTATTTTCGCCATTTCTATTTATAAGTTTCAGGGAGGATGGTCTCCACCATCAGTTGGTGGAACAGGCTGGCTTCCTCCCAAATCATGCCGTGCCCGGAGTTTTCAAAGAAAACCAATTCCTTCTTTGGCGCTTCGAGCAAGTTGAAGTATTCTTCGGGAATGCTGGATGGATTATTCATATCGTGTCTTCCCAGCACAATGTAAACCGGCAGGTCGAGGCGGGAGGCTTCCACGCGTAAATCCATCTCCTGCAGTTGGGGATAGACCGCGTTAAAAGTGTTCATCAGCCCAAGCAGGTAATAGACCCGGTCGAGCCAGCCGTACTCGGGTTGTTTGAGCATCAACTGAATGGCGTCGCCTTCGCGGCGATAGGTTTCATCCTTGATGTTGGGCACTTCAAAGAGTTGGTACTCGCGCCCGAACAGTGTGGCGTAGGGTTGGATGGGACTCTTGCCAAAATAAGGCGGCGGGCCTTGCGCTTCGAGCGTCTTGACGAAATCTAAATCACCGGTTTGGCGGGAATGCTCCAGTACCATGTCGTAAATCATCTGGTCGGTTTCCTGAACATCCACCATCTGGGCGGCGCCGATGTAGGCATGATATAGATCGGGACGTTGTTGGGCGGCTAGCGCTCCAATGATGGTGCCCCAGGAATGTCCCATCAGGTAGATTTTCTGCTCACTGAAACGTCCCCGCAACATTTCGCTCAACTCGATCACGTCAGATACATACTGGTCGACGGTCAGGCTGGACTTGGGGTTGAGCGAGGGATAAGATTTTCCACAGCCGCGCTGTTCCCAGATGACGATCACGAAATGTTTCTCCAGTTCGCTGTTGAAACGTAATACGCGCGCCGCCTCGCTTGCGCCGGGGCCGCCGGAAAGAAAGAGCAGGACGGGTTTGTTCACATCGTGACCGCGGATGATGAGCCACTGGTCCACGCCGCCGAGTCTCACTTTTTCAAGCGAGGCGATACTGCCAGGCAGAAGCTGGTCGCCTGAACCGGGAATGGCGGGAGTATGGGCTATCCATTGTGAGAACAGCACGATCGCAACCGGCAGAAGAATGAGGATTAGCAGGACGGTCATACAGCCTCTACGTTTGTTGGAGTTATTCATGATTTCACCTCTTTGTTTTTCGGCTGTTCAATGCTGACATTCAAAGAATTCAGGAATACCTCTGGCGGGAGTTACGTGGAAATAAGGCCGTCCAAGCCGGAGTCCTTCGCCTGGAAGCCGATCCAAATCTTTGGTTCTCGCACTAGGTCATTATAGGAAAACTTCACCGCAGCGAATATTCACAAAAATCCGCTTTTTTAATGCCGAATGGCATTATTTTTTTCGCTTTTCCCAGCCTTCCCGCGCTCGACGGTAATGGCCGAAGCGGGTATAAAACGATATAAAATTGAAGCGGAGGCCAACATGACCCGCAAACTAATGTGGATTTTCCTCGGCATTTTCATCGTCCTTACCGCATATAGTCTTTCGGCCCATTACCTGAACCTGCCGGTGGCGTACTACTTCCTTGCCACTTCCATTGCTCCGCTATTTGGGCTGGGGGCGGCCCTCCTGCACGCCAGCCGGCGCTGGGATTGGCGCGCCGCGCTGACCCTGTTCGTCATCTCGTTTGTAATTAGCCTCGCATACGAAAGCCTGGGCGTGGCAACAGGACTGGTCTATGGGCCGTATCATTACACCGAAAAGTTGGGACCAAAATTTCTCGGTTTGGTCCCGTACATCGTCCCGGCCATGTGGTTTATGATGATGTACCCGTCCCTCGTTATTGCGGAGCGGATAGTGCCGCGCGGGGATGGCTGGAAACGCGGGTTGGCTATTGCCATGATTGGCGGAATCGTGATGACCGCCTGGGACGTGGTGATGGACCCGATGATGACGCGCGTCGGTCATTGGGTGTGGGAAGTGAATGGCGCATACTTCGGCGTTCCGCTTCAGAACTATTGGGGCTGGTGGCTGACCTCGTTCAGCGTTTTTCTCGTCAATTGGCTGGCGGCACATCGACGCGCTGTCCCTGCGCGAGACATGGATGACCGCATCATAGTCGCCGTGTATATCGTCACCGGCCTTAATGCAGTTCTGACCTGTCTCAGCCCTGACGCTATCCAACAACTTGGCGGCGCGGCAGTGGCTGGATTCTTTGCCATGGCTCCGTGGGCGATTATGGGTTGGATAAAAGCAAAGGAATAAAAACAGCCCAACTTAACATTGAGCTGTTTTCCGGGAGAAATTTTGTACTATCTACGTTTGTTTACGAAATTTATATCCATTGTCAAATACGCCCTTATAAATCTGATCGCGGTTGGGCGCTGGATTTAAAGTGTACTTTCTGGACTGGAGGGACGAGATGAACCAATCCCCAATCCCGTGTATGTCTGATACCAAAGTGGCGGTTGTTGCCAGAAAGAACGCGCTTAGCGCGCCGATGAATAGCATTTTGTTTTCCATCTGAAACTCCTATCGGTTAGACGACAATTTGTTGTGACGCCATAACGTAGAGTGAAATCGTGTAGCATAAAGTAACTACGATGAACGCCGACAACATCCCATATTGAAGAAGCAGGTTGATTGAACCTTGCGGGTAAACAAGCTGAAATACCAACCGGGTCAGCCATAAAATACAAGTCGCCGCCAGCGTGACAATGATGGAATAGCGATTTGCTTTGCCTCCATAGACGAACAGCATATTCAAAATTCCAAACAATACCAGGGATAACGAAAAGAACACATTAATAGCCCGGACAGCGACAATCAACTCCGTTGCTTTGGGATCAATGTGGGAATACCACTTCCAGGCTTGGGGTACGAAAAAGTGCCATACCCCAAAGCCAATGGAAGCGCTGCTGCCAATCATTACCAAAATCTTCACGAGTGAATTTGTCATCATATCCTTCCTGTTGGCGAACATAAAACAGTTCACGTTCGATGATCACTCTTCAACTTCGATGCGTTCCACCAGAATCTGCGAGCCGTTGTAATCAGGCACATTACTGACCAGCGTACCGTATAGATGGACGATCTTGTCGCTGTCGCGCAGAGACTCGATCTGGGACTTTACAACCGGGTCCGTTGAATCGATGCCAAAGTAGATAGCCTGCCCCAAGTCCTGTCTTTCAAAATAGTCATCATACTGTGCGCCGGATTTGGTACTCTTGATGACGCCCCACCAGTCAGCGATCGATTCCGTGGTGCCTGGCGGCATGTAACCACCCGAGGCTTGTTCTTCTGCGCTAGCACCTGCCTCTGTGGTTGGTACAACAACGATAGCGGGATCACACTCTCCGCGAAAATACGCCCACTCGTCACAGACACTGCCATCTGGAAAAACGCATTGTCCACTTTGACTGCCATCCGCGGCGGTGACAATTTCGAGTTTGTTGCCATTCTGCTCGCAATAGACTGAGGCAGGATTTGGTACGCCCGCCTGAGGCATGACCGTCGCAGAAGGTTCAGTCGCCGCTTGGGTCTGGGGCGACGCGCAGGCTGTCAGCGTTATCAAAATGATTGTGAGCGCAATGATCTTTTTCATTTTTTTCTTCTTTCTATTCTTCTTGGTTTTTGAATATCCTATGTTTCTTTGGTTTCCCGTGACTTTACCCATGTCAGGATCACGCCGAAAATAACCGCAAAGCGGAAACTGGTTTCCCAGTCTGCAGCGCTTACGCCGTGCCCGATGAGGTTCCAGAGAAACGTGACGAGCGCGACGGTGACGAGGGTTATTGCGAAGACGGTTGCAAACTCAATAGCCGTTTTCTTTATTGTTGTGAATGCAAGAGACGTTTTCATTTCATGCCTCCAGTGCCAATCGTCTGGCAGACAGAGCAGAGATCGCCGATGGCTTGAATCCCTTCACGATCATCCAGATTGCAAAGACCATTTCCTGAATGGCAGTTGGGATCATCAATTGTCCTATTCCAGATTCGATTAATGGAGCTGTATGTAGCGGACCAAAGATGCTTACAATTTTTGCGGTGAAGTACAACACTGCACCGACAATTCCCCAGCCTGACAGCCACCGTGGAATGAGTCGGGTTTGATAAAACAGGATGAAGATCATCAGCGTACCGACGCTGAAAACGATGCCTCCGATGATTTGAATCCATTCTCCTGCGGCGACGAGCATTGAACCCAATGTTTGGACATCAGTTGAACCAGTCTTTCCATAGATCTCGCTAACGGTCAGCAGAAGAAGCATACTGATGACCAGAAGCGTTTGGCATATCGCTTCAGATACTCCTCTAAATAAGACCCCGCCGAACGCCAAAACTTTATTGTGCTTTTCAAGGATTGGATACAACAGCACCGGAACCATGGCGAGGGATAATCCCATCAGCAAGACGAAAAGCGTTCCGATAATCCATTGAGTTTCATTTGCATCTACATTGAGCGGATATGACGCTTCAACTCGGATAGGTGCGGTAAAAGCTCCAGACAGAATACCGGAAATTGTTCCAATGATGAATAGAACTCCAACGACGACGGCGATCTTCCTGTTTGTATTCATTTTTTCTCCTTTCTTTATTCAACAACGACATGCGCCAAGGCTGAAGGCGCGCGGCAACCGACGATAGCGGGCGCTTCGTGAACGAGCGAGTCATTCGCTAATGCCTCGACCATGAACAAGGCGTAATCCACACGACGCGCGAGATTGCTGGCGAGAATGGGATCGCCTACGTGGCGACTCCACACGGGCAAACCCTGGCTCTCACCCTCTTCAAGGTCGCTTCCGCGCACGACCATCCAACGGGTGGCGCTGGCAAAAATCCGACGGCACGCTTCGACCTGATCGTCCAAATCCACAAAAGGAATGATGCGCGTGATCCAGCGGGCTATCTTCTCCTCCCTTTGCAAAGACGGCGGGTAGACATCCTTTCCATCACGCGTGATATGCCAGCCGCAAGAGAAAATGAGTCGCGCGCCGGGTTGTGCGTAATCGAGGACCGCCTGGGCTGTTCCCGACGAGTAATGCTGATTGCCCCAAGGGACCAGCACAGTGAGGACTCCGTCACACCCGGCGACAGCCTTCTTGATAATTTCGCGGTCATTCGTCGCACCGGGGATGATTGTGATGCGCTCTTTGAAGGCTTCGAGTTTGCCCACACTGCGCGCGCGGCAGACACCCACCACTTCGTAGCCCCGAGCCAACGCGTGCTGAACCATGTGCCTGCCGAGTTTTCCAGATGCCCCAATAATGCAGATTTTCATTTTATTCTCCTTGATCACCAGAACGTCCCGAAGGTTTTGTTGAGAACTTTTGCCGTATTTGCGACAACCCTTCGGCTGGCTCAGTGCAAGCCTTCGGGACGGTTTCAATAGATGGCATCTACGCCATCTTGCCCGGGTTGCTGCGCAGAAGCACGATTCCCAGCCAGAGGAACCACACGATCTGGAGCAATCCAAAGACGACGCCAACATCCGCAAGCGACGGCATAACCGAAATGAGGCCAGCGGCCGCGACCACAAATCCGAGCCAGTTGAGCAGCTTGGGAAGCGCATTCGTTCGAGAAGCGGCCCAACTCACAAGCAAGAGCCATAACCCGCCCAGCAGTTCTCCACCGGCTCCACCCAAGCCCTGGGCTGTTGTTTCAAGCACCTGCCAGGCCCACACGGCTTGAGGCGGATCAATGGCATATAATCCAACGACCGCTTCCATGCCATAGTTGAACACCATACTACTCCCCAAGAGAAGACAAGCCCAGATGAGGGCGACAGCGGTCGCGACCTGGGCCATCATCGGCGCGCCAACTTTCAAGCGGTGATAGAGGGCCAACCCCAACACAACCAGGCCGAGCGCAACAAATTCATAGACGATCACGTGCATCGCGAACATGCTCGTGTAGTTATCCCTGAGTAAAATGACCTTCTCAATGGGGTCAACGACAGAGGGATAGTTAACTATGACAAGGAAGTAGGGTATTGCTACAATGTATGCCACAGCCATATACAGCGCGGCGATACCACCAGATTTCTGTAACGTTTTCATTTTTTCTCCTTTACTCAAATAGGTTAGGCTTCAACGCTGCGCCAAGTCCATGCGAAGCCAATGATCAGCAGCAGGCAGAGGGTCTCAACACTGGCGATGAAAATATAGTGGGGATACGATGCCATGCCGCCCCAGATGTAGGCAATGGTGAATATGCCCGCAATGATATTGACCCAGTGATTCACTCCGTACTTCAACACACGGGAAAGGATGATCATTGCCACTGGAATCTCCAACATGATCGCGCCGACCAGCATCAATTGATGGATTGGTGCGCCGGTGCTGACTGAGGTTTTCGTCACTTCATCGAATGCCCCAGGGATATGTAATGAAAGAATATCCGCATAAGCCATATTAATCATGACCACGATCCACAGAGTGGAAAGCAGAACTTTCGTATCGATCTTTTTTGCAGGGGTGGTGTTGACATTCATTTTTTCTCCTTTTTCAGAACGATTAACTTGGATGACCGAGACCAGGGGCATGCCCAGATCACGCACTTTTTTGAGCAAGCCATGCAGGGCCGCTTGATCCGCCATAGGTCCAGAAAGAAGCGTGTTGCCGTTCTCTTCGAGTGTGATGGTCAAGCCGTCGAACCAGTCGGCCCATTGACTGTCCAGGTATCCCTTGATGCGGATTTCGTAATAGTCAAAGTTTGTCGGCTTGTTGCTCATCGTTTTCTCGGCTACTGCCATACGATACCGTTGGACATGGTGAGGTGTCATCACCAGATGATGTGATTGATGTGGTGATTGCGCGGAAAATAAAAACTCCAGCAGATTGCTGGAGTTGGTTTGGAGAGATTTAATCCGCTAGAACAGACCGAGTTCTTCCGCGCGACGGACGGCTGACCGCCTGTTGTTGACCCCCAGTTTGTTGAAAATGTTTTTGGTGTGGGTGCGCAACGTATTGAGCGATACGATCAATTGTTCGGCAATTTCGGGCCCGCTCAATTCACTGCGGAGAAGTTTTAGAACTTCCAATTCGCGTTCGCTCAACGGTTCAATAAGACGCCTGGAAGGGGATAGGTCAGGCTGATCATTGCTTTTCCGCTTCTCAGATTCAAATACAGCCAGCAACTTCCTTGTAAAGTCCGGCATAATTCCCAGAATTGCCGCTTCAGACAATAGTTGGGCCATTAGCTCGCCTTCTTCCAGGAAAGGACGGATACAGCCCTCTGGTTCGGCCAGCGCCAGTAATTTTGCCAGGAGATCCACTGCCTTTTCTTTTTCATCGTGCGCATATAGAGCGACAGATTGTACAGCCATCACATCGATCAGCCTGGTAATCATTCCATGTGTTATTGCCTCCTGGCGGACTGGTTCCAATAATTCCAATGCCGCGGATGGTTCACCCTGCCTGATAAGCACGCGTGCCCGCATGAGCGGAAGGTCATTTTGGCTCGCCAGTGCGGCAACTGCATCGAGGTTTCCCTGTTTAAGGTAAACCCACGCCTTGAAATAGGCAATGTTTGGTTGACGCGGAGTGTAATTGTTTTGACGCGCAGTTTGTTCCGCTTGCGATATCAACTCGGCGGCGTGGGATATATCTCCACGGGCCAGTTTTATCAAGGCCAGATGCAGCTCGCTCATGATTATTCTGTCATGGACTTGATCGTACTGCTGTGCCAATTTCAAGCCCTGCTGGGCGTATTGCTCGGCGGCATCCAAATCGTTCCACTTATAAAATACCTCAGTCAGACCGAGATAAGCCACTATGGCATTCGGATTTGCATAATCGCCGAGCAGTTGCAAGGCATGTTGATAGGTCTCAACCGCCAGGTGAAGTTGGATTCGATCTTTATATAGTTGGCCCTGGCGTATCAAAGCCAGTATGGAATTGGGAATATCCCCGGCCGCCTGGGCGAGAGAGTAAGCCTCGGTATAGGCGCGATTGGCTTCATCCCAATTTCCCTGCCAAAAATGAGCATACCCCAAAGCACAGGTTGCCGAAGAGCGGAGAGACAGGTTGTTGGAAGATAAATACTCCAATGCCCGGCGTGCCTGAATAAAGATGGTTTCGACATGGATCTGAACTTGCGCCAGGCTTGCCCTGGTGACGGCGATTTTTCCGATCAGGTCGCGGGTCGTCTCATCCAGCGCGGTGCTGGGCAGGGCTGTTTCAGCCGCCTGGAGTTTTTCTTCCACGCCTATTGTCTGACCGATGGTCAGCCTCAATGAAGCCTGTTTCCACCAAAGCACTGGTCGAGCATTCCTTACGGAGTCTGGCAGTGACTCCAACCAGTCCAACATAGTTGTTGCCGTACCGCGTACATGCAGGGGCATCTTCCTGTTTTCCATCAGGAGAATGGCGCGCTCAATGTCATTTATTGCCGCCGCGTGGCGAAAAGCTTCGAGTATCAGACCATTGTTTTCGTACCATTCGCTGGCGCGGATATGTAGCATAGCGATCTCTTCATGGGTAAGGCTTTGTTCCAGCCGTTTGCGCAGTAAATCACCAAAGAGATGGTGATAGCGATACCAATGCCGTTCATTATCTAAAGGAACAATGAACAAGTTGGCGCGTTCGAGCTGTTCCAGGACCTGCTGTCCCGATGTGGAAGGGTCAAGCAGGATGGCGTCGCAGAGCGGGCCATACATGCGGTCAAGAATGGATGTGTGCAATAGGAAAGCCCGAATCTTTTCTGATTCCTGTCCCAAAACTTCTTCGATCAGATAATCAAGCACAAAGCGATTACTGCCAGTGAAAGACTTGATAAAGCTGGCGGTATCCTGATGCCCGCGCATGGAAAGCGCCGCTAATTGCAGGCCGGCGATCCAGCCTTCGGTACGGGACTCCAGCGCGGCGACATCTTCATTGGAGAGATTCAATCCCATCACGCGGTTGAGGAATTCGGCGGCTTCGGCTGGGGTAAACTGCAAATCGGCGACGCGCAGTTCGGTCAATTGACCACGAGCGCGCAGACGAGTCAGCGGCAGGGATGGGTCTTCACGCGTGGCGATAACCAGGTGCAACTGCGACGGCAGACGCTCGATGAGGAAAGCCAGAGATTGATCGACAGCCTGGGAATCGATCGCATGGTAGTCATCCAGAACGAGCATAAACTTTTCCGAACTGGCAGAGATTTCGTTGAGCAGGCTGGTTAGAATAATTTCGACCTGCAGAGGCTGGGGAGATTGAAGCGCGGCCAGCAATTCATCGCCAAGCCCCGCTTTGATTGTCTGTAACGCTTTCACCAGATAAGAGATGAACCGTGCCGGATCGCTGTCTCTTTTATCCAGCGACAACCATGCAACCGGCCTGCCACAACTGGCAACCCATTCACTGACCAGTGTAGTTTTGCCGAATCCAGCGGAGGCGGAGATGAGCGTCAGTTTGCAACCATTTGCCAACCCCTCGTTCAATCTCTCGATCAGGTGCGGCCGCGAGACGCCGTTGATCCGATGTTGAGGAATGAACAATTTGGTGGCTAGGATTTGGATAGCCATGAAATTATTATAGTGATTGGGCCATACCTCACGAAAGTGACATAAATCCTCTTTTATCTCGCCGCATCGTGCTGCGCATCGACTTTGGAAGACTGCGTAGCGAGCCGCGCCTCCACCAGATGCGCGGATTGGATCTCCTCGTTCCCTGCCAGATCGGCAATTGTGCGAGCAAGTTTCAAAATACTATGCTACGCCCGCGCCGACAGATTCATCTGACTCATTGTCGCTCGCATCAGGCTTGCAGGGCTTGACGCCTCATTAGTATGCATTCCAACATGCCATGACTTGTCTACTTTTCAGTGGTACTATTTTAGGGGAGGTTTACCGATCGAGAACGGATTTTGAAAAGTGAGTTATACAATTCAAATAACAGGGTGTAAAATCGAGGCGAGGAGAATATCGCATGGTTCCTATTGCAATTGCCCCTCTTGCCATCAGCGCGTGGAAACTTCTCGAACCGTATGCCAGGAAACTGGGAGGCAAACTGGCTGAGAAAGCGGGCGAGTCGTTGCCCGAGGTAGCGGACAAAATGGGGACACTGTGAAAGCATTGAAATAACGACCTGCGCGAATCACAGGGCAACCAATGGACAAGAACAAGGCGCTTCAAAAACTTTTGAATGGGACGGCGACAAAGGAAGAGATCGAGTCGCTGAAACAGGCGCTTGCCAGCGGGGAGTTATCCATCGGCGGGGATGTCAGCCGGTCGGTGGTGATCATCGGGAGCGGGAACAAAGTTGAACTCACGGCGGAGGCGCTCAGTCTGCTCAAGCCGGAAGCCGCGGGCGAAGCGCCAGCCGAGGGCGACTCGCCTTACATGGGTTTGAAGTATTTCGACGCCGCGGACTCGGAGTTATTTTTCGGCCGCGCAGCGCTGACCCGCGAACTCGCCGAGCGCATTGCCGGGGACAATTTCCTCGCCATTATAGGCGCATCCGGGAGCGGAAAATCTTCGGTAGCGCGCGCGGGACTGATCCCCGCGTGGAAAAAGGAAAACGAACGCGGGCTCGTCCATGTGATCACGCCGACCGCCCAGCCGCTCGAAAGCCTGGCGGCGAGTTTGACGCGCGAATCGGAATCGGTGACGGCGACCTCCACGTTGATGGACGATCTGACGCGGGACTCTCGCAGTCTGTGGCTGTACATCCGCAAGATGTTGGACAAAACGGGGAAAACGAATCTCCTGCTGGTGGTTGACCAGTTCGAAGAGACTTTTACGCTCTGCAAGGATCCCGCCGCGCGCAAGGCATTCATCGAAAATTTGATCTCGCTTGCGGGCGAGAATAACGATGCCGCGCGGGTGGTCTTGACCCTGCGCGCGGATTTCTACCATCACTGCGCCGAGTACGAGGGCTTGCGGCTGATGCTGGAGAAACATCAAGCCTTCATCGGTGCGATGACTCAAGACGAATTGCGCGAAGCGATCGTTCAGCCCGCGGAAAGAAACGGCTGGGACTTTCAGCCCGGGCTGGTGGATTTGATTCTTCAAGATGTCGGAACTGAGCCGGGCGCCCTGCCTTTGCTCTCGCACGCCCTACTCGAAACGTGGAAGCGCCGGCAGGGACGCACGCTGACGTTACAAGGCTATCATGATGCGGGCGGCGTAAAAAAGGCGATTACCCAAACCGCCGAAACGGTGTACCGCAAACTCTTGCCCTCGGAACAAATCGCCGCGCGGAATATCTTTTTGCGGTTGACCGAACTTGGCGAAGGCACGCAGGACACCCGCCGCCGCGCCAATTTGGACGAATTAGGAACCGAGGACACGGTTAGAAAAGTGATCAAGACGCTCGCCGACGCGCGTTTGTTGACCACCGAACAAGACAGCGCCGAGGTGGCGCACGAAGCCCTGATTCGAGAATGGGGTACCTTGCGCAAATGGCTGGACGAAGACCGCGAGAGTCTGCGCCTGCACCGGGATATCACCGAGAGCGCCGCGGAATGGGAACGCGCCGGTAGGGAGGAAGCGTATCTCATTCACCGCAGTGGAAGGCTGGATGACGCCCTGGCGCTCAGAGAGAACACCCTCTTTGGGCTTTCAGCAAGCGAGGAAGAATATCTGAAAGCTTGCGTTGGATTAAGAAGCAAAGAAAAACGCGAACGCGAAAGAAGATCACGTCTTATATTAGTTTCTTCCATTGCTGTCGCGGTAATCTTCTTGTTTTTAGGCAGTTTTGGCTTGATCAAGAGCCGTGAAGCCACCGCCCGTGCTAACGATGCACTAACTGCGCAAGCAAATGCAAATGAGCAGGCAGAAGTAGCAAACGCCGCACAGGCAGAAGCTGAAAAACAGGCGCAAATCGCCCTCGCCCGCCAATTGGCTTCTCAGGCGCAATCTATTAATGCCACCCGCAACTCAAAACAGATGACCGCTTCGTTGCTCGCCATACAATCACTGAAATTGTTTGCTAATGGAGATGCCGCCCGCGTATGGAACGCCGCCACAGGCGAAGAGATCGCCCGCATGACACATGATGATGATGTCTTTCCTGTCGCCTTCAGCCCCGATGGGAAGTTCGTCGTTTCAGGCAGTGATGACAACACCGCCCGCGTCTGGAACGCCGCCACAGGCGAAGAGATCGCCCGCATGACCCATGATG
>CAZCUF010000014.1:0-66884 GCA_964502095.1 uncultured Anaerolineaceae bacterium
CACGCCATGACCGCGGCCGCGATGCCGAGCGGTAAAAGAAAGAATAGAATGTAATACGCGGGCTGATAGACCATCGAAACCAATACCCCGATCAATGGAATGGACGCCAGAATGAAACTAGGGAAAATCAATTTATTGCGTTTTGAAACAGGCGATCCCGAATTCATTGATTGACCTATCCTCGTTGCAGAAATTTCCTCGTCGCTTCGATTTTACTCTTCTCCACCTTCCCGTTCTCTTCCCAATACTCCAACAATTGACCGATCATCAACACCGCGTGCATCGAATACCCCGCCCCCGCCAGCGACTCCTTCGCGCCAAAGGCTTTCTCCACGTCGAACGGAACGCCCATGAACGCGCCGCTTCCGTCCGCGTTGATAATAGCGGCGGTGAAGGTGTGTTTTTTGGGCACATTGTCTCCTTAATCAAAGAACGCGCTATTGCTAGCGCGTCTCATCTTGCTACAAATCGTCAGGTTTCAACCCTGTTACCTTGGCTACTCTTGCCAGCATCTTTGGGCCAATTTCCTCGTTATCATGGAATGCAAACACAACATCGGGCCAGTTTGGGCGTTCCAGAATCTTGTGCGAACCCGTCTGCCGTTTGACTGTCCAGCCAATTCGCAATAACGTCGCCAGCAACCGTCTCGCCTTGACGGATTTCCAGTCGCTCATGCCATTGCGAATGTGAACATCAATGCTGGCGCGCTTTCGCCATTCTCGATGCGATCTGCAACGACACGCAAAGCCAGCGCTTGGGCATGAGCGGCGGCATCATCGGCATCATTTCCATAAGCCAACACGCCGGGCAATTCCTTCACTTCTGCCAGCCAGCGGCCATCCTCTTCCTGCTCATATTCGACAGTAAATTTCATATCGTCCTGCCTTTCATTGATTCATTATAGCAGAAACGAATCGGTTGACTTCACCGTCTCAAGAATTCTCTTGTCGCCTCGATTTTACTCTTCTCCACCTTCCCCCTCTCTTCCCAATAATTCAACATCTGAGTAATCGTCAACACCGCGTGCAGGGAATATCCCGCCCCCGCCAGCGACTCTTTCGCGCCTGATTGACGGTCAATCAGCACGACGACATCTTTCACGACCAAGCCTGCGCTTGTCAGTTTTTCGATGGTTTCAAATTTGCTTCCGCCTGTGGTGGCGAGATCGTCAATGACGACGACTGTCTCGCCCGCGTGATATTCGCCTTCGATCTCGGCTTTCGTGCCGTAGGACTTGGCTTCCTTGCGCGGGTAGATCATGGGATAGTTGCCCGCGAGGGAAATGGCGGTTGCAATCGGAATCGCCGCGTAGGGTAGACCTGCAATGCGTGAAAAGCGGAGAGTGGAAAGTAGAGGTAGATAGGCTTGGGCAATATCTGCAAGCAGTTTTGGGTAAGTGATGATTCGGCGCAGGTCAATGTAAATGGGACTCGTGAGTCCCGACTTGAGGGTAAACTCGCCGAATTTGATACAGCCTGCTTCAAGCAAGCCGTCCGCCAAAGAATGAAGTGTTGCATTCGTATCAGTCATGCGCATCCTTTCTAATAGCCACGCTCAAAATCAACTTTGTATTTCAATTCCTCGCCGCGCAGGTAACGCAGATAGTTCTCGCGGAAGATTCGAAGGATGTCTTCGGGCAAACTAGGCGCGGACGTGTGGAAGGTCATCAACAGATTCGGCGTCCCCCAAAACGGATGTTCCTTCGGGAGCGGCTCTTGATCGAACACGTCCAATATCGCGCCCGCGATCTGCTTCGACTCGAGCGCATGAATCAACGCGGATTCGTCCACCGCGCCGCCGCGCCCAACGTTGATGAAGATCGCGCGCGAGGGCAAAGCGCCCAACAATGAGGCGTCCACGATGCGATGTGTTTCAGATGTATTCGGCAGGACGCTGACCAGATAATCCAACTCGTTCGCGAATTCGAGCAAATCGTTTCCGTGAAAGTACGCGTCCACATCGAGGCAATCTTCGCTGGAGCGCGTATACCCGCGCACGGTCATTCCAAAATGTTTGGCTGTCTTCGCAATGACCGCGCCGATCGAACCGACGCCGAGCAACCCGATCGTCTTTCCGCGCAACATGCCCGTCGTGCTTGAGTCCCAGCGATGTTCTTGTTGGGCGCGATAGCGTTCAAAAACCCGCCGCTCGTGATTGAGCAGATACCCGAACACATACTCAGACATCAATCCGCCGAATACGTTGCGCGCGTTTGTCAACACATAATCGCGGCGCAATGACGGGTCGAGGAACTGCTCCACGCCCGCATACATGGATTGCGCCCAGCGCAGATTTTTCAGTTTCATCAAGATCGGCTGGACGAGTTTCGGTTCGCCGAGGACGATCTCGCAATCCAAGCCAATCGCTTCGGCTTCAGCAGGATTCGCCGCAGTTATGATTTCAAGCTCAGGCAATTTTTCCATTTCGAGCAAATGCCGATATTCGTCGGCATATCTTGATAGGATTAAAAGTTTGGTCATTAGTTTTCATATTCCATTTCTAATACTCAACATCTCATCTCTTATCTCCGCCGCGGCTAACTTCGGATTCTCCGCACGCGAGATGCCGCGCGAGATGGGGATCAACATCCCTTTGCCGTCTTTTCGCAGACCAGCCTTCATCGCCGCTTCCAGTTCTCCGCCTTGCGCGCCGACGCCAGGAGCGAGAAACCACAGATCGGGCGCGGCGGCGCGGACTCGTTTCAGCGCGTCCACATGAGTCGCGCCAACGACGAGTCCGATGTTGTTGTTGGTGTTCCATGTCTGCGCAAGTTGCGCTACTCTGATGTGCATTGGAACGAAAGAAGAAAGAGGAAAGAGGCCGCTGTCTTTCTTCTTTCCTCTTTCCTCTTCGTCTAAAACTAAAATGTCTTGCAAGTCTTCACTCCCTGCATTACTTGTTTTGCACAACAAGAACACGCCTCGCTCTGGATAATTCAAAAACGGATCAATCGAGTCTTTGCCGAGATACGGACTCAACGTCACGCAATGCGCACCAAGCGTTTCAAACGCGGACTTTGCGTATGCCTCGGCAGTGGAGGCGATATCGCCGCGTTTGGCATCCAGCACGACGGGGATCATCGAGCCGAGTCGTTTTGATTCTTCGTCAATCGCTTCGATGACTTGCTTGAGCGCGGTCCAGCCCTCCGCGCCGAAGACTTCGAAGAACGCGGCGTTGGGTTTAAATGCCGCGGCGTAGGGAGCGGTCGCCTTAATGAGAGTCAGGCAGAAGTCGAGGGCTGAAGCAGCGCTGGGAGAAGTCAACTCGCTGATGTGCGGATCAAGCCCCACGCAGAGCAATGAGGAGCAATCATCCACGCGCTTTTCCAAAAAAGAAAAAAAAGTTTCCATGTAAAACCTTTTGCCGCGAAGAGCGCTAAGCTCGCAAAGAAAACCTTTAAAAATCTTCGCGCGCTTCGCGGTTAATGTATTTATGCTTTTCCAAGAACCATCGCCAGCAGAGCCATTCGCACATACAAACCGTATTCCATCTGGCGGAAATACGCGGCGCGGGGATCGTCGTCGAAGTCCATGCTGATCTCGGTGACGCGCGGGAGCGGGTGCATCACGATCATCTTTTGTTTGGCGGCTTGCATGATGGCGGGATCGATCACATATGCGCCCTTGACTTTTTCATAGTCGTCCGCGTTTTCGAAGCGTTCTTTTTGCACGCGCGTGACGTACAGCACATCGGTTTCGGGCAGGACTTTTTCGAGCGACGAAAATTCGTTTTGCGAAATGCCTTTCTCGCTCACTTCATCCATCACTTCTTTCGGCATCTTCAAAATATCGGGCGAGACGTAATTCAACTTCACATCGAACAACGACAGCAAACGCGCCAGCGAATGTACGGTGCGCCCGTATTTCAGATCGCCGAGCATGGTGACGGTGAGACCGTCAAAATGTTTGAGTTCTTCCCTGATCGTGAACGCGTCGAGCAACGCCTGTGTGGGATGTTCGCCCGCGCCGTCGCCCGCGTTGATGAGCGGTTTTTTCATCACCTTCGCCGCGATCGCCGCCGACCCCGTTTCGGGATGACGCAGCACGATCACATCGGTATAACATTCGAGTGTGCGCACGGTATCGGTCAGCGTTTCGCCCTTCGTCACCGACGAATATTTCACC
The DNA here is from genome assembly GCA_964502095.1 of uncultured Anaerolineaceae bacterium. Taxonomy (GTDB): domain Bacteria; phylum Chloroflexota; class Anaerolineae; order Anaerolineales; family Villigracilaceae; genus JACPVF01. The sequence continues at coordinate 4,125 of CAZCUF010000014.1, forward strand.
TCGTTGATCGGGATGACCGAACCGCCGAGTCGTTCCATCGCGGCAGTGAACGACGACGATGTGCGCGTGGACGGTTCATAAAAAAGATTTGCGAGAATCTTTCCCTTCAATAAGTCAAACGTTCCAACGCGCTCGACCATTCCGCGCATCTCGTGCGCCACGCCGAAGATGTATTCCAAATCTTCGCGCTTGAACTGTTTGACCGACACAATGTCTTTGCCATACCACGCGGCGTTTTTGTTTTCGCCGAACGGCAGGTGTGGGGAGGATGAATTTGTTGGCATAGGGCTCCTTTGATAAATAGCGGCGGTCGAGTAGCGGGCGTTGGTTGCGAGCGCTTGTTGCGAGCGCTTGTTGCGAGCGCTTGTTGCGAGCGCTTGTTGCGAACGCTTATTGCGAGCGTATCGAGACCACGCTTTGTTTCAACACGGTGAGCGAAAGACGAACCGTCAGCACGGCGCTTTCGACCCTTCGACACGGCTCAGGACAGGCGGGGGAGGCTGGGTCGGTTTCGTTGGGCATTTTTCTACTCGTCAAGTAATCCCACCCACTTCAGCGGCGTGATTTGAGTCAGCGCTGTGCCATCGGGGCGTATAACCCAAGTGGAAAAGTCCGCGTCGCTGGTGAGGATCAGCCAGTCGCCGTCGCTCCACGCGCGCGGATTGAGATAGGGCTTGGCGTTATAGTCAGGGGTATAGATACTGTTCCAAGTCTGGTCTTGTAAATTGAAGACGAGCAGTTCGGCATGTCCGTCGCCGTTTGCAACGCGGCGCGAGGCCGTCAACAATACTTTGTTCCCGTCAGGCGCAAACAAATGTATTTCTGCATTATCCCAAGTCTGCGCCAGGCGATGCGTTGTTTCCTTTCCGATCGTGAGGTCGCGCAGGTGCAGGGTCCACGGCAGGGTGTGATTGGCTTGGGGTTCGCCCCACGTCAGATAGGCGAGCAGGCGTCCGTTCGGAGAGACCGAAGCGGAAACGCCCGCGTACATCTTATCGGGATTAAGCGCCCAAAGCGGCGTGACCTTATTCGCAGCGATGTCCGCCTCATACAACGAAGCTACTTGCGTTGACGTCATGCCGCTGTAAAACGTGTGCAATGCGTAGATTAATTTCTGTTTGGCTGCGTCGTAGAAAATCGGTACGAGCGCGTAACCCTCCGCGTTGGCGGACAACTCCAGCCGCCAAACTTCGCGGCTCTCGCCCGTATTCAGCGAAGTGACGAAGAGCGCGCGTGACGTCGCTCCTTCTTCATCGGCGCGGCTCCAGACGAGACTTTGCCCGTCCGAGGAGAAGACCGGGGCGATAGGTCCCATGCTTCCGCGAATTTGCCACCGCGCGTCCAGCATGTAAGTTAATCCTTCTTTCGGCAGGATTTGTTCAATTTCAAACGAGCCGTCGCTTTCGCTCATAGAATAGGCGGCTCCGTCGCGTGCAAAAATAAATTTAACGGGTAACTGTTGGGAGGAATCGAGGATGACAAATCCCGGTTTTGCGCCCGAAGGGTCGAGATCATAAAAGGAGTCGCTTTGCGATTTTACGATCCATTCACCCGCGCCTTGAACCGTTGCAAGCGGCGCAAAAGCGGCATCTGGAGTGAAAGTTGCACACGCCGCGCCGCATCCGCTAGAGCAATCATTGCCCGGGCAGGACGTTTCACTGGGCAGGAACGGCGGTGGAGTTTCTGTGATCGGATGCTTTAAAGAAAACAGCTCGCATGCCATCAGCGTGAGAAGGATTGGAATTATGAGTAATCGTTTCATTGCCATTTCCTCTCTTCATTAAGACGTATATCTCGGACAGGGATGATTCTGTTCGAAGGAATACCTATTATCATCCAAAAAGATAATTCGCCAGCGGAATGACGTTGACCAACGCTTCCTCGTAGGGATGCGCGCGCTTGATCACTTCAATCGCATCTTTCACCAACTCGCGTTTGCAATTGACTTCGAGTTTGTACTCCGCTACTTCGTTGAGTTCGCCAACCTTTCCTTCAAATGGATTCGCGCCTTCCAGCGGGCGGAAGAATCCGCGCACGGGAGTGAGGGCAACGCAGTGATCGTAATTTCCGATCACGCCTACGCCAATCTCTGAGAGCGCGTCCGCAAGTTTCATGGCATGGTCTTGGGGGACGAAGATTTCGAGTTTTACGTCGGTGAAGTTTTGCATGGTAATCTCTTTTTTTATATAAAGACTTCCGAAGTCTGGGAGGCTTCGGAAGTCTTTAGGCTACTCTTGTGAGAGTAAATCGGCGTCAATCAAATCTTGCGGACGACCTGCCGCTCGTTTGGAAAGTATTAAGTCTTGTTTGGAGATGAAAATCACTTTGAGTCCGTCAAAATCCACTTCCATTCGTCTGTCCCAACACTCATCAAACTTAATTCCAGGGATTCCCATTAACACATCCACGCGCACAGGCGGTACGCCCATTTGGAAGAAAAAACCTTCTTCTGAAAAATCCTTTGACGTCAACCCCGCCAGCGGCGCGCCAAATTCCTTCAACGCGTGATACACCGCGTCCGCGTTTTTAGTGTCTGTGCTGATTAGAACATCGAGGTCCTTGGTAAAGCGCGGCTCCGCATATTGAACAACTGCATACCCGCCAATGACCAGATACCTAACGTTGTGGTCGTTGAAAATGCGTAACAAGTCGCTGAAGTCGGAGTTGACGAACATCGCGTCCCTTTACTTTCATGTAATGGACAACCATTTCCCACGAGGCGTCAAAGCGGACTTTTGCGGGTTGCGCCTGCCAGAATTTCAGGTCAAATGATCGGTCCATTTGCTCGATTTTTCCGCGCTTTTCGATGAAATTCGTTCTCATGCCTGGATTCTACTCCATTTCCTACACTCTCACATTCCATCCATAACCTTGCTCAACCAGAATCTTCCCGTCCTCAAAAGCAGTTCTACCACGCAAAACAACTTTCCTCACCTTGCCCTTGACCTGCCACCCCTCGAACGGAGTCCAGCCGCAACGGGTAAATTGATCCGCGGCTTTGATCTCGTATTCAGCAGACTCGTCCACCTCGATCCATGTTTCGGGTTGTTCAGGGAGGTGAAATATCTTGCGCGGGTTGATAACGCTTTTCTGAATCAAATCGTCTAAGGTCAAACGTCCAAGGCGATGCTCTGAGCTTGTCGAAGAGTCAACAGCAGTGAGGAGGAGAGGCAAGAGAGTTTCCAGCCCCGGAAATCCAGGTGGAGGATTCTCGGAATCTTTTTCTTCCAAAGTATGTGGAGCGTGGTCAGTGGCGAAGCAGTCAATCACGTCCATGTTTTGCCAAAGGGCATCTACATCGGATTGAGTTGCCAGCCTTGGACGAACTTCTGAGCGACCATTCACCCTCACCCCTAACCCCTCTCCCCCAGGGAGAGGGGAATCGGCAGCGGTTAGAAACAAATGATGCGGACAGACTTCGCACGTGACTTTGATTCCCTTTTCTTTCGCGGCTTTGATGAGCAGGATTTCTTCTTTCAATGAAACGTGCGCGATGTGAACGGGACGATCATAGATCGCGGCGAATAGAATCCCTGCCGCCATGGTTCGAGATTCGGAATGTAAAACAATTGGGTATTCTTTTGGAAATTTCTCGAAGTGAGGTGTCCACAGAGTCATATCATCGAGGCGGAGTTCGCCGAAGGTGGAGTCGAGGTACATTTTCAAGCCCGCGGCTTTGGGCGCGAGGGATGCGACTTTGTCCGCATTATCGGGTCCTGCGCCGAGGAATTGAGCATAGTCGCAGCGGGCTTTTTGTTTGGCGGATGCGAGCGCGAGATTCAGAGTTGCTTCATCGAAGATCGGCGGCTTGGTGTTGGGCATGGCGAGGATCATCGTCACGCCGCCCACGAGCGCGGCTTGGGTGGCAGAGTCCCAGTCTTCTTTGTGGGTCTGCCCGGGTTCGCGCACGTGGACGTGAGGATCAATGAGGCCGGGGAGTTTGAGCATGAGATAAGTTCCAAGTTTCAGGCTGTTGCCAGAAGGCACACAATGGATTATAATCGGAGCGTGAAATATTTTTCATGGAATGCAGAAAAGAACGAAACCCTAAAGGCTGAACGCGGCCTTTCGTTTGAAGAGATCGTCTTTTATATCGACTCGGGATTTCTGCTTGATGTACTGGAACATCCGAATCAAGATAAGTATAAAGGACAGAAAATATTTGTTGTGCAGATGGAAGAATATGTTTATCTTGTTCCATTTGTCGAAAGCGATAATGATATTTTTTTGAAAACAATAATTCCAAGCCGAAAAGCGACCAAGAAATATTTGAAAGGAAGCGACGAATGACCGAACTAAAATTTGACAAGGATGAACTTGAACTGCTTGCCTCGTATGAGCAGGATGAGTGGAAATCCGCAAAAAGTGTGAAAGAGCAAAAAGAGAAATATCGAGCGTATGCGCGCGCCACCTTCAAGAAGGATAAACGTGTCAACATCCGCATTTCGTCAAAAGATCTAACAAGTTTACAAAAACGCGCCATTCGAGAAGGCGTTCCTTATCAAACATTGATCGCCAGCGTGTTGCACAAATATGCCAGCGGAGGGCTGATAGAGAAATAAGTGTGAAGTGTGACCCTCACCCTAGCCCTCTCCCAATGGGAGAGGGGAATCTGCGGGAACAAAAAAGAGAGCCGATGATGGCTCTCTTTTGAATAGGGAAGAAAAGGTCGAGGAAACTGAATCAGGATCAACGTCGGGGATGAGGCGATTTTTCATGTCGGCGTGATTCTATGCGGGTGGGGGAATCTGTCAAGAGGCAATGATATAATCCAGCCGATATTTTTCAAAAAAGAGGAAAGCATGGCATATCAAAACGTCAAAGTCCCCGCAGACGGGGCAAAGATTTCGATCCAAAACGGAAAACTGAACGTTCCCAACAACCCCATTCTCCCGTTCGTGGAGGGCGACGGCACGGGGCGCGACATCTGGCGCGCGTCGGTACGCGTGTTCGATGCGGCAGTGGAGAAGGCCTACGGCGGGGCGCGCAAGATCCATTGGATGGAAGTGTACGCGGGCGAGAAATCGTTCAGAATGTTCCAAAGCTGGCTCCCCGACGAAACGACTGAAGCGTTCAACGAATTTATCGTGGGAATCAAAGGACCGCTCACGACTCCCATCGGAGGCGGTATTCGTTCTTTGAACGTCGCCCTACGAAAATTGCTCGACTTGTACGTGTGCCTGCGGCCTGTGCGTTATTTCGACGGCGTGCCTTCGCCCGTGAAGTCTCCCGAAAAAGTGGATATGGTCATCTTCCGCGAAAACACGGAGGATATCTACGCCGGTATCGAGTTCGCCAACGGTACGGAAGATGACGTCAAATTCAAAGCGATGCTGAAAGAATTGTTCCCGAAAGAATATGCCAAGATTCGATTTCCCGATTCGAGCGGGATCGGTTTAAAACCCGTCTCCATTGAAGGGACGGAACGACTCGTGCGCGCCGCGATCGACTATGCCCTGCTCTATAAACGCCGTAGTATCAACTTCGTACACAAAGGCAATATCATGAAGTACACCGAAGGCGCCTTCAAAGACTGGGCGTATGAGCTTGCCAAACGCGAGTACCGCAACGAGATCGTGACCGAGCGCGAGACGTGGATTTTCAATAACAAGGAAAGCGATCCGGGTCTTTCCGTGGAAGGTAACGCAAAGATCGTCGATCCCGGTTTTGGCATGATGTCGCCTGCACAGCAAGCGGAGATCAAGGCCGAAGTGGAAGACGCGTTGAAGTTATGGGACACACACGGCGACGGCAAGTGGAAGACCAAACTGCTGTTGAAAGATTCGATCGCCGATGTGACGTTGCAGTTCCTGCTCGTCCGCCCCGCGGATTTCGACGTGATCGCCACGATGAACCTGAACGGCGATTATCTTTCCGACGCGCTGGCCGCACAGGTGGGCGGAATCGGCATCGCGCCGGGCGCGAACATCAATTATGTGACGGGTCACGCCATCTTCGAAGCGACTCACGGCACCGCGCCGAAATACGCCGACCTCGATAAAGTGAATCCCGGCTCGTTGATTCTCTCCGGTGAGATGATGCTCCGTTACATGGGCTGGACCGAAGCCGCCGACCTGATCATCAAAGGCATGGAAGGCGCGATCCTGGCGAAGACGGTCACATTCGATTTTGCCCGTCACATGAGCGAAGTAAAGGAAGTGAAATGCTCCGAGTTCGGCGACGCGGTCATCAAGTGGATGGATAAAACGCCAGTGAAGAAGGTGGAAAGTGGAAAGTTGAAGGTTGCGTCGAAGAAGAAGGTTGTGACATCGTCCCCGAAGGGGAAGAAAGCCGCGCCGAAGAAATCGGTGAAGAAAAAATCGGCAAAGAAAACCGCGAAAAAGAAATCGAAGAAGTAAATAAAAAGTCGGGATTTGAAAGTCCCGACTTTTGTTTTCTTGGAATTTACTCTGTCACTGTAATGCCCACATGCATCCCATCGTCGTAATGTCTCTGAATGAGGCAGGACAATTCCAATTGCTGTCCCACGGCGGAGGCCGGGAAAGTGAAATCCACCGAGTATTCCTGGCCCGGGCCGAGATGATCTCTGGTTACGTTCAGAAGCGACTGCGCCAGCGCGGCATCGAGATTGCCCGCGACGGAGATCGGAGGATTGATGTCGAAGCTGTGCTTGTGCGTGCCACCATTGGTGATGACGAATGTATACAAAACACCGGCTCGGAAAGTCGTCTGCGAGGCATCAATGGTGTTATCGGCCAGCGTGATGATGACCTCGTTCCCGCCTCCAGACGCGGGAGCCGATTCGGCTGTGGCGGACGGTCCATCGGCGGGACGTTGAGTCGCCGCGGGGCTGGCACATGCGGTCAGCATCAGGGCGACAACGATCAGAAGAGGAAAGGCGGTCCGTTTCATTTTGTCTCCTTTTAGGTTTGGTACACCGATGAGGCGATTCACCGTAACTTTACCTCTTCAAAAAATCCTTATCTCCCGCTAATGAACGAACCGCCTTGTGTGAGGCGGTTCTCTGATTTTGATTCACGGCGCGGGCGGAATTGTAATCTTCGCCGCGTCCTCAGCCGTTTGCGGCATGCCGTACATAATCCAGCGCACGAATACTTCCACCACATTCGGTTTGAGCGTGGAACTGGGCGGCATGACGCCAATGATGACTTTGCCGCCCGTATCCGAAATTTCGTGCCTCTGAATGACCTGCAACAAGTAGCTATTTTCATCGCCCGCGATAATGTTGCGATCCGCCTGATCGCCTGTGGTTAGAATCTCCTCGTAAGAGGTCATCAGATAATTATTGTTCTCCTTGCCGGCGCGATGACAGGAAATGCAATAACGCGTCACAATGGGAGCGATATGCACATCGTAGGAAGGAATCTCGTTCGCGGCCAGTGGCGGGAAGAGCGGCTTGAGCGGCGGCGCCTCGAATCTGTCGTCCCACGTGTAACGCATGAAGAGCACAATATGATCAATATCCGTCTTACTTAATCCCTCAGGGTTGTACATCCTGCCAAACGGATTCATGCCTGCACTGGGACGGCCGTAGGCGATGACTTCAGCCAGAGCCGCGTCGTTGAGAGTGTACAACACGTCGCGCCCATTGATGGACGAGATTATCTTTCCTTCCAGACCTTCCACACCTTTGATCTCCGTGACTTTGCCATCGTCACCGTGACATTCCACGCAATTGACCGAATACAAATCCTGCCCGGCCTGAATTTGGTCGGTCAGGGTCACGGCGACAGTTGCCTCCGTTGAAGCGGGTTTGGGCGCGACTGCAAGCGCCGCCCCGGCAAAACCCAGCATCAAAACGGCGGCCAGCCCCGTGGTCCAAATCATGACGCGGGCCGGTATGTTTTTGAACACGAATGAAAATAGAAATAATAAAATAACGGCAACGCCCGGAACGACGAGTCCTGCAATGGCCTGCAAAATGCCGATGAACAGCGATCCATCCGCCGCAACGGTGGGTACATCGGCCATGAAGGTCAGCAGGATCACATCCACGACCAGGAGCGCCATCAACGAGATCGGCAGAATGCGCCTGCTGTAATGGCGATTCGGGCCATGCTCGATAAAGGGCAACAATACTAATACCAGTACGGCCGCGCCCGGCACGACCACAGTGGCGATCCATTCGATCTTGCCCAGCCAGGGGATTTGTCCGTACAGCGCCAGAAATTTGAACAGGAAGAGGAAATACCATTCGGGCCGCGGAACGTAGGACGTGTCGCTGGGATCGGCCTTGGGTTCGATCGGCACGCCGAGAAAGACGGCCAAAAGAATCAACAAAACAAAAATTGCCAGCGATACGATCACATCCTTGAAAATGCTGTCGGGCCAGAAGAATTCGCCGTGGTACAGCGCGAGCTGATAACGTTCCTTGATTTTCTTTTTGGTATCGTCGCTCATGTGCATCCCTTTATTATGGAAAGCGCGTTCCCTTTTTCATCAATCTTCTTTTGCCGGATACTGCGACTCGCCGTGCTTGATGATGAGATACAAATGCATGCCGATCAGACCGGTCAGCGCGGCGGGGAGCATCCAAATATGTGCGGCAAAGAAACGCTGAAGGGTGAGCGCGCTCAGTTCCAGGCCGCCGCGCAGGGCCTTGAGAACGAATCCGCCGATAAAGGGCGCACTACCGGCAATCTGGGTTCCAACGGTGGTGGCCCAAAAGGATTTTTGATCGTAAGGGAGCAGGTAGCCGGTAAAGCCCATGCCGAGCGTCAGCAAAAGCAGGCCCACGCCCACCAGCCAGGTCATTTCGCGCGGGTATTTGAAGGAGGCTGTTACAAAGACGCGCAGTAAGTGAATGAAGACCACGATCACCATCAGCGTCGCGCCCCAATGGTGAACGCCGCGGATCAGCCAGCCGAAGGCTACGCCCTGCATAATGTAATTGATCGAATCGTACGCGTGATCGGGCGAGGGCGTGTAATAGACTGTGAGGAAGATTCCGGTGACGCCCTGCAAAATAAAAAGGAACAAACTGGCCGAACCCAGTGTGTTCCACCAATTGCCTTTCGGTTCGGGACGATTGAGCAAATTTTCGTAAAGATCGTTCAAGCCGAGGCGTTCATCCAGCCAACCGTAGACTCTTTTCCACATGGCATCAGCTTTCCGCAAAAAGGATTTCAAGCGTGCCGTCATCTGCAAGGCGCGCATTGGCGTAACGATCGAGAGGGCGCGGCGGCGGGCCGGCCAATACCTGCCCGCTCATACTGAATCTGGCGTCATGGCACGGACAGGTGAACGCGTTGGCTTCGTTCTTCCAATTGACGGTACAGCCGAGGTGGGTACATTTGCTATTCAGGATTAGAATATCTTTGGGATCTTCGGACTGGCGAATCACGAATCCGCCGTGATTGGTGGCGGTCCGCTCCCAGCCATTGACCTGGACCTGCGTGAAAGAAAACGGGTACGGAACCCCGACCGGGATTTGATCCAGCTTTCCAATCGGCACCCAGCTTTCCTTCCCGCCCGAACGCAGTGCAGGGTTGATCAAATAAACGATGGCAGGCAGGCCTAATACAAAGGTGATCGCGCCCCCAACGATGACAGTCGTCGCTTTAATGAAATCGCGGCGGCTCAATTGCGAGTCCGGCATGGTTCCCTCCCGACGAATTCGACTCACTGCTTATAAATCGATTAGAATCCAAATCTCGATTGCTCGATGGAAGACACGAGCGTATAATTGGATTATAAAGGTCGATCAGGACTTGTTATGAGGAAGTGTGGATTAAATTATAAGGATGATTGTCACCTTTTAAAGAGAACGGCACAAAAAATACATCTTTCGAGGAGGCGTAGATGGGCTTGAAAAGAAATGTCAGCCTGGTCACAGGCCTGAGCTATCGAGGGGGCGGCCCCATGCTGACGTTCGTACTGCACCGCATCGGCGGACTGGGCATGGCAACCTTCATCACGGTGCACATTCTGGCATCGTTTGTGGGCGGAAGTGTTGGGAAATTTGCAAACGGTATTTACGAGAACTGGCTCTTTCAAATCTTCATCTTTTTCTGCGTTTTCTTCCACGCCATCAATGGCTTGCGGATCACTATTCTGGATTTGTGGCCGCGGCTGATCAAATTTCAGCCGGAAGCTATTTGGGTGGAATGGGCGGTTTTTATCCCGTTATATGCCTTCGCGGTGATCGTGATCGTCCGCACAGCGCTGATGGGAGGCTGACATGGCAACCAAACCCAGAACCCTTTCCATTGCAGACCGCGGCCTGACGAGTTTCGAGGTCGTCATGTGGGTCTTCACCCGTCTTTCGGCGCTGGCCATGTACGGCTTCATTTTGTTCGGTTTGATCGGCGCCTTGGTCATGGGGGCGCGCACGCAAATGAACTTTGCAGACATCATGCGCTGGGCTTTCATGCCCAACGTGACTCACGTGCAGGATACCAACGTGCCCGATCTCAGTCCGTGGGCTTCGCCATTTTGGAAAACAACCGCCACCGCGCTGTTATTGGTGGCCGCGGCGCACGGCGTTCATGGATTGGTCGTGATCGCGGACGATTACATCAGCACGCCGCGCGGCCGCCAGATCGTGCGTTTGTTGAGTATCATCCTGCTGGTCGCGATGAGCGTGATCGGCGCTTACGTAATCTGGACTTCATAGGATATTAGACGAAATGAATATTCACCAATTTGACGTTGTCGTCGTCGGCGCAGGCGGCGCGGGACTCATGGCGAGTCTCCATGCCTCGCGCGGCGTAAAGACGGCGGTTATCAGCAAGTTGTATCCCACGCGCTCGCATACCGGCGCGGCGCAGGGCGGAATCAGCGCGGCGCTCGGCAACTACGAGGAAGACAGACCCGAATGGCATACCTACGATACGGTCAAAGGTTCCGATTATCTCGGCGATCAGGATGCCATCGAATTCATGTGCAACGAAGCGATCCACGCGGTCATCGAACTCGAACACATGGGCCTGCCATTCGACCGAACCCCCGAGGGCCGCATCTCACAACGTCCGTTCGGCGGGCATACCAATAATGAGACCGGCAAGCCCGTCCGGCGCGCGGCGCATGCCGCGGACCGCACAGGTCACATGATTCTGCAAACGTTGTATCAGCAGTGCATCAAGAATAACGTCACATTCTTCGATGAATATCAGGTATTGGATTTTCTGATCGTCAACGGCAAAGCCGCGGGTGTGGTAGCCGTGGAGCTTGCCACCGGCGAACTGCATACTTTTCATTCCAAAGTGGTCATCTTTGCCACAGGCGGGCATGGCCGCATCTTTGAAGTGACATCCAACGCGTATGCCTCCAGCGGCGACGGCGCGGCGATCCTTCTGCGCCGCGGCATTCCGCTCGAAGACATGGAGTTCTTTCAGTTTCATCCCACCGGCATTTACAAACTCGGCATCCTCATCACCGAGGGCGCGCGCGGCGAAGGCGCAGTGCTGATCAACGGCAAGGGCGAGCGCTTTATGCCGAACTACGCGCATACGGTCAAAGACCTGGCCTCGCGCGATGTAGTCAGCCGCGCCATCTACACCGAGATCAAAGCCGGCCGCGGCGTGGACGGAAAGAATTACGTCTATCTGGATATCCGTCCTGAGACGGTGAACAAATTCGCGCTGGAAGACGGGCGCACCAACCCCGACGGCTCTCCCTACAAGATCACTGGCGACACCATCCTGCAAAAGATTCCCGACATCGTGGATTTCTGCCGCGTCTACCTCGGCGTGGACCCGGTCATTCAGATGATGCCCGTCCAGCCGACCGCGCATTACACCATGGGCGGCATTCCCACCAGCAAATACGGCGAAGTGGTGATCGACGATAAGCAAACCCTTTTCCCCGGTTTGTTCGCGGCAGGCGAATGCGCGTGCGTGTCTGTGCACGGCGCGAATCGACTCGGCACAAACTCCCTGCTCGATCTGGTCGTTTTCGGTAAACACGCCGGTCAACGCGCGGTGGAGTACGCGCAGTCCACAGCGTTCGAGACTCTGCCTCAGGACGCCGAAGCAGGCGCACGCTCCATATTGGAAACGCTGAGAAACGGCACAGGCAAAGAGAACGCGTTCGATATTTCCCATGAGTTGAAGAAAGTCATGTTCGAAGACGTGGGCATTTATCGAAATGAAAAGGACATGACGGCCGCGTTGGACAAAGTGCACGAACTGCAGGAGCGCTTCAAGCATGTGCGCGTGACCGATACCGGCAAGGTCTTCAACACAGAACTTCTCAACGCCTGGGAGTTAAGCAACCTGCTGGATGTGGCGGAAGTGGTGGCGATCAGCGCGTTGAACCGCAAAGAGTCGCGCGGCGGGCACGCACGCGAGGACTATCCCGAACGCGATGACGCCAACTGGCTGAAGCACACATTGATCCACCGCAAAGACGGGAAACTGGAAATTACCTATAAACCCGTCGTGGTCACAAAATACCAACCCAAAGCAAGGGTTTACTAGAAGAGGTCAACAATGGATGTTACTGTTAAGATTTTTCGTTACAGCCCCGAGAAGGATCAGCGCGGTCATTATGAAACTTATACAGTGGATGCGCACGAGAATGACCGCGTATTGGATGTACTCGAATTGATCAAAGGCCACAAGGACGGCTCGCTGGCGTTCCGTCGTTCGTGCGCGCACGGCGTGTGCGGCTCGGACGCCATGCGCATCAACGGACATAACATGCTGGCGTGCAAAACGCTGGTGCGCGATGTGGGCGCGCATATCACCGTCGAGCCGTTGCTGGGCTTGAAGGTTGTCAAGGACCTGATCGTGGATATGGAACCGTTCTTCGACAACTACAAAAAAGTGTTGCCTTATTTCATCAACGATTCGCCGCTTCCGGCAGACGGAAAGGAACGCCTGCAATCGCCCGAACAGCGCGCCCGCTTCGATGAAACCACCAAGTGCATCCTGTGTGCGGCCTGCACCACCGCCTGCCCGTCGTATTGGGGCAGTGACGATTATCTCGGCCCGGCCGCGTTGATGGCGGCGCACCGCTTCATCTTCGACAGCCGCGACGAAGCCGCCTCCGAACGCCTGCAGATCGTCAGCGATACGAACGGCGTAGTGCGTTGCCACACAATTTATAACTGCACCCGGGCCTGCCCGCGCGATATTCACATCACAGAAGCCATCGGCGAATTGAAAATGGCCACCGTTACGGGAAAATTGGATTAAGTGAATCGATCATAGAGAGCGGAAACGACGGGCCGCGCCGCAAGTGCGGCCCGTCGTTTTTTGAATTTTATCCCTGTATCATCGCGGTATTGTTCTGGAAAGAAAGACCATGCCAAAATATTTCGCCTTTCTACGCGCCATCAACGTCGGCGGGCACACCGTCCGAATGGATCGCTTGCAGAAGTTATTCGAGTCGATGGGCTTCGCGGACGTTGAGACTTTTATCGCCAGCGGGAACGTCATCTTCACGGCAAAATCAAGGAACGCCGCGGCGCTCGAAAGGCAGATCGAAAGCAATTTGTGCGATGCGCTTGGGTACGAGGTGGTCACATTTTTACGGAGCACTGCGGAACTGTCAGCGGCGGCACATTATCAGCCGTTCGCGCCAGCCCAAATCGAGTCAGCCGCGGCGTTGAATGTGGCCTTTCTCAAAAGCCGGTTGAGTGGGGAGGCCGTCCAAAAATTAATGTCGCTGAAGTCCGACATCGACGACTTTCACGTGCACGGACGCGAAATGTATTGGCTGTGTCTCAAAAAGCAGAGCGAGTCCGCTTTTTCCAATGCGCTGTTCGAAAAGACGCTGAAGATTTCATCCACCCTGCGCGGCATGAATACGATCCGAAAGATGGCCGAAAAATATCTCCCTTGAAAAAGATTTTTCTCTTTATAATGGGGATATTCCACCGATGAAAAAGTGAGGAGTGATGGCCTTTAATCCGGTCAACTATTCCCAGCAAGACCCGCAATGGAGCAAAGAAACCCTCGGCTTCGGCGACGCGAAGGATACCGTCGGCTACGAGGGCTGTGCAGTGACCAGCCTCGCGATGCTGGTCAGCGGTTTCGGTTACACCGAAACGCCGAAGGCGCTCAACGATAAGCTCAAAGCCGTGAACGGCTTCGTCGGCGCGGCTGTCAAGTGGGCTTCGGTCAGCAGTATTCATCCACAGATTGCATATAAAAACCTTATCCTTTGCGCGAACACCGACGCGCCGCTCAGCCAGATCGATGCCTCGCTCGCGGCCGGTCAACCCGTGCTTGTGCAGGTGGATAGCTCGCCCGCCGCGGGCATTCAAACGCATTGGGTCGTACTTTATGCCCGGCAAGGCAGTGATTATTTTATGCTCGATCCGTGGCCCTTGCCCACTGAAACGGGCAAATCCATTTTATTGATGCCGCGTTACAGCCAGGGACGCCCGCTTCAAAAAGCGATCAGCGCGGTGGTATTCTACGAATGTAACACGAGCGGTTCGGGAACGCCATCCAGTGGCGGCGCTGTGCCAGTTCCCAACGGCGCGGGCGTTTTATTGCAAGTCGCGGCCTGGGTCACCGCGGGCCTGCGCCTGCGTTCTGCGCCGAACAGCCTCACGGATAATACGCTTCTGATCGAACCGGCCAACGCGCTCCTGCGCGCGCTGGATGCCGAGGCGGATGTCAATGCAAAGCTGGGAAACGGCAGTCAATGGATTCACGTGCGCGACGCGCAGGGTCACGAGGGATATGTATCCGCCGCGTATGTGGAGAAAGCCGCCGCGTCCAACCCGCCGCCCGAACCTGCTCCGGCTCCCTCAACTCCATCCCAGCCCGCGCCGACTCCCGCTCCGCCACCCGCGCCCGCGGGCGATCCGAATACGCGCTTGAAAGTAGTGGTGGCTTCATCGGTCGGTTCAGCCGGATTGAAAGTCTATAATCGTTCCAACGCAAAAGGCAAAGTTGTCGCGACGCTGGCCGCGGGCGCGGTCATCGCCTGCCTCGACGCGCCGAACGTTGTGCGCACAAAGATCGGCGTGAAAGGCCAATGGATTCACATCCGCTACGCGACAGCCAAAAAAGGATACGTTCAGGCTGAGTTCCTGCAATCGCTAAACTGACCATGAAACCCGTTCGCTCAGAACAAATTGCGCGGAGCAACAGGCGCGCAGAGAATTGACCAGAGCCATGCAAAAGAATTTGCAACGAAGCATTCGTCCCATCACCGCCGCGTATCTTGCGTGGTGGATCGTTTCCGCGTTGATCGCATTAAGTCTCATTGTTGTTTACCTGTGGCGCGGACAGGACGGGATTGGCGTGCTCATGCCCACCGGGCCGTTCTCGAAATACTGGATCACAGCACTCTCCGTGCTCATCACCTGGCTGTTGGGCGGCTTTGCCTTGTGGCTGATCGGCGCAGGCCGCATCCATAAAGGCAACGCGCTGACCTGGATTGGTTTTTTTATCGTTGTCCTGCTCTATCTCAACCTACTGCGTGAACGCATTGCCTATGGCGACCTGACCTCTTACGTGCTGGGCGCAAACAACCTGTACAACGGCGAGCCGTTCAACCGTTTGTATATTTATCCGCCGTTTTGGGCCATGTTGCTCAAGCCGCTGGTGCCATACGGCGAGGACGCCTTCCTCAATGTCTTATGGACGCTCAATATCGTCTCGTTGATGGCTTTCTATTTTCTGCTTGGCCGCGTGTTACAGCGCTACGGATTCTCGGAACGCCTCGCCGCCATCGTTGTGACCCTGTTCATGGTGGTCAATATGCCGCTCCTGCGGACGATGTATTATCTGCAGGTCAATTTGCACGTGTTGAACTTGATCTTCATCAGCCTGTTATTGTTCCCGCGTTCGCGCATTCTTTCCGCGCTGGCGTTAAGTCTGGCGATTCACTTCAAAGCCTCGCCCGCCGCGCTGGCGCTGGCCTTTCTGCTCGAACGCGACTGGCGCTGGCTGGCCTGGCTGGCCTTCTTCACGTTCTTTATCTTCGGAATCACCGTACTCTCCGATAGTTTCAGCCCGTACGCGAGCTATTTATACAACCTCAACCTGCTCAACGTCCCACACGGACTCAACTTCCGCGAAACATCCTTCGACTCGTTCTTCTGGGCCATCACGCAGTTACTGCATCTGAATTACGCGCTTCCACGCGCGGCCATCTATATCTCGAAGGCCCTGCTCGGCATAGCCGCGTTGTTCGTGATGGTCAAGGCCGTCCGCGGCCGCACATTTCATCAGGGCAAAACGGCCAACCTGTTCAATGCCATCCCGCCTTTGATGATCCTGATGATGATGTATTCGCCGCTCGTTTGGGAACATCATGGAGTATTCCTCGTGATCCCGGTCCTGGTCCTTCTGCCGCGCCTCGATACGTCCGCTGAATGGACCTGGTTTGGCGTCTTCTACTTCGTACAATTTTTGATTCCCACCATTGATTTCTTCCCGTGGTCGTATGCGCGCATGCTCACGCCTCTTTTGCTCCTGTGGCTGTTATGGCGTGCCAGCAGGCGGCCGGCAGGCGAAACGAATCTCTTCCGCCGCGTCGATCAATGGATTCAGAATCTCCCGGCGCTTCCGGCCTGAGCCATGCGTTTCATCGAAAATCTTGTGCTCGAAATCCCCTATTTATTTCTAAAGAAAATCCCCTACCTATGGATTCTGGCCGTCGCGTTCTGGGCCTGGCCGCCGATCCTTTCCGCCGTTCTAACCGGGATCATCCTGCTGGGCCTGTTGCTGATGATCCTGCAACAACGATTCTGGGAGGCGAGGATTCAACGCGATTTTCAAAAGGAAGGCCAGCCTTATCGCGACCAGCCGCGCGCGCCGTTGGATTATCAACTCCGCAACCTGGCCCTGGTGCTGGCGGGCAGTGCGTTGATCGGCCTATTGCTCGGCGGCAGACTCAATCTCACCTCTTTACAATGGTTCCTGCTCTGCGCGGGACTTATGCTGTTATACAAGGACGCGCTGATCTTCGGCGCCTCCGCAGTGTATCTCATTACGCCGCGCGGCATCGCGGTGCGCTTTGTGCCGGGCCATGTGGATTACCGTCTCTTCTTCCGATATAACGAGATCAATCACATCGTCCGCGTGAAAAGCAGGGATGAAATGCCGAAGAATCTGGATGAGCTGAGTCCGATAGGCGGCCAGAAAGAGGGCGTGCTGTTACTGGCCAAACATCCCGATGGATTTTCGAGCGAGATCCGCCACGTGTTGTTGACTCCCGCCAATACGGACAACTTCATGGCGCAAATCCCCGCTACGCTGATCGAGAAAGCGGCGCTGATGCGCTGACGCGATCCAACGTCTCGACGAAGGCCGCCGCCATCTTCTCCAAATTGATCTCTTCGCTCACCACACGATAAGACTCCGCCCCCATCTTTCGCAAACGCGCAAAATCGGAAAGCGCCTCTCTCAGCGCGGATAACAGCGCGTCGGAATCATCCGATGGAATTTGCCAGCCGTTCGCGCTTCGAACGAGATCGTCCTGAGTGCCGTCGCCTTTGGCAACAATGACCGGCAGGCCGTAGCTCATGGCTTCCTGCACAGCCAGCCCTCCGGTTCCGGGCAGGACGAATAAATCTGCTTCCGTAAAATAAGGTTTTAATTCGGCTCCATGTTTTGCGCCGATAAACTGCGCCGACGGATAGACCTGCTGTGCCAGCGATTCGAGCGCGGCGCGTTCGGGGCCGTCCCCGATAATGACCAGCCGGGGTTTTGATTCCAACTGCGCGCAGGCCCTGAGCAAATCATCCACGCGCTTGCGCGCTTGCAAACGTCCCACAAAAAGGACGGAAGGCTTTTCGATTCTGGCCGCTCGAGCCGGCAGGGGCAACGATGGCGCGGGAGAAACCGCGTTGGGCGCAACGAAGATTCGTTCGCGCGGAAAACCGAGCGCCGCGTATTCGTCCGCGCCGCGCTGACTGTAGGCGATCAACGCGTTAAACTGATGCAGAAAGGCAAAGCGTTGTTTTTGACGGAGTCCGCTCAAAGGTCCGGAGAGAGGCGGCGCACCCAATCCCCAACCGATGACGAATCGCCCGCGTTCTTTCATCCAACGGAGTGCGGCGCCTGTTGCGAGGTAACGCGGGTTGGCCTCCACGATCAACGCGTCGGGATCCCAGCCTTCCAGCCAATTAATGAATCCGCGCTGATAGCAAAGATACAACGGACCGCGCAGGAGATGCACATTTTGCGCGCGGACAAATTTCGCAGTGTGCAGATCGTCCGTGACGACAATGCTTTCCTCGGCGCGCGGCAGGCCTGCAAAGAGACTTAATCCGCGTTCGCAGGATTGCGCCAGCAGATCGAAGAACGGCGCGCGGTACGCGGGAAGTACGCGCTGTTGAAGCCCAAGACGGCCATGAAACTTTTGTTCAGCCATGTTGCGATTGATTTATTCCAGCAATACTTTCAAATATTCATCCACCATTTGCTTCACGTCGAACATCGCCTCGGCGCGCGCCCGCGCGGCCTTGCGAAAACGCGCCGGGTCGTTCAACACTTCCTCCGCGGCGCTTGCCAAAGCAGGCACATCCGGCGGATCGAGCTTCCACGGATCGCCTCCATAAGGAGCGGAACGGCCCGCGTCGTCGAAAACCAATTCGCGGAAAGAGCCGGTATCGAAACCGACGACCGGTAATCCGCAGGCCAGCGCTTCGATGACCGAGTTCGGGCACGGCGGGTTGATCTCCGCCGAGAACAACAAATGCGCGGAACGATCCAGTTCGGGAATCTGTTCGCGCGGTACAACGCCTAGAAATCGAATGGGCACGCGGCTCTTGCGGGTCAATTCCTTTTGCTTGGCCGCATCCACACGGCCTGCGATCAGCAGTTCCAGCGGAAACTTCTCGTTCAGGATTTCAGCCAAACGAACCGAGGCGCGCAAACCCGTATCCAGCCCGCCCGCGAGACTCCCCTCCACCACCAATAACCGATACGGCGGATGCGCTGGAATTTCCGGCGCGGGGGAATACGCGTCCAAATCCACGCCGTTGAGAATAACACTGGCGGGCGCACGCGCCGCGCCGTAGGATTTTTCCCACCAGCCGCGAATGAACCGGCTTTGATAGATCACCCGGTCGGCAAAGCGCGCACGAATGAACGCCAACAGCGCGTTGCCATATTCGGCGCGCAGATGATAACGCGCTCCCGTCCAGCGGGCGCGTTGCACCCAGTTGATCCCATCCAGGCGCTGGACGACGCGCAGGCCGCGGCGTTTGGCTCTCCATAACGGAAGCAGGTTGCGGGTGCCGGCAATGACCAGTATCGCGTCGGATGAATCATCGAAATCGTGGGTAACATCCACGCCGCGGGCGCGCAGGCCCGCTTCGAACTTGAGTCGAAAGGAAGTCATGCCGCCCGCGCCCTCCACGCGCGGCACAATGCAAATGCGAGACATAAAACGATTATAACGTGAGACGCATCAATTCCTTTTATGGTATCCTTGAACCATCTCATCCCGGAGTCCATTATGTATGTTGCCATCGAGGGTGTGATCGGTGTAGGCAAGACCACCCTGGCCCGTTTGTTACAGCCGCGCTTCGAAGCCGATCTATTATTGGAGATCTTCGAGGAGAATCCTTTTCTCTCGGATTTCTACGCCGACCGCCAGCGGTATGCCTTTCAAACGCAGATTTTCTTTTTGCTCAGCCGCTATCGCCAGCAAAACAGCACCGTGCCGAACATCCTGAGTCAGGGTCATAACCTGCTGGCCGACTATACGTTTGCGAAGGACTCGCTCTTTGCGGGGATCAATTTGAACGGCGACGAATTGAACATGTATTACAAAGTGCATGAAGCGCTCGGCGAAAAGATTCCGAAGCCGAACCTGCTCGTTTATCTGCGGGCCAGCACGGATGTGCTCATGCAACGCATCACTTTACGCGACCGCCCGTACGAACGTCAGATGGAACGCGCCTACATAGACCAGCTCAACCGCGCGTACGACAATTTCTTTTCGAAGCCCTTCGACCATACGCCCGTGCTGACCATCGACACCAATGCCTTGAATATCGTGCAAAACACCGAACATCTCACGCATATCGAGAACCGCATCCGCGAAGGCCTGGGCCTGCTTCCGTTTCAACCCAGTTTGCCATTGGCTGAGGCGTAGGAGAACCAACCATGCGCGTCACACGCGAAGCATTGATCCGCATTGCGAAGGAAACCACACAGGAACGCGCCTATAACAACAAGGATATCATCGCCGCCTATCTGACGGGCGCGCTGGCCGCGGAGACCGATCCCATGCTGGGCGGCACGGCGGATATCGACCTGGTCTTCGTGCATACCTTCCAGCCCACGCGTACGCGTGAATTCGTCAAGCTCACCTCGGATTTTCATGTGGATATTCATCACCGGGCGCGGGCCGAATTCAAACTGCCGCGCGAACTGCGCGGCGATCCGTGGCTGGGATACGAAATGTTCGCGCCCATGCTGTTGTATGAGCGCGAAAAATTTTTCGACTTTGTTCAGGCCGCCCTGCGCGCCGGTTTCGAGTTCGAGGGGCCGGCCCTCACGTTGGAACGTTCGCGCAAACTGCTGGGCGGAAGCCGCAAAATATGGATGCAGTTGAACGACCGCGAAAAACCGGCGGGGCCGGAGGAAATCAGGGATTATCTGAGCGCGTTATTTCAGGTGGCGAATGCCGTTGCGGAATTGAACGGCCCGCCGATTCATGAAAGACGTTTACTGTTGGAATTCCCCGCGCGGGCGGAGGCGGCGGAACATCCCGGCATGACGGCCGCGCTGACGGGGCTTTTAGGCGCGAACCTTGTCGGCGCGGAGGAACTATCTGCGTGGCTGGCAGGCTGGAGATCGGCGTTCGAGGCGGCCAGTCAGAATCCCAATGCAGAGGCGCGCGTCAATTCGATCCGTTTGAATTATTATGAAAAGGCTGTCAAGTCCATGCTGGAGGGGGGATCGCCGCAAGCCGCAGTCTGGCCGATGATTCACACGTGGACACTGGCGGCGCTGGCTTTACCCGAAGATCAAAACAATGAATGGCGCGCGGCCTGCGACGCGCTCGGTTTGCTCGGAGAAAAATTTGCAGAGCGCGTCGAGGGGCTGGATCACTTTCTCGACGAGGTCGAGATCATGCTGGATGAGATCGCGGCGGCCAATGGGCTGGAGCCCTCGGCCACGCTTTGAGAAAAGAGACCTCGCAAATGCGAGGTCTTTTTATTCGATGAACGTTTCCCACTTGCTTTCGTTCTGTGGAACGAAGCGGTCGCCCTGGCCCGCCTCCCGATCCCAATAACCGGCCTGCCACATGTTGGCGCCGTACCCGAAACATTCGGCCTGACGAAATTCGGCGGGCAGTGTATCGGGCAGGAGGCAGACTGGAGATTCAAGCCCTGAGCCGGGCGGCAGGGATGGAATTGTGCCGGTGCGGCTGTTGATTCGATTGGGCGTGGGGGAACAGTCGGGGTACCACGAGCCGCGCGTATCCGGCAGGCGGCACCAGGCTTGATCGGGGTTCAAGACCACGCCGTAAGTTTGCGCGTCCATGATGACGCCGCGCGGATCGATCAACCGGATCGTGCCGCCGCCGTCGCTGAGCAGGAGGTTGGTTTGATTTCCGTAGAACAGCGCATGATCGCCGGGTTTCAAAGTCAATTTGGGGAGCGAGTACGATTTGGTATCGCCGCTGATCACCTGCAAACGCCAGCCGGATAGATTTACGATAAGGCCCGAATCGTTGCCGATTTCAATGAACTCGTCGAAGGTATTGACGAGGCCGTCTTGATTCCAATCGAAGCCGGCGCGCGGCAGAAATTCGTTGATGACCAAACGCGGTACGGGCGTGGGTAGTTTCGTCGGTACCTTGGTTGGAGGGCGGGGAGTGGGCGTGAGTGTGACAGTCCAAACCCAATTGGCTGCTCTGGGCGAGCCGCGAACACGGACCCCCTTGCAGTTTCGAGGTGTGTTTGTAGTGGCCCCTCCGTAAGTAATCCAAGATGAAGCCGAATCCAAAGTATTCGCTTTTCTTTCCATGCTTGAGAAAGCTGGCGATTTTGAAGAATCCGTACCAGCAGGCCATGGAATTCCGCTTCCGCTATGAACAAAATTATTGGCGCTATCTATGTCACCGCCTGAAGAGTCTTTCAATTCTAAGACTTCACCACTTTTGGACAACAGTCCTGTGAAAGTTTGATCAACTACAACATCGTTAGAATTGAATACCGTACAGCCAGAAGGAGTACCAGTTGCGCTGACGTGTGCCAAAAGATAATAACCCCCGGCTTTTATTACGCCCGTTAACCGAATTTTTAGGTTGCCACTTTGAGCTTCCAGTGTCCAATTATTTAGATTTATATCAAACGATCCCGGATTATACAGTTCTATCCATTGATCGTTGGACGAATTAGTTGTTCCTCCCCAGTTTATTTCATTGATAATTACAGAAAAACGGCCCGGCGTAGGAGTAAATGTTTGAGTGGGCGTAGTTGTTAACGCCGCCGAAGTAGCCGTCTGATTTGCATATGCAGTACTCGTTAGGTTTGCTATAGCTGTGTCGGTTTGATTCATTGCACTCGCGGTGCCTGTCTGATTGAAAGCGGCCGTTGCAGTGAATATATTATTGCAATCCGTTGTTGCACTGGTCGTATTTCGTGGAAGGGGCGCTTTTGTCAAAAAATCTGCACTGTTGTTATTTGTATCAACGCAACCATCGACCTTTCGAAAGTCAGCTTTAACAGCGCTCGGTGCAGGCGCCGCACCAGTAGTTCCCTCATAATAATCGGCGTTTCCATATCCAACCAAGTCCACGATAGTATTGGCATCGCAAGGTACTGTATTACCGTTACAAGCAAGATCAGTTGTAATATTGGCCAATATAACTTTTCCATCCGTAGCGTTCATATTTGTCATTGTAGGTGGAGTATAGTCAGGCGTTGGCAATGGACTTCCGTTTGATCCAGTTGGGCCTATTTGCACAAGATAATATTGTCCCGACGCAAGAGGATAATTCGGAAGTGAAGCTACACTGGAGAAATTTCCATTCCCCGAAGCATATTGGATAGACCAATTATCTAAAGGAACAGGATTTTCTGTGGGATTGAAAAGTTCAACAAAATCATTCTGAAAAGTTGCATTACTGTTTCCCCCTCCGCCGTAAACCTGACTAATCACCACATTCGTCGCGGCCTGTTCCTGCGGCGCGGCCTGCACGCGATTCAACGACGGCAGAATCAGCTCGATCAAGAGTCCGATCAGCAGGGAACAAGTCAGCAGGCCGCGGGCGAGGAAATTCGGGTGTGGCATGAGACGAGAGTCAATTTGGGCAACGGAAACAGGCACAGGCTCCGAAAGACGCGAAACCTGCCGCGATTATAAACCACCCTGTCATAGGAAGATTAAAATCCGGTTCAGCGCGGTTCCACCACCAGCTTGATGGCGGTGCGAACCTTGTCTTCGATCTCCACATCTACGAACTCGGGGACGCAAACCACATTGATCCCATCGTTCTTCAAATAACCGGTGGCCAGCACCAGCGCCTTGACCGCTTGATTCACTGCGCCAGCGCCAATGGCCTGTACTTCTGCTCGTTTGTGTTCGCGAACCACGCCGGCAATCGCCCCGGCGACAGCAGAGGTGCGGGAGTTGGCTGAGACTTTGATCATTTCCATGACGGCCTCCCAAACAGCAAAGAAGTAGGGGCTTTTCCAAGTTGATTGTACAAGATTACCGGGTGTGATTCAACCAGTATATTTGTAGGATAAGGATTCAGTAGTCTTAGTAGTGCCTGTTGAAAATGTGGATAAAGAGATTCCACCCCAAGCCGTGGGATGACTGCCTCCGCTTCATCCCAGACCTGCGGCCTGATTCCGTTTTTCAGGCTTATCCCAACTGTGGAGAATTCGCGAATAAATTTCCACGCCGCCAGCCTGTAAAAACGCTAATCCATATTTTGGCGGAAAGAAAAAGCCACGCCCAGATGTGGGGGTGGCTTGTAACTGGATTTATGAATTTTTCACGGCAAGTTGTCAGGCTTGTCCACATTGAGGGGTGATTATCCACAGAAAATCGCGGGTTATCCACAATTCGGGCTCGTTTTAGCTTGTTCAGGCGGCGGGTTGAACGCCCAGATATGCTGGTATAAATGCCTGACAAAGACTACGCGAAGGAAGGGTCAGTCTTCGGCGGCGCGCGCCATTTCCTCCCTGTCAAAAACCACTTCCTCCTTGCCGGTCAACTTCTCTTCCACTTTGGAAACGATCAAGCGCAAGTGACCGGAGTGCGCCACGTAATCCAGGTCATCGGCGGGAAGCGCCAGCATCGGGCAAATCGTGAGGTTGTCGATCCATTCCTCGTAGAGTTCGTTCAAGCCCTGCAGGTACTCGGTATTGATAGTACGTTCGTAGGCGCGGCCGCGGTGTGAAATACGGTTGAGCAAAGTGGGCACCGAGGCGCGTAGATAAATGACCAGGTCCGGCGCGGGCAGAAGCTGTGTGGCGGTCTCGTACAGTTCGCGGTAGGTTTGATAGTCCCGCGCTTGCATGTGTCCCTGCAGATACAAATTCTTGGCAAAGACCTCGGCATCTTCATAGAGACTGCGATCTTGAATCACGGAACCCGGCCGTTGCGATAGTTGAAAATGGGAGCGCAGGCGATGGGTCAGAAAGAAGATTTGGGAGTGGAAGGACCAGGTGGTCATGTCGGAATAGAAATCGGACAGGTAGCGGTTTTCCGCCACCGGTTCGAAGAACGGTTCCCAGCCCAACTGGTCGCAGAGCATCGTCACCAGAGTGGACTTGCCCACGCCGATATTGCCTGCCACCGCGATGAATTTTCGCATTGCTCCCTCCGTAAATGCCCGATAAAGATTTTATTGCGGGATCTGCCCGGCCAGTTCCTTGTCGATCACCTGTTTGAAGACATCCAGCGGTTGTGCGCCGATAACTGCCAGACCATTGATGAAGAAAGTGGGCGTGGAGTTGACGCCCAAATTGGCGGCAAAGTCCGAATCGTCCTGAATGAACTTATTGTTGCGGTCGCTCGCCAGACAAGCCTGGAAAGCGTTCACATCCAGCCCCAGCTCAGTGGCATATTGAACATATACGGCCTGGCCCAGTTGGTCACTGCTGAACAGTTTGTCATGATAGGGCCAAAAGGAATTTTGTTCATTGGCACAGCGCGCGGCCACCGCCGCGCCGAACGCGTCGGGATGAATTGTGGTCAATGGAAAGTTGCGATAGACGAATCGAATCTTGCCCGGATAGGCATTCATCAAAGGTTGATAGGTGTTCTGTTGAAAACTTCGGCAAAACGGACATTCGAAATCGCTGAACTCGACGATGGTGATGGGCGCATCCGCGGGACCGAGGCTGGGGAATCCATCCGTTGCGATCTTATAGCGCACATATTGCGGAGTGTCTGTGACTGGAGCACCGACGACCGACGGCTGGGAGGAGTCCGATGGTTGTATTTGCGCCGCGGCAGTTTGCTGTGCCGTGCCTGAGTTTCGGCCCCAGGCCATATAACCGACCAGCACACCGACCGCGAAGGCCAGTACCACCAGCGCCGAATAAAAGTGACTGCGTTTGAAAGTGATGGAGTCTTCTTGTTGTGGAGTGGGGGAAAGGTTATCGTTCATAGGCGGGGATTATACTCCCACCGTCAGATTGACAAATGAGAAAAAAGGTTGATTTCTTAATTCACGGCCTGCGACTCATTATGTTCGGAAACGTATAATGACATGGAGGTTGCAATGACGACGAATACAAAAAAACACATCCCCTGGCTCTTGTGGCCGTTTATAGCGCTCTGGCGCCTGCTGGCGTTGATCGTCGAAATGACGGGCCGGTTCGTGGCGATGGTGCTTGGCATTGTCTTCATGGTGGTCGGTGTAATCGTCAGTCTGACGATCATCGGCGCGATCGTTGGCGTGCCGCTGGCACTGATCGGTCTATTGTTGTTTTTCAGGGGTTTGTTCTAAATGGTCGTTCGAAATAGATTATACGTGTAGGGGACGTTCTCTAACGTCCTCGTCGGCGTAAGAGAGTGTTTTATAAATCAAAATTCACCACAGATACCGCGCTAGCGCTCGGCGCAAGTGTAAACACTGATAAACGTTGTGTGTTTAGATAAACCCTCGTAAAACAGGCTGGCAAATCTCCGTTGAATCCTTTTTATCTGCGTTCATCTATGGTTAAAAAGGAGTTTTAAAACACTCTCTAAGAGAACGCCGGCTACACAGAAAATTTTTAATAACATATGAGCGACCACATAACGCCTGTGTGCAGATTAATGGTATGTCACTCCGAATACAGGCCCCAGATAAAAGGCTACGCTCGATTTGCGTTCGCTTCGGGTTCTTTGCGCAGACTCCGCCTCTTAAGCGGAACCAGCGCCCGGTCCCGGAGAGAAGCGAGAAATTTTCGAATGACGGGGATGCGGAAGATCAACAGCAGGATCACAATCACTGCATATAATAATGGCCGCCCAATGTTGCCTCGCAGAAAAAACAAGTCGCCTTTTTGCGCCCAGGCGTAATGCAAAACTGCCAGCGGCGCGGCCAGATAGATCAGTTTGTGAAGATTCTTCCAGCGTTTGCCGAGGCGGGCTTTCCAGACGTCGAATGAAGTGACGGCCAGCGGAGTCAACAGCAGGAAGGTGGTCATGCCGACGATGATGTACGGTTTTTGAAAGATGGTTTGGATCAGCAGGCTCCAGGCGAAACCGTAGTCGAGGTCCATAAAGATGATCACATGGATGACCGCGTACATGAAAGCGTACAAACCGAGTGCGCGGCGGCGTTTGATGGCTTCGCGCCAGTGGAAGATGGTGTTGAGCGGCGTGCAGGCCAGCGACAAAACCAGAAAGGTAATGGCCGCCCGCCCAAGCCGTTGTTCCATTTCCTCGATGGGGTTGGCGGATAATGTCCTGGCGAATATTTCGATTATCAGGCGCGTGATCGGATACCATGCGCCAATGTGCATGATGATTTGCAGTGGGGTAAGGCGTTTGAAGAAACTTTTCATTCGGCGCAGATACCGCGCGTTGCGCGTTTAATAATTTTGAATCAAGTCCATGCCTGCATACATAGAGGCGACCTGATCGGCGTATCCGTTGAACATCAATGTGGGGCGGCGGTTGAGTTCGCCGATGCGGCGCTCGGAAGCCTGCGACCAGCGCGGGTGCGGACGATCGGGATTCACGTTCGAGTAAAACCCGTATTCATTCGGCGCGACGCTGGACCATAACGTGGCGGGTTGATCGGCCACCAAC
Source organism: uncultured Anaerolineaceae bacterium (assembly GCA_964502095.1). Taxonomy (GTDB): domain Bacteria; phylum Chloroflexota; class Anaerolineae; order Anaerolineales; family Villigracilaceae; genus JACPVF01. The sequence goes on from CAZCUF010000014.1 coordinate 31,238, forward strand.
TCGATCTTGACGATGCCCTTGATGGACTTGAAACCGTATTTCCACGGCACGACGAGGCGGATCGGCGCGCCGTCGGGATTCGGAAGCGCTTCACCGTACATGCCTGTGGCAAGAATGGTGAGATCGTTCATGGCTTCATCCAAGCGCAAACCCTCCTGATACGGCCAGGGATAGAGCGGGTCTTTCTGACCGGGCATTTGGTCTGGACGATAGACCGTTTCGAAGCGGACGTATTTCGCGTCCGAGGTGGGTTGTACTTCCTTCAACAAGCTGGCCAGCGTAAAACCGCTCCACGGGATGACCATGCTCCAGGCTTCCACACAGCGCAGGCGATAAATGCGCTCCTGCTGTGTAAAATTCTTGATCAAATCTTCGATGGCGTAGGTTTTGGGATGATCGACCAGCCCATACACTTCCACCGTCCACGGATGCGTAACAAAATTCTTCGACAACGGATTCACCGCCTGCTTGTCGGTGCTGAACTCATAATAGTTATTGTAATTGGTGATATCGTGAAACGAGTTGACAGGGGAACCCAGCTCATCGTGCATGCCGTTGGCTTGCGGTTCGGGCGTGCCGCTGTCATCCTGTGAGGAAGCGTTCGGCGCGCAAGCGGCCAGCAAAGCCGTGCCTGCGGCCAGGCCCGCGGCTTTCAGAAAATCGCGGCGTGAAAGATAAACGTGCTTCGATGTGATCTCCGAGGAAAGAACGGGAACGGATTTGAATTTGGTGTCCATGACTGCCTCTCATCAATAAAATTTTGCCAATAAGGTTCTGAGTGCGTTTTCAATTTTAATCTTCTGCGGAGTGTCTTTGTTCAGCCAGACTGATTGTAAACAAGCTTCCTTACGAAAAACTGAGAGTTGGTTAAGGGAATGGAAAAGTTTGCAAATCCGCGCCTGTAAAGCTTAATAAAAAAGGCTCTTCGCATCTTACGAAGAGCCTCGTCCTGTTTGGTCGCTCAAGCGGTTTTGAACGAGTTGAGCGCGGCCTTTGCGCTTTCGTACATCGGCAGGTTTTGCAGAAAACCTGTGACGCCCAGCACATAATAGATCTGCGGCGGCGCGTTGCATAACTTTACATGCGCCACCTTGAAATGTTCCTCGGTCGGCGTATAAAGTTTATACACTTTCTGAATGGCGCGCATCCCCGCGCTCGTGAGAGAAGTCACTTCGGCCAGGTCGAGCAAAAGAAAACGCGCGCCCTTTTCATATTCCTCATAGGCGCGCGCCAATAATTGTTCTTCGCTTTGTACGTCCAGCCAGCCGCGTAAATGGAGAATAGTCACTGGCACGTTTGCTTGTGTCTGTTCGATGGTGATTGTGAGCTCGGTGTTCATCAAAGCCTCCTGAGACGAAATCACTATCCAGCGGGGACATTGTTCCCGATGATAACACAGGGCCGCGCCTCAAAGGCTGAACTGCCCGCCTCGCGCGTGGAATTGAACCTGCCCTGCCCGATACAACGTGACCTGCCCCGCGCCATAGACCTGCCACTCCGCGCCCTCGGATAGCGCGCCGGTGCGCTCATCGATTCCGATCAGCGTCGAGCTCGGCAGGGATTTGGTCAACTGCGCGGCCCAGTTTTTGCCGGAATTGTTGTGATGCGGCAGTACACAGGCTTTCGGGATCAAGTTCAGTCCGTTCCATACTTTGCCCTCCTGCGGATCGTAATACTGTTCGCATAAAACCATTGCGCCCGCGCTCGAGCCCGCGATGACCGCGCCGTCTGCATAAGCCTCCAGCGCCGATTCCCAAACGGGACTGTTCTTCAAAGTCTCGTTGAGATAGTGGGGAAACCCGCCCAGCAGATAGATCAGCCGCGCCGCGCGGACGGATTTAGCCAGCTTCGAATCACGCGCGCTGGCTTGATCGATCACAGGGATAGATTCCACGTTGCGCGCGCCGAGGCTTTGAAACCAGCGGATGCCGTTATTTCCGGCGCGCACATGATTTCGGTCCGGGGCGGCCGCGGTAGGCAGAATACGGATCGGAGCCCCGAATCCGCCGGCCAATTCAATGGCGCGCAGGTCCGGCTCGGACATTCGTCCGCCGAATTCCGCGCCGCCTTCAAGCAGAATCACCCCCATTTACCGACCGAAAGAGTTGTGCGCTTCCTGTAAATTGGAATACATGGGAATATGATGGAGAAACCCCGCGATGCTAAGGATCGAATGTACTTGAGGCGAGGCGCCGCCCAACTTGAAATTTTGCGATTTGAATACCTCGCCCGGATGAGCGGCCGACCACTCGCCGACCTCGTGATGCGGCGTGAACATCCGATAGATTTTTTCCAATGCCTGCAGTCCTGCACTGGTGACCATCGAAATGCCCGAGAGATCGATCAACAAAAAGCGCGAACCCGCCGCGTACGTTTGTTCCGCGGCTCGCATCAGCGATTGTTCGGTGGCGGCGTTCAGAATGCCGTGTAAACGCAATATCATAACTCGCCCCTCTTCCTTCGTGATGGTCAGAGTATCTGTCATCTCAATACCCTTTCAGGAATCACGATGATTCCTTATGACGATTGAATTATACTCGTTATGCCCGCGCCAGCGAAGCGAACGAGCGAAGTTCGCTTTTATGCCTTGCGCAGACTCCAACGCCGCCGTATTTCAAAAATCATCCTATAATCGTCAGTTAAATCCTAAAGAGTCAATCAAGGAAACTTATCTATGGAAAGCGTCCAGCCCGTTTTAGCTTTTTGTAACCCCGCCACTGGCGAACAGTTTGGGCAAATTCCCATGGCTTCGTCCGAGCAGGTTCAGCGCGCAGTGGATGAGATGCGCGCCGCCTCTCCCATCTGGAGCGCCAAGCCCATCCGCGAACGTATTCGTATTCTGAAAAAATTGCAGGCCGTATTGATCGACGCGCAGGCCGAGATCACCGCGGTCATCAATCAGGATTGCGGCAAGAGCCGCCAGGACGCGTTGATCGAATTGTTCATCACAGTGGATATGCTGGCGCAAACTGCGCGGCAGGCACCGCGCTGGCTGAAACGCCGCCGCGTCTCCTCGGGGCTGTATATCTTCAAACGCTGTTATGTGGAATATCGCCCGCACGGTGTGGTGGCGGTCATCTCGCCGTGGAACTACCCGCTGACGCTGGCCCTGCCGCCGGTGTTGGCGGCATTGCTGGCGGGCAACACCGTCGTGCTCAAACCATCGGAAGTTACGGGCGCCACCGGCTTGCTGATCGAAAACCTGATCAAACGCGTGCCGGAACTGGCTCCGTTTGTGCGCGTCGTCCACGGTGACGGACGGGTGGGCGCGGCCTTGGTGGAAGCGCGGCCCGATTACATCTTCGTGACCGGTTCGACTCCCACCGGCCGCAAAGTGATGAAAGCCGCCGCCGAATATCTCATTCCAGTTTCGTGTGAGCTGGGCGGCAAGGATGCCATGATCGTGCTCGAAGACGCGGATATTTCAGCGGCGGCGCGCTGGGGCGTGTGGGGCGCTTTCTTTAACGCGGGCCAGACCTGTATGGCGGTCGAACGGGTGTACGCGGTCGAAGCGGTGTATGACGAGTTCGTGAGTCGGGCACTGGCGTACACGGAGCAGTTCAAATCCGGATACAGCACAGACATCAACGAGGCCTCCGGTTTCGGCCCGGTGACCGACCCGCGGCAGATGCAGGTGATCGAGCGTCATCTGGAGGACGCGCTGGCGAAAGGCGCGCGCATTCTGACGGGCGGAAAGAAACACGATATGTTCTTCGATCCCATCGTAATGGTGGATGTGAATCACTCGATGCTCTTGATGCGCGACGAAACCTTCGGGCCGATCCTGCCGATTGTGAAAGTAAAAGACGAGGCTGAAGCGATCCGCATGGCGAACGATAATTGCCTGGGACTGGGCGGCTCAGTGTGGAGCCGCGATCTGCACCGCGCTCAAAATACGGCGCGGCAGATGCAGGCAGGTTCGATCATCATCAACGACAGCATCGCGCAGTTCGGTGTGCCCATGCTGCCCTTCGGCGGCGTCAAGGACTCAGGCTTCGGCCGCATTCACGGCGAGGAGGGTTTGATGCAGTTCGTGCGGCCGTATGGTTACATGGTGGGCCAGCCGCCCGTAAAATGGGATATTGCCACCATCCTGCGCGAACCGCATCATTACAATTTGGGCGTGTCCCTCATGCACGCCATCTTCGGTGTGAATCTGCGTCAACGCTGGGAGGCAATTGCACAATTGCGCGGAAAACGTAAGCATGGGGATGGCTGAAATATAATGAAATTATGACTAAAGGCAGCTTTTAGAGATTTATATAAGGCTCTGCCTGCAACTAGATACTCTTTCCATGAGCAGAGTCGCGCACCTAAACGGTAGTTGCACCAGCTGTTGCACACTTTGTCATGTACTGAACAGGATCAGAATCGCATTTTTAGAATCCAATCGGCAAACGATTGAGGCATAGCCTCAAAGAAGCTGGCGGCTTTTGCCATGTGGCCTATTGAGTATCGCTGTTTGGGCTGTTTGGCGGCAAGTGCTTTGAAAACCACCTCTGCCACCTTCTCGGGTTCCGTACGTTTTTCATCGAAATCCGCCATGTCCTTGGCCCATTTCCGCAAAGCCTTTTCATAAAGTGAAGTCTGTTCGTACGGCCCTTTTTGAAGAACAGCTTCTACGTCTGTTGTAGTTCGTAACCCTGCCGGTGTCTTAATGCCACCACATCTGATCATGATGTTTTTGATTTTCCACGTCTTTAGTTCGATGTCGAGTGCCCGAGCTATACAGTTGATCGCAAAATCGCAAGCATGTATACTGGCTACATACGGGGTGGGCATTAAGGCTGGCGTCATAATCCACACAATTCTTCCGCCAACTGGTCGAATTAACGGCAAAAATGCCTGAACCATGGCGACCGAGCCCAGAACACGTGCATGCAACTCTATTTTGAATTGTTCCAGATCCATTAGCTCGATAGGCGCGGGCGAACCGCCTCCCGCATTATTAACGAGAGCATACAGGCCGCGCTTGCCGCGGCGATCTAATTCATTTGCGACCAGGCTTGCCGTCTTGGAGATATGTTCAAGATTTGTCAGGTCGAGAGGGCAGATAGGAATAAGATTTGGGATGTTCAGATTGCGTAAACTCTTCGCATCGGCTTCCTTTCGAACGGTGGCAAATACAACAAAGCCGCGTTTTGCCAGTGTAATAGCGGTTTGTTGTCCAATGCCTGAAGAACAGCCTGTAACTAAAACGGCTTTGTCATTGTCGGTAAAACTCTTTAGGTTCTGCATATTGGTATCCTAGTTAACGTTTACTTCCTCTCCACATTTACATCCATTGTGTTTCCATCGGTCGAGATCGAAATCCAGCCGTTGCGGTCGGTGCGCAACAAGTTATATCCGCCCACCGCGTCCAGCGCGGCCTGATCGGGTAGGCCGTCCGGGTCTCCGGCGGCTACACTCAACACAATCAACTTTGGATTCAGGTTCTGCACCCAATCCACAGTGTTTGTAGCCGAATAACCCGAATCGGCCAGCAGTAACACATCCACCGGGCCGATCACATTCCCATACTCCAGATTTTCCAACGTATCCGCGCTTACGCCGATGGGTAACAGCGCGCGGAAATCCTTCCATTGGATCAGAAGCACGCTTCCACGCGGACCGACGGACTGCACCTCGATTAATGCGCCGTCGCCCAAATCCAATTTTTGTCCCGTTTCCGCGCGCGTGACGGGGGTGTTGTGATCCGCCAGCCATTGATCCAACTGGCGCGCCGAATACGAAGCCTGCACATTGCCGCTCCACAGCACATGATCCGGCGGATAACGATCCAGCACGCGCGGCAGTGCGGCTACCTGGTCTTCATCTGTGGAGCCGACGATCAGCCAATCCAATTTGCGGCGGAAGATCGGTAAACGGCGGCCGAGTTCGTCCGAGAGTTGTGATGTGCTTGGCCCGCCATTGACCAGCACCGCGCGTCCGCCGGGTGTTTGAATCAGCACCGCGTTGGCTGAACCCACGCTGAGAAACGTGATATGCAATTTGCCGTCCGGCGCGGCGAATGCCGAACGCCAAACCAGCAGGCCCAGCGCGAAGAGCGCGATCAGAATCGTAATGAACGACAGATTGCGGACGCGCGCGGTCAGCGAGGCGAAAAACTCCTTGATGCGGGACCAGCCGAACGTCATGGAGAGAAGCGTAACATAGAACAGGACCGCGAACCAGATGGAGAAATTCCCCAGAAGAATCGTCCCATGCGGAATCCGGTTGAATAGTTCCACCATGTGAATCGTATATTCCACGAACGGCCAGGCGATCCACGCCGTCAGCTGGCCGAGTGGAAAGTAAACGAGGCTCAAAAGTAGAGCCAGCCCGCCGATGATCATCACCGCCGGTTGAACGGGCAGGATGAACGGGTTGGCGATCAGCGAGGCGAGCGAAATGCGTTGGAATTGATAGGCCATGATCGGCAGTGTGGCGATCTGCGCGGCCAGCGTGAGCAGTACAAAATCCGAAAGCGGCGGGACGATCTTTTGCGCGGTTTCGGCGGAGGCGAAGCGCGCGATCAGCGATGAAGCCCACGCGGTGAGCGGCTCGGTATAAAGAATCAAGCCGAGTGTGGCGAAGAACGAAAGTTGAAAGCCCACATCCCAAAGGACGAGCGGGTTGATGACCGCCATGATAAATGCCACGCTGGCGAGTGTGTTGAGGCCGAAGTTGCGCCTGCCGACTTGGCGCGCAAAGAGCGAGAGTCCGCCCATCAACGCGGCGCGCACGACTGCCGCGTCCGCGCCGACGAGGAATGTGTAGAACGCAATCGCAACAACCGCTAGAATTGCGCCGCGGCGTTGCCCGAGCGCGCGGCTGAAGATCGAGACGAAGATGGCCGCGATGATGGAGATATTGAAACCTGAAATGGCGATAATGTGCGCGGTGCCGGTATTCTTGAAAGCGGACTGCAATTCAGAGGTGAGGCCGGTATCCACGCCCAGCAATATGCCTGCCAGCAACGAGGCTTCAGGATCGGGGAAAAGGTGATAAATATTTGCCAGCGACCTTGATTTCAGCGCGTAGACTGCGGCAGTGATGAAGTTTCCGCGCTGGCCGGGTAGTACGGTCGCTTCGGCGCTGGGCATGTAAGAGAGAATGCCCTCGCGCGCGAGATAATCCTGATACGAGAAATCTTCATTGGATGGCGGCGTTTGCAAACTGCCGCGCAGACGAAGCAATTCCCCGTAATGGAAGGTTTCATTTACGCCCACGCGCGCCAGGATCAATCCGCCGACTGCCGCGTCGCCGTTGCCTGTATCAACAGCTTCCACATGAATGCGCAAATTGGTGTATGTATCGCGCTCATCCGGCATTTCGGCCACCCAGCCGGTGATGAAGACGTCGTATGCACGGTCGTTATAAAAAGCGATGTTGCGGACCGTGATTTTGGGCTGGGCCCACTGATAGCGCGCCGCGCCGAGGAACAAGGCGCCAAGTGAAACCGCCAGCAGGGTGTAATGGGAGGATCGGACGAAGGAAAGCTCGAGAAACCGCCGTGCGCCGAAGGCGAGCAGGATCGCGGCGGCGGCCAGAATAAGCCAGATGAACGTCCACGCGCTGATCAATGACGCCAGAATGATCCCGCCGAGGAACGCCATCGAAACCCAGAGTAAAGGCAGGCGAGTCGTTAATTGATCTTCGGTGGAATGAAGCGCGGCCTGCATAGGTTTTTTCATCATAGCATATAATTACCCAACTGATGCTTTTCAAGATTTTGCACAAAAGAACGTACGTCTGTAAAGAACAAATCTTGTAAGTTTTACAATGTCTGATCCGAAGTTGATTTTGGTTACCGGGGCAACGGGCTACGTGGGCGGACGGCTGGTGCCGCGCCTGCTTGAAGCGGGATACCGCGTCCGCTGTTTTGTGCGCGATATACAACGGCTGGAGGGTTTTCCGTGGCGGGGACAGGTGGATGTTGCGGAAGGTGACGCGCTGGACATGCAATCCCTTTCCGTCGCGTTGAAGGACGTGTCCGCGGCGTATTATCTGATACACGGCCGCCAGGGCGGAAAGCTGAATGCGGAGCGCGATTTGCAAGTGGCGCGTAATTTTGCGCAGGCCGCCGAAGATGCGAACATCGAGCGGATCATCTATCTCGGCGAGTTGGTGGACCCGGCCGCCGACCTGTCGCCTTATTTGCGGGCCCGTCACGAAACCGGATATTTGCTTCGTTATGGCCGCGTGCCGGTAACGGAATTCCGCGCCGGTATGATCGTCGGTTCCGGCAGTGCGCTGTTCGAGATGATTCGTTATCTGACCGAGCGTGAACCTGTGTTGATCTGCCCGGCCTGGTTTTTCTCGCAGGCCCAACCGATTGCCATCCACGATGTGTTATCGTATTTGATCGCGGCTTTATATGAACCGGACAGCGCGGGCCGCGTGATCGAGATCGGCGGGCCGACGCGTCTCACCTATGCCGATATGCTCCTGGCATACGCCAAAGAACGCGGCTTGAAGCGCGCCTTGATTCGCACGCCGGTCTACGCGCCCCTGCTTTCGGCGTATTGGGTTCATATGGTCACGCCGATCCATTGGCGCGTGGTACTGCCATTGATCGAAGGACTGCATGCCAGATTGATCGTGCGCGAGCGCGCCTCGGCTCAATTATTTCCCGAGATCGAACCGGTTAACTTCGCGACTGCACTGCACAGCGCCCTCGAACATATCCAGCGCGGCCATGTGGAAACCTCCTGGTCCGATGCACTGGTCACCTCCGCAGGGGATACCAAGCCGTATCGTTTCAGCGTGGAAGAGGGCATGTTCATCGAACGCCGCAGGACTCTGGTGAATGCGGCGCCTGAAAATGTGTTCCGCTCATACACCGGCATTGGCGGCGCGCGCGGCTGGCTGTATATGGATTGGGCCTGGGCCCTGCGCGGCTGGCTGGACAAAGCCATCGGCGGGGTTGGTATCCGGCGCGGCCGCCGTCATCCCGATGAAATTCGTTCCGGCGAGTCGCTCGACTTCTGGCGCGTGGAAGCAGTTGAAAAAGACCGCCTTCTGCGTTTGCGCGCCGAAATGAAAGTGCCGGGCAAAGCCTGGCTTGAGTTTCAATCCGAACCGCAAAACAGCCAAACCCTGCTGACGGTCACCGCCTATTTCGCCTCGCGTGGCTTATGGGGTTTTCTTTACTGGTATCTGATGTGGCCGTTCCATGCCTTTCTCTTCGACGGTTTGACGCGGCGGCTCGCCGAGCGGGCGCGTCTGCTGGCTCGCCGAACCCATGCTTGAAAAAATTGTTTTGGTCACGGGGGCCACTGGATATATCGCCGGACGACTAATCCCTCAATTGCTGGATCGCGGCTACCGCGTGCGCTGTCTGGCGCGCGGTCCGCATCGACTCTCCGGCCGCGCCTGGTTCCGCCATGTGGAAGTTTTCTCCGGCGACGTAATGGACCCGTCAACTCTCGCGCCAGCGCTTGCAGGCGTGTGGAGCGCGTATTACCTCATTCACAACATGACCAAAGGCCGCGGTTATACCGCCCTCGAAGTGAACGGCGCACAGCACTTCGCGGACGCGGCCGAACGCGCCCGTGTGGAACATATCATTTATCTGGGCGGGCTGGCCGACCCGCATGCGAAGATCGCCGCACATATGCGTTCGCGCATCGAGACCGGCGAAACCCTGCGCCGCGGCCGCGTGCCGGTCACGGAATTTCGCGCCGGGGTCATTTTGGGGCCGGGCAGTATTTCATTCGAAATGATTCGCTTCATGACGGAACTAATGCCGCTTGTGTTAGGCCCTGCCTGGCTCAAAAACAGATCCCAGCCCATCGCCGCGCAAAATGTATTCGATTATCTGCTGGCCGCGCTGGAGAATCCGAACGGGCGCGGCGGCATCTTCGAGATTGGCGGCGAGGATGTAATGACCTACGAGAGATTGATGCTCGAATATGCGCGCCTGCGCGGACTCAATCGAAAGATTCTCGAACTCCCATACATTCCATTATGGTTCATGGCCTTTGGAGTCGGTTTGATGACGCCCGTTCGGGAAAGAATTGCCCACGCGTTGATCGACGGCCTGCGCAGTGACAGCATCGTGAGGGAACCGGGCGCGCGCAAAACATTTGCGAATGTTAAGTTGATCAATTATCAGGAAGCCATCCATACCGCTCTGGCACAGCTTCATCCGAGTCGAATTGAGCCGATCTGGACCGACAGCCAACGCGCTTCAATCCGCCTCAAGCATGAAGGCTTTTTCATTGACCATCGCCGTTTGCATATCCGCGCCGCGCCGGAAAAAGCCTTTCAGGTTGTCTCCTCGTTGGGGAAAAATCATAACTGGCTGTTTGCAAACTGGTTGTGGAAGTTACGCGGCCGGATCGATATTTTGATTTCAAAACAAAGGCGCGCAGATATTAAAAACTTTTCGTCCCCGTCTTCCGATAATATTGCGATCAAACCCAACGATCGGCTTGATTTTTATCGCGTCGAGGTTATCGAGCCGAACCACCTCCTGCTGTACTCGGAACTCGAAGCGCCCGGCAAAGGCTGGATGGAATGGCGCGTCGAAGCGGAGGAAAACGGCGCGCGGCTCACACAAACCGCGTACTTCGCGCCGCGCGGCCTGCCGGGATTTTTGTATTGGTATCTTTTGTATCCGTTCCACGCTTTTGTCTTTCGCGGACTATTGCGCGCCATCGCGCGTATAGCGCAGAAAATTTGACTCTGCAGTTCTGCATCTTCGGCGGCGGATTTTATCGGTGGTACAATCGGCTTAATTAAATACGTCCCCGCGCGGCGAAGCCGGTGAAATTCCGGCGCTGTCCCGCAACTGTAAAGCAAGTTGGATGATTTCGTGATCGAAGCATGGCTTGAAAACCCATGAGGCGGTCGGTTCAACTGCCAAGCCAGGTCGCCCGCGCCGAGACGGTTCTACCACACTCTCGCGGAAAGGAGGTGGATGACGGCCTGCTTGGATTGCCTCTCCTACCTCCCCTGTCTTTCACGGCAGGGGATTTTGATTTCAACCACCTCAGGAGCAAACATGTTTCGTAAGCTGATTTTAAATCTTTTAACATTGGGTCTTTTACTGACCGCCTGCGCGCCGACCGCGCCCGTGCCTGTTATCGCCTTGACGGGCATTCACCTCACCGACGGACTCGGGCGCGAAGTCAACCTGCCCGGCCCGGCTCAGCGTGTGATCTCGCTGGCGCCCTCCAACACGGAAATCCTGTTTGCCATTGGCGCGGGCCCGCAAGTCGTCGGGCGGGATCATTTGTCGGATTATCCCGAAGCCGCTAAAACGGTGACAGATATCGGGTCCACGTATGAGGCGTTGAACACTGAGCAGATCGTGGCGCTGAAGCCTGATCTCATTCTGGCCGCGGAAGTGAACACGCCCGAACAGGTCAAATCGCTGGAGAGTTTGGGATTGACGGTTTACTATCTCAAGAATCCGGCCACGCTGGAGGAGATGTACGGCAATCTCGAAATCGCGGCGCAACTTACCGGGCACGCGAACGAAGCCGCCGCGCTGATCGATGCGCTGAAGGCGCGCGTCGCCGCGGTGGACGCCAGGATCGTGCCGATCAGTTCGCGTCCCAGCGTCTTTTATGAAATGGACGCGACCGACCCGGCCAAACCGTACACCGCGGGTAAAGACACATTCATCACTTTGCTGATCGAACGCGCCGGCGGCCACAACATTGCCGCCGACCTGGATGGGTATCCGCAACTGAGTCTCGAACAGATCGTTGCCTCCAATCCGGATTTTATAATTCTGGGCGACGCGGCCTACGGCACCTCGCCCGCTTCGGTGGCGGCGCGCCCCGGCTGGGCAGACTTGAGCGCAGTGAAAAATAATCACGTGGTGGCATTCGACGATAATTTGGTCAGCCGCCCCGGTCCGCGTTTGGTGGACGCGCTGGAAACGCTGGCAAAAATATTGCATCCCGGATTGTTCCAGTAAATATACAGCAGGGATACAGCGCCGCTGTGTCCCTGCTGTGATAACAATGAAATTCCGTCCTTATCTTCTTTCCCTGCTGGCGTTGATGACCGCGATCCTGCTCAGTCTCGCGATCGGTTCCGTTTTTATTCCTCCGGCAGACGTATGGCGCGCGCTGGTCGGCGCGACTCACAACGAAACCTTCCGCACTATTCTGTGGAATATCCGCCTGCCGCGTACGGTATTGATGGCCCTGGTGGGCGCGGCGCTGGCGGGCAGTGGCGCGGCGTATCAGGGACTCTTTCGCAATCCGCTGGCCGACCCGTACCTGATCGGCGTGGCTTCGGGCGCGGCGCTTGGCGCAGTGCTGGCTTTATCGGTGCACTGGCCTTACAACACGCTCGGACTCCTGGCCGTCCCGTTCTGCGCGTTCATCGCCGGCGTGTTGACCGTTTATCTGGTCTATCAATTTGCGCGCGTGGGGCGCAATGTTCCCACCACGAACTTGATCCTGGCGGGCGTGGCCGTTTCCTCGTTCGCCACTTCCCTGACCTCCTTCCTGATGCTGCGCTCGACGGGCGAGATTCGCCGCGCCTTGAGCTGGCTGTTGGGAGGCGTGAGTTTGGTCGGCTGGGATGTGACGCTGGCGTTGATTCCCTATCTGGCTCTCGGCCTGACCGTTTTGATCCTCAACGGTTATGCTTTGAACCTGCTTCAGTTCGGCGATGAGCAGGCTTTGCAAATGGGGTTGGATGTGCGCCGCGCGCGCCTCATCATCATTGTCGCGGCTTCGATGGTGGCCGCCGCGGCTGTTTCCTTCGCGGGCATCATCGGTTTCGTGGGGTTGATCGTGCCGCACATCGTCCGCTTGTGGTGGGGCGTGGACTATCGGCGTTTGATTCCGTTGAGCGTCTTCGGCGGCGCGACCCTGTTACTATTGGCGGACGTGCTGGCGCGCATCGTTTTGGCGCCGCAGGAACTGCCGGTGGGCATTGTCACTGCGCTGGCGGGCGCGCCGTTCTTCATCTGGATTCTGCGACGCGCTAAAAATCAAGGATTATGGTGAGGCGCTTATGAATATCGCCATCCGTGAACTCAGCGAACAAAACCTTCAGGTTGTGAATCATTTCGACGATACCTTCCTCGTCAACTCGAAGATGATTCTACGCGCCGATGACGGGAAGATCAGTTACAGCGTTATGGATGTGCCGCCGTATGAAAAGAATTATCCGTACGATGAAATGGATCCCCGTTCGTTTCTGAACAACCCGGATCAAACCGTCTTTCTGGCGTATGCCGGCGACCAGCCCGCCGGACAAATCGTTGTGAAGAAAAACTGGAACGGCTGTGCATACATAGACGACGTTTTGGTGGACGTTCATTATCGTCGGCGGGGCATTGGCCGCGCCCTGATTCAACGCGCCATTGCATGGGCCGCGGAAAAGAATCTCCCCGGTGTGATGCTGGAAACGCAGGACAATAACGTGGCGGCCTGCCGTCTCTATGAAAAGTGCGGCTTTATTTTGGGCGGCTTCGACCACTTTCTTTATCGGGGCTTGCATCCGGCGGTCGATGAAACCGCGCTGTATTGGTATTACTTTATCGAACCGGTTCGCGGGTGAACGATGTTGAAGATTCAGAATCTAACCGTCGCCTATGGCGAACGCGTAATTCTTCATCATATTGACCTCGAAGTAGGCTCGGGCGAGATCGTGGCCTTGATCGGGCCGAACGGCGCGGGTAAATCCACGCTGATTCGCGCCGTCAGCGGCGTGATTCCCATTCAAAGCGGAAGCATCCGCACCAACGGCGACGACTTCCGTTCGCTGACTCCCATCCAACGCGCCCGTTACGTGGCAGTCGTTCCGCAGGCGGTTTCGCTTCCTCCGGCTTTTACCGTTTGGGAGACGGTGTTGATGGGGCGTACGCCCTATCTCGGCTTTCTGGGCCGCGCTTCGAGCGCGGACGAGGAACTGGCGCGCACCGCACTGGCCCGCGTCCACGCTTTGGAGTTGAGCGAACGCCGCGTCGGCGAACTATCCGGCGGCGAGAGTCAACGTGTGCTGTTGGCGCGCGCGTTATGTCAGTCCACGCCCATTGTGCTGTTGGACGAACCCACCGCGCATTTAGACTTGCAATATCAGGTCAGTTTGCTGGAATTGGTACGCGGCTTGGCGCGTACCGAAAAGCTGGCGGTGTTGATCGCGCTCCACGATCTCAACCTCGCCGCGCGCGCCGCGGACCGTATCGCCTTGATGGTGGCGGGGCAAATCCGTGCCATCGGCGCGCCGAAGGAAGTGCTGACGCCGGAATTAATATCCGAAGCGTACGGCCTGCCAGTGCAGGTGATCAAACATCCCTTTCTGGATGCGCCGTTGGTATTGCCGAAGGGGTAGAGGCGGCTCGCGGGAATATGCTTGGGGACAATTTACTATTGGCATACCGAAATGCATCACGCGGCAGGATTTAACTTTTTTCTTGACTCTCCTCCTCCTCCCTCGTATAATCCCAGCCATCAAGAGGAGTAAGCGGTCCGCGGACTGATAGAGATGAAGGTCATCGGCTGGAAGCCTTCACAGAAAGCAACTGCTGAACGTCGCTTGAGTGATTTGACGAAGAAAGTTGGTGGTTTGGAAAATCGGTAAGTTAGTAGTTGGTGAATTGGTATTTGGAAAATTGGTGAGAAAAAAACCAAATGACCAATCTCCCAGCTTCCAAATTCCAACCAGTAGAACGTCACGGGAGGCCCGTTATAGCCAAATCTCGATGATGGTCGAGACGAGAGCATTTTCTTTCCTTTGTGATACTTCGTGTTCTTTGTGGTGAGAAAATGAATTGAGGTGGTACCGCGGAGCAACGCTTCGTCCTCTGGTTGGACGAAGTGTTTTTATTTAACAGGAATCGGAACCCGGACTTTGGGAATCGTGTGCGCGTACCCCAATTCCCAATTTCCGATTTCCAAGTTCCGAGAGCAACGAAGGAGCAACCATGACCAAACACGAACTACCCAAAACCTACGACTACAAAGCCACCGAGCCGCGCATCTACGAGATGTGGGAGAAGGGCGGCTACTTCCAGCCGTCGAACGACCCGCGCAAGAAAGGCTTCGATCCCTCGGTCAAGCCGTTTGTGATTTCCATCCCGCCGCCGAACGTCACCGGCGAACTGCACCTCGGTCACGCCATGTTCGTCAGCATGGAAGATTTGATGATCCGCTATCACCGCATGAAAGGCATCCCCACGCTGTGGGTGCCCGGCTCCGATCACGCCGGCATCGCCACGCAATTGATGGTGGAGCGCGACCTGCTCAAAACCGAGGAAGTGACGCGCGAAGAACTCGGCCGCGAAGAATTCATCAAACGCACCTGGGATTGGAAGAAAAAATACGGCGGCATGATCACCAACCAGATTCGACGGCTGGGCGCCTCCTGTGACTGGAACCGCGAACGCTTCACTCTCGACGATGGGCTGTCGCGCGCGGTACGTGAGGCTTTCGTCCGCCTGTATGAAAAAGGACTCATCTACCGCGGCCCGCGTTTGATCAATTGGTCGCCGGGACTCAAAACCGCCGTCTCTGACCTGGAAGTGGATTACAGCGAAGAACAGGCCACGCTGTATTATTTCAAATATATGCTAGCTCCCTCACCCCTACACCCCTCTCCCGAGAGGAGAGGGGACGGGGGCGAGGGAGAATACATCCCCGTTGCCACCATTCGCCCTGAAACCATTCTCGGCGATACCGCTGTGGCTGTGCATCCCGATGACGAACGTTTCAAGCATTTCATCGGGCGCAAAGCCATCGTGCCGATTCTCGGGCGCGAGATTCCCGTCATTGCCGATGAATACGTCAGCATGGATTTCGGCACCGGCGCGCTCAAGATCACGCCCGGTCACGACCCGAACGACTACGCCATTGCACAGCGTCACAACCTGCCGATGATATCAGTATTGGATGAGGCGGCGCGCATCAATGAAAACGGCGGCCCGTATCAGGGTCAGGACCGATTCGAAGCGCGCAAAAATCTGTGGGCCGATATGCAGAAGGCCGGTCTGGTCATCAAAACGGAGGCGTATCAAACCACCATCCCGCGTTCACAGCGCGGGGGCGAGATCGTCGAGCCAATGATCTCGACTCAGTGGTTCGTCAAGATCGAACCGCTGGCGCAGGCCGCGCTCGAAGCTGTGAAAGACGGACGAATCAAAATTGTGCCGGAACGATTCGAAAAAGTGTATTTCAACTGGCTGGAAAACATCAAGGACTGGTGCATCTCGCGCCAACTGTGGTGGGGGCATCGCATCCCGGTTTGGTATTGCGAAAACGAGCACATGACTGTGGCGCGCGCCGACCCGTCCGAATGCGCGGTTTGCGGCTCGAAAAATATTCGTCAGGATGAAGATGTGCTCGACACGTGGTTCTCATCCGGCTTGTGGCCGTTCTCCACACTCGGCTGGCCGGACGAGACTCCCGATCTTAAATATTTTTATCCGACCTCCTACATGGAAACGGGTTACGATATTCTGTTCTTCTGGGTGGCGCGTATGATCATGCTGGGATTGGAATTTACGGAACAGGCTCCTTTCCACACCGTGTATTTGCATGGGCTGATTCGCGATGAACACGGGCAGAAAATGTCGAAGACCAAAGGCAATGTGATCGATCCTCTGCCCGTCATGGACGAACTCGGCACAGACGCCCTGCGTTATACCCTGCTGGTGGGTTCGACGCCCGGCAATGACATGAGTCTTTCAGTGAAGAAGGTGGAGTCGAATCGCAACTTCGCCAACAAGTTATGGAACGCGGGAAGGTTTGTCATTTCGGGAATCGGTACATTGGGTGATGGTAAATTGGGACATGGTACATTGGGACATGGTAACCAATCTACCAATCTACCAAATACCAACCTACCAAATACCAACCTACCAAATACCAATCCGCCAACCTACACTCTCGCTGATAGTTGGATCTGGGCGCGCTTACAGCAACTCGTGCGCGATGTGGAACGGCTCTTCCAAACCTTCCAATACGGCGAGGCAGGCCGGCAAATTTACGATTTCTTCTGGTCCGATTTTGCGGATTGGTATGTCGAGATCGCCAAAGGGCAATTGCAGAGAGCCGGGAGCAGGGAACAGACCGTAACGACTCTCGCCCGTGTATTGGATGTGTGCCTGCGCCTGCTCCATCCCTTCACGCCGTTTGTGACCGAGGAGTTGTGGGGGCATCTTCGAAATGCGATTAACGAGTCCCCGATATTGAATCTCGCCGTGGACTGGCCCGAAGCGTTGATCGTTGCAAAATGGCCCGAGCCGCGCGGGACGGAAGGCTGGGAGGAATCCAAGGTGGCGGACTTTACGCTGGTGCAGGAGATCGTGCGCGCCATTCGCAACCTGCGCGCGGAGAAGAACTCGCCCTTGTCGAGGAAACTGCCCGCGGTTATCGTCGGCGGCGCAAAGACGGAACTGTTGAAAAGTCAGGCCGATGTGATCGCCTCGCTGGCTGGTCTCGATATCACCAAGCTTTCCATTAATGGTACGCTCGCATCCAAGCCGGACGGCGCGGCGACATTGGTGGTCGGAGCGGTGGAGATTCACATTCCCCTCGCGGGCATGGTGGATGAATCCGCTGAGCGCGAACGTCTCGCAAAAGAACTGACGGAGACGGAGAGTCAGATTGCGCGGCTGGAGAAACTGCTTGCGAGCGACTTCGCGAACAAAGCGCCCGCTCTGGTGATCGCGAAGGAACGCGAGAAGCTGGCGGCTTTCAGGGAAACGGCAGAAAAGTTGAAGGTCCAGCTGGGAACGCATTAAACAGAACAAGACGCGAACGAGCGCGGAAAGGGCAGGCCGTCCGCGCTCGTTTTGATTCTCTATGCAAGAGATGGATTTCTATTTACTATTGGATTTCTTCTTCGCCTTGGGCTGTTTACCATCGGCTGAAGTATTGGTATTCAACCAGCCCGGTTCGCGGTCGCGTTCCTCACGCATGCGGCGCAGACGCGCTTCCATAACAGCGGAACGCCCGAGATAACCGACCAGTTTATGCGGGTCCTGGCGGTCCACAACGGGCAGGCGGCCGATATCGGAATGCAGCATTTTGGTCACTGCATCCTCCATCAACTCGTCAGGATAGGTCACTTCGGGTTCGTTGTTGCCCGCCTCCAGTACGGTTTTCTCGTTGGCGGTCTTTGCGGCCACGGCTTTGGTGATATCGCCCCAGGTAATGATTCCGATCAGCCGGTTATTTTCATCCACAATCGGAAAGCCTTGATGATTTCCGAGTTCTCCGCGACCGATTCGGTCAGCCAGTTCACTGACCTTCATCGTACTTGGAACGGCTTTCGGATTGTGTTCCATCACTTCGCCCACGTTGATTTGCTGAAGGATATCCGCCTCATAATCCTGAGGGATGCGCAGGCCGCGCCGCACCAGCTTTTCGGTCATGATCGTATTGCGCATGAGATACAACGCCACAGCGTCGGCGATCACGCAGACCAGCATGAGAGGCAAAATGCCGTTATAGTCGCGGGTGATTTCGAAGGCAAAAATGATCATGGCGAAGGTCGCGCGTGCCGATGCCCCGAATACAGCCGCCATCGCTACCAACGCACAAGCCGCAGGCGACAGGTGGGCACTTGGAATGACCTGATTGACGAGCATGGCGAAGGCGCCGCCCATCGCCGCCCCGGACATGAACATGGGCGCCAGCAAACCGCCCGAAGTTCCGGAGCCGAGCGAGATGACCAGCGCCGCGGCTTTGAAGATCATAATCAATAACAAGGTCGAGAGCGCCAGGCGCGCGTTCAAAATATCCGTGATCGTGCCGTAGCCAACGCTCAGGACGCGCGGCACAAAGAAACCGATGATGCCCAGAAAGAGCGCGCCGATGGCCGGCCACCAGAGTTTGTCGATGGGTAGTCGGCTGAATTGATCCTCGACCCAGTACAGAGCATTGCTGAAAGCCATGCCCATTAAACCGCATAAGATGCCCAGCACAAGATAATAAGGCAGGGCAAACGGCATGCCGAATTCGACCGGCTGAACGGCAAACAGCGGACCTGAACCAATCAACGCATCGTGGACGACTGTTGCCAGAACGCTGGAAATAACCAGAGGAATAAACGAACGCGCTTTGTATTCGAAAAGCAACAGCTCGATAATCAATACCACCGCCGCGACCGGCGTATTGAAAGTGGCCGCCATGCCGGCCGCCGCGCCGCAGGCCAGAAGAACTTTTCGTTCCGAAGCGGTGGTGTGGATCAACTGCCCGATCAATGAACCGACCGCGCCGCCGGTTTGAATGATGGGGCCTTCAGCGCCGAACGGGCCGCCTGTGCCGATGGCAATCGCCGCGGAAAGCGGCTTTAGGATTGCCACATTCGGTTCGATGCGGCTCTTGTTGACCAGAATGGCTTCCATCGCTTCCGGAATGCCGTGTCCTTTGATCTTCTCCGTTCCATATTTGGCCATGATCCCCACGATCAAGCCGCCGATGGCCGGAACGATGATCACCAGCCAGCCCAGCGGATTGGACGTGATGTTGGGAAGCTTTACTGAGAACTGCTGATAATAGACCAGGTTGGTGATGATGGCGATCAGGGAATAAAGTGCATAGGCGATCAGGCCGGCGAGCAAACCGATCAATGCGGCCAGTAAAGATACCGTGAGGATACGAAAATCGCCCGAACGATCTACAAGTGATGAGTGCTTGTAATCCAAGTCTTTGCGAAGCATAAAATTGTCCTTGATATGGGATGCCCTGATTATATATCGTGATGCGATATAATTCAATGGTCATTGGCAGGCGCTTTGGACTGCCACAACGAAACAGACCCGGAGGGAAAATGGCTTCCATTAAACAAGCGGATTACGAGGCTTTGGCCGCGCTCCGTTATGCTCTGCGCCAGTTCCTGCGTTTTAGCGAACAGGCCGCCCAGTCGGTGGGACTGACTCCCCAACAACATCAGG
This sequence comes from uncultured Anaerolineaceae bacterium, assembly GCA_964502095.1. Lineage (GTDB taxonomy): Bacteria > Chloroflexota > Anaerolineae > Anaerolineales > Villigracilaceae > JACPVF01. Next base: position 51,093 of record CAZCUF010000014.1, read on the forward strand.
CATTATTGACCATCAAAGGATTTCCGGAAGGCGGGCCCATCACGATCAGCGAACTGGCCGAACGTTTGCAGATTCGTCATCACAGCGCGGTCGGTTTGGTGGACCGCCTCGCCGCGCACGGCTTTGTAAGGCGGGAAACCTCAAGCGAGGATCGGCGGCAGGTCTATGCGGCCCTTTCGCCAAAGGGATTGGAGGTATTGGAAAGCCTGTCGAAGACCCATAAAGAGGAATTGCGCCACGTTGGCTCGCGCTTGCGCGAACTACTGGCCGAGTTCACCGAAGAAGGAGTTTGAGGAAGCATAAGAAAATCACTCAAACCGGAGACGTTCGTCATTTGACGCAAATTTGGGCATCGGTTAACTTTAAGGTCGAGATTGTAGGACTTCCAAGGAGCATTAACCATGACCATGAAGATTCTTGAAGACTGCATCGCCTGCGGTGCGTGCCTGCCCGAATGCCCGACCGATTCCATCAGCGAAGGGGATGGCGTTCTCTACGTCATCAACCAGGAAACTTGCGTGGAGTGCGAAGGTCATCACGATTCGCCCCAGTGTGTTTCGGTTTGCCCGGTGGAATGTATCGTTAAAGCGTGAACAGCACGGTAGATTGACAAAGAGCCTGCCGCGGATTTCCGCGGCAGGCTCTTTGTTTCGGCAAATTGTCCGCGGCGCTTTTGAAAGATTCCCGCGCAGATAACGTATAATGTCACTAACTTTATCCTTTTTTATTAATAGAGGCCGATCTATGACTGCATCCATGGATTCGTTTAATTACCGCGTAATTCTGATTACCGGAGGCTCGAGCGGAATCGGGTTATCGCTGGCGCGTTTATTGGCCGAAGAGGGAGCGCACGTCTGGTTGTTGGCGCGGCGGGAGGACGCGCTCAAAGCCGCGTACGAATCTTTATCCACCGCGCGCGGCCAAAAACACGGCTGGGTTTCCGCGGATGTCACAAAATGGGAACAGGTGCAGGCGGCGGTCGAGCGTATTCATCGGGAAGCGGGAGTGCCCGAGATATTGGTCAACGCGGCAGGCTCGGCGCGTCCTGGTTATGTTCAGGAACTGCCCCTCGAAGCATTTTATGAAATGATGTCGCTGAATTATTTCGGCACTGTGCACACGGTGAAGGCCCTGCTTCCCTCCATGCTCGAGCGCGGCCGGGGATATATCGTAAATATTTCCTCGGGCGCGGGCTTTCTGGCGCCCTTCGGCTACGCGGATTATGTTCCGTCGAAATACGCGGTGCGCGGCTTCTCGGATAGTTTACGGCTCGAATTGAAACCGCTGGGCATTCGCGTTTCGGTGGTGTTCCCGCCGGATACCGATACGCCCGGGCTGGCGAATGAGAATAAGACCAAACCGTATGAAACGCTGGAGGCATTCAGCAGTAAGGTCGTCTCGGCGGACTCGGTGGCGAAATCCATCTTGAAAGGCATGCACCGCGGCCAATACGTAATTCTGCCGGGGTCCGAGATCAGCCTTTATTATCGTTTGGTCTTTCTGGCCGGAAATGCCATCTATCCCCTCATGGATATGATCCTTGCACAGGCTCAAAAAAAGAAACCGAAATCTTAATGGGAGACGGACTCATGGATATCTTCGAGAAATGCTATGGGTACACGGATGCCAGGGATGCCATGCGCGAGGGCAATTACCCTTACTTTATTCCGATGGCTGAAAGCGAAGGGACGGAATCGGTCTTTCATGGCCGTCGTTTGATCATGTGCGGTTCGAACAACTATCTTGGGTTGACGACCGACCCGCGCGTGCAACAGGCGGCAATCGACGCGGTCAAACGGTTTGGCACATCCTGCACCGGTTCACGCTTCCTTAACGGGACCCTGGAACTGCACGAACAACTGGAGCATGAACTTGCCGATTGGCTGGGCAAGGAAGCCGCGCTGGTCTTTCCCACGGGCATGCAGACCAATTTGGGAGCGATCAGCGCGCTGATGATGCGCGGCGATTTGATCGTGCTGGATAAGGACGATCACGCCAGCATTGTGGATGGCGCGCGCCTCGGCTGGGGCGAGACGCGCCGTTTCCGTCATAATGATATGAAGGAACTCGAGCGCATTCTTTCGAAGGAAGGGGATGAGCGCGGCAAACTTGTGGTGGTGGACGGTCTTTACAGCATGGGCGGCGATTTGGCGAGGTTGCCGGAGATCACCGCGCTGTGCAAAAAATACGGCGCGCGTTTGATGGTGGACGACGCGCACGGCCTGGGCGTGATGGGCGGCGGCCGCGGCACCGCGGCCCACTTCGGGCTCGAGCGCGAAGTGGATCTGATCATGTCCACCTTTAGCAAATCGTTCGCCTCGCTCGGCGGGTTCGTGGCCGGGGATGAAGTGGTCATTCACTACATCAAGCATCACGCCCGTGCGCTGATTTTCAGCGCCAGCATTCCCGCCGCCAACGCGGCCGCAGCGTTGACCGCGCTCAGAATTATGCGCGCAGAACCGGAACGCTCGGCGCGCGTCAATGCCATTGGCGAACGCGTGCGCCGCGAACTGACTCATATGGGATTCAACATCGGTCAGTCGGTTTCGCCCATCATTCCCATCATCATTGGCGATACGCCGCGCACCATCATGACCTGGAAGGCGCTCTTCGAGGCGGGTGTGTTCGTCAATCCGATTCTTGCGCCCGCCGTTCCGGCCGGCACCGAATTACTGCGCACCAGTTACATGGCTACACACACCGACGAACAGATCGAACGCGTGCTCGAGCTTTATCATACAGTGGGTAAACAAATGAGTTTGATCTCCTGAACTGTCCTATTTGGCGGCCCGCTTTCAACGGTGATACAATACGAGTAATCGAATATCAACCTTCGGGGCAGGGTGACATGACGCCTGCGTCATGAATTCCCGATCGGCGGTAAAGCCCGCGAGCGCGCAAGCGCAGGATTCGGCGAAATTCCGAAGCCGACAGTACAGTCTGGATGGAAGAAGGATGACCTGACCGATTCATGCGGATGGGTCTGCTTTAACGCCCCGGGAACGATTCTGTTTCCGGGTTTTGTTTGGCGGCTCGTTCCTCGACGTTCAGACTGATTCCGCGCTCCGTAGTTGATTCACTACGAGGCGTTTTTGTTGCCCTCACTGCCCGCGTGAGGCGGAAAATAGACATGCACAAGAAGAATCCGTCGTTTCGTTCCTGGCTGGGTCCCATCTCTTTACTGATCGGACTTTTGATTTGGCAATTCATTTCGCAGTGGAGCGGCCTGCCTGCTTTTATTTTTCCTTCGCCGTCGGCGGTCTGGTTCCGTTTTCTGCGCGCCCTGCAGGACGGCACACTGTTGCTTCATACCGGCGTAACGCTCTTCGAGATTCTCATGGGACTTTTATGCGGCGTGATTCTGGCAACGGTCATTGGATATTTGGTCGCCAAGTCGCGCGCGCTCGAACGCGTGCTCTCGCCGTATCTGGTGGCGAGTCAGGCTGTGCCGCTGGTAGCCATTGCGCCCTTGCTGGTCATCTGGTTCGGGCCGGGCATGTTCTCGAAGATTTTGATCTGCGCGTTGATCGTATTTTTTCCGGTGCTGGTCAATATCATTGTCGGCGTGCGCGCGGTGCCGCCCGCCTTATATGACCTGATGTATTCACTGCGCGCCTCACGCGGACAAACCTTGCGCAAGCTCGAAGTGCCGGCCGCCCTGCCGGTTTTCCTCGGCGGATTGCGCATCGGCGCGACACTTTCGGTGATCGGCGCGGTGGTGGGCGAACTGGTCGGCGCGGACCGCGGGCTGGGATTCCTCATCAACCTGGGCCGCGGACAGTACGATACGGCTTTGGTCTTCGTTGCCATTTTTATGTTGATCTTCCTCGCGCTGGCTTTATACGGGCTGGTGGCGTGGGTCGAACGAAAGCTTTTAAGCTGGCAGGAAATTCAAACAAAAGTTTAAGGAAGGGCTTATGTTCAAAAAGATGGTTTTGATTCTGCTCGGATTGGCGCTCGGCCTTTCGGCCTGTAGCAGTTCCCAGTCCGCGCCCGGCGCGGGAACGCTGGTTCAGGTTAAGTTGCCGCTTGGTTACGTTCCCAACATCCAATTTGCGCCGTTGTACGTCGCGGTCGATAAAGGTTATTTCAAAGACGCGGGCCTGGCGGTCGAGTTCGATTATTCCACCGAGACGGACGCGGTCGCGCTGGTGGGCGCGAACCAGTTGCAGTTTGCGGTGGTATCCGGCGAACAGGTTCTGCTGGCGCGGGCACAGGGACTGCCGATTGTGTATGTGGCGGCCTGGTATCAAAAGTATCCTGTGGCGGTGGTTTCAAAAGCGGATCAGGGCATCAAAACGCCCGCCGATTTGAAGGGAAAGAAGATCGGCCTGCCCGGTTTATATGGCGCAAATTACATCGGGCTGGATGCGTTGTTGTTTGCAGGCGGCCTTACTGAAAAAGACGTGACTCTGGATTCGATTGGTTATAACCAGGTGGCCGCGCTGGCCGCCGGTCAGGATCAGGCCGTTTCGGTGTACACGACCAATGAACCGATTCAATTGAAATCGCAGGGTTATGATTTGAATGAGATGCGCGTGGCCGATTATGAGCAGTTGGCCTCGAACGGAATCATTACGAACGAAAAAACGCTCGCGCAGAATCCAGAACTGGTGCGCAAAATGGTCGGCGCATTTTTGAAGGGACTGGCCGATACGATTGCAGACCCCGACGCGGCGTATGAGATCAGCAAGAAATACGTGGAGACTCTGGCGCAGGCGAATGAAACCACTCAAAAGGAAGTGCTGGCGCGTTCGATCGATTTGTGGAAGGCAGATCGTCTTGGGCTGTCCGATCCGCAAGCCTGGCAGAATATGAACGATTTACTGGTCAGGATGGGCCTGCTCAAAACTCCGCTGGATGTGAGCAAGACGTTTACCAATGAATTTGTTCCGTGAGAGATTCTTCCGGCGAAAATAATTCGGTTGAATAAAATGCCAAGCGCCCTTCCCATCCTTGCCGTGCATGAATTATCCGCTGTGTACCCGAATCATAACGGCGGCCTCGACGCGTTGGACGGCCTCTCCTTCGAGGTTTATCCGCGCGAATTCATTTGTGTGCTTGGGCCCTCGGGAAGCGGCAAGACCACGCTGTTGCGAATCCTGGCAGGCTTATTGCCGCCCACGACGGGCGAAGTCCGTTTTGGCGATCCGCGCCAACCGCGCATCGGCATGGTTTTTCAACAGGCCAACTTGATGCCCTGGCGCACAGTTCTGCAAAATATCATGTTGCCGCTCGAACTCGAAGGCGCGCGGGATGCAGTTCCGCGTGCGCGCGAATTAATCGAATTGGTTGGGTTGACCGGATTCGAGTCGACTCTGCCGCGCGATCTCTCCGGCGGAATGGCCCAACGCGTGGCAATTGCGCGTGCGCTCATCTCGGACCCCGACCTGCTCCTGCTCGATGAGCCGTTTGCTTCGCTGGATGCGATCACGCGCGAACGCATGTGGACGGAGTTATCGCGCATTTGGCACATGCGCCGGAAAACGGTCGTTATGGTTACACATTCGATCAACGAATCGTTATTTTTGGCGGACCGCGTCCTGGTGCTTACACAGCGTCCCGGCAAAGTGAAATTGGATTTGAAAGTGGATTTGCCGCGCCCGCGCCGGGATGAAATGCGCTACACAGCGCACTTTGGAAAACTGGCTAAAAAGTTAAAAGCCGCCATCGAGTAAAGAGAGAGACGCGTCACTGGACGCGTCTCTCTTGATTCGGGAGTTTGGACGGGCGGTTACTTGGCGTCGTTTTGAATTTTGACCAGTACCGCGCCCACGGCCACGCGGCGCAGGTACGTATCGGTGGCCTCATCGTAATCTTTACAGGTCACCAAAGTCAGCCAGGGATAGTCCTGATGCTTGAAAACTGAAATGTCTTTGGGTGAAATAACCCGGTTCTCGCGCACCTGATAAATATAACTCTGCCCGGCGAGATGGACGATGATCTGATCGCCATAACGCAGTTTGCTCAAATTGAAGAATGGGCCGGGTAACCCGTCTGCCAGATAGACGTGGGCAGTGATTACCGAATTGCCCGCGTGGGTGGGATAGGCTGTGCCGTTCAAATATCCGGCCTGGTTGCTCAGCCAGGTGAGATCCCATTCATTCTTCGAATCCAGCGGCACGCCTACGATGGAAATTTTCACGCCCAGCTTTGGAATCTCCAGCCACAAAGCGCCCAAACTTTGATAGGCATTTTCTTTCGGTTGAACGGGCAGAAGCGTAACTTGATTCGGCGCAAAGCCGGTTCCCGGCGAATGTGGGATGCTGAGCGTAGCGGAAGTTTCCGCGCGATAGTCGTTGACAGTTTGATCGTTCGGGTCATAGCGCCGTTCGGTGGAATGGCGGTTGTACGGAGACTGGGCCTGCAGGCGCGGATTGGGGTCGATCTGCAGACTCGACCAATCCACGCTGGCGGTATTCACCACCGGGGGCGGCCCAATGAAGGTCGCGTCGAAGGTAATCTTGGCGTCATCTGCCAGCGGGAACGAAGCCCAATAAACGGTCAGCAGGTTCGAGGTCGTAGTGATGACCGGAGCCGGGAGGCCGGATGAGCCGGTCACTTGTACGGAGGTCTGATCGAGAGTCAGCCCCACGGGGATGTTATCTGTGACGGTGACATCGTAAGCCGGCGCGGAGCTGTTCGAAGCGTGTTTTATTTCGATGGTGTAGGTGACGATACTGCCCAATGCCGCGACGCCCGGGCTGACGGTCTTGTCGATCGTCAGTTTCGGTTCGGTGATGTTCACGCCCTGCGCTTCGCCTGCAAGCGTGCCGCCGGACCAGATCCATTCCACGTGATTCTTCAAACCCTGCACGCCGTCCACGTTATCTTGAATGTCCAGCACGATGACGCGGTAGTTGAGCGTGAGCGTTTGGATCGAACCGCTGGTGTTTTGAACCTGCCCGAAATCGAAAGTGATGTGACGCCCGGCGTTGTCGCTGGCAGGATTCGTATCTATGATTGGTTCGGCTTGCACGGTCAGCGCGGTTGGGTCGGTGCAGGGATTCTGCGCGATGGTCAGGTTGGTCGAGACAACCGGCGTAGTGAGATCACAGCCTACAAAAGCCAGGCCGCGGTCCAGCACATCCACTGCTTGCAGATCGTTGATCGTTCCGTTCGGAATGTCTATATTGATTTGGTAATCCAGAATCTCGCCGATCAACACGTTGGGCGTAGTGGAACCCGCCTGTTCGGTGCCGGTCAGATTCTTTACGCCGTTGATCGCGATCTGGTCGGTATCGCTGGCACTGGCTTGCACAGGAGTCCCCGCGCTGTGTGTGCCGTCATCCTGCACGTGCGCTTGATTCGTAATGGACGTAATGTTGCCGCTTTGAATTTGCGTTGCATCCGCCACCTGCACTTTGACTTTGAATTGGGTTGACGTACCCGCCGTCAAATCGAAGGACGGCCAGGTGATTTGGCTGGTTCCGTTATTGAAGAGGCCTCCGTTCGTAGCGGACACAAAGCTGGTTCCGTTTGGAATGGTATCCACAAGCTGGATGCCCGTCGAATCCTGCAGGCTGTTATTGCTGGCCGTGAGAGTGTATTCCAACTGCGCGTTCGGCGCGACGATGCTGAGACCGTCGTCTTTGGTGACGGCCAAAACCGGAGAACCGTATGCGGTTTGCGTATCCTGATTCGAATCGACTGGCGCGCTTCCAAAGAGCGCATGCGCGGTGGCATGATTGACGACACTGCCGCCCATGTCCCCGGTCACGACCGTGTAAGTTGAAGTGCACGTGACCGAATCGCCCGGCGCGAGGCTGACGGGCGTTGCCGGACAAGTGACAGTGGTTTTGTCGTCGGTCACGGTAAAGACGCCGCCTGTTCCATTGCCCGTCAGCGTGACGTTGCCGCTGTTGGTAAGCAGATAACTGTACTGAATCGAATCACCGGTTGACGTATACGGATTCCCGCTGGTGATGCTCTTGACCAGAGTCAGTTCTTTATCTTGCGTGGCATTGACCGTTTGCGAAGCCGTATTGGATGTGACGGGAGTCGTTCCAAAATAACCGCTTGCGCTGGCAGTATTGACGATACTGCCGCTGTCGAGGTCGTTTTGCGTCACGCTGTAACTGGCTGTGCATGTGATCGTCGCGTTCGGCGCGAGGCTGGCGGTGGGTGGGCAGGTTACCGTTGTTTTGTCGTCGCTGACCGCGAACGGACCGGTCAGCGTGACGTTGCCGTCGTTCTTCACCACATAACTGTATGCAACTGTTCCGCCCACAGTGTTGTACGGATTTCCACTCACGACCGACTTGACCAGATTCAGCGATGGCGACTGAGTAGCGGTCACTGTTTTCGAATCGGTGTTGGAGGCGACCGCGTCGCCATCCTCGTCTTTGGCAGTGGCGGAAACACTGTTGGTAATGGAACCCGCGTCGAGGTCCGCTTGTGTGACTGTATGAGACGCGGCACAGGCGAACGATTGAGTCGGCGCGAGAGTTGCAGGCGGAGTACAGCTCGGCGTCACTTTGTCGTCCGTTACGCTGAACGGCGCGCTCAAAGTGGATGTGCCGTCATTGGTGATCGTATATGAGTAGTTGATGGTGGTCCCAACTGTGGCGTACGCAGTCGGGCTGGCGGATTTGGCAATGGTCAGGCGGTTTAGGTGGTCGGTGTCGGTGGCGCTGTTATTGGAGGAGTTCGAGTCGGTTACGCCAGCCGGCGCGACGATTGAAGCAGTGTTGACAATATTGGTTGTGGCCGCATTGGAAACTGTAGCTGAAACCGTATAGGTGACGTTTGAACCGGCAGGGATGTTGACGGTGTCGCTGATGTTGCCGGAGCCGCTGGCTGTGCAGGCCGCGCCTGTTCCCGGCGTGCAGGACCAGGTCACGTTGGTGAGCGAAGAGGGGAACGTGTCGAAGACTGAAGCTCCGGTTACATCGCTGGGCCCGGCATTATTGACTACAACAGCGTAAGTCACATTCTCGCCGCGCCCCACCGACAACTTGCCATCGGTTTTGGTGATCGAAAGATCGGCGGCTTGATCGACAGTAAGCGTGGCGGTGTTCGAGGTGGCGCCCGTACCGCCGTTGGTGGAGGCGATAGGGTTGGTTGTGTTGTTGTATGTCCCGGCGGCGGTGGGTGCAACATCTACAGTGAGGATGCAGGTTCCATCGACGGCAATTGTCCCGCCGCTAAACGCGAGTGTGGTATCGCCTGCTGAAGGAGTGAAAATCGGTGAGCCACAACCTGCCGAAGCTGAGGCGTTGGGTGGATTGGCAACCTGCAAACCGGCGGGCAGTGCATCGTTGAAGTTCACGCCGTTCAGGGCGACGGTATTGCCGGCGGGCGCAGTCACAGTAAAGGTAAGCGTGCTCTTATTGCCCAAGTAGGTTGAACTGGGTGAAAAGGATTTGCTGATGAGCGGCGGCGAAACGACAGTCAGTGTGGCCGAGGCAGTGTTGCCCGTGCCGCCGTTGGTGGAGGCGACTGCGCCGCTGGTGTTGTTCAAATCCCCGCTCTTTGCGCCGATCACGTTGGCGCTGACGGTGCAACTGCCGTTCGGCACAATAGAACCACCGTTCAGTGTGATCGAGTTGCTGGTGCTGGTGACTGTGCCGCCGCATTGGGCCGAGTTGGGCGCGATGGCAACGGTCATTCCGGAGGGGAATGTATCCGTGAAGCTGACATTGGTGAGCGTCACCGCGTTCGATGGAGGATTGGTGATAGTGAAGGTCAGCGTGGAGATGGTGCCAACCGGAATTGTAGCGGGCGAGAAGGCTTTGCTGATGACCGGCGCGATCACCGCGTAGACCGTTACACTGCTATCGTTGGATGTGACGGTGCGGTCGTTCGAATCTTTTGCAGACGCGCTGGCAATGTTCGTCACGGAACCGGCTGTCACGTCCGCGGCGAGAACCGTATAGTTCCTCGAACAAGTCACGTTCGCGCCGGGCGCGAGGCTGGTTGCGCTTCCACAGGTAAACGGCGTCCCCAGCGGACTGCCGATATGATCGTCCGAAATATCGAACGGTGCATATAACGTGACGTTGCCGGTGTTGGTCAAAGTATAGTTATAGGTAATGGTATTACCGGCGGTGCGATAGGCGGCTGTGGAACTGCTTTTGATCAACGACAGGGATTCGAGTGGAACAGTGACACTGCTTTGGTTGGATGTGACAGTATTACCGCCGATGTTTGCATCCTGTGCGGTGGCTGTGGCTGTGTTCGTCACTGATTTGTTGGTCACATCCGCGGCTTGCACGGTATAGGTCGCTGTGCATGTCACTGTATCCAGCGGCGCCAGGCTGACAGGCGTAAGCGGGCAGGTGACGGTGGTCTTATTGTCAGTGACTGTGTAGGGCGAATATAACGTGATGGTTCCGGTATTGGTAAGCAGGTAACTGTAATTGATCGTGTCGCCCGCAGATTGATAGCCGGCGCTGGTAGTGGACTTGACCAGCGATAGCCCGCCGCCGTTCGCGGTTAATGTATCGGAGGCGGTGTTACCCGTCCCGCCGTTGGTGGAGTTGACCGCGCCGCTGGTGTTGACGTGCGTTCCGCCCGCGGCGGTTACATCTACGCTGACGGTACATGTGCCGCCGCTCGCGATGGAGCCGTTGCTGAAGGAAAGAGAAATATCTCCCGCGGCCGGCGCGAAAGCGGGTGTACTGGATTCATCACAGCCGTTTGTGCTTTCATTTGGAGGATTCGCAACCTGCACGCCCACAGGAAAAGCATCCGTAAATGCGACGCCGTTCAATGTGGCGCTGGCGTTGGGATTGGTGACGGTAAAGGTCAATGTGGATGTGCCGCCCGCGTTGATCGTATCGGGCGAGAAAGTTTTGCTGATGGAGGGCGGCGCGATGACGTTCAACGTGTCAGAAGCGGTGTTGCCTGTTCCGCCATTGGTGGAGGTGACTGCATCGCTGGTGTTCAGATAGGTTCCGCCTGCCGCGGCTGTGACGCTAACGATTACCGTGCAACTGCTGTCCACCGGGATGGAACCGCCGGTTAACGTGACCGAATTAGCGGTGCTGGTGACTGTGCCATTACACTGCGATGCATTGGGCACGCTGGCGAGAGTCACGCCGACTGGGAAGGTATCGGTGAAACTGACTCCAGCCAGCGGCACGGTGTTGGCGGATGGATTCGTCAGGGTAAAGGTCAGCGCGGAAGTGCCGCCTGCGCTGATCGTATCAGGCGAGAAAGCTTTACTGATGGCGGGCGGCGCGATCACGGTCAGCGTATCGCAGGCCGGGGTGAGATTGGTGGCGTCCTGGTTATCAGTCAGCGCGTTGGCAGGAATACAGTTTTGAAAACTTCCCGCGGTCGGCGCGGTGACTTGTACCACCACAGTACAGTTTGCGCTTCCAGCCAGCACTCCGTTCGCAAGCGTCACTGAATTGGAGGTGAAGGTGACATTCCCTCCGCATTGCGAGGCGGTTGGCGGGCTGGCAACCGTCATGCCGGTGGGGAGCGTATCCGTCATGCCCATTCCGTCAAGCTGGAAATTTCCCGTGTTTTGAATCGTAATGGTCATGGTGGAGCTGTTGCCACTGCCCGCCAAAATTGGATTCGGCCCGAAGACCTTGTTGACGCTCGCGCCCGGCAGGTTCGTCAAGGTGGCGGATGCGGCTTGCGTGTTGCTGGCGCCGTTCGTGCTCGTCACGCCTCCGACCGGAATTGTGTTGGTCAGGTTCGCGTTCACGTTCATTGAAACGCTCAAGGTCAACGAACAATTTGCAGACGCCGCCAGGCTTCCGCCGCTGAATGAAAATGAAGTGTCTCCCGGCGTAGCGCTGATCGTACCGCCGCACGTGCCGACGTTCGGATTGGCCGGATTGGCTATATACATACCGCCGCCCGTGCCTTGCGGAAGATTATCAGTGAAGGCAATGCCCGATAACGCGACCGAGTTCGGGTTCGAGAGTTGAATCGTCAAGGTCGAGGCTGAACCGCCGAAAACGGTGAGCGGATTGAATCCTTTGACCACGTTAATAGTAATGGCGAGGATGCGGAAAGTGGCGGAAGCGGCTTGCGGATTTTTGATCACGGTCGAGGTACCGTGAATCGTGCCCGAAACATTATTGGCGGGAACCGTATTGGTATATGTGGCGTTTGTGCCTTTGCCGATCACATCCACGGTTATCGTGCAGATGCCCGCCACGCTCCCAACCTGGGCCGGGATTGTGCCTCCACTTAATGAAATAGCTTGCGTCCCTGCCGCGGCGGTGACTGTTCCGCTTCCACAAGTGGTGCTGGCGTTCGGCGCAGGCGCGATGACCACGCCATTGGTGAGACTGCCCGGCAGAGTGTCCGACATGGACACGTTATCCAATTGATTGATGTTTGTATTGGTCAGCTTGATGGTCAGTGTGGAGATACCATTTGGATTAACTGTGGAAGGCGCAAAGGCTTTGCTCACAGACAAGCCGCTGACCGTCAGGTTTGCGCTGATATTGCCGGAAAGGTTGCGATTCTCCGCATCCGAAATATTGGCCGGGGAAATCGTGTTGGTGAAGACGCCCGCGGTACTGCTGGTAATATTGACGGTTAAAGTACAGGTTTTACCGGCTAGAATGCTTGCGCCGCTATAAGTGAGAAGCGTATCGCCCGCGGCGGGAGCAAATGATGAACCCACACAATTTGCATTTTTTGTGGCGGCTGGAGGGGAATCCACTTGCACGCCGCTGGGCAATGCGTCTGAGATCGAGAAATTTGTGATGTTCGTATCCGCCGGGGCGGTGATGTTAATGGTCAATTTGGATGTGCCGCCGAGCGCGATGGTGCTGGGGCCGAAACTCTTACTGCCCGTCAATCCATCCCCTACATCATAGACGGTAATGTTCGATGAACCGGCGATCACATTCGTTGCGCCCTGGTCGCTGGTGAGCGCGCCGGCTGGAATGGAATTGGTGTAACTGGCCGCAGTGGAGGAGGTCACAATGGCCGTGATGACACAAGTGCCCGGCGTCGTAATCGAACCCGCGGGAATCGTTCCGCCGGTAAGCGTGAGCGAACTGGCTGTGCTGGTGATCGTGCCGCCGCATTGAGGCGAGGGCGACGAGACCAACGTAAGCCCGGCGGGCAGGTTATCCACAAAGCCTACGCCCGTATACGCGGAAGACGATGGATTTTGAAGCGTGATGGTAAGCGTGCTCGATCCACCAACCTGAAAGTTCGAAGGCAAGAACGATTTGGTCACGCCCACAGATTGCACGTTCAACGGCGCGGAGGCCAAACTGCTGTTGGTGACCCCCTGATGAGTATGAATGGCGTTGGCTGGGATGGTGTTGGTGTACACGCCCGTCACAGTGGATACAACATTGACTTTGATGGTACATGTGCCGTTGGCCGCGATAGTGGCGTTATTCAAAGTGAGCGATGTATCGCCGCTCGCGGCCGCCCCTCCGCCTGGTCCCGTTACCGAGGCCGAACCTCCGCAGGAAGTTAATAACACGGACGGCGGGTTGGCGATGACGATGTTGGCAGGCAAGTTATCGGTAAGCGAAGTTTGCGTAAGCGATGCATTCGAATCAGTATTGCGGACTGTGATGGTCAGCTGGCTTGTTTGCCCGACCCAAATCGTATTGGGCGAGAACGTTTTACTCAACGTAGGCGGCTGGATGGCATTGACCTGCAACGTGGCGCTGGCGGGCGTAGTATTGGTCACATTGACCGTGCCGGTCGGGTCGGTGGACTTCAACGTGTTGGTCGGAATGGTGTTGACGTGATTGCCCGCGATGGTCGAGGTGACGTTAACTGTCACTGTGCAGGAGCCCGGCGTGGAACCGACTTGCGCGGGCACCGTTCCGCCGATCAAGGAAAGCACCGTCCCCGAAACCTGTACGAGGCCGCCGCAGTTATTGGTCGCGCCATTAGGGCTGGCGAAACTCAAGTCCGCGCCCGCGAGGTCATCGGTCCAGGCGGGAGGCGTGGCAGATAGATTCAGCGCAAATGAATTTGGGTTGTAGATCGTGACGCTTAAAATCGAAGTGCCCCCGGCGGGTATCGAAATGGGCGCAAAACTTTTATTGATCTGCGCCGGAAACGATAAGCTTTGAGCCTCGACCGGCGTGGCGGGAAAAGAATAAAGTTGAAAGAGAACCACCAACGACAGGATGGAAAACCGAAATACAACCCCGGATAATTTCATGAACTCTCCTCAAATTGGAAATAAATATTATCAGAGGATTATAGGGGGCCCATTTCGGCCCGACAAGCCAAATTCCTTTCAGGTTTGTTATTAAATGAACCGCGAGGCCCAAAACTTAAGAAATTGATAACTCGGTATCTGGAATCAAAGTGAATTTTTCCCGATCTTGTGTTATGGCATGCGCGAAGATGCGATGCCTCGGCGCATAAACCGACTCTTTAAAAGAAAAGCGGCAATCACTGTCGTAACCGATGACTGCCGCTTGTGATTCCGATTCTCTGACTTCACCTGCCGCGGAAGAGCCGGATGATCAATAAAAGCACGACCGCTCCCACGAAGGAGGTGATGATGCTGTTGAGGATGCCGGTCACACCGATGCTGATGTGCAGGTAATCGAACAGCCAGCCGCCGATGAACGCGCCGACGACTCCCACGATCACTGTGCCGATACAGCCGATGTGAAACCCGCCGATGACGCGTTCGGCGGCGAAGCCGGCGATGCCGCCTACAATGACCCAGGTAATGATTTGTGAAATATCCATAGTCTCTCCTTTTGAACTGCATTAACTATAAAGCTGATTATACTTTCGGCCAATCCAACAAAAGGACTTCCGCCAGCAGGCGCGGGTTGACATTGCGGTTGAGTCGTTCGAGAGCCTGCTCGAGGTCCGTAACGACGCGGCGCACCGAAAATAGACTCAACTGCGCGGCCAATCCTTCGATCTGATCCGCGCGGTCGAGATTTGCAATCGGTATCTCTGCCCTGGCGGAGCGCAATAACACGTCGCGCCAATATGAAAGCCAGAACAGCAAGGTCTCGCGCAGATCGTCTTTATCCTTGGCAAGTTTTTCGATATAGGAAAATTTATCGACGCGCTTGCTTTGTAAAAGTCTCTGCAGATCGTCGAGCCGTTCCGCGCGCCGTTGCAATATATTTTCATCCTCGAGCAAACGCAGAGCGTAGCCCGGGCGTCCGCCGCTGATGTGCGCCAGCAGGCCCGCGCGTTGCGCCTCCACGCCTTGATCTTGTAAATATGTTTTGACCTCGTCGAATTTCAAGGGCCGCAGGCGCAGAACTTCGCAACGCGAAACGATGGTGGGAAGAAGCGCTTCCGGGTTGTCGGCGGTCAATATCAAAACCGCATAGGCGGGCGCTTCTTCCAGCGTTTTGAGCAAAGCGTTGGCGGCGTTGTCGTTGGCTTCCTGAAAACGAAGGAACAACGCCACGCGATATTTGGATTGATACGGTTTCAACGCCAGCGCGTGCTGGACTTCGCGCACCTGATCCACTTTCAAAGTTCCGCCTTCGGTCTCGGCCTGAACGATGACCAGGTCTGGGTGTTGCATGGCCGCGATCTGTCTGCAATCGCGGCATTGACCGCAGAATTCGCCGGGCGCGGGCGGCTGTGTGCAGTTCAAAGCCTGGGCGAAATGCAGTGCCAAAGTTCGGCGGCCCAGGCCGGGAGGTCCCGCGAAGAGATACGCGTGCCGCGCTTCGTGATTGGCTGTGTGACGGCGAAGCATATCCACAGCCCATTGATGACCGATGAGTCCCCAGTTGGGAAGAGTTGATGGCATTCTTCAAGTTTTACCACAAAACGATTGAAACCAATCGGCCGCCGCGCGGCGGGGAGTGGCTAAAATGGTGAGTGAACGAAGTCAGTAATATGGAAGGAATATTT
>CAZCUF010000015.1:0-66342 GCA_964502095.1 uncultured Anaerolineaceae bacterium
ATTACATTCTATTCTTTCTTTTACCGCTCGGCATCGCGGCCGCGGTCATGGCGTGGATTGCGGTGCGGCAGATCAAACGCGGCGAGGGAAACCCGAAGGACCTTGTTCCGGCGATCGTTGCATATTATTTGGGGCTCATTCCTGCGTTATACTTTTGCGGTGTGCTGACGTACCAATTCCTGACGTTGCGATAAACTATGGAAGAAAAGTTTACGCTCGGGAAACACATCTTTCATACGACAACTTGAAACGTAAGTGAAGGAAAAGACATAAGATGAAATTAAAAAATTATTTCGAGAAACTTTACGATTATATGTACTGGGCCAATCGTCGTTACTTTGCGGTGGCCGAGGGATTGAACGACGAGCAATTGCATCGCATGCAAGGACATAGCTGGGGCAATATCCATGCCATGCTGGTGCACATGATGAGCGCCGAGGCAGTCTGGTTACAGCGATGGAAAGGGACTTCCCCGAAAGCATACTTAAACGAAGACGATTATCCGACACTGGCGGATATCAAAACGCGTTGGAGTCAACAGGAAGCGGACATGCGCGCTTTCCTCAGCATGCAGACCGATGAAAGCCTCGAAACCGAGATCACATACAACAATTTTCGTAATGAGACTTTTCGCGTCCCGCTCTGGCAGATGATATTGCACGCCGCCAACCATGCCACGCATCATCGCGGCGAACTGGCGGTGATGTTCGCGCTGATGAACGTTCCGCACCCCGAAGAGGAAGTGATCCAATATTTCTTCAACGCCAGCGGACAGAAAAAATTCTGAGCGCGCAATTCACAGGAACGCAAAAACCTTGTATTCATTCCTTCGTCCACTGCTCTTCGCGCTCGAGGCCGAGACCGCGCACCAATTCACGCTTCAACTTTTGCGCGTTGCAGGAAACTTTTCGCTTTCCAATCAGCTTCTCGTACAACTCTATAAAGCCGAATCGAAACCTGTTCAGGCGTTCGGGCTGACGTTCAAGAATCCCGTTGGCCTCGCGGCGGGCTACGACAAAGACGGCCTGGCGCTGAATGGCCTGGACGCGCTTGGATTCGGTCATATCGAGATCGGCACCGTCACGCCTCTGCCGCAGGCAGGCAACCCGAAGCCGCGCATCTTTCGTCTTGTGGAAGATGAGGCACTGATCAATCGGATGGGATTCCCAAGCCGCGGCACAGAGTTTGTGCAGATGCGTCTTAATCCCGCCGTGCATGTTGGAGCTCTCGAAAAGTTTTTCGGTATCTCGCCGCGTATGATGCCGAAACCGCGCCGCGTTCTTTCGGCTAAATTGGGCGTCAACCTGGGCAGGAATAAAGAAACGCCCAATGAACAGGCTGTGATGGACTATCTGGCCCTCTTGCAAAATTTCGCGCCCTCCGCCGACTATCTGACCATCAACGTCAGTTCGCCGAATACCGAAGGCCTGCGTCGTTTGCAGGCGCGGGACGTGCTGGAAAATTTGTTGACTCATCTCCATCAACAACGGCAACAGGAGGAAAAACGTTGGGAGAAGAAAATTCCGCTTCTCGTCAAGCTTGCGCCTGATCTCGCCGCAAATGAATTGGACGACGCCCTGGATGTGATCCTGCGCGCGCACATGGACGGTGTGATCGCCGCGAACACGACTCTGGCGCGGGACGGGTTGCGGTCGGCGCGTCAGAGTGAGAGCGGCGGATTAAGCGGCAGGCCGCTCAAGGCCCGGAGCGAAGCGGTCTTGAGTCAAATTGTGAAGCGCGTGGATGGAAAAATTCCCGTCGTCAGCGTGGGCGGGATCATGTGCGCCGATGACGCGAAACGGCGGCTCGATATGGGCGCAACCTTGATTCAAATTTATACGGGTTTGGTGTATCGCGGGCCGAGGCTGGTCAGGGAGATTGTGCGCGCGCTGGCATAGCTCTCCGATATCGGCCGCTTTTCAAAGAAATTTCTAACGAAACTCTGAAGTGGTTTTGAAATGGAAGTCAAATCATTTTGTGGTATAGTACGCGGCAGAAATAAAGGCAACCATGGACGATAAAATCACAATCATCGAAGGTCCGCCGCCGGTGTTCGAGCTGGCGCAGGACGGTTGGGCGCTCGGGTTGAATGAAGGCCCGAGCCTGTCTGTACCGGCGCTTACGCGTTTGCGCACGTTCAACGGGCCGGCATTGGTGGAACGGTGTTACCGCGCCTGGCATACCAATATGCCGATCCACCTGCACTATCGAAACGATCTCGGCCTCGAGCAGAACGCCCCCATTTTGGCGGCGCGCAATGTGGAAACTGAAGACGGACAAGTGCTCCTGCTTTGGGTGTATCTCAATCGGGAACAAGTGGAATACGAATTCGACTCAGACGAGGAAGACAACGCAGACGATAATCCAGAGATTTGAATCAGGACCGGGCCGCAAGCCCGGTTCTTTTTTTGACGTTGAGCGGGTTCCACATAAAAGAATCGAATCTCATCCCATGGTTAATCGCAGTTGTTACATTAGATGAGGATGTTTTACCATATTGACTAGCATTGGATTCTCGATTAACCTTAAGCGATAGGGATATATTCATGATGTTATGTCTGCACATACCAGCCGCTTAAAGCGGGCACCCGTCCGGAGTGCCCGCTTATATTTTGCCAAAATTAAATTTCCTATTTTATTAAGGAGAGAAAATGTCTGAACAGATCAACGCTTTTGCAATGGCCCAGGAACAGTTCGACGCCGTCGCCAAGGAACTGAATCTCGATCACGGTGTGGCAGAGGTCCTGCGCTGGCCGATGCGCGAATATTCCTTCCGAATCCCTGTCCGCATGGACAATGGCTCGATCCAGGTTTTCCAGGGTTTCCGCGTTCAGCACAACGACGCGCGCGGCCCCAACAAAGGCGGCATCCGCTTTGCCGGGGACGAGACCATGGATACGGTGCGCGCGCTCGCCACATGGATGACGTGGAAGTGCGCGGTGGCCGATATTCCGCTGGGTGGCGGCAAAGGTGGAGTCATTGTAGATCCGTCCACGCTCTCGGTGCGCGAAAAGGAGGAACTCTGCCGCGGCTGGGTACGCGCCATGTGGAAGAATATCGGTCCGCGCAACGATGTACCCGCGCCGGATGTTGGCACCAACGCGCAGATGATGGGTTGGATGATGGATGAGTATTCCCGCCTCGTTGGTCAATATACGCCGGGCGTATTCACCGGCAAACCTGTGGGCGGCGGCGGCTCGCTGGGCCGCACCGAAGCGACCGGCTTTGGCGTCATCTATACCGTGCGCGAGGCCATGCAACATCTGGGCATGGACCCGAAGAAATCGGTCGCGGCCATTCAGGGTTTCGGCAATGTCGCGCAATACGCGTCCATTGGTTTTATCGAACTTCTCGGCGGTAAGGTTGCCTGCGTTTCCTGCTACGACCGTCACGAGAAGAAATCCTTTACCTACGGCCACAAAGACGGTGTGAATCCCCGCTTCCTGCTGACCATTGTGGATCAATATGGAACGATTGATAAAGAAAAAGCCAAAGATGCTGGTTACACTGTCGATGACGGAGATGCCTGGATCGCTGAAGATGTTGACCTGTTGATTCCGGCGGCCAAGGAAGGCATGGTCAATGCCGATACGGTCAAGAAAATTTCCAAGCGCGTTAAACTGTTGGCTGAGGGCGCCAACGGCCCGGTCACGCCCGAAGCGGATGAGTATCTCAAGAAGAACAACATTTTTGACATCCCCGATTTTTTGTGCAACGCGGGCGGCGTCACCACTTCCTACTTTGAGCAGGTTCAGAACGATATGAACTACTACTGGTCGAAGGACGAAGTGCTCCAGCGGCTCAACGAGAAGATGACTGCGGCCTTCCACGGCGTGCTGGATATGAGCAAGGAAAAGAAAGTTTCGATGCGCGACGCGGCCTATATGGTCGCCATCTCGCGCGTGGTCAAAGCCATGCAATTACGCGGCTGGTTGCACGGCGACTGGTAGCTGAATTAATTTGTGAAAAAAGCGCACCATTATTCGGTGCGCTTTTTTGTTAACGCCTGTATGCCCATTACGGGATTCGAATATGTGACTACAAGGCGCAGTAGCGGTCAATTCTCTGACCGACAATCGCCAGACTGTCATCCCAGAATTTGCGCTTGCGAATGTCGATGCCGAAGCGCGCCGCCAGGTCTGCGGCACTGGCCTCGCCGGTGGATGCCAGTAACTTTTTATAATCTTCCACGAACTCCGCGCCGCGCTGTTGATAGATGGCATATAAACCGGTTCCGAACAACAGGCCGAACGCGTATGGAAAATTGTAGAAGGAGAGGCCGGGTGAATAATAATGAGGCTTCCAGGTCCACATGAATTTTTGCAGGTAACGCGCATCCAGGCTGTCGCCGTAAGTGGCTTTTTGTGCGCGTTCCATGATCTCGTTGAAATCGTCTGAAGAAAGCTCGGCAGTTTCGCGTCGCTCGAAGACTTCCTTCTCGAACAGATAACGGGAATAAATATCCACGATCACCTGCCCGGCGTTTTGAATCTGCGCCTCGAGCGTGGCCAGTACTTCCTGCGGATCGGTGGTCTGCGCGAGCACGGCCTGGGTGACGATGGTCTCGCACATGATGGAAGCCGTCTCTGCCAGCGTCATGGGCGTGAGTTGTTGCAGATAGGTTTTCCCGGCCTGATACGCGCATTCGTTGTGAAATCCGTGACCCAGTTCGTGGGCGATGGTCGAAATGCCGTCGAAGGAACCGTCGAAGTTGCACAGGATGCGGCTTTCCTTTACACCCTGCACATCCATACAGAACGCGCCGCCGCGTTTGCCGTCGCGCGGTTCGGCGTCTATCCAATGCCGATCGAAAGCGCGTTTGG
This sequence comes from uncultured Anaerolineaceae bacterium, assembly GCA_964502095.1. Classification (GTDB taxonomy): domain Bacteria; phylum Chloroflexota; class Anaerolineae; order Anaerolineales; family Villigracilaceae; genus JACPVF01. The sequence continues at coordinate 4,824 of CAZCUF010000015.1, forward strand.
CAAATTTGGCGAGATCGGGCGAAAACCTGCCGAAGTTTTCGATGATGAAATCACGCGCCTCGTCGAACGAATACGCTTTATCGGCTTTGCCCATCGGCGCGAACACATCCCACCAGGCCAGCGCTTCCTTGCCGAGCCGTTTGGCTTTGTTCTTGTAATATTTGCGGAACATCGGGAATGAATCTTCCATCGCGCCCAGCATCGCGTTGAGAGTCCTGCGGTCGATGCGCGCGGCTTCGAGCGCGGGATGAAGCGCGTCTTCGCGGCCGCGTCGTTTATTTAATGTGATCGCTTCTCCCTTGACCCCATTCATGCAGGCCGCCAAAATTTCCTTGACCTCCTCCCAGGCCTTATTCTCCGCTTCGTACGCGCGGCGGCGGACCTCAGGGTCTGCGTGAGAACGGAGGTTGATCAGCGCGGGCATGGGCAATTTCTCGGTCTTACCGTTCAATTCAAATTCCACACTGAGCTGTGAAGTTACTGTCCCCTGTAATTTTTCGAAGGCGTGGCCGCCGCTGAGACTCATCTCTGCGGCCAGCGATTCCTCAGCCGCGCTCATTAAATATTTACTTTGCTCGGCAGTTTCCTTCAACATGAAAGCATGCGCGGCGGCAGATTTGTTGGCTTTGATGGCTTTATCGAGCTTTGGCGCGATCTTTCCCAGCCAGGCCTGAAATTGTGTGAAGATCTGGCTCATTGGCAGGCTGGCCTGCTCGAACTCGGAAAGAATGCGCAACGCGAGCTTATCGCGCGAATCGGTGGTGACGTAGGCGTGAATATACGGGACAATCGTGGCCGAAAGGGTTTGAATCTTGTTGATACGGTCAATGGCCTGCCCGATCAACGGCGCCAATTCACCAGCCCTGGTTCTGGCATCGGTTTTTTTGAGTTTGTTCCCGAAGAATTTTTCGAAGGCCGCGACCTGTTTTTTATAATCGGCGACCGCGGCTTTGAACTCTTTGGATTCAAGCGAGGGATAAATGCTGGTCAGGTCCCAGCGGGGAATAGAATGATTCATGAGGTCTCCTTATTAAAGCAATGAAGCAAGTATATCAAATCTGATTGCGGTCCCGATACGGGGCAAAACATGCCCCGCGGCGCTGAAACTATTTCGCTTGTCATTTCGTCAATCTGCCTATACAATGATTTTACAAGAACGGAGGAACCGATGAAACAGGACCGATTCCTAACTGGAATTCTGATTGCCATTGGCGTATTGGTGATCGTGGCGCTGGCGTTGTTCTTTGCGCGCCGCGGCCAGCAAAGCTATCGTGCAGAGCAGTCGCCGGATGCCGTAGCCTTCAATTATGTGCTGGCTGTGACCAACAAAGACTATCAAAAAGCTTATGGATATCTGGCCGACCTGGAAAACAAACCAACCTACGATCAATTTCGTCGTTCTTTTCTGACCGGTTCCGTCAGCCCGGAAAACATCGGCGTGGATGTGGGACAGGCCGAGATCAGCGGCGATGAAGCAATGGTCAGCGTGGACGTGATCTATTCGCCGTCCGATCCGTTCTCAGACGGCTATCGCAACACCCAACAAGCCGTGCTCGTTCAGCAAAATGGCGAATGGAAAATTTCTTCCATGCCCTACAATTTCTGGGATTACAGCTGGTATCAGGCGACTCCCAAACCATAAAAGGAATTTGCCATGAAAACCGTCCGACGCTTATATTTTTATGCGGTGGCTTTGATCAGTCTCGAAGTGATTCTGTGGGGGCTGATCGGCTTACTGCGAACGGTGGTTTCTCAAAGTGTGATCGGCGCGGGCAACGCACTGGCGCGGGCATTGGCGTTGATATTAGTGGGCGTGCCGATCTTCCTCATCCATTGGTTGTGGGCACAGCGCGCCGCGGCCCACGATGACGAGGAAAAATCGGCCAGTTTGCGCGCCATTTTTTTCTACGCGGCGCTGATCGGCACACTGGTGCCGGTTATTCAAAACCTGCTGGCTTTCATTAATCGCCTTCTGCTGAATTTGATGAGGCTCTCGGCCCGGGATGCAATTTTTGGCGGTTCTCAAACTTGGGCCGATAACTGGATCGCGATTGCAATGAATCTGCTGGTGGCCGCTTATTTCTGGAATGTCCTGCGCGGCGAGTGGAAGAGGCTGACCGACTCCGAGAATTTTGCAGACGTGCGCCGTCTTTATCGTTACCTGTGGCTGTTGTATGGCCTGTTGATGGCGGTCTTTGGCGCACAGCAATTGCTTCGTTTCGTCTTTTATATTCCTACAAATGTTCTGGGAGGAATCGGATTTAATACATTGGTCAATGGACTGGCGTTGCTGATCGTTGGCGTGCCGCTGTGGGTGTACGTGTGGCGCATCTGTCAGGACGCTTTGGCTGATCCCGCTGAAAAGGAATCGAATCTGCGCCTTGGCGTGCTCTACATCCTCGCGCTGGCGGGCGTTATCACCGTGCTTTCGGCAGGCGGTAGTTTAATCGATATTCTCCTTAAACGAATTTTAGGCGAGGCCTCCTCCTGGCCGAAATTTGTTCAAATGATTGGCGGCCCGATCTCCATCGGGATTCCACTGGCGGGCATCTGGGCTTATTATGGACGCTGGCTGAATCGCCACATCGAATCGACGAGCGAAGGCCCGCGCCGCGCCGGGCTTAAACGACCTTACGCTTATATCCTTTCGTTGATCGGTCTGGTGACAGCTTTTACCGGCGTGGCGCTTTTACTCTCGCTCATCATTGACCTGCTCACCGGACAAAGTTTGATCGGCAACGAGTTTTTACGCAACCGCGAAGCCGCCGCTATTGCCACACTGCTGGTGGGCCTGCCGCTTTGGCTCTCCGCCTGGCTACCGGTCAACGCGCAAGCCAACGCTGAAGGAGACGCGGGCGAACATGCGCGTCGTTCAGTGGTGCGCAAAGGCTATCTTTACTTGGTTTTGTTCGCGGCTGTGATCGGCGGCATGGTCTCGGCGGTGGGATTGGTATTCCAACTCCTGAACGCGGCGCTGACTGGAAACGTGGAAAGTAACTTTCTCAATCACGTGCTTAACCTTCTGCAACTGTTGGCGCTGTTCGTGATCGTACTGGTCTATCATTTTTTGACGTTACGCCGCGATGGCGCGTCTGCAACCGAAATCCTGGCGGAAGAGCAGGCCGGATTCGCGGTGCTGGTCTTCGACCCGGGCGACGGTCGCTTTGGCGAGGCGATGCGCGCCGCGCTGATGAAGCATGCGCCGCGCCTGCCTGTGTTGGTGGTCAGCGCCGCGCAAAAGCTGGCGAAGGATACGCAAGCGCGCGCGGTTATCCTGCCGGGTTCGCTTGCGGTGAATACGCCCGAGACCATTTCTTCGTGGCTGAATCATTTTAGCGGGAGCAGGCTGATCGTCCCGGATGAGGCGGAGCATATTGTGTGGGCCGGCGATGAAGGGCAGGCCGCGCTGGCGGCGCGTCAATTGGCTGAGGGGCAGGAAGTCCGCATGAAAAAGAATAAAGGCGCCTCCGGCTGGACGATCCTGGTTTATGTTGCCGCGGCGTTATTTGTTTTACAGATTCTGTTCGTTTTACTGGCGATTGTATTATCGACTCTGTTTGGTTAATGATATACTCGCGCCATCCATTTTTTCAGCGAGGGCCCGGCCATGAAGATAACCGTTTTACAAGAAAAACTTGCACATGGTTTGAGCGTTGTGGCGCGTGCGGTATCGCCGCGCAGTACGCTCCCGGTTTTATCGAACATTCTGATCGCGTCGGACGAAGGACGATTGCGACTCTCCGCCACTAATCTTGAATTGGGGATTACGTGCTGGATTCCGGCGCGCATCGAACAGGAAGGCTCGACCACCGTGCCGGCGCGCACATTTGGCGATTTGGTGAATACACTCTCCGGCGATCAGGTTCAATTAACTCTGGATGCCAAGACCCAAAGTTTGAACGTACGTTGCGGCACATCGAACAATGATATTAAATGCATCGACGCGCAGGAGTTTCCCCCGTTGCCTGTGCCGGAGATGGAAGGCGCGATTCAACTGAACGTATCCGATTTCAAGGAAATGATTCAGCAAGTGGCGTTCGCCGCCTCCGGCGATGAAGCGCGCCCGGTTTTGATGGGCGTGCTGGTGACAGTTGAAAAAGATAAGATCACCATGGCCGCGGCGGATGGATTCCGGCTTTCGATGCGCAAGGCCGCGTTGTCTGCCCCGGCGCCGCAACCTGTGACCGCCATTATTCCGGCGCGTGCGCTCATCGAGCTGGCGCGCGTTTCCAGCGACGGCGAAGAAGCGGTTTCCATGATTTTGCCAAAGGGACGCGGGCAGGTGGTCTTCCGCGTGAAAGATGTGGAGGTGGTTTCGCAGTTGATCGACGGCACCTTCCCGGACGTTCAGCAGATCATCCCGCGTAATTACAAATCGCGCACGCTGGTCTCCACGGCTTCCATGCTCAAGGCTTGCAAGCAGGCTGAAATCTTCGCGCGCGAAGGTTCGAACGTGGCGCGGTTGGACATCAAACCGGCACAAAGCGATATGCAACCCAGCGAAGTGGAGATCTCAGCCACCTCCGAAGAGACCGGCAAGAATGAAACAATCGTCGAAGCCACAGTGGACGGCGGCGGCATGTTGATCGCTTTCAACGTCAAATTTTTACGCGAGGCTTTGGAAGTGGTAAGAACTCCCAATGTGGCGCTTGAAACCTCGGGCCCGAACGCGCCCGGTGTGGTCCGCCCGGTGGGGCAGGAAGATTTCATCCAAGTCATCATGCCGATGCATCTTGGATAGAAATAAAAATTTGAAATTGCGACGGGCCTCGTACCCGTCGCTTTTATTTTGGGAAAATCTGATACACGGTGAAACGCTTGTTGTTGAACACCGTTTGCAAAGAAACATTGGAACAGCCCAACACATCGCCGATCTGTCCGTTATCTCCCTGCTTTTCATGAATCGCCACATAATTCCCAGCGCTCAAATCGGCGCAGTTCTGCGTCATGAACGAATCGCGATCGGTGAACAGGCGCATGGCGCGCGGCTTGAAAAAAATGATCACACTATTCGCCGGCGTTTGCTCACGCACAAAATCGAACATCTCATTGCTGACTGAATCGAATGGGCCGTTGATGTCGCGTCCGTTTTGAAGATTACCCCATCCGATCTTTGCCGAGACGATGAGCGACAGGACGATCAACGTTCCCGCCGCGCCGATACTTGCCCAGCGGAAAACAGGCAGTATTTTCACTGACGATTTTTCCAGTCCGAACTTCAGCCCCTCCGCCGCGATCAACAAAAACAGCGGCAGGATCGGAAAGATAAACCGCAGTCCCTGAGTCTCGGGCCAGGAGATGAATAGAACGAAAGTCAAAGCAATGTAGCTTAGGAAAACAAGATTCTTGCGAACGCCCGCAATGATTCCCGCAAGAAATAAAATTACAGTAATCGCAAAGAAGAATAAGCTGAGAGGAATCTCTTTGAAGAAAGCGGCGGGCAGTGCCAGATAATAAAAGATATTACCGATCAAATGCTGTGGCGTGAAGAGCAAACCGTAATGACTGAGATAGGCCTCCTGACCGCCGGGCAGGATAAGATATTGGATCACAGTCAACGCGCCGAAGATAAGATACGGCGGAAGAATGGAGAGCCAGTTTTTGCGAATGTTTGCTAGTGAGCGAAAATGAAGGTATTGCGCAACAGCCAAAGGCCCGAGTAGTAATAATCCGTTGGTGCGCATGGCAAACGAGGCAAAGATTGTTATCCCGATCAAGCTCAGTTTCCAAAACGATGATTGCGTTTCGTTGGGCCAGATCCATTGCTCGATGAGGAGCAGGGAGAGCGTGGAGAAAAACAGAAACGGAATATCCGAGAGAAGCAAATCATGGGCTTGAAGCAGGGCAGGGTTGAAAGCCAGAATCGCCGTTAGAAACAGAGACCAGATTGGGGCGAGTCGGAGGCGGGCTAATCGATAGAAAACGATCAGGAAAAGGATAAAGAAGAAAGTGTTGATCAGTTTGAGCGCCAGGACCTTCAATCCAAAAACGGCCAATACCGGCGCCATTAAAAGCGGGTAGCCCCAGGGATATGCAATGGGGCCGGGCGGATACGATGATCGTAGCACTGTGAATGTGTTGTGCTGAATGAATTCGCGGGTTGTGCCGTGCAATAAACTTTGCGCCTGCATAATGTAGGATGTAAAATCATCCCACCATAAATGTCCGCGTGTCAGTAACGCAACGCTCAACAAAGCAGAGACCAGCAGGATCGCGCCGAGGCCGAACATTTCAGATTTTTTCATAGCACGAGAATTTTACTCTTGAATGCAGTAGAACGCATGTTCTATAACAACTTAAAGATAAAAGGGACACACGCGCACGTCCCTTTTATGAATTTATGGATGTTAAGCTGTAATTTCCGACTTGCTTTGTTCCCGAACCGGGAAGCGCTTTGTCCAAACCAGCCACGCGATAAATAATGCCATGCCGATCCAGCTGGTCGGCGCGGCTAATGTGCCGCCAAAAGCGATGTTAAGTTTGGGTGCCAGGAATAATACCGGCAGTCCTGCAACCGCGTTGACTGCTCCGTGCGCAAGCGCCGCCACCCACGGACTTCGAGTATTAATATACAGCCATGCCAAGATCGTGCCGAGTAAAAGGCAAAATACGATCATCATGAATATACCCAAAACTGGATAGCCTGGATAGTTCAATCCCTGGATGACGGCGGGCATGTGCCACAATCCCCAAATCAAGCCGCTCCACAACACGGCTTTCCATTGTCCAAGCGGCAGTAAGCGCGGGAGCAGAAAACCGCGCCAGCCCAATTCTTCTCCCAGCGCGAATAATACGTTAATGAACGGCGCGACGATTACAGCGAACAGTAGTTGCGCTGTGACGATAACGCTTACTGGAACGTCGCTTGCGCCCGGTGCCGCCTCCAGCATACCGCGCAGTGCAGTGAAGCTCAAATCCAGTTTTCCGATTCCGAACAATACGGTAAATATGCCGCCAAACAAAGTTAACGCGACCGGCAAGAACCATGCCCAAAGGTAGAAACGTTTTGGGCCCAAGGTGTTCAGGCGCAAACTGCCAAACGGTAATTTTGCGACGAACAAGGTTGTAAGAATGGCGGCGATTCCCGGTCCCCACATGGCAATGGCCCACAATCCCTGTGTAGCGAGCGCCTTTGTTTTATCGTCCATGTTGCCGAGCGCGAACGGAGAGAAAAGCAACGGCCAGGAGAACGCTACCGTAATTCCGAGAAACCAATAGATTTGTTTTTTAGCAATCATCATATTTCCTTCTGCTGTATGTGAAAGGTCGGCGGCCAATCTTGCAAAGCGCGGCGCGCCTTGTCAGTTCGGCATGGACCGTCTGCGCAGTGTTTCGCGCGTCAGCGGGCGTTTGGCAACCATCGTTACCTTGCCGCTTCCTTCCGGCGTGTACAGGTTGACGGCCTCCCAGCCTTCTTCTCCCCATTCGTTCAGCATGGATTCAATGTGTTCATCTCTTGTGCCGAACAGACTCCCGATGGTCTTGACTCGATATTCCCATTGTTTTATTTCTTCTGTCATGGGTCTCTCCTATAGTTTTGCGATCAGTGAACTGCGGTTGAATCTTTTCACGCTCAAGTAGATCAACGCCGCATCCACCAGCCAGATAAGTAATCCGATCAACAGCGCTGTGCCGACGCCAAGAAATAATACGCCAGATACTTGTCCGATTACCAGACCGAGAACGATCACCACTAGTGAAGTGCTCATCTGATAGGCCTCCATAAATGTTCGCACGCGTGAGGAGATCAACACTGTGGCAGAGATGCCCAGCACGGCCAGCGCGGGCGTGAGCCAGAACATCAAAGGCCACCACGTCGCCAGCGGGAACCAGATCCGCCCGAAGAGCGGATAACTCGCGGCGTTGACCACGATGATATAAACCAGATAAACGATCCACGAAAGCGCGATGGCGGGAATCACCGCCGCCAGTACCTTGCCGAGGAACAGTTCCAGGTCGCTGGTGGGCGCGTAGAGCAGGGCTTCCATGGTCTTGCGTTCGCGCTCGCCGACGAACGAATCCGAGCCGACCACCGTGGAAAACATCAGCGGCATGATGAGGAACAAAGGCGCGAGCATGAATCCTGTCATGTAGATGACGAATATCTGCTCCAGACTCTTGCCACCGAAGATCGCCGCGAAGGATGGCGGCATGTTTCGCAATAGCGTATCCATATCGCCAAGTTCGCGCTGGACATCCTCCACGGGGATGATTTGCGGTATCACGATCATCGCAATCGGCATGAGAATGGCAAAGAACAACGGCACGATAACGCCAGGCATCCAGGCGGCCCTGTTCTGGCGCACCTCCTTCAAGTCTTTTTGGGCAATCGCCCAGATTGAGCGCCAATTCATTTCTCACCTGCCTGCAATGCGAAGTAAATATCCTCCAGTGTATAAGCGCGCGGATTAACTTTGAGAATGGACGCGCCCTGTGCCGCCAGGTATTGAACGATCTGCGGGATCACCTCCTCGCTCTCGACTTGAACCTGCCACGCATCATCCTCACCCGTAACCTGCTTCACGCCTCGCTGAGTCTTAAGATTACCCGTGACGTTTTTCGCGGGCACCTGCCAGAACGTAATATCCACCCAGGTCACCGGCCACAACTTGCGCGCCAGTTCTTTAAGACCGCCCATTGCCAAAATATGACCTTTGTTGATCACAGCCACGCGGTCGCAGAGACGCTGTGCATCGAGCAGGTTATGCGTTGCCAGCAGGATGGTCTGCCCGTTTTTGTGGCTCAAATCCGCGATCAACCCATTGACGTGCTGTGCCGCCTCGGGGTCCAGGCCGGAGACCGGCTCGTCGAGAAAGAGCAGTGGCGGCTCATGGATAAGGGCGCGCGCCAAAGCGAGTCTCTGCTTCATGCCCTTGCTGTAAGTTTCCACTTTATCCTTGGCGCGCTCCTGTAGATCGAAAAACGTCAGGATTTCCATTACGCGGCTTCCCAGCTTTTCTTTGGGAATGCCCGTCAGCGTGCCGAAAAAAGCCAGGTTTTCGTAAGCGGAAAGCCGCTCATACAAAGAAGGGCTCTCCGTCAGCACGCCGGTTTTCTGGCGGACGCGTTGACCGTCCGTAGCAGGATTCAGCCCGAAGACGCGCACCGAACCGCCGCTCGGAGGCAGGATCCCGTTCAAGAGGCGGACGGTCGTGGTCTTGCCTGCGCCGTTCGGGCCGAGCAGTCCGAAGACCTCGCCTTGTTCCACGTGAAACGTCATCCCATTCACGGCGCGGTTTTGGCCGAAGACGCGCTCGAGGGCGTTGACTTCAACGACCGCGTTCATGGATTCTCCTGCCGCCAAAGAATGTACGAATAGACAACCGGTATCAACGCGGCCGCGAGCATGACGGCCAGCATAAGCCAGATGCCTGCTTCGCCGAAGAAGGCGCTGACAATGGTCACTGCGCCGCCGAGCATGAACAGTTTCGAGCCGAGGCGGTGAGTCTTGTCCCAAACCGTTTCGCTGGAAAGTGTCCACGGCGTGCGGATGCCGATGAAAAAGTTGCGTTTGGCTTTGTTCAGCATGTAGCCTATTCCAATGAAGAGCAGACCGACGATCGGCAGAAGTATAGCTGTCATGTTGAACTGGTAGCCGAGCGCGGCGGCAATGATCAGGCCATAGACAAGGAGCATATACGCCACAAAACCGACGATGAACCAGTTGAATGCGCCGAGAAATTTGGCGATGTTGGCTTTGAGCGGGTCAATATGCGGAATGACCAGAAAGAGCGGAAGCAGTACGACGGTGATGATCGGCACGAGGAAAACGCCCCAAAATTTCGACATGTATCCGTCCACCTGCCCGGCGGCGTTCCAATGTGCAGGCATCGGATCGGGCAGGCGGGCATAGAGGGCGATTCCCACGAGCACAGCGGCCGCGACCAAAACGATAGAGACGACCAGGGTCGTTTTTGTTGACATGTTTTCTCCTTGACGTCTTGCTGGCCGAGCAGTCCGTGATTGTTGGGCGTATCGAGACCAGCGAGGCGCGTTTCACGTGGAACAGCTATTTCTCTTTCGGCAGGTTCTGCTGTGCCACTGAGACAATGCCGCTCAAGCCGCCCAGATTCATCGTGTCCACTGCCGAGCTTGGCACGATCACGAGCGCTCCTTTTTCCTTCAAGCCTTCAAAGAGCATATTCATGGCTCGCAGATGCAGGGCCGTTGGGTTATTCACGTAAGCCTGGGAGGCTTCTGAGAATGAGGCCGCGATCTGCTTCTCGGATTCGCCGAGGATAACGCGCGCCTGCCGTTCGCGTTCCGCCTGCGCCTGGCGCGACATGGCATCCTCCAGATCGGGCGGGATGACAATATCGCGGATCTCCACCGATTGTACGGTCACACCCCAGGGCGTGGTGCGCTCGTCAATCACCTGCTGGAGCTCCTTATCGATCACGCCGCGGCCCACGAGAATATCTGCCAGCATCATGCGGCCGGTAATATCACGCAGGGCGGTTTGCGCGGCCCAATCCACGGCCAGACGATAATTTTCAACCTCCAGCGCGGCCTTCTCCGCGTCCCATACCACCCAGAATAGCACCGCGTCCACATCCACGGGTACGGTGTCTTTGGTCAGGGTCTTTTGTGCGGAAAAAGGCGTTACCATCACGCGGTGGTCGATCCAAGATGGAATCGTATCAATGATTGGCGCGATCCAGAACAAGCCCGGACCTTTCAACCGGTGAAATTTTCCCATTCGCAGAACGACAGCCTTTTCCCATTGTGGCGCAATCTTCAACGCAAACAATAGGTAAGTTGCGATAACGGTCAAGGCCACGACGACCAATGTGGTCATTAGATCGGAGGCGTGGACGGCATTTAATAGTAGTCCAGCTCTGGCTGCCCCGATCAGGATGATCGCGAACACAAGGTAAGCCATGCTGGGGATGTGAAGATCAACTTTCTGCTTTCCCGCTGTTTCTTTTGTTTGTTTTGTAGCCATTGTATTTCTCCTTTACTCTTCGACTTTTATCGTTTCTTTCCAGATTTTGAGTTGTTCGCTGACCATCCGGCGGACCTCCGCCTGAGAGAAGCCCAGCCGAAATGCCTCGCTGATATAGCGGCGCGTCAGCCCTTCGAGCGATTCGCGCCGCAGTCTTTCCGTCACTTTGGGCGGAGGTTTCTCCATGATGAATGTGCCGCGTCCCTGCTGGGTGGAGATGACGCGCGTCTCATCCAGGATGCGATAGGCCCGTGCCACTGTGTTGAAGTTGACGCGCAATTCCAGGGCCAGCGCGCGGACGGTGGGCAGTTGATCTCCCGGTTTCAAAATTCCGTTCGCCACGCGCCCCGAGATCTGGTTGACGATCTGGGTGTAGATCGGCAGGCCGGAATGAAAATCCAGTTCAAAGTTCAGGTTGGGTTCGGGCATACTGCGCCTTGTTGTATTGTAATAATTGTATCATTGTCATAATTGTATTCCAATTGCAGGTTTTGTCAAGAGGCGGGAATTTGTTGGAAAACGAGGCCGGCTTCATCCTGCGCGTGAGGCGGGGCCGCGTCTGCGTGGTAAAATCCATATGTATCAAATCAAGGAGTATCAAAATGGAACAACAGACTGGTACATTTGCTGTTAAAAAAGGTTTGGCCCAAATGTTGAAGGGCGGGGTCATCATGGATGTTGTGACTCCCGAACACGCCAAGATCGCTGAAGACGCCGGCGCTTGCGCGGTAATGGCGCTGGAACGCGTCCCTGCCGATATTCGCGCGCAGGGCGGCGTAGCGCGCATGTCCGACCCGGATCTGATTCTCAAAATCATGGACGCGGTGACGATCCCGGTGATGGCAAAATGCCGCATTGGGCATTTCGTGGAAGCTCAAATCCTGGAAGCCATCGGTGTGGATTACATCGACGAATCCGAAGTGCTAACGCCCGCCGACGAAGCGAACCATATCAACAAGCATCTCTTTAAGATTCCGTTCGTGTGCGGATGCCGCAATCTCGGCGAAGCGCTGCGGCGAATCGGCGAAGGCGCGGCGATGATCCGCACCAAGGGCGAGGCTGGAACGGGCGATGTGGTGGAAGCTGTCCGCCACGCGCGCACCGTGCTGGGCGATATTCGCCGTCTGACCACCATGGTTGATGAAGAATTGATGGCGTTCGCGAAAGAACTCGGCGCGCCGTACGAACTTGTCAAAGAGACAAAAGAACTTGGGCGTATGCCGGTTGTCAATTTCGCGGCTGGCGGAGTCGCAACTCCCGCGGATGCGGCGTTGATGATGCAACTCGGTGTGGACGGAGTCTTCGTCGGTTCGGGAATCTTCAAGAGCGGCGATCCTGCCAAGCGCGCCGCGGCCATCGTCAAAGCGGTGACTCATTATCAGGATGCCGCCATTCTGGCTGAGGTCAGCAAGAATCTCGGCGAGCCGATGGTGGGACGCAACATTTCGCAGATGCCCGAAGAAGAAAAGATCGCGGGACGCGGCTGGTAAATCTGTAACTTGGGAATCGGTAAATTGGTAGGGAAATGGATCCCGGTTTATCAATTTACCAATCTACCAATTTACCAATCTGCTATTTACTAAAATCATGAAAATCGGAGTTCTTGCACTTCAAGGCGATTTTGCCGAACATATCGCCATGCTCAAACGTCTCGATGTGGAGGCACTCGAAGTACGCCTGCCCGAACAACTTAAGAGTCTCGATGGCCTCATCATGCCGGGAGGCGAATCGACCACAATCGGTAAACTCGCTTCCGACTTTGGCCTGATCGAACCTCTGCGCGCCTTCGCTCAAAGCCATGCCATTTGGGGAACCTGCGCGGGCGCCATCTTTCTTTCAAAAGACGTTAGCCGCTCCCAGCCTTTGCTCGAATTGATGGATATCAAAGTGGCGCGCAATGCCTTCGGCCGGCAGGTGGATTCCTTCGAAGCCGATCTTGATATTCCCGAACTCAAAAAGGCGACCGGCACCGATAAGCTTTATCACGCCATGTTTATTCGCGCGCCGATCATCGAATCTGTTTACGGCCAGGCGAAGATCCTCGCCTCTGTCGCCGACGGGAGAATTGTTGCCGCGCAACAGGGACATCTCCTGGCTACATCCTTTCATCCCGAACTGACCGACGACACGCGCTTCCACGAATATTTTCTTTCACTGGCCGATTGACGAGGAGCGGGTTGCCATCCGCCATTATTTATTATGTCCATTCGTCCGCTCGACCTGCTGGATCTTCCCAATCTTTATCGCATGCGCGGCGAGGCGGTCAGCCTCGATACCGCCCGCACATTGACGCGCGGCAGTCCGCTCGGCGCGGTTGGTTTGCTGGCCTATGTCAATCTGGCGCGGCACATTTATTCAGCCATTGCGAATGGCGAGGACGGCGCGTCCGTTGTAGGCGGCATCACCCACACGCGCGGTGAGTCGTTTGCCAAATTATTGTATCTGGCCCCTTCCTCGCGCATCGATCATCCCGCGCTTCCAACGCTGATCGAGAATCTCTCGGCAGAAGCCGGGGCATGGGGCGCGTTCCATGTATTGGCTGAAGTGGATGAAACCAGCGACGTTTTCGCCGCATTGCGCCGCGCAGGGTTTTCAGTGTATGCGTGGCAGAGGATGTGGGATATCAGTCAGATCGCGGGATCAGTTTCGGGGTCGGAATGGAAGCGGATGAATTCCATCCATTTGCCTGCCATTCAGAATTTGTATTATCAAATTGTCCCGCCGTTATTACAACCTGTGGAACCTCTTCCCGAACGTGCGCACGGCTGGATCAGCGACGACGTTCCGCGCGGTTATGCAAGTTCAACAGCCGCCATATATGGCATTGCTCTCACCCCGCTGATCCATCCCGACACGAGCGATGTGGGCGGCAAACTGGTTTCGCTGATCAACAGCCTGCCGGATCGCCGCAACCGGCCGGTATATTTGCAAGTACGTTCGTATCAGGCCTGGCTTGAGCCGGTGTTGGAAGATTGCGGCGCGTCTGCCGGGCCGCGGCAGGCGGTAATGGTCAAACATCTGGCGCGCTGGGTGAAGGACGAACAAAAAGCGCGCAACTCCCAGCCTGCCAGCGTGAGCGTCCAGCCTTCGCGGGTAAGCCGGTTGGAAAAACGCGAATCGTGATATATTCGGGTTGATGATTGTATCTGTTGATCGTTGTGCAAGTTGAAAAATCTCAACCACCAATCATCGATAAGCCATGACACAATTAAGAATCACCGACGATTTGGACGCCCTTTTGGACGTCCTTCCCTCCGATATTCGTCATGCGGTGGAAAAAGCAGACGATAGCGATAACCTGCTCGAAATCATTCTCGATTTGGGGCGGGTTCCCACGGCGCGTTTTGTGGACCGTGAAATCGTTCTGCGCGAAAGCGAAGTGACGCGCGCCGAAATTGACTATGTGGATGAACGCACGGGCGAGTTCGACGCGGATAACCGCGCCGGTATCGAACGCACGCTTCATCGCATTTCGGCCATTCGCAACCGCCTCGGCCATATCGTTGGCCTTACCTTGCGCGTGGGACGCGCGGTGTATGGCACAGTGGATATTATTCAGGACATCATCGAGTCGGGCAAGTCGGTGTTGATCCTCGGGCGGCCCGGAGTGGGCAAAACCACGCTTCTGCGCGAGGCCGCGCGTATTCTGGCTGAATCGAAACGCGTGGTCATCGTGGACACCTCGAACGAAATCGGCGGCGATGGCGATGTGCCGCATCCCGCAGTGGGCAAGGCGCGCCGCATGCAGGTGCGCGAGCCGATGCTGCAACATGAAGTGATGATCGAAGCCGTCGAGAATCACAATCCCGAAGTGATCGTCATTGATGAGATTGGCCGTGAACTCGAGGCCGCCGCGGCGCGCACCATCGCCGAACGCGGCGTGCAACTGATCGGCACGGCGCACGGCCAGACGCTCGATAACCTTTTGCTCAACCCCACGCTGAGCGATCTCGTCGGCGGCATCGAAGCGGTGACACTCTCGGACGAGGAAGCGCGTCGACGCGGCACCCAGAAAACGGTCCTCGAGCGACGCGCTCCGCCCACATTCGATGTGCTGATCGAAATCCAAAACCGCGACCGCTTCGCCGTTCATGTCGATATCATGGCCTCGGTCGATGCGTTACTGCGCGAGTTTCCGCTCCCGCCGGAGGTCCGCACGCGCGATGCTGAAGGCAAGATCCAGATCGAAAAAGCCGAATTGGTTAAGCCCGCTCGCGGTGAAACGAAAACGCCCCGCCGCGGACGCGTGCCGCTCGATCATGCTCAGACCAAGCCTGCTTCCGTTACAGAAACTTCGACGTTCGTATCCGCACCGCGCTCCGAATCCGCGCGCGGCGTATCGCCGGCGGCTTCACGGACCGTACGTGTGTATCCGTATGGCGTAGCGCGCAATCGTTTGATGCAGGCCGCCAAGCGTCTTGGCGTTCCGGCCATTATCGTGCGCGATGCGGGCGAAGCGGACGCGCTGGTGACTCTGCGTTCGTACTACCGCGACCGCCAGCAGACGATTGTGGATGCCGAACGGCGCGGCCTGCCGATCTACGTTCTACGCGCCAACACGATCGGGCAGGTGGAACAATTTCTGACCGATCTCTTCAACTTGAACACGGAACAGTTTGCGCGCGACGACATGGATTCGGTGAAACAGCAAACTCAACAGGCGATTGCCGCGGTGCTGAACGGCGAGCGTTGGGTGGACCTGCCGCCCAGCTCGTCGCTTGTGCGCAGGCTTCAACATGAAATGGCGCGTAATGCAGAGTTGACCTCGCACTCGTATGGCAAGGAACCAAGACGGCATGTAAGAATTTTCCGGGAATAGGTTAAAACGAAAGGCGAGCCGCTGGCTCGCCTTTCGTTTTAATTTGGACTCTACTGATGGGGGGTTTCACCCAGAGTCATCTGTATTTGCATCTTCTGTCCATTTCGAAGAATGTTTATGGTGATCTTGTCGCCGGGTTTGTAGGTGTACAGCAGGTTAAGGTAATCATGCGTCTGGTCGAATTGTACGTTACCGAGGCCAGTGATGATATCGCCTTGTTGCAGGCCAGCCTGGTCGGCTGGGCTTCCCGAAGCCACTTTGGACACATACACACCCCATTGCACCGGCAGGTTATACGCGGCCGCGATGTCGGGAGTAATGGCCTGATAACTGATGCCCATGTATGGGCGGGAGAAATATCCCTTCTGCATGATCTGCGAAGCGACGGCCTGCGCGGTGTCGATCGGGATTGCAAAACCCAATCCTTCCGCCACCACTGTGTCGCCATTTCCATTGCCGCGTACGATCAGGTTGTTGATGCCGATCACCTCACCGGCCAGATTCACAAGCGGGCCGCCTGAGTTACCTTGATTAATGGCCGCGTCGGTCTGGATCAGGCCCTCGATCTCATAGCCCTGACCAGTGTCAATGGTGCGGCCGGTCGCGCTGACCACGCCGACTGTTACCGTGTTCTTGAAGTCACCCAGCGGAGAGCCGATCGCGATCACCGACTCACCGGGTTTGAGCAGGTCCGAGTTCCCAAGCGTAGCTACGGCTGGGACTCTGCCGTTCGTCTTCAAAACCGCGATATCGGAATATTGATCCGTTCCCACGATGCTCGCGTTTTCCTGCGTTCCATCGGAGAGAATAATCTTTACATCTTTTGTGCCGGCCACCACATGATTATTGGTAATGATGTAGCCCTGATCGGACACAAAGAAGCCACTGCCGCTGACTGTCGCGTCGCCGGTTGGCCCGAAGAAACTCATCTGTCCGGGAATTGTGCCGACGATGGTCACCACAGCCGGGCCGATTTTTTGAACCGCCTGTGTAATGGTTGTTTCGATATCGGTCGAGTTAATGACCAGCGTCTTGCTGGGGTTGGTGTTGGTCGCCTGCACGGAAACGGGCGCTGAAATAGGCAGGGCCTGGTCTCTCACTGCCCGGTAGATCACCACTCCGCCTACCACCGCGCCGCCTAAAGCCGAAACTCCCGCCAGAAACACAACGATTACGCCGTAAAGAATTCTTTTTAGTGACATATTGAGCTCCTTGCTCTTTCCTTATATTGCACGATTATTTTAGTATTCTAAAATAACAGCTGAATTAAATAATGACGCAAAAAATGAACGTATAATTAAAATACTGATAAATCGTTGTTAGAGTTCTGTATTATTTCGTTAATGGTTATACTTGGAACAAGTTGCATCGAACTGAGACTTCAAAACTGAAATTACCCGGAAGATTCAATCATGTTCATTACTCTCGAAGGCCCGGAAGGCTCCGGCAAGACCTCCCACATACCAGCGCTCGTTGAGTATTTACGCGAGAAGGGCTATACGGTTTTCCCCACGCGTGAACCGGGCGGCACGTCCATCAGCGAACAGATCCGCGACATCCTGCATGATTTGAAGAATGCCGAGATGCACCCGCGTACAGAGACACTGCTTTATCAGGCGGCACGCGCCCAAATTGTGGAACAGGTCATTCGTCCGCGATTGGAGGCGGGCGAGATCGTCATCTCCGACCGTTACTATGATTCCACGATTGCCTATCAGGGCTACGGCCATCAACAAGATTTGGAACAGGTCCGCGCGCTGGTTCGCTACGCGACGGACGGCCTCACACCTGATTTGACGATCCTTTTGGATCTGGATGTGGAAGTGGGACTCGGGCGCAAAACCCAGAATGCAGTCGAGTGGAACCGCCTCGACGCGTACACGGTGGAGTTCCATCAACGCGTCCGCGCGGGGTATTTGCAGATGGTGAAGCAGGAGCCGAGTCGCTGGGCGGTGGTGGACGCCGGGCGCGATTGGCAGTCCGTGCAGGATGAGTTGAGGAAAATGATTCTGAAAAAAGTAGAGAGGTCAAAATGAGTGAGATGCCAGCGAATCAAAAAGAGTTATTATCCCGGATTGAGCATGAATGGACTGCCCTCATGGACGCGGTCGCACACCTCGATGAAAAGCAGATGACAACGCCGGATGCGGGCGGATGGTCGCCGAAGGATAACCTTTCGCACCTCGCCGACTGGATGAATGTCCTGCTTGGCTATCACATGGATCGCCGTCCGGCGCACGAGGTGCTCGGTGTTTCAGCAGAGGTCACCAAAGATTGGAATAATTACGATGCGATCAATGCTGTTCTGTTCGAGCGGAATCGGACCCGCACAACAGAGGACGTTTTGAACGGGTTGAAACAGGTCTATGCGCGCGTGACCGCAAGGCTTGAGTCCATGCCGTTCGCAGAATTACTCAAGCCGCGACAACCGGAAGATCCGCAAAGCGGCACCCTGCTCGGCTCCGTCATTGGGAACACGTACGAACATTTTGCCGAACACCGCGAAACGATGGAAAAGAATCGCAAGCCATGATCCAACTTCCCGCGCACGATCACCTCGACCATCTTGGCATTCCCTATCAGCGCGAGTCAGGAATGGGACAAGGTGCAGGCGGAATTACGCGGGACAATCTTGAACAGGCTGTCTCCCAAATAGGATTCAATCGATTTCTTCGGCTGTGTAAAGGCGGCCCTCCCTCATTGACAAACTCGTGCCAAGCAAATTGGCCTGTGATATACTCAAAGCATTGTCAACAGGGGTTTGGCTGATCCTCTTCCGAGGTCGTCCGACGCCTGCATTTTTCACAGACCCGTCAGAAACGGGTGTTTGTCAGGAGAATTATGGAATCGAAGTTGTACGTTGGGAATCTGCCCTACTCGGCTACGGAAGAGGAGCTGAGCAAAATGTTTGGGCAGGCAGGCACAGTGACCTCGGTGGCGATCATCAAAGACCGCGAAACCGGCCGCTCCAAGGGCTTTGCCTTTGTTGAGATGAGCTCGGATTCCGAGGCTCAGAAGGCCATCAGCATGTTGAATGGCCAAAGTATGGACGGCCGCGACCTGCGCGTGAGTGTTGCCCGGCCGCGCGAGGAAGGCGGAGGACGTTCGTTTGGCGGGGGCCGCCAGCGCCGATAGAAACATCGACTCAACGCCAAAACAAATTCCCCAACGAGAGTTGGGGAATTTTTATTTCCGTAATTTAGAGGTCTTCGCCGCCGGGCGCCTCGTCCGCGCCCAAACCGGGTAAGGCGGATTCGATCTCCTCGGGGCTTTGACCGGCCTCCAGACGCTCGGTCACTTCATCGAATTCGGGCGGCAGGTCCTCGCCCATCTCGCGGCCCATTTTCTTCATCATCCGGCCAAGAGCCTTTGGATCGTCCTCCAGTCCTTCGAGAGCGCCCATGCCGTCTTCCATGCTTTCCATGCGGGTTTCCTCGGATTTCATCAGACGTACGCGGTTCAATCGCCGTTTGACATTGACGCTGTTGCAATGTGCGCAATGGACCTGCGTCACGCCGTATTCGCGGTAGCTCAGGAAAATCTCGAAGCGCTGGCCGCAGTCGCGACACACGTAATCGTAAGTGGGCATGAACTGATTTTAACGGAAACAGCCCGGGGCGGGGAGGGAGGCGGATGGGTCTCTTTGGTACAATACGGCCATGACATCCGATCCGGAATTCGCACCCATTCGTCCCAATCCATTGTTGATCGTTATCTCCGGCCCGTCGGGCGCGGGAAAAGATTCGGTTGTACAGCGGATGCAGGAGCGCGGCCTGCCTTTTCATTTTGTGATCACGGCCACCACGCGCCCACAGCGCGCCAATGAAGTCAATGGCCGCGATTATTTTTTTGTTTCCAAGGAAGAATTCGCGCGCATGATCGAGGAGGACGAGTTATTCGAATATGCGATTGTGTATAGCGATTACAAAGGTAATTCCAAAAAGCAGGTTCGCGAAGCGCTGGCCAGCGGCAAGGATGTGGTGATGCGATTGGATGTGCAGGGTGCAGAGACCATTCGAAAACTTGCGCCGGAAGCCCTGTTGATTTTTATCACCACGGAAAATGAAGACGAGCTGGTGCGCC
This sequence comes from uncultured Anaerolineaceae bacterium, assembly GCA_964502095.1. Classification (GTDB taxonomy): domain Bacteria; phylum Chloroflexota; class Anaerolineae; order Anaerolineales; family Villigracilaceae; genus JACPVF01. The sequence continues at coordinate 24,671 of CAZCUF010000015.1, forward strand.
GCCTGAAAGATCGCAAGACCGAAACGCACGAGGAACTGGCTTTGCGGATCGCCACCGCCCGCAAGGAACTTCAACGCATTCAAGCGTTCGATTATGTGATTGTCAATCACGATTTTCGCCTGGATCATACGGTGGATGTGATTCGCGCCATCATCGAAGCGGAACATCACCGCGTCCAACAGCGCAAGGTGAATTTGTGAATCAATCTCCGGGTTCTCCGCCAGACTTTGATTCCGCGTCCCAGCCGACGCCTCAGCCGGTTCCCGCTGTACGACAAGTTCATATTCAATTGCCGGTTTCCGTTCCGAAAGTCACGTACGCGATCATTGGCCTGACTGGGATTGTATATTTGCTTCAATTGGCCAGCATCTATTTTGCAGGCACGCCGTATCAGGGACTCGATTGGCTGGAACTGTTCGGCGCGCGCATCAATGGGCCGATTCGAGCGGGTGAGATCTGGCGTTTTATTACGCCGATCCTGTTGCATGCTTCCATCCCGCATATCCTATTCAATATGTACGCGTTATTTTTGTTCGGCCCAAGCCTCGAGCGTTATTTTGGGCATTGGCGCTTCCTGCTTCTCTATTTGTTGACAGGTTTTACCGGAAATGTTTTTTCGTTCCTGATCATGAGCGACAATGGCTACTCAGTCGGCGCTTCGACATCCGTTTTCGGCTTGATTGCGGCGGAGGGCATATTCTTGTATCAGAACCGTGAACTGTTCGGCAAGCAGTCCGGGCGGATGATCGGAAATGTGGTGTTCGTGGTAGCGGTCAATTTGCTGATCGGGTTGACGCCGGGCATCGATATTTGGGGGCATATCGGCGGCTTGCTTGGAGGCTTGATCTTCACCTGGTTTGCGGGTCCGCGCTGGCGGGTGGAGGGAATCTATCCTGCGCTTCAGCTTGTGGATCAGCGCGAACTGCGTGATGTAGTTACGGGCGCGCTGATCACGTTTGTAATTTTCGGCGGCCTGGCGGTTTGGGGAATGATCTTTGGTTGAATTAAAACGAAGAGAGCGGCGCTTCAGCCGCTCTCTTCGTTTTAGCTTGTTTTAGCTTGCGCGTGCCAGGCGCGGGTCGAGCGCGTCGCGCAGGCCGTCACCGATCAGGTTGAAGGCCAGCACAACCAGCATAATGGCGATGCCGGGGAAGAACACCAAATGCGGCGCATTGAAAACGCTGTTACGTTCTTCGCCGAGCATTAGACCCCATTCAGGAGTGGGCTTCTCTGCGCCCAGCCCGAGGAAGGAAAGCGCCGCCGCATCGAGGATGGCTGTGGCGATGCCAAGTGTGCCTTGCACAATGAGGGGCGTCAACGCGTTGGGTAGGATGCGTGAAAATAAAAGTCGAAGAGGAGAAGCGCCCAGCGCTCTCGAAGCCTGAATGTATTCCAGTTCTTTTACCGATAGTACGCTGGCGCGCACGAGCCGGGCGTAGATTGGGATCGAGACAATGCCGATGGCCAGCAACGCGTTGACCAATCCGGGGCCGAGCACGGTAACGATCGCGATGGCCAGCAACAAAGAAGGGAAGGCCATCAAAACGTCCATGATGCGCATGATCAGGTTATCCAGCCAGTTGCCGACGAACCCGGAGATCGCGCCGAGCAATCCGCCCACGATGATGGCGAAGGAGACTGTCTCGAAGCCGATTTGAAGCGATAAGCGCGAACCGTACAAGATGCGGGAATAGAGATCGCGATTGTTTCCATCGATTCCCATAATGTGTTCCGGCTGGTCTGCCGGGCAACCCAGCAGATGGATACAAGGTCCCGAACGACGGACTACGTTATCCAGGGGAACGATCGGATCATACGGTGCCAGCACGCCCGCAAAGATCGCGATAAGAATCATCAGGCCCAGCAGGAATAGTCCCACCTGCGCGGAACGATGGCGCAGAAAGCGGCGCAATGCCTCAACAGTCGGAGGGCGGCGTTCGTGGATGGTTTCAGCGGAAAGTTTCGCAATATTCTCGGCCATGAAATTTCCTAATGCAGGCGAATACGCGGATCAAGATAAGCGTAGGAGACATCTACGATCAGGTTGACCAGCACGAAGATAATGGCAATGACGATGGTAAATCCCTGAACCACGGGGTAATCTCTTGCCAGAATGGAAGTCACCAGTTGCGTTCCGACCCCTGGCAATAGAAAAACCGTTTCAGTAAGAATGGCTCCCGAAAGCAACGCGCCCGTTTCGATACCGATCATGGTCACGATGGGAATGAGCGCATTCCGCAAGGCGTGTTTCAAAACGACAATTCGATACATCAACCCCTTGGCGCGCGCGGTGCGGATGTAATCCAGTCCCAGCACTTCGAGCAGGCTGGAACGCGTCATACGCGCGATAATAGCCAGAGGAATGGTACCCACCGCGGTGGCCGGCAGGATCAAGTGCCATAATTCATCTTTGAATTGCGTCCAATTTCCGGTGATGAGGCTGTTGAAAAGCACCAGGTTCGAAAAAAAGTTGACGATGAAGCGCGGAAGTCCTGTGACATCTTTCATCCCCCAAAGCGTGAGAAGCGGTTCGAGGCTAATGCCCGAACTAAAACGGCCGGAGGGCGGGATATAAAAGGGCGTCCCTTTAAGCATTAAAGCAAACACGTAAGCCATCATAAGGCCCAGCCAGAAGACCGGCATGGAAACCCCCACGTTCGCTCCAACCATTGTGACGGTATCGATCCAGCTTCCGCGGCGGATGGCGGAGATAATTCCCAGCAACACCCCAAAGAAAGTGGAAAAAAGCATGGCGCAGACGGTCAACTCGATGGTCATAGGCAGGCGTTCAGCAATAATATCCACCACTGGGCGGCCGAAGCGAATCGAGTTGCCGAAATTGCCCTGGGCGGCGTTAATCAGATAACGTCCAAATTGGACAAGCAGAGGATCGTTCAATCCAAATCGTTCGCGAAATGCCTGGCATGCGGCCGGCGTGGCGCGCTCGCCGAGCATCGCGATACAAGGATCGCCCGGGATGAGATGAACAATAATAAAAGTGACCAGGAGAATCCCAATCAGAACTGGAAAAAGCATCAAAAGACGCCGGATGATGAATTGAGTCATGAGCGATCACTTCGAGAAAGGGGTCAGGTCGTTCAACCTGACCCCTTTACAGTGGTTAGGAACCCAAGCTCTTACTTGGGAGCGTTGAGGAACGCGCCGAAGAATGTGGTGAAGTATTCGAAGGTGCCGGTGCGGCCCTTGTGATTCGGGCTGGAGGCATCCCATTCTGAGGCATACGTCGCGACTACATCGTTGGCGGTGAAGGGATCGCCGTCGGAGAATTTGACGCCCGAGCGCAGGTGGAAGGTCCATTCAGTCAGATCCGCGTTGGCTTCGTATGTTTCAGCCAGGCCGGGTTTGACTGCTACGCCGCCTACTTCGTAAGAGAGCAGGGCATCGTACATCTGCTCGCAGACGCGCAGGCTCTCGCCGTCGGATTCGTCCGAGCACCAGATCGCGCCCGGTTCGCCGTTTTGCATGAAGACAAAGGTATCCGTGCCATTGTCCATCACGGAGAAGATTTCATTGCTGAGCGGGCTGGTGTGAGCGTTCTTGACAGTGGCCTTGTACGCAACTGCGGAGGCGCCGTGAGCAACCGGGATCACCGGGACGAGGTCCTTGATCAGCTGATTGACCTTGTCGTAATGTTGCTGGCGGGCGGCGGGATCGGATAACTGCGCGGCGGCCTGAATTTCAGAAGCCAGATCGGGATACAGGTCACCGAACTGTTTGTTGCTGGCATTGGCGAAGTGATAATCGAAGAAGTTGGTCGAATCCGGGTAGTCAGCGCCCCAACCGAGCAGATAGAAGGGTTCTCTGCCGGCGGAGGTGTTATCGATGAAGGTGGTGGACTCTTCTTCGGTCACTTTGGCTTTCACGCCGATCTTGGCCAATTCAGCTGAGATTTCCTGCGCAACTTTGTCTGGTGAGGGCAGGTAACTGCGGGTCACGTTGCGGTAGGTGAGCGGGATTTCCTGCGAGAAGTCGAAGCCCGCGTCGGTCAGCATCTGCTTGGCGGCATCGGGATCGTAAGCGTACCATTTGAATCCGGGGGTATAACCGGGGTTGAATACCTCGGGAACAAAGGTATCGGCCACAGTGGATCCGCCCGGGTAGAACTGATCTACGATGTGCTGGCGGTCAATCGCCATGGCGAAAGCCTGGCGGACTTTGACATCATCGAACGGCTTGATGTTGTGATTGAAGCCGATATAGAAGACGTTCAACGCTTCGCGCGGCAGTAATTGCAGATTGGGATCGGCCTTGATGGTGGCGAAATCTTCAGGCGCCGGATTGTCGATGCCATCCACAGTGCCGGACTGGAGTTCCAGCAAGCGCTGAGCGGATTGATCGGACCAGCGGAAGATCAGAGTGGATTGGTGAGGCTTGTCGCCCCAGTAATTGGGATTGGCAACCAAAGTGATGTGATCACCCTGCACCCATTCCTTGAGCATGTAGGGGCCGGTGCCGTTGGTGGCCTGGCTCATCTTTACTGAATCGCCGCTGTTGGCATCCAGGAATTTCTTGCTCTGGATCGCAAAAACGCCGAACGCGACTTTGGATGGGAAGGCCGGGTCGGGCAGGCACAAAGTGAACTTCACAGTGTGTTCGTCTACAGCTTCGATGGATTTGAGCTTGGCGGGGTTATCGGCAGTGCCATAATTGCAGTCAGGGGCTTCTACTTTATCGCCCTGAAAAGCAGGCGCCGCTGTGGGAGCTTCCGTTGCCGTGGGGGCCTCGGTAGCGGGGGCGGCAGTTGCGGCGGGGGGCGGAGTCGCTTGGGGCCCGCAGGCAACTAACACAACGCTGGCCAAAACGACCAGCGAGAACAGCACATACAAATGGCGTTTCACAGTATCTCCTCCGAGTGTTTGAATAGGATGGAAGAAAACGAACGGTATGAAATTAATTAATAGATATCAGGAAAGGCGCACCTCCTCTGTGAGCTAATTGACGGGATTATACATTAAAAAACGGGGATTGGCAGGCCGATTCCGTTCAAATGGACCTCAGACCGGTTGCCGTGCCAGAGACCGGGTATCTGCATCCCACACTTTGGGCATGCCCCTTTTTCTGTCAGACGATATTCAGAAATAACGTAGCCTCTGCGTTGAATAAGCCGCTCGTTGCAGTTCGGGCAAAAAGTATCTTCGTATTCTTCTACGCGGCCCGGCAGGTTGCCTGCATATACATAACGTAACCCTGCTTCTCTTCCGATCTCAGCCGCGCGTAGAATGGTGCGCGTGTCCGTATTGGCGGGATCGGTCATTTTATAATCTTTGTGGAAGGCGGTTACGTGCCAGGGAATGTCGGGGGAGAGTCCGGCCAGGAAACGCGCGGCATCCCAAAGTTCCTCGTTCGAATCGTTGAAACCCGGAATCACTAATGTGACCACCTCCACCCAGAATCCGGCGGCGCGCGCGCGTTGAATGCCATCCAGTGTATGCTGAAGCACCCCGCCGAGCGAACGGTAGTTTTTATCGCTCATACACTTCAAGTCCACTTTGTAGGCATCGAGATAGGGCTGAAGATATTCCATCACTTCGGGTGTGTTATTTCCGTTGGACACATAAGCGCATTTCAACCCGGCTTCTTTGACGGCGCGAAAGATTTTAATTGCCCATTCGCTGGTGATGAGCGGTTCATTATAGGAAGATACCACAATGGATGCGCCGCTCTGCCGTGCCAATCTGACCATGTTCTCCGGCGTGATCTTCCGCACGAAGTTGATGGCTTCATCGGAGGCGGGATCGCGCAAGGCCTGTGACGTGAGCCAGTTCTGGCAATAGCCGCAATGATAATCACAGCCCAGCATGCCGAACGTCAACGCGTTGGCGCCGGGCAGTACATGGAAGAAAGGTTTCTTTTCGATTGGGTCGGCTTGAAGCGCGGCCACATAGCCAGAGGGGACGCGCAGTTTTCCATCCTGATTGAAGCGTACCTGGCAAATGCCGCGTTTGCCCGGGCGGATCAAACAGCGATGCCCGCACGCGAAACACCTTAATGAGCCGTCCGCGTACGACTCATACAGTTCCCCTTCGACTGTTAAACGATCCAGGACTTCGGCCATTGAAGTCATCTTACGAACCTTCTGGCGGTGAGCCGCCGAAATGCAAACGATCTAATGCACGATCAACACAGGACAAGGCGCGTGACTGACCACTTTTTGACTCGTACTGCCGAGCACTGCGCCGGCGATGCGTCCCAGGCCGCGCGAGCCCATTACGATCAAACTGCTCTTGCGCGTGGTGGCCACTTTGATGATCGCCTCGGCGGGCGAACCTTCGATCAATTCGGTGTGAATTTCAAGCGTGGTTTCACCCACAGCTTCTTGGGCGGCTTTCAGAATCTCATTCGCCTCCAGCAGGCGCGCGTCGATCGCATTCTGGAGGTTGGGCTCGCCCAGGTAATGAGGGATGGGCTCATAAGCCACGACGATACGGAGTTCTTTGATATCGGAACAGCATAGCAGGTCCGCGACCGTTTTAGCCGCGCGCAAACTGTGTTTTGAACCGTCGACTGCGAGTAGGATTCTCTCGAACATTCTGCCTCCTTTTTTCAACATAAGTATACGTCATTTTGCAGCGGATAGAAGGCCGGGCGTTGAAAACCCCGCAGAAAAGTTGATTATTCATATCTTTTCGATGACTTTCGTCCCGATAGGTAAAGCGCCGCGTTGATGTATACTTCGCGTGAAGAACCGATTGGAAAATCGCCCACGATGCATGAACTGCCTGTGACTCAATCCATCCTGAAGATCGCGCTCGAATATGCCGAGAAAGTCCACGCACGGCACGTCACCGATGTGCACATTGTGCAGGGCGAACTCTCCAGCATGTTGGACGACTCGATTCAGTTCTACTGGGAGATCATCGCCAAAGACACGATTGCGCAACATGCCACACTCCACTTCCGCCGCGTGCCCGCCGAATTGCAGTGCATGGCTTGTTTTCAAAAATACCATCCTCATGACGGCGAACTGGTCTGTCCATTTTGCGGCAGTGTAGGCGCCAAAATCATTGCCGGGGAGGAGTTTTTCGTGGAAGCGATCGATGTGGATACGGGTGAAGAATGACTGCGCGTATTCCGGTAGTTGAAAATATTTTAAGCGCCAACGACCGTTTGGCCCGGGAAAACCGCGCCCGCCTCGAGGCCGCGGGAGTCTTTTCCATCAACCTGATGGCTTCGCCCGGCGCGGGCAAAACCTCCATCATCGAGAGAACTCTGCCGCGCCTCAAGAATGAATTACGCGTGGCAGTGATAGACGGTGACATCGCCACCTCCTTCGATGCTGACCGCGCCGCCTCGGCAGGCGCGCAGGCTTCGATTCAAATCAATACCGGCGGCGAATGTCACCTCGACGCGGTCATGTTGCACGGCGCGCTCGATCAACTCGATCTTGCCCAGTTCGACTTGCTCATCGTTGAAAACGTTGGCAATCTGGTGTGTCCCGCTGAATTTCGTCTCGGCACGCATAAGTCCGTATTGATCGCCTCCGTTCCCGAAGGTGACGACAAACCGTATAAATATCCGGGCATGTATCGCGGCGTCGATGCGTTGGTTATCAACAAAATTGACCTCCTGCCGTACGTTCCGTTCAAAATGGATTTCTTTCAGCGCGGCGTGGAAGCGCTCAACCCCGGCATAGTCACCTTTCCGCTTTCGTGCCGCACGGGCGAAGGCCTGGATGCCTGGCTCGATTGGATTCTTCAAAACGTGAAACGCTGATGCAGGGTTTGCGCGTCCATATTACGGGCATTGTGCAGGGGGTTGGCTTTCGACCGTTTGTGTATGGATTGGCGGCGCGCTTTCAACTCAGAGGCTGGGTGCGAAACACCTCCGCCGGTGTGGATATTGAAGTGGACGGTGAAAGGGAGGATGTATTGGAGGCTTTCGTCAAAGCCTTGCGCGAGGAAGCTCCCCCGCTTTCGCACATTGACGAATTGACCGCTTCTTTCCGCCCTGTGAACGGCTTCCGTTCATTCGAGATCGTCCACTCTGAATCGATTCCCGCCGCCTTCCAGCCGATCTCGCCGGACGTTGCCGTTTGCGATGACTGCCTGCGTGAGCTCTTCGATCCAAGCGACCGCCGCTATCGGTATCCCTTTATTAATTGCACCAACTGCGGACCGCGCTTCACGATCATTAAAGATATTCCGTACGATCGCCCCAAGACGACCATGGCTCCTTTCGCCATGTGTCCCGATTGTGAGCGCGAATACAGCGATCCATTGAATAGAAGATTCCACGCACAGCCGGTCGCTTGCCCCGTTTGCGGCCCGAAGGTTTGGATTGAATTTCCAAACGATGAAGATGAAATCCATAGCCAGCCGCGTGCATCAACGTTTCAGGCCGATGACGCAATTCAAGCAACGCGCAAATTATTGGCTGAGGGAAAAATCGCCGCCATCAAAGGACTCGGCGGTTTTCATCTTGCCTGCGATGCGACCAATTCGAAGTCGGTACGCGAGCTTCGCCGCCGCAAACTGCGCGTGGACAAACCTTTCGCGTTGATGATGCCCGATCTTGAAATGATCGAAAAGCATTGCTTCGTCAATGACGCCGAGCGCGCATTGTTGACTTCCTCCGCGCGTCCCATTGTATTGTTGAAACGAAGGCCCGAATCGAATATTGCCGAAGAAGCCGCGCCGAATCAGGATTGGGTGGGCGTGATGCTGCCGTACGCGCCGCTTCATTATCTGCTTTTGGAAAAAACGAAAGGATTTCCCGAAGCGCTGGTGATGACCAGCGGCAATTTGAGCGAAGAACCCATTGCCATCCATAATGAAGAAGCGCGCCAAAGCTTATCCGCTTTGGCGGATGTGTTCCTGATGCACGACCGCGCGATTTACATTCGTTGCGACGATTCTGTGGTCCGCGTTTTTGAAAATGAAATTTATCCCATTCGCCGCTCGCGCGGATACGCGCCGTTCCCGGTCAAACTGCCGTGGGAGGTTCCGCCGTTATTGGCGGCTGGCTCCGAACTAAAAAACACGTTTTGTATTACGCACAAAGATTACGCGTTTCTAAGCCATCATATCGGGGATATGGAAAACTATGAAACTTTGCAATCGTTCGAGCAGGGTGTGGAGCATTTCGAGCGGCTCTTTCGCGTGAAGCCGGAAGCGCTTGCGTATGATTTGCACCCGAATTATCTGGCGACTCGATACGCGCTCCAGCGCGCCGAACGCGAAAACATCCCATCCATTGGCGTTCAACATCATCACGCGCATATCGCGTCCTGCATGGCCGAGCACGGATTGGACGGTTCGCATCCCGTAATCGGGCTTTCGTTCGACGGCACCGGTTATGGCACAGACGGCGCGATCTGGGGCGGGGAATTTTTGATCGCAGATTACCGGTCCTTTCAGCGGCCGTTCCATTTGGAATATTTTCCACTGCCCGGCGGCGATGCGGCCATTAAGAAACCGGCGCGTATCGCCTTGGCATTGTTGTGGAGTTTGGGCATGGAATGGAATGAAGCATTGGCGCCGATGATGGCATTCAAAGAAGAGGAGCGCGGCGTACTGCGCGCACAACTGGAGCAGAAAATCAATATGCCGATGACCTCCAGCATGGGACGTTTGTTCGACGCGGCCGCCGCATTGGCTGGCGTGAGAGGGCAGGTCAATTATGAAGGGCAGGCCGCGGTCGAATTCGAGGCGTTGGCGGATTCGGCTGAGGCGGGAATCTACTCATTTACATGGGAGCAGGGTCAGGTTCGGGTGAGAAGCGTGGTGGAGTCGTTGGTGCGGGATGTGCTGGAGGGAGTCCAGATTTCGAAGATTTCGGCGCGTTTTCATAACGGACTGGCGGAAGCGATCCGTATGATCGTTCGAGAAATGGGCCGCACATACGGGATTCGCGAGGTGGCTCTCTCCGGCGGAGTCTGGCAGAATATCACACTATTACGGCGAACTTCGTCACTATTGAGCAAAGACGGTTTTGAAGTATATATACATCGTCAGGTACCGACGAACGATGGCGGGCTTTCTTTGGGGCAGGCCGTCATTGCCGCGAGGCGGATGACAGGAGGTTGAGATGTGTTTAGGGGTTCCGGGCAAAATCGTTGAAGTGTACGAGCAGGGCGGACTGCACATGGCGAAAGTGGATTTTGGCGGGATTTTCCGCGAGGCTTGTTTGGCTTATGTGCCTGAAGCGCAGGCGGGCGATTATTGCGTAATTCACGTTGGGTTTGCCATCAGTCTGTTGGATGAAAGCGAGGCGTTGAAAACCCTCGATTTGCTTAAACAGGTTTCCAGTCTCGAGGAAGAATTGGGAACGGGCAGTGCGATATGAAATACGTCAGCGAATATCGTGACGCGGACCTGATGCGCGGTGTGATCGAAGAAATCCGCCGCACTGTGACGCGCCCGTGGACTTTGATGGAAATCTGCGGCGGGCAGACGCATGCCATCGTTCGTCACGGGATCGATCAACTGCTTCCGCCTGAAATCGAATTGGTGCACGGCCCGGGCTGTCCCGTTTGCGTGACGCCGCTCGAATTGATCGACAAAGCCCTCGTCATCGCGGCGCGCCCGGATGTGATCTTCTGTTCCTACGGGGATATGTTACGCGTGCCCGGTTCTGGCCGCGACCTGTTTTCGGTCAAAGCCGGAGGCGGCGATGTGCGCGTGATGTATTCCCCGTTGGATGCAGTCAGGCTGGCTGAACAGAATCCCGATAAGCAGGTTGTCTTTTTCGCGATCGGTTTCGAAACGACCGCGCCGCCGAACGTGATGAGCGTATTGCAGGCGCAAAGACTCGGCCTGACGAATTATTCGATTTTGGTCTCGCATGTACGCGTGCCGCCTGCCATCGAAGCGATTCTGAACTCGCCGCAGAACCGCGTGCAGGGATTTCTGCTGGCAGGCCACGTCAATGCAGTGATGGGATATTGGGAATATCCGCGGTTGGCCGAACAATTCAAAGTCCCGATGGTGGTGACGGGTTTCGAGCCGCTCGATCTGGTGCAGGGAATTTTGAAAACAGTTCAATTGCTGGAGACGGACAAAGTGGAGGTTGTCAACGCGTATTCACGCGCGGTGACGCTTGACGGAAACCGGCCTGCACAGCAGACGATCCAAAAAGCGTTCATGGAATGTGACCGCAAATGGCGCGGCATCGGGACGATTCCCATGAGCGGTTGGTGTTTGCGCCCTGAGTTCGACGCGTTCAACGCCGAAAAGCGATTCGATGTAGGCGCCGTTACAGCGGAAGAGTCGCCGCTGTGTATTGCCGGCCAGATTTTGCAGGGGTTGAAGAAGCCGCACCACTGTCCCGCGTTCGGGACGGTTTGCACGCCGGAGAATCCGCTCGGCGCGACGATGGTCTCATCCGAAGGCGCGTGCGCGGCGTATTATCGCTATGGCCGGGTCGAGATGAAGGATCAGGCCGCACGATGAACGATAAATTAGTGAACATCGCAGGCGCGGTCTGCGCGCCGCCCCTGTCTCACACGGAACAGATCGTGATGGGACACGGCGCGGGCGGACGCATGAGTCAGCAGTTGATCCAAAGAGCGTTTTTGCCCGCGTTTCAAAACCCCGCATTACAGGCCGGCGATGACGCGGCTCTCGTTGACTTGGGACTGCGCCAACAATTATCCATCAGCACCGATGCGCATGTGGTCTGGCCGTTATTTTTTCCGGGCGGCGATATCGGTCGTCTGGCTGTGTGCGGCACAGTCAACGATGTAGCCATGTTGGGAGCCAGGCCCTTATATCTAACTGTCAGTTTTATTTTGGAAGAAGGCCTGGAGATGAACACGCTTCAACGCGTGATCGCTTCGATGCAGTCCGCCGCGCAGGAAGCGGGCGTTCAAATTGTGGCAGGCGATACGAAGGTTGTTCAAAAAGGCAAAGCCGACGGTTTGTATATCGCTACTGCAGGTATTGGCGTGATACGGCCCGGTGCAAATATCGGCGGCGCGCAAGCCAAAGCGGGCGATGCAATTATTTTGTCCGGCTCGATCGGCGATCATGGCATTGCGGTGTTGGGCGCGCGCGGCGAACTGGGATTTCAATCTGAAGTTCAAAGCGATACGGCTCCGCTCAATCATTTGATCGAAGCGATGCTGAACGCCAGCGAAAATATTCACGTACTGCGCGATCCAACGCGCGGCGGATTGGCGACCACGTTGAATGAGATTGCGATTCAATCCGGGGTTGGGATTCGGCTGGATGAAAAATCGATTCCTGTCAGACCTGAAGTTGGCGCGGCTTGCGAGATGCTCGGATTCGATCCATTGTATATCGCCAACGAGGGCAAGCTGGTGTGCTTTGTCGCGCCTGAAGATGCAGACCGAGTTTTGAAAACCATGCGCGGTACAAAGTATGGGGAAGATGCAATTGTGATTGGCGAAGTCACTGCTGAACCGCCCGGACGCGTGTTACTTAAAACAGCATTCGGCACTGTGCGCGTGGTGGATATGCTGGCCGGGGAAATGCTCCCAAGAATCTGTTGATAAAAAAACCGCCAAAACCGGCGGCCTTTTTACTACTTGCTGATTTTCTTCAAGATTTCCCCCAACCGATCCACTTCATTAAGCGTATTGTAATGGACCGCGCCGACGCGAATCATACCGCCTTTTCCTTCCAGTTCGAGCCGCTCTGTTACGCCGAGCGCGTAATAATTCCCATCCCAAACGTAGATTCCGTTTTGCGCCAATTGTTCGGCCACCCGGCGCGGCTTCTGTCCTTTCAGCGTGAATGAAAATGTGGGCACGCGTTCTTCCAGCGAACGGACATCGCTCAAACCGTATAACGTCAGGCCGGGAATGGTCTCCAGCATGGCGAGCAATGCGCGGCTGAGTTCGAATTCATAGGCGCGGATCACGCGCATGGCTTTCTTTAAACTCAACACGCGGCCAGTGAATTTTTTTCCGCTCAGGCCTTCCTCCTGCTCATCGCCGAATTGTTTCCCCAGCCATTCGAAGTATTCCAGCGCGCCGAGCACGCCCGCGATGCCTTCGTGGTTCTGCGTTCCGGTCTCGAATTTGCCCGGCAGGGAATTGGCGGCAGGCCGCACTTTATAAGCGAACAAATCTGCGAGCAATTTTTTCTTTCCGTATAGAATACCGGCGTGCGGGCCAAAAAACTTATACGCGGAAGAGACTAGAAAATCGCAATTCAAAGCCTGCACGTCGATTGGGCCGTGCGGCGCGTATTGAACTGCGTCCACATAAACCAGCGCGCCCGCCTCGTGTGCCATCCCGATGATCTTTGAAATCGGATTAATGGTCCCCAATGAATTGGATGCATATCCAACCGCTACAAAACGCGGTTTTTGCTCCAGCGCGGCCTGCATTTCCTCCAGACTCAAACGTCCATCTTCCGGGTTGAAGTCCACGCGGATCACTGTACAGCCGCGGTCCTCAGCCGCCAATACCCACGGCGTGACGTTGGCATCGTGATCGAGGCGCGTCACAACGATTTTGTCGCCCGCTTCCCAGGTCCGCGCAATGGAGCGGCTGATGTGCAAAGTAAGCGTGGTCATGTTGGCGCCGAAGATGATCTCTTCTGCGCTGGCCGCGTTGTAAAAATCCGCCATGGCCTGATGCGCCTCAGCCAGCATCTTGTCCGATTCGACGCTGGTCTGGAACGCGCCTTCATGGTTGGCGTTATATTTCAGAAGATATTCGTTGATGCAGTCGAGCGATTGTTTGGCGATCTGTGTTCCGCCGGGGTTATCGAAGAAAATGGCCGATCGGTTTAACGCAGGGAATTGACTGCGGATAATGGATAAATCAAGACTCATGAGGGGGCTCCAAAAGATTCCAGAATGCTTTCAATTATAGCCTTTTGAAAAAAGAATGGAAGAAGAGCGGCGTCCAATTTAAATGGCAAGCGCCAGGGTGAGGGGGGCACCCTAGCGCTTGCCATTCCGAATGTTACTATAAGCCTTTTGTTATGGCAAGGATTTTAACGGATCGGTATCTAAGAATTTTCTAAGGTTCATTCAGTGCCCCGGGCCGGAATCGAACCAGCATTAGAGCCTTAGGAGTGCCCTGTTCTATCCATTGAACTACCGGGGCGGCGAAAAAATTATAGCATATCGAATGCGCTAATCTTCCTTGGGCGGCGCGGCGGGGCCGTAATCCAAAACCTGCCGTACCTGTGTGGCGCCCTCGGGCGGCCCAACAATTCCCTGTTCTTCCATTTGATCCACGAGCCGCGCCGAACGCGTATAGCCGATTCTCAACCGCCTCTGCAACATGGATACCGAAGCGCGTCCCTCGCGGCGGACAATATCAATGGCTTCACTCAAAAGCGGATCGCCCTCCGTTTGTTTCTCCATACTCTCCCAAAGCGGTTGCTGTTTCAACGGCACGCCGCTTGGAACTGACTCGGCAGGCGTACCTGCCACTGCATAGGGACTGGTCCCTCCGGTTTGCGCGCGCCAGTATTCCACCAGCTTTTGGATCTCGCGATCGGAAACGAAGACGCCCTGCAAACGCGTCGGCGCGGGTGCATCGGGCGCCTGATATAACATGTCGCCGCGGCCCAGCAAGCGTTCCGCGCCCGGCTGATCGAGGATGACGCGGCTATCCACACCGGAAGCCACCGCGAAGGCAATGCGCGCTGGAAAATTGGCTTTGATCAAACCCGTGACCACATCCACCGACGGGCGTTGGGTGGCGAGGATCATGTGAATGCCGGTGGCGCGCGCCAGTTGTGCGAGGCGCGTGATCGTTCGTTCGGTTTCGTCCGGCGCGATCATCATCAGATCCGCCAATTCATCGATGATAATGATCAGGCTTGGGAGTTTCCTGCCGCCCTGTAATTGCATGCGCGTGTTGTAGTCCGTGACGTTGCGCGCGCCGACTTTCGCAAACTCGTGATAACGTTTATCCATCTCGCGCGTCATCCATTGCAGTGCGCCGATCACGCGGTCCATTTCCACCACCACCGGGCCGAGCAAATGCGGAACGCCGTTGTACCCCGTCAATTCCACACGCTTGGGGTCCACCAGCACCAGACGTAGATCATCCGGCGTGTTGTGCAACAGGAAGCAGGTGATGATGGCATTGACGCACACGGATTTACCGGAGCCGGTAGTGCCTGCGATCAATAAATGCGGCATGTTTTCAAGGTTGGCAAGAATGGGATGGCCCGCCACATCCTGACCGAGCGCGAAACTCATGGATTTACGATTGTGCTGAAACGTTTCGCTCTCCACCACGCCGCGCAGAGAGACCAGCGCCATTTCATCGTTGGGCACTTCGATGCCCACGTAACTGTGACCAGGCACCGGCGCTTGAATGCGGATGCGCGGCGCGGCCAGCGCCAGCGCGAGATCGTCGGATAGCGAGGCGATCTTGCTGACGCGTACGCGCGTGCGCGCTCCGCCTCTGCCCTCGACGAAAAGCGGCTCCACGCCAAATTGTGTGACTGTCGGCCCGCGGCTGATTGCCACCACCTGCGCAGGCGCGCCGAAAGAAGCCAGTGTGTCTTCGATCAGGTGTGCGCGCTGTTGGATGAAATCTTCATTGATGGAGGGCGCACTGCTTTCATCGAGAATATCGCTCACTTGCGGCAGAGTCCAATGAACGACTGTCGCCCCGCTCGTGGTAGTGACCATGGTGGGCACGGGCGGCACAGAAGATGCCGGGACGGAGGTTTGCGCGCTCGAAGCGAGGGGGGTGTATCCGTTTTGGGTTACGGCGGCAGTTTCCGGCGGGGTTTGAGGCGCAGTCTGTTGAACCGAGCCGCGCAATCGCGCGGTCAGCGGCCCAATCCAGCGGAAGAGTTCCTGCACGGTGATGTCGAGAGTCAGAATCAACGCGATCACCAGCCAGGCCAACAGCGCGATGACCGCGCCCGCACTGCCGAGGCTCAGCCACAAAATACGTTGAAATAAACTTCCCAGCGAGCCGCCGCCCGCGCCTGCCAGCGCGACAGATTGTGCGGTTTCGGGCGTGGCGGTCAGCGCGTGCAAAATGGTCAGAAGCCAGAGATAGAAAATAATACTGCCCACGGCACGTTCGAGGGAGAGCGGCGGGACGCGTTCGATCTTGCGGAAGATCAGCCACAAACCGAAAATCAGCAGGCCGAGCGGAAGAATGTAAATGCCCCAGCCAAAGATCTGCTCGAGGAAAAAGATCGTCCCGCCGATCAATTCACTGCGTGAGGTGGAAAGCAACCCCAGAAGAATCAAAAATCCGATGGCGGCCAGGATGATGCCGATCACATCCAGGCGGCGTTCCGGCGAGAGTTGATCCCACCAGGAAAGCGCGGGCGGAGGCGCGGCTTGTTTACGTGTCGATGAACGCGCGCGCGGTGCCTTCGAGGGAAGCGCCTTCCCCTGCGGACGGGCGGTTTTCTTGAGGGGAGAATTCGGTTTCTTGAGGGGCATGGGATTCGAAGTGAACGACGCGCACTTGTTGCGAGTCATTATAGCACAAATGGTCTGTTATCCTTTAAGGTACAATTATTCGACCCTCTTTTAAGGATATTCATTTGTTCGAAATTCTTTTTCTTGGAACATCGGCTTCCGCCCCTTCGGCCAAGCGCGGGCTGGCCGCTCAGCTCGTCTCTCATAACGAATATCGTTTTTTGATCGATTGCGGCGAAGGCACTCAGCGGCAGATTTTGCAATCCGGCGCGGGCTTCAAACGCCTCACGCGCGTCCTGCTTACGCACGGCCATCTCGATCATATCCTTGGCCTGGGCGGGTTGCTCTCCACGTTCCTGCGCTGGGAAGCCATTGATGAACTGGAGATCTACGGCGGCCGCGCCACACTCGACCGCGTGCGTAGTTTATTGGAGGGAGTGGTTCTGCGCGGCAAAGAGACCCCCATGCCTTTGCGTATGAATGAGATCAAGCCGGGCAAATTCTTCGAGGCCGAAGATTTCACCGTGACGGCTTTTCCCGTTACACATCGCGGGCCGGACTGTCTCGGCTATATATTCGAGACGAACGCGCGCCGCCCCTTTCTGGCGGAAAAAGCGGATGCGCTCGGAGTCCCGTTCGGACCCGAACGAAGCGAATTGGTCAGCGGCAAAACATTGACTCTGCCCGACGGCCGCCGCGTCACACCGGACGATGTGCTGGGTCCGCTTCAACGCGGAACCAAACTCGTTGTGGTGGGCGATGCCGGGCGAACGGATAACCTGCTCGAGGTCTGTAAGGACGCGGACGGGTTGGTCATCGAGTCCACGTACTTGGAATCCGAAGCCGATATGGCGAAACAATTTTCGCACCTGACGGCGCGTATGGGCGCGGAACTCGCGGTCAAGGCTGGGGTGAAACAATTAATCCTGACTCATATCTCGCGCCGCTATCGCGAGAGGGATGTGCTGGCGGAAGCCCAGTCTGTTTTTTCGGGCGCGGTGGTGGCACGCGACTTCGATACGTTTCAGTTTAAACGAGAAGGATAGCGTTGCTTAAATGGACGCCATGCGAGATTATACATTTGGGATTTTAACCTCGGGAGGAGACGCGCCTGGGATGAATGCCTGCCTGCGCGCGGTGGTGCGTGCGGGCGTCACACACGGCGCGCGCGTGATTGGCGTCAACAATGGATTTGAAGGACTCATCAATGGGGATTTTCGCGCGCTGGGTCCGCGCGACGTAGGCGGTATTCTCCAGCGCGGCGGCACGATTTTACGAACGCGCCGCAGTGAGCGTTTCAAGGAACCTCAGGGCCAGCGCGAGGCGATCCGCCATATGAATGAAGCCGGTATAAACGGCCTGATTGTGATCGGCGGCGAAGGCTCGATGCGCGGCGCACATGTGCTGGCAAAGCAAGGCATCAATGTGGCTGGCATTCCGGCCAGCATTGACAACGATATATGGGGCAGTAACATGGCCATCGGCGTGGATACCGCCTTGAATACCATCATGGATGCGGTGGATAAACTGCGCGATACGGCTTCGTCTCACGGACGCGCTTTTTTGATCGAAACCATGGGGCGCGGTTCGGGATACCTGGCGGTGATGGCGGGCATCGTCTGCGGCGCAGAGATGGTGTTGATTCCTGAAGTGGCGGTGACACTGCAAGAGGTGGCGGACGCGATCGAGGATTCCTATCGCCGCGGCAAGAATCACGCCATTATTCTGATCGCCGAGGGCGCCAATTTTCACATCACCGATTTGGCCAGGGCGTTGGATGAAATGGATATCGGCTTTTCCACGCGCGTGACGATTCTCGGCCATATTCAACGCGGTGGCACGCCCACCGCCTTCGATCGTCTGCTGGCCGCGCGCATGGGAGTTCATGCCGTGGAGTGGCTGTTGGACGGCAAGGCGGATGTAATGACCGGTTTGCAGGGCCGCGGCATTGAAATGATTCCGCTGGAGGACGTGGCAACCAAGAGTCAGCAAGCCAACGAAGAGTTTTATCGAATGGCGCGGGTGTTGGCGCGCTAATAGCCAGGGACGATCACCTTCAATTTAATTTTATAACGCAGACCGCGCAGCGCGCCGATCAAGGTAAAGGTCAACGTTATCTGCGCCCTGTCTTGTTCTTAAAAAAACTCACCTCGAAATGCATCTTTCCGAGGTGAGTTATGTTTATTTTTTTAACGGCAACCTTTAAATCAGGGCTGGTTCTTCATAGACCCCGAACACTTCCTTCATTACCTGAATGATCTCGCCAAGCGTCGCGTAGGAGCGGACGCAGTTGAGCAGATGGGGCATGGTATTTTCCGTTCCTGCCAGCGCGATGCGGAGTTCATCGAGCGATTGCCCAACGCGCCCGTTATCGCGCGTCTTGCGAAGTTCGGCGAGACGATCCAACTGCCGCTGATAGCCGTTCGGGTCCATTTCCAAAATTGGGATGGTGAGCGGCATGCGTTCCTCGTATGCGTTCACGCCCACGATCTTGCGCACCCCCTCGTCAATTTCCCGCTGATAGCGGTAGGCCGCGTCCGAAATTTCGGATTGGAAGAATCCTTTTTCGATGGCCGGGATCACGCCGCCCAGTTCCTTGATGCGGCGGAAATAATCGTAGGCCTGCTTTTCGATGCGGTCGGTCTGAGCCTCGACGAAGAAACTGCCTCCGAGCGGATCGATTGTGTTCGCCACCCCCGACTCTTCCGCTATGATCTGCTGGGTCCGAAGCGCGATCGTGACCGCATGTTCCGACGGCAATGCCAGGGCTTCATCGAGCGAGTTGGTATGAAGGCTCTGCGTACCGCCCAACACTGCCGCCAGCGCCTGAATGGCCACGCGCACTACGTTGTTTTCCGGCTGTTGCGCGGTGAGGCTGACTCCCGCGGTCTGTGTGTGGAAACGGCACAACCACGAGCGCGGATTCTTCGCTTTGAACGTCTCGCGCATCTCACGCGCCCAAATGCGGCGGGCGGCTCGGTATTTGGCGATCTCTTCGAAGAAATCGTTGTGCGCGTTGAAGAAGAAAGAAAGGCGCGGCGCGAACTCGTCCACATCCATGCCGCGCTCCACGCCCCAGCGAACGTATTCCAATCCGTCGGCCAGGGTAAATGCCAGTTCCTGCGCGGCGGTCGAACCGGCTTCGCGGATGTGGTAGCCGCTGATCGAGATCGTGTTCCACTGCGGCGCTTTCTGCGCGCCGAATTCCATCGTATCCACCACCAGCCGCATCGAGGGTTCGGGCGGGAAGATGAATTCTTTTTGCGCGATGAACTCCTTCAGAATATCGTTTTGAATTGTGCCGCGCAATTGATCGGAACGCACGCCCTGTTTTTCCGCGGCGGCGATATACATGGCCCAGGTGATCGCGGCGGGCGAATTGATCGTCATGCTGGTGGAGACTTTATCGAGCGGAATGCCGTCCAGCAGAATCTCCATATCCTTCAAAGAGGAAACGGCCACGCCGCATTTGCCGAATTCGCCGAGCGCTTCGGGCTGGTCGGTGTCATAGCCCATTAAAGTGGCGAGGTCGAACGCGACGCTCAAACCGGTTTGGCCTTGATCGAGCAAATATTTGAAGCGTGCGTTGGTCTCTTCGGCGGTGCCGAAGCCAGCGAACATGCGCATCGTCCACAGTTTGCCGCGATGCAGTGTCGGGTGGACGCCGCGCGTAAACGGGTACTCGCCCGGCAATCCAAGATCGGAAGCGTAATCCAGATCGGCAACATCCAGCGGAGTGTAAAGCCGGTGGATCGGTTCGGACGAGGTGGTGATGAATTCATCCTGCCGTTCGGGCATGGAAGCGAGTGTTTTCTTCAGGCTGGTGTTTTCCCACGTTTCGAGCGCCTGTTTCAATTCGTCCAGTTTCTTTTTATCGTACATGGACAGCTCCTTTGGTGACAGGCAAATTATACTGTAGACGTTCCGCCGATTGTTGAGCCGTATGTCATTCTGGTATACTCCCCGCTAGTTGGAGCGTCAGAAGTTTATGCCTCGTTTTGAAATTGATGTTGACCCTGTTGACCATATCACATCCGACGCCATCGGCAAGCCCGGTCAGCGCGTATTCTATATTCAGGCCTGGCAGGATCAGCGCATTGTAACTGTCATCATCGAAAAAGCGCAGTTGCAATCGCTGGCGATTGGTATCGAGCAGTTTTTGGGACAAATCAGTACGGAGAATCCTCAATTGGAGGAAGCCTCCGGCAATTACATCGAAGATAAGATGCACATCCATCCGCCCGTTGAGCCGCTCTTCCGCGTGGGCGAGATTGGGCTCGGTTACGATAAAGAACGCGACCTGGTGGTGCTATTCGTAAAAGAATTACTGCCCGAAGATACCGAACCGGAATCGGCGGCGGTAGTGCGCTTTTGGTCGACGCGTTCGCAGATCCGCATGATGGCGCGTTGGGGCGCGGAGCTTGCCCAGCGCGGGCGTCCGCTTTGCCCGCAATGCGGTCAGCCGATGGAACCCGAAGGTCACTTCTGCCCCAAAAAGAATGGGCATTTGCATTAGTTCGAGGCTTGGGTTTAAAGTTTAAAGGTCGAGCCAATACCTGAACTAAATCCAGAATGAATCCCCATACCCTTCAGCAGGCATTTCAAAATAACGAACTGGAACTCAAGGGTCAGTTCATGTTCGGTTCGAACTATACCTTCCTCGTCAAATTGAACTGCGAGGGGCGCGAGATTTCAGCGGTTTACAAACCCTCGCGCGGTGAACAACCGCTGTGGGATTTTCCCGAAAGCACTTTGGCACAGCGCGAAGTGGCCGCGTATTTGGTGAGTGAAGCGCTTGGCTTTCGTTTTGTTCCGTTTACCGCGTTGCGCGGAGATGGGCCGCTCGGCCCCGGTTCCATCCAACAATACATCGAATGCGATCCCGAATATCATTACTTCAATTTCACACGGGAAGATAAAGAGCGCCTGCGTCCGACGGCGCTTTTCGATCTACTCATCAATAATGCCGACCGCAAAGGCAGTCACGTATTGGTGGAGAACGAGACGAACAAAATCTGGTTGATCGATCACGGCATTTGTTTTCACGAACAGGATAAACTGCGCACTGTGATCTGGGACTTCGCGGGCGAACCGATTCCCGATGAACTGCTCGACGCGCTCTCGCCTCTTGCCTCGGACCGAAACCTGCCCGCCGATCTGGGGCGTTATCTCAGCCCGGGCGAAATTGCCGCGCTGTGCGCCCGCGCCAAAGCGCTGACCAATTCGCTCGTCTTTCCTCATCCGCCGCCCGGCCGCCGCGCGTTTCCCTATCCGCCTGTTTGATCGAATGAAGTACGAACGGCGTTCGACATCGAAGTTGGAGACTCATGCACTATAAACTTGCACTCATTGGTTTCGGAAATGTGGCGCGCTGTCTCGTGCGTTTATTGGCGCGCAAACAAAACCTGCTGGAAGAAGAGTACAACCTTACCTTCTCTTTCACAGGCATTGCCACCGGCCGTCACGGATTCGCAGTGGACCCAAACGGACTCGATATTCAAAAAGCCCTCTCGCTGGTGGAAAGCGGACAATCCATTTCCCCGCTTTCTTCCTTTAGTGTACAGGATTCTTTCGCTGTGATCCGGCACGCCTCTGCCGATGTGATGTTCGAGAACAGTCCGGTCAATCATGTGGACGGCCAGCCTGCCATTGAGCATGTGCGTGCCGCGTTCGATGCGGGGATGCACGTCTTCACTGCCAACAAAGGCACGGTCGTGCATGGCTATCGCGAGCTGACAGAGTTGGCGAAAGCCAAAGGACGCAAATTTTATTTTGAGTCCACGGTGTTGGGCGGCGCGCCGCTCTTCTCCGTTTTTCGCGAAGCCTTCCCTGCCGCGGAGTTAAGATCGTTCAAAGGCATCATCAATTCCACTACCAATATCATCCTCACGCGCATGGAGCGCGGCGAATCATTCGATGAAGCGGTCAAATATTGTCAGTCCATCGGCGTGGCCGAAACCGATCCCTCCGCGGATGTGGATGGCTGGGATGCGGCCATCAAAGTTGCGGCGCTTGTCACCGTGTTGATGAACACGCCTTTCACGCCTCAACAGGTGAATCCCACCGGCATTCGCGGCATTACGCCGGAGATGATCGCCAAAGCCAAAGCCGAAGGCCAACGCTGGAAACTGACAGCTTCTGCCGAACGCACAAAAGACGGAATCAAAGCCAGCGTCGCGCCGGAGCTTGTTTCGCCGTCTTCGCCGCTTTACGGCCTGCAGGGCTCCACCACCGGCCTCACCTTCCGCACGGATGTCGTCACCGATTATTCGATCACAGCTTCCGAACGCGAGGATATGCAGAGCGGCCCCGAGGAAACCGCCTACGGATTGCTGGCAGATTTCATCAACGCGGTGAAATAGTACATGCCCGAATTGACTCAGCCCGCGCTGTTGGCGTATCTCGAACGATGGGGAGAATATGTGGAACGATTCAACCGCCTGCCTGCGGACCGTCAAACTGCATTCCTGCACGAACAGGGTTTTCCGCGCCTGCGCGACCTGCTGGCGCACGTTATCGGCTGGTGGGAGGAGGGGATGCGCATCGTCGAAAGCGTCTTGAGCTATCCCGAGTTTGTTTATCGCGAACCCGATACCGACACGTTCAACGCGATGCTAATCGAACAATACAGTTCGTGGGATGAAGCGAACCTGCTGCAACACTTCGAGCGGACGCGCCTGCGGTTGAGCGATATGATCGAAGGCCTGCCTGCGGAGGCGTTCAAGAATTCGCTCATCCGCGAATGGCTGATCGCAGACGTGATCGAGCATCTCGAAGAACATAACCTGCCCGCCTCATGAGCATTATCTATCTCGCGCTGGGAACAAATTTAGGCGACCGCCCGGCCAACCTGCGCGCGGCTTGCGCGGCCCTGTCTCCGTCGGTGCGCGTGCTGGCCGAATCGCGCGTGTATCAGACGCCGCCCTGGGGCTACGAGAATCAGCCCGCGTTCCTGAATATGGCGGTTAAGGGCGAAACCGGCCTGGAGCCGGGAAAACTTCTGAAGCGCCTCAAGGGAATCGAGGTCGAACTGGGACGCGAACCAACCTTCCGTTACGGTCCGCGTCGCATCGATCTGGATATTTTATTTTACGATGACCTGATTCTGAATCGGAAAAACCTGGTCATTCCGCATCCGCGTTTACAGGAACGCGCTTTTGTGCTGGTCCCTTTGAATGATATTGCCTCGGAATATCGCCATCCTGTGAACGGCGAGACTGTGCGCGAAATGTTGGGGAAAGTGAACGCCGAAGGCATCGAACTTTTTTGACGGCCTTCTTTCAATAAGGCGGGTTGGAATTCGGATGATCGTTTGAAACGATTTCGTTGTAGTTTATCGGTTCCAGTTGGAAGGCCTGCGTTATAATTTCTTCACACCAACTGGAGGCACTGCATGACCGAACCCAAACCGCTAAACTGGACTCCTGCATCGAATACCGGCTACACCGTGATTCGGCGCGGCGACGGGGGCATGACTCTCACATTCACCGATCTTTCAGATTCCACGCTCGAGCATTGGCGCGAGTTCGCCCTCGATCATCTGCTTGACTCCGACCGCCGCACGCGCAACTTATACGATCTGCGCGCCGTCAAGAATATTCCCGAAAAAGCAATCCGCCTGGCAGTGGAGGTCAACAGCGACCCGTCGGCGCGCAAT
The DNA here is from genome assembly GCA_964502095.1 of uncultured Anaerolineaceae bacterium. GTDB lineage: Bacteria > Chloroflexota > Anaerolineae > Anaerolineales > Villigracilaceae > JACPVF01. Next base: position 48,669 of record CAZCUF010000015.1, read on the forward strand.
ATCCGGGTGGCGGTTGTGGTGGCCAACGAGAAAGTGGCCGACGCGATCCGCGCCGCGGCTTCGCTGGCTCTGCCTGAAACGGCCGCGGCCTTGAAACTGTTCACAGACATCAACGAGGCTGAAGCCTGGCTGGCGCGTCCGCTCGATCAGATTCCATGAAGTCCGCTTCGCTGACGGTTCATAATAAAACTTTTACCTGGGGCGCCCGCACGTATGTGATGGGCATCTTGAATATTACGCCGGATAGTTTTTCCGGCGACGGCATAATCGCCAAAGGAGATGCGCTGGAGGTCTCGCTCGAACAGGCGCGTATATTTCTCGCCGCAGGCGCGGATGTGCTGGACGTGGGCGGCGAATCGACAAGGCCCGGCTCCCAGCCGCTTCACACGGACGAGGAGTTGGCGCGCGTCCTCCCGGTCATTCGCGGCCTCTCGCAGGAATTTCCCGAGGCGGTCATTTCGATCGATACCTGCAAAGCCGAAGTTGCAGAAGAAGCTTTCAAGAACGGCGCGCATATGCTCAACGATGTGTGGGCTTTGCGCGCCGACCGGAAATTGGCCGGTGTTGCCGCGCAATATAAAGCGCCCGTGATTCTGATGCACAATCGCAGTAATCCGTCCAGTGTGCAGGTTCGCGAGCAATTGGGGAACGCCTACATCGGCGCGGAGTATCAAAACCTGATCGAGGATGTCAAACGCGAGCTGATGGACTCGGTCGCGTTGGCGCGTAAAGCGGGGATCGAGGATGCGCATATTGTTCTGGATCCGGGTATCGGCTTCGGAAAGACGCGGGAACACAACCTGGAACTGATCAATCGTCTCGATGAGATCCGCGCGCTGGGATATCCCATTCTGCTGGGGCCGTCGCGCAAATCCTTCATCGGCTACACTCTCGATCTGCCGCCCGACCGGCGCGTGGAAGGCACGGCCGCGGCGGTGGCGGTTGGCATTGCGCGCGGCGCGGATATTGTGCGCGTGCACGATGTGACCGAGATGGCGCGCGTCGCCAAAATGACCGACGCCATTGTGCGGGTGAATTGATGGAACAAAGTTACGCCGAAAGTTTGTTGCGCAGTGGGATCATCGAAGCCAAAGCCGGGCAGAAGGATGCGGCGCGCCGTTACTTGGATCGCGCCATTTATTTATCGGATAACGCCAGTCACGATACCATGGCTGAAGCCTGGTATTGGATGAGCCGCGTAACGGACGACCCTGCGCGGAAACGCCAGGCTTTGGAGAACGCGCTCTCGCATGATTTACATCACGCGCGGGCGCGGCGCGACCTGGCGATTCTGGATGGCAAGCTCAAACCGGACGAGATCGTGAATCCCGATGCGCTCCCGCCCGCGCCCGCTGGAATCGTTCAGGCCGATGCGAAACGCTTTATGTGCCCGAAGTGCGGCGGACGCATGGTCTTTGCGCCGGATGGAGAATCGCTGGTTTGTGAATATTGTGCGCGCAATGAAAAGCTCGGCGCGCCCGGCGAGGCCAAAGAAGAGGATTTTCTGATTGCCATGGCCACCATGAAGGGACACGGCAAGCCGCTGGCCGAGCAGGTTTTTCATTGTCAGGGTTGCGGCGCAGAATTTATTTTGCCGCCTCAGCTTATTTCCGCGGCCTGCCTGTATTGCGGCTCGCCGCATGTCGTCAGCCTGGAAAATTCGCGCGGTCTGATCGCGCCGGACGCTGTTTTGCCGCATGCGTTCGATCAAAGACAGGCCGCGCTTCACCTGGTGCAGTGGGTCGAACGACAGAAGATCGAACCCCAATCGAAAGTAGGCTTGCCGCGCGGTTTGTATCTTCCGATCTGGACGTTCGATCTCGGCGGCGAAGTGGATTACACAGGCGAGGTGATCGAGCAGGAGGAAGAATTGTTTGGAAAGCGTACGCCGCGCGTGAGGCGCGTGAACGACAGTTATCCGGCGGCTATAAACGACTTGCCGATTCCTGCCACCCGGAAACTGGCCCAGTCTTTCAATCGGCTTCTACCCACCTTCGACCTTTCCGCTGTAAGACCGTACGACCCGCGCTTTCTTTCCAATTGGCCTGCGGAAGTGTACGACGTTCCGCTGGCGGATGCCTCTTTGGATGCGCGCGGCCGCGCCTTCGACCACATTAAAAACGATCTGCCGAATCTGCTGGGTTCGATTCGAATCCTCTCCTGTTCATCCGCCAAAATGACCGTCGACTCGTTCAAGCTCGCGCTCCTGCCGGTTTGGATCACTGAAGTGCCGTACGAGGACCGGAAACACCTGGTGCTGATCAACGGACAAAACGGCGCGGCTGTGAGCGACTCGCTCGAGAAGACCGGTCTCTTCGATTGGCTGGCCGACGTCTTGAAAGATTGAACGGCTGTTTACCACAGACGAACGGAAATATCCCGCTTTTCGGCGGAATTCAACCGAATCGTTTTTATCTGTGGTTAAATGAACTCCATGCAACAAATTACTCCCATCCTGCGCGCCCGCCGCGAACGCCGCCTCGCAAAGCAACGTAAAACTGAAGGCCGTGCCCGCCGTTTCTTTTTTAGCGCGGGCATGGTCTTGTCCATTTTGCTGGCCGCGCTCATTCTTGTTACGGCGCTGGCATACGCCGACCTGACCCGCGCGCTTCCCTCCATTGAAATTCTGCCGCGCCTGCTGAACCCGCCGGATGGACTTTTACTTCAGCCGACCCGCATTTATGACCGCACCGGTCAACATCTGCTGGCGAACTTCGCTCCCGATCTTTCACCGCGCGGCTATGTGCCTCTCGGAAATCAAAATCCCCAACACATTCCACAACCGCTCGCCGACGCGGTGATCGCTTTGACCGACCCCGGCTTTTGGAATCACTCCGGTTATGCCATCAATGGCTGGACTCAACCCGATCTGCATCCGACCATTGCGCAACGCCTCGTCTCCGACCTTTTGCTTTATGACGAACCTCCGTCCACGCGCCGCGCCCTGCGCGAACGAATCCTCGCCGCGCAGATCACCGCGCATTTTGGCCGCACGCAGGTCCTCGAATGGTATCTCAACTCGGCGGATTTCGGTCATTACGCCTTTGGCGTGGATGCCGCGGCACATCTTTATTTCGGCAAAACCGCCAGCGAGTTGAACCTCGCCGAGTCGGCCATTCTCGCGGCGGTCAGCCAGGCGCCGGGTCTTAATCCGCTCGACGCGCGGCAGGCGGCGGTTCAACGCGGCCGCGACGTTATTGATATGTTGCAGGCCAAAGGTTTAATTTCACAGGACGATGCTTCGACCGCGTTGACCGAATCCATAGGGATTCAATCTGCGCCTCCAGCCGCCCCTCAACCTGCCGCGGCTTTCATGAATCTGGTCCTCGCCCAACTTGATTCCCGCTTTAGCCGCGCCCGTATCGAACGCGGCGGCCTGACGATTTTTACCACGCTCGATTACGACCTGCAACAACAGGCTTCATGTGTCACAGCCGTTTATGCCGCCCGCGTGGAAGGCGCGCCCGATCCCGAAGGTCAATGCGATTCGGCGCGCTTACTGCCGTCCCTGCCGCCGGGCGTCACGGTATCAGACTCATCTTCGAGCGCGGTGATTTTGGATTCGACGAACGGTCAGGTGCTGGCAGTGGCAGGCGAAACCTTGCAAGGGCAGGAAACGCCTCTTTTATCGGCACACAACCCCGGGTCCCTCATGACGCCGTTTATTTATTTGACCGCGTTCACGCGCGGCTTGAGTCCCGCTTCGCTGGTGTGGGATATTCCCGGGCTGGTGGATATCCAAAATTTCGACGGCCAATATCACGGGCCGATGCGTTTGCGAAACGCGCTGGCCAACGATTACCGCGTTCCGGCTGAAACTGTTTTGCGGCAAATGGGCGCGGAGAATGTTGCGAAGACCGCTTCTTCGTTTGGGCTGGCATGGAACACACCTTTGAGTTTGTTGGATGTGGCCGGCGCGTACGGCGCGTTTGGAACGCAGGGCGTGTATTATGGGCAAAATGTAAATGAGACGTTCACGCCGGTGACGGTTCTGCGTGTGGAGGCCGCGGATCATTCGCTGTGGCTGGATTGGTCTGCCCCGCAGGCGCGGCCGGTGGTCGCGCCGGGTTTGGCTTATTTAGTGACGAACGTGTTAAGCGATGAGCCGGCGCGCTGGCCGAGTTTGGGAAGCCCGAACACTTTGGAGATCGGAAGGCCAGTGGGCGCGAAGCTCGGTCAGACTCCCGATGGGTTCGATGCGTGGACAGTGGGATATACGCCGACGCGCGTGGTCGCCGTTTGGACCGGCACAAAGGAAGAGGCCTCGAAGGTTTCGCCGCGTTTTCCCGCGGCGCTATGGAACGCGCTGATGCAACTAACGACCCGCGCTCTGCCGCGCGCTGGCTGGCCTGTACCGCAGGGCGTGAGCGTGATCAATGTCTGCGATCCTTCGGGGTTACTGCCGACCAAGGACTGCCCGAATATCGTCAGCGAGGTGTTCCTCAATGGAAATGAGCCAACGCAAAGCGATACGTTATTCCGTTCGTACGAGGTCAATCGCGAGACCGGTTATTTGGCGACGGTTTTCACTCCGCCGCAATTTGTGGAGAAGCGCGTGTATATGATCGTTCCAGCGGAGGCAAAGGCCTGGGCGCAGAATGCAGGCTTACCGGTCCCGCCTGATACGTACGATGCGATTCAGCCGCCGCAGGTGAATCCCGAGGTTCACTTCAAAAGTCCGGCGTTGTTCGCCGAAGTCCATGGGAATGTGCAGATCACTGGCACAGCCACAGGTTCGGATTTCGATTATTACCGCGTCCAGGCGGGCGAGGGATTGAATCCACAGCAATGGATTCAGGTGGGCGAGGATGTTCATACGCCGGTGGAGAATGGCGTGCTGGCGAATTGGAACACCGCCGGGTTGAACGGACTCTATGCGTTGCAGTTGATCGTGGTGCATACTGATCAACGGGTGGATACGGCAGTCATTCAGGTGCTGGTGAACAATCCGTGAAGAAGAACAAAACTGCCGAAGGTTTTTGCCTTCGGCAGTTTTGTTTCTAATTGGTCTGTTGGCTACTCCGGCACAATGCTGACGAGGATGGCGCGCACGACGCGGCGATAGTTATAGGATTGACGCCTCAAATTGTAATCCTCGCAAGTCACCAGTGTGATCCAGTTGTAGTCTTCGTGCCGGAACACTGCCGAGAGATTGCTGGGCAATAGCTCGCGGTTCTCCTGTACTTCATAGACATAAACATACCCACCCATGTGGACCATTACCCGGTCGCCGATCTGCAGGTCTTTGATGTAGGCGAATGGCCCGGGTGCGTTGGATGCATCGAGCACGTGACCAGTCAACACGCTGTTCCCGGCCCAGGTGGGATAGGCCGAACCCTGGAGATAACCGGCGTTATTCTCGAGCCAGGTGAGGTCCCAGCCTTTGGAGGTTAGGTTGATGCCCACAATTGGAACATTGACGCTGAGCACGGGGATCTCGAGGCGCACGCCGTCGAGGTCGGAGTAAGCCAGGTTGGCGGGTTGTTTGGGCAGTTGAGTGACTCTGCCCGGAGCGAAACCGGTTACCGGGATGCCGTATCCGCTGATGTTACGCGGGTCGTTGCCTCCATTGCCGCCGCCGTTGCCGCCGCCTCCGTTATTGGCGATGTTCACCGAGAAGTTGCGGAGGAAGTCACTGCCTGCGCCGCTGTTGCCGACTAATTTAAGGGCAGTATCGAGCGGGTCCACGATGGAGGTCGTTCCGCAAACATACAAGCGATAGCTTCCGTTCGAGAGCGGCAGACTGCTGTTGACCGTGATGGTTGCCGTATAGGTTACGCTATCGTAGGTCACATTGTTGATGGCGATGTTCGTATCGGCCGGTGTTTGTGCGCCGCCTGCACAGCTGACTGTCTGGAATCCGGCGGTATCGCCGAGATCGCGCACCAGCAAATAGTTGTTCGGATTTGTGACATCGTCCGAAGCGCTATCGCCTGCCGGGTTATAGACATCCTGATTGAACTTCAATACGAATTGAGTTACGCCAACTGCCACGACCTCCGACTCGTTCAGAACGCCATCGCCGGTGTCGGATGAAGTGTTGACTCCGTTCACAGCCACCGAAGGTCCGATTCCGTCAAAGTAAGTGACTACGTTATCCGTGCTGGAGCTGGCAAAACTGCTGTTGTTGCTGGCGTCTTTCGCCGCTCCCGCTGGAATGGAAACGCTGACTGTGCCATCCACTGTCATACCGGAGACCGCGACATTATAGGTTGTGCCATCGTTGGGCGCGATCTCTGTCACGCTCGCGGTGGTGGCGCCAGCCGTCCCTCCGATGATCACATCCGAGTCGGTGAAGCCCGTGACCGGTTTGCTGAATACAGCTGTGAAGTTGATTGGCGAGCCGTTGGTTGGATCGGCTTGAGCCGCGGCCTGGTTGATGGTCACAGTTGGAGCTACGCTGTCCAGAATGACCGCTTCCGTCACCTCGGGCGCGGCGGCGTAGTTACTGTCGCCCGCCTGATTGTAGTGAACGGTGCAGGTGCCCGTTGTGTTCGTGATTGTGATCGTGGCGGTTCCATCGCCATGATCCACGCCGGAGCAAACGCCTCCGCTGACTGTGAACGAAACGGTCAGGCCGGAACTGGCGTTGGCCGCCACATCGAAATTGCTTCCCATCGAGGAGGAGGCCGGTGCATGAGTCGTCACAGTGATGGTTTGGGCGGAGGGTAAAGCATTTGTATTTTCAGTCACCTCGGGCGCCGCATTCCAGTCGTTGACGTTTCCTGCCTGATTGTAGTGAACGGTGCAGGTGCCGGAACTGGCATTGACTGTGATGCTGGCGGAGCCGGCGCCACTGCCACTGCATACGCCCGTGGAAGTGATCGCAACCGGCAAACCGGAGCTGGCTGTGGCCGCCACATTGAAACTACTGCCGTTGGCGGCTGAAACTGGAGCGTTTGTAGTGACCGTGATCGTCTGATTGCCTTTCTGGGCAGTTACGCCTTCGGTCAATTCGATGGCGGCGTTGTAATCTACGTTCCCGGCCTGGTTGTAGTGAACTGTGCAGGTGCCGGCGCCGCTGGTCATGGTGAAGGTCGCGCCGCTGTTGGAGCAGGAACCGGTCGCGGTGTAGGCCACCGGTAATCCGGAAGAGGCGGTTGCGGCGACAGTGAAGTTGCTTCCGTTGGCGGCAGTAACAGGAGCGTTGGTCGTGATGGTGATGGTCTGATTCGCTTTAACCGCGTTGACCGTTTCGTTTACCTGCGGAGCGGGATTGTAGTTTGTATTGCCCGCCTGATCGTAATGAACGGTGCAGGTGCCGGAACTGCTGGTCATGGTGACAATAACCGTGCCTGTGCCGCCGCCCGTACAAACACCGCTGGTTGTCACTGCCACGGGCAAGCCGGAGCTTGCGCTGGCGGCCACGTTGAAGGCGGCGCCATTGGTGGCGGTGGCTGGAGCCGAGGTGGTCACGCTGATGGTCTGATTGGCCTTGGTCGAATTGACCGTTTCGCTTACTTGCGGCGCGGCATTGTAGTTGACGTTACCCGCCTGATCGTAATTAACCGTGCATGATCCAGTGCCGCTGGTCATGGTAATGACTGCCGATCCCGAACCGCCGCCTGTGCAGAAGCCGCTGGTGGTAATCGCGACCGGCAGGCCGGAACTGGCTGTGGCGGCGACTGTAAAGTTCGAACCGTTGGCCGCGCTGGGCGGGGCGGACGTGGTCACAGTGATCGTCTGGTTGGCTTTCTGCGCGTTGACCGTTTGTGTGATTTGCGGCGCGGCATTGTAGTTGGCGTTGCCGGCCTGGTTATAGATCACACTGCACGTGCCCGTACTGCCCGTCATAGTATATGTAGTGGTGCCTCCGTTTGTACAGGACCCGCCGGAGGTGTATGCAACGGCCAACCCCGAAGAGGCCGTGGCGGCTACAGTGAAATTACTGTTGTAAGCCGCATTGGCTGGGGCCGATGTGATAATGGAAATGGCCTGATTCGCTTTTTGCGCATTGACTGTTTCTGTGACTTCGGCGGCCGCGTTATAGTTCACGTCGCCGGCCTGGTTGAAGTGAACTGTGCAGATGCCTGTGCCGCTGGTCATCGTAAAGTTGGACCCGGCATTACTGCAAACCCCTGTCGAGCTGTATGCAACGGGTAGACCCGATGAAGCGACAGCCGCCACGTTGAAGCCGGTATTGTAAGTCGCATTGGCAGGCGCGGCCGTGTTGACCGTGATGACCTGGTTGGCCTTTTGAGCGGCGGTCGTTTCAGTCACTTCGATGGCAGGGTTATAGTTTACATCCCCGGCCTGATTGTAATGAACTGTGCAGGTGCCCGTGCCGCTTACGACGATGATAGTGGCGGTCGAGGAACCACTGCCTGTGCATGAGCCGGTGGTTGTGATTGCAACTGGCAGGCCCGAGCTGGCTGTGGCGGCCACGTTGAAACTGGTGTTATAGGCCGCGTTGGCGGGCGCAGAAGTGACAACCGTAATGGTCTGGTTGACGATGGAGATCGTCAGGTTTGCGCCTACGTATGTGATGTTGTAGTTACTGCCTGCGGTGAGCGAACCCTGCAGAATGGCATACGGGCCAACTGCCTCGCCTGCGACGCGCGTCAGACTGCCGCTCAGGAAGTCTGCACCGGCTAATGAACCGTTGGTGATGCTGTATGTAAAGATCGGGTCGGGCGCGCCGAATGCCTTGGATTTTGGATCGGCAGTGATGGTGAGCGGACGGGCCGTGATCACGCCGGTCGTGTTATTCTCGAACGTGATCAGGTAGTTGCCGCCGCCATTGCCGTCATTGACCGCGCCGCCTGGTGTAAGCGTCTTGCTGGTGCCCATATTCGGCGTATCGTACGACTGTGTGAAGTTGGGCGTATCCCCGCCGGCCAGTGTTCCCACTGTAATGGATGGAACCGCGGCAGAGGAGGTTGTGCTATCGTAGACTTTGGTGTTGGTCTGCGCAGTGACGGTGATCGGCCGTGTGATGATGTTCGCAATTGTGGTTGGCGGGATAATGCCGTAATTGGCAATGTCCGCCCCCGTGAGAGTTAGGCCGGTAATGTTGACCGTCTTGCCGTTGCCAACGTTTTTGTTGGCGAAGTTCCCGGTCGCGCCAGATACAACAAGTTGGACATCATCTCCGCTCACAACGCCCACCAGAACTGCACTGCCCGTGTTAAGTGTGGCAGTGGTGGTGCCGTCGTAAACTTTGTTATTGGCCGTGATACCAGTGACGGTGACTGTGATTCCCACGATGGAACCAGTGGTGTCTTGAACAAAGGTCACATCGTAGTTGTTTCCGCCGTTGCCGTCATTAACGGACCCGCCCGGCGTCAACGTTTTGCCTATACCAACGGTCGGTGTGTCGAAGGTTTGAATGAAGTTGGCTGTGTCGCCGTTGACCAGAATTCCCGAAGTGATATTCGGGATTCCGATGGAAGACGTATCGCCGTCGTAGGCTTTGGTATCTGTCACCGCGGTGACGGTGAGGGCGCGTTTGTTGACTGTAACCGTGCCGTCGGTATAACCGATAATGTAGTTAGGACTCGCCGCGCCTGAACAGGAGGATGTATAGCTTCCAACAAACGAGGCGCTGGTGGCTGTGGTTGAACAGGTTGGAAGCGTTGTAAGCGAGGCCTCGTTATCGCCGGCCACAAAGCCTGTGTAGCTGGGCGTGATTGCGGGAACGGCATCGCCGTAGATCATCGTCTCGCTCGAAGCGGTGATATCGAGCGCGGCCTGGGTTACAGTGACTGTGCCGGGCGCGTAAGTGATAACGTAGTTGGAGTCGACCGCGCCTGAACAGGTGGATGAATACGGACCGACCGGCGAGGCGCTGGTGGCGGTTGTCGTACAGGTGGGAGGCGTAGCCGGTTGCGTGTCGCCAGCTTGCAGTCCGGAATAGATCGGGTTGATAGTTGGGACGGCTCCGCCATAAGTCATGGATGCGCTCGAGGCGGTGATGAGCAATGCCTGCGTTCCGATCGTTACCGTTCCGCTCACATAACTGATGGTGTAATTCGGGTCAACTGCGCCCAAACAAGTGGATGGATAGGGGCCGACCGGCGAGGTGCTGGTGGCGGTGGTTGAACATGTGGGAGGCGTAGCCGGCGCAAGGTCACCTGCGCGTAAACCGGAATAGATCGGCGTAATGGCCGGTACGGGATCTCCATAACTGAGCGAATGACTGGAGGCAGTGATGGTCAACGCGGCTTGGGTGATGTGAAGTTGGCCGTCCGTGAATGTGAAAGTGTAATTATTCGAGGCCAGTGTGCCGATGGAACAAGTGATGGGGTAATCACCCACCGGGCTGAAGATTGTAGCGGTGGTGGTGCAATCCGGCGCGCCGGTGACATCGCTGGTGCCTAAATTCTCTCCATTGGCGAAACCGGTGATGACCGCGTCCAGAGTTGGATTGCTGAGACCGTATTCACGGAATTTTTCATTGGCAGTCACAGTTAACGCGACTGGCGAAATGGTGAGCGTGCCGGACGCGAAGGTGAAGCTGTAGTTACTGGAAGCCAAGGTGCCCGTAGTACAAGTGATGGGATAGATTCCCGCCGGGCTGGTTTGAGTGGCAGTAGTGGTACAACTCGGCGCGCCGGTCACATCGCTGGTGCCTAAATTTTCTCCATTGACAAAGCCGGTAATAGTGGCGTCGAATACTGGATCGGCCGCGCCATACTCACGACTCTTGTCGTTGGCGGTCACAGTCAACGTCGCGGATGTGATTGTCAACTGACCGTCGGCAAAGGTGAAGCTGTAGTTTGTGGAAGCCAGCGTGCCGATCGAACACGTGATCGGATATGGACTGCCGGAGACGGGGCTGGAAGCTGTGGCCGCAGTAGTACAACTCGGCGCGCCGGTCACATCGCTGGTGCCTAAATTCTCTCCGTTGACAAAGCCGGTAATGGTGGCGTCGAACGTGGGATCGGCCGCGCCATACTCACGACTCTTGTCGTTGGCGGTCACAGTCAACGTCGCGGATGTGATTGTCAACTGACCGTCGGCAAAGGTGAAGCTGTAGTTTGTGGAAGCCAGCGTGCCGATCGAACACGTGATCGGATATGGACTGCCGGAGACGGGGCTGGAAGCTGTGGCCGCAGTAGTACAACTCGGCGCGCCGGTCACATCGCTGGTGCCTAAATTCTCTCCGTTGACAAAGCCGGTAATGGTGGCGTCGAACAGGGGATCGGCCGCGCCATACGCACGACTCTTGTCATTGGCGGTTACTGTTAGAACCGCGGGCGTAACAGTGACCGTGCCGGGCGCGTAGCTGATGTTGTAGTTCGGGTCTGCCGCGCCTGAACAAGTGGATGAATACGGGCCCACCGGCGAGGCGCTGGTGGCGGTCGTTGTACAGGTGGGAGGCGTGGCCGGTTGCGTGTCGCCAGCTTGCAGTCCGGAATAGATCGGGTTGATAGTTGGGACGGCTCCGCCATAAGTCATGGATGCGCTCGAGGCGGTGATAAGCAAATCGGCGGGGTCGATTGTCAATGTGCCGCCTGCAAAAGTAAAGCTGTAATTATTCGAAGCCAGTGTGCCGATTGCGCAGGTTATGGGATACGTTCCAACCGGGCTGGAAGTTGTGGCTGTAGTAGTGCAGACGGGATCTCCTGTGACGTCGCTGGAATTGAGGTCTTCGCCGTTGACAAAGCCGGTGATAGTGGCGTCGAGCAGGGGATCGGCCGCGCCGTATGCGCGGCTCTGGTCATTGGCCGTGACGGTGAGTTGGGCCTGGTTTACGGTTAATGCATTGGCCGCGGTACTGCCAAGATAGCCGGGTAAAGCGCCCGCTGAATTATCCGCAAAATTGGCGCCTACTCCGCTGGTGTTATATGTGCCGGGATATGCGCCAACGTTAATTCCAGCCAGGCTGGCATTGTTGAGTGTGGCTATGCCGCTGGCATTGGTGACAGCACTGCCCACACTGATACCGTTCAAATAGAAGTTCACGGTCTGTCCGCTGACCGGGTTGCCGCCTACGATGGTGGTGAGCGTTCCAGTCAGTGTGACCGTACCGCCATAGGTGCCCGTTGCGGCGCCGACGACCAGTGCAGTGGGTTGTCGATAATGAACTTTAACCTGAAGTTGATCGAGGGAGAATGTGGTGCCGAAGCTTCCCCCGGATGCGCTGACTCGAACTGTGAAATTGGTAAATCCTCCCGTGGTCCACGTCAGGCCCCATTGGTCAGTGGGATCGCCGAGAAGATTTGTGGCATCCGCACTTGTGAAAGACATATTTTGTGGACTGCTAAAATTAGTACCGTCCGGCGAAACGGAAACGGAGAGTTGAGGTCCATTGGTGCGGCCTTCAATCGCCACTTCGATTCCGTCTATTGTCGAACCGGCGGGAATGCTGATGCCAAAATTATTATAGTCAACGCTGTTTGCGCCGAAGAAGATGGTGGCGGTGGCGTTATTGTTGTCAGATACATATGCATTTCCGACATTTGTCCAACCGGATACATTAGCACTGCCACTGGGCGCGCGCCATCCGCCATCGAAGCTGGCGGTGATCGTATGGTCGGTTGTTACATTAGCGAAGGTGTAACTGTTAGCCCTGCCCGCTGAGCTGGAATCTACAAGAACGTCGGAAACAATGAAAGTGGCATTAGGCGCGATGGTAAAGGTTTGACTGGCGCCGTTAAATACGTTCACCGTTCCATTGGGGTTGATCGTGCCTCCCGCGCCGGCAGAGGCTGTAATGACATGCCCGGAAAGCGTGACTGAGTTATCTACGCTGGTGCTGGCAGTGTTGGCATTACTTGCCACATCTACAACCGCGCCTGCGCCAATGCTGGCGATCACTGTGCCCGGTGCGGTCAATCCGCTGACCGCTACGTTATAAGGACCCGTTCCGGAAATGGTTTTTGTCGCGCCGGCCAACCCTCCGGCAGTGCCGGTCAAGGTAATATCGCCGCCCGTGAATCCGCTGATCGGTTCGCTGAAAGTGACTGTGAAATTGATAGGTTGAACGGTTGTTGGATCGGGGCCCACCTGCTCAACGGTTACAGCGGGAGGGGTGCTGTCGTCATAGGTGATTCGAACCTGTCCATCAGCGCCTTCGCCGCCGTTTCGCGTCCCCCCAAAACTTCTGCGCGCGCCTCCGCCGCCTCCGCCTGGCGTCTCGCCATCGGTGCCATTACCTGATGATCCAGTTCTGCCGTCACCGCCATCTCCGCCGCCGGCCGGTGCATTCCCGCCATTTGAATTAACACCATTCGCACCGTTTGCCCCGGTCCCGGCCGATGAGCCGCCACCACCGCCATCACTCCCTGCACTGGCTCCGGTACCGCCAGAGTATCTGGTATCTCCAACGCCAGCCGAGGCCTGTCCGCCCTGTGCGCCGGCTGTAGTGTTGTCTGCCACTGAGCCTCCACCTTTAGCCATAACAGTCGACGTGTTAATAAAATAGGAATCACCGCCTGCGGCTGTGGTCGTTGCCCCTGCGCCGACATAAGCTGTATAAGTATTGCCAGGGATTACTGCTATGTTGGTTTTTATGGAATAAGCCCCGCCGCCTCCACCCCCTCCACTCCCGCTGTTTGTTCTGGTTCCGCCTTTTCCGCCGCCTCCCCAAACCTCAACTGTGACGGAGGTAACGCCTGTCGGAGCAGTCCAAGTGTGGGATCCCGAAGTGGTGTATGTGGTAACCACCGGGGCCGCCTGTATCGGTATTACCGGCAGAACGGCCATGACCAGCATAACGATCAGCGCGGCTGCGGCAAGCTTGCCGCCTTTACGGAAAGAAGACTTTGTTGGCATGTAATTTCCTCCGAGCAAAGATGCAAAGCGCCTGAGAAATCACGCTTTGTGAAAAGGCGACAAGCCGTGCGATGCTGTGATCCACGGCCTGCTTGCAAAATTGTAAGAATTCTCATTTGATATTAATGATTTCGAAATTCGGAAACATTGCAGAATCGTTGCAGGTTTCTTAATCGGACATTAATTATCCAAAAACACAACCAGCCGAAGGGGAGGCGCCTTCGGCTGGTTGTGAGAGGAGAGGAACTGAAAAAGTTTTACTTTTCGGGGAGGACGCTGATCAACACTGCCCGCACCATGCGGCGGTAATTATAGGAGAGTCGCATCGGGTTGTAATCTTCACAGGTTACCAGAGTCACCCAGTTGTAGTTTTCATGCTGGAAGACCGCCGAGGTATTGGTGGGCAATACCTGTTGGTTGAGCTGTACCTGATAGACAAAAACCTGCCCGTTCATGTGGATCATCACTTCATCCCCAAATTGCAAGTCTTTGATACCTGCGAATGGACCGGGAGCATTGGTGGCGTCCAGTACATGTGCGCTCAATACGGTGTTGCCAGCCCAGGTGGGATATGCAGAACCTTCGAGATAGCCAACGTTATTGCCAAGCCAGGTAAGGTCCCAGCCTTTGGACGTGAGATTGATCCCCACGATCTGAGTGTCCATGCCAAGTTTTGGAATCTCCAGGCGGATACCGTTGAGCTTGTTGTATGCGGCACTCTCGGGTTGCTGAGGAAGTTGGGTGATCTTGCCCGGAGTAAAACCGGTGACCGGAATACCGCGCCCTCTGAAGTTCACGTTGTTCTGGCCGCCGTTATTCCCGCCACCATTGGAGGCAAGATTGACAATGAAGTTGCGGACGAAGTCGGTGCCGGGAGTGGCTCCATCCCCGGCCAGTTTGAGAGCCTGATCCTGTACGTCGCTGATGGAGGTGGTGCCGCAGGTATAGAGCCGATAGTTACCGTTGGAGAGCGGCAGTCCACCGTTGACGTTGATCGTAGACACAAAGGGACCCGCGCCGCCGTTGTTATCGTACGTAATCGAGTCAATGGTGATGGCGGTATCCAGCGGATCGACACCACTGGCGCAACTGGTGGTCTGAAAACCATCGCCGTTATCACGGACGAGCATGTAGTTGGCCGGGTTGACCACACTCTCTGCGTAATTTGGATCGCCGCTTGGAACGTTGAACACATCCTGGTCGAACGTGACTGTGAGCTTGGTCACATTGACGGAAACGTTTTCGAATTCTGCCAGCACTCCGTCGCCGGTGTCAGTGAGAGAGTTGACGCCGTTGGCGCCGATCTTGGGCGCTGTATTTCCAACTGTGATAGTGAAGTTCTGGTCTGTGGAAGCACTGCCGTCGCTGACGCGCAGGGTGACGTTATGAACGCCAACGTCACCGCTGGAAGGCGTGCCGGCCAGCAGGCCGGTGCCATCGCCATTATCCGTGAATGAAAGCCAGGCGGGGATGGTGGGCGCAGTGATCGTGACCGGGTCGTTATCGGGATCCGAAGTCGCGACGCCATAGTTGTAGAGCATGCCCTCGTTCGCGGTAGTAATCGGCGAACTTGTGAAGATGGGCGGGATGTTGATGTCGTTAACGGAGATCGTGAAGTTCTTGTCGAAGAACAGACTGCCGGAATCTGTGGTTCGAACGCAAATAGCGAAACTGCTCTGGATCAAAACATTGAAGATTGCATTGGTCTCCAGCGTTGTACCGGTGATCTGGAAGGAACCGTCGTCCGCGCCGCCGCAGAAGGAGTAAGTGAAGCTATCCCCCGCATCGGGATCGGTGGTGCTCAACGCTCCCACCGCGGTGCCGACCGGCTGGTTCTCGTTGACGTTGTTATTGGATAAAGCGATGTCGGTCGGATTCTCATTGACGTCGTTGACGTTGACGGTCAGATTCTTATCGAAGGTCAATGCGCCTTGATCGGCAGCGCGTACGCAGATGGCGTAGTTGTTCTTGCTTTCGTAATCGAACGATGCGGCGGTCTGAAGGCTGGCTCCGGCGAGGCTAAAGGATGCATCGTCCGCGCCGCCGCAGAAGGAATAGGTGAATGTGGCGCCCGCGTCGGGGTCTGTGGCGCTCAAGTTGCCGACCGGCGTGCCGGAGGGCTGATTTTCATCCACTGTGTTGCTGGAAAGTGAAACATCGGTCGGGGCTTCGTTAACGTCGGTGACAGTTACCGCGATGGCTTGTGTGTCGGTTCCGCCCGCGCCATCAGAGACTTGAACCGTTACATTGTAAACATTATCTGTGCCGGCGTCGCCGGGCGCCTCGAAATTGGGGGCGGAGTTGAAAGTTAACACGCCGCTGGAACCATTGATGCCGAACAGACCGGCATCCGCCCCTCCGAAGATCGAATAGCTTAGCACTTGGGGAGGAGCGTTCGGGTCGGTGGCAGTGACTGTTGTCACTGCAGTTGTGTTTTCAGGAGCGCTGACTGCCGCCGTTGCGCCGCCGCCGTTGCTGGTGATGGTGGGAGCCGTATTCGCCAGGCCGGTCCCTCTTAAAGAAAAGTTATAAGGACTTTCATTTGTATCGTTGTTGATAAAACTGAGCGTACCATTACGCACGCCGGTTGCAGTCGGTGTGAAATTTACAGTGAAGGTTGTGGACCCGCCCGCCGTTACCGGTGAAGTGGGCGCGGTTCCCAAGCTGAAATCGCCTGTAAATGTAATTGGGCCAAGGTATAAATTTCCCCCGCCTGTATTCTGAATGGTAAACGTGTGTGAAACGGTTGACCCCACGATGGTGCTTCCAAAATCGGTGCCATCCGTTGCGCTGGGTGAATTATCTCCATCGCTAATATCATTGCCATTACCCTGCACATTGATTCCTGCTTCAACCCGAACGCCTCTCACCTCAAAAGTATAAGGGTTCTCGTTTGAATCGTTATTATCCACGCTGAAAGTGGCAATCTTGGTGGATCCCCCCAAACCGTTTGGCTGGAAGCGGATGACGAAGGTGGTCGAGCCTCCAGACGCTACGCTGGCCGCCGGGGGTGTAAGCAATGTAAAACTACTAGTTCCCGAAACATCGGCGTTCGATAAAGTTAGAGTGCCGGTGCCTGTGTTGTAGATTGTAAAGGTCCGGTCGAGCGTGAAGTTCAAACCGACGTTTCCGAAGTCGGTGCCGTCTGTGACGCTGGGAGTGGTATCTCCATCGGCAATCGAAATACTATTGCCTTGGATATCGATTTCGGACGGCAAATCGTAATATACGACGACGCGTACATTATCCAGAGAAATCGTGCTGGCTCCGAAAACAGAAGTGGAAACCAATCGCACCCGTAAAGTGGTAAGTTGCGCAATAGTCCACCCATGCCCCCAGCTATCGGTAGAACTGCCAAACGTCTGGTTGTTTTTTGCGGCGCCGAAGGCTGTAGTTACGTCATTTGTCCAGTTTCCGCCGCTATTCCACGAAAGGGACACGTCTGCTTCCCGTGATCCACTGGCAGATCCCTCTACAATTACTTCGATTCCGTTAATCACATTGCCTGCCGGAACCGTAATATTGAAGGAACAATACATTGTGCGTCCCCCATTGCTTACCGTAGCGTTGCTGTTATCGGACAGCGCCGCGTTACCCGGATTGCTCCAACCTGTGCCCGTATTGGCACAGCCGGTGGGATACTGTGCGCCCGTATTTGCGGCGCGAACATTCCCCACTGGTAAGGCGGTCAAAATGAGCATGGCGACCGCGCTAGCCGCAGCGATCTTGTTGCCCAGAGATAAAAGGGTTTTTGCGAACATGTACGTTCCTCCAGAATTGCGTGTTCGTTTTCGAAGCGGCGTTATGAAAAGGCGATTACTATAAATTCCCGAAATTAATTGGATTTTAATGCCTTGAATTTTTGATAACATTGCCAAAACATATTAATTGTTCGGGTCACGGGAGTGGCGAAGAATATGTGTAAAATAAGGGGATGAAATGTCCAAAATGTGAG
>CAZCUF010000016.1:0-46495 GCA_964502095.1 uncultured Anaerolineaceae bacterium
GCTCACATTTTGGACATTTCATCCCCTTATTTTACACATATTCTTCGCCACTCCCCAAAACATCCTTTTCCATTTGAGCCAGCAGTTTTAAAGCCCATTTTTGATTCCCCAGCCAGCCGATTAGCGCGCTCTGCGCGGCGCTCAGACCACGGGCACGTTCGGAAAGTGGCGGTACAGTGCTGAAATCTACACTGCGCTTGTCAATTTGAAACGTGTAGCGGCCGGTTCGTTTGACCTTTGATTTCGCTTCGAGAAACGCGGCCAGAGATTCTCGTTCCACCTCCGTCAACCACTCCGGTAGGTCCGACGCGGCCTTGAAGTTGCAGATCAAGGCCATGTTTTGAAGCAAAGTTTTTTGTTCGGGCGTCAGCGAATTTCTCTTGGACGCAAAGTATGCAACATCCGGGTCGGTGTGCACCAGCGGATTCAGCCACAAACGATGAAGAGTGGTGCGGATGGCATTCTTTGTGCCGGGCGTGGAGAAGTTGGACAGCAGGACGGCGTCGCGATGGCTTTCCCATTCGCTGGCCACATCCGGGCCGATGCGCAGTGCGTCGCACAATCCCAATGACGGAATGATCGGCGCGCCGCAAGCCAAAAAGAACGCGTCTTCGCCCATGGCCTCGCGTAGAACTTTCAAGCCGTTGCGGTAAGCGGCTTCGCGCGGCAGATTCCCGCGCCTTTTTCCCGGTAGCGCGCCCGCATACAGGAAGTCCAGTTTCAGGTAATCGAATCCCCATGCGCGAACTTGCTTCATCAGCGCGGCCAGCCACTCCAATGCGGCGGGATGAGTGGTATCCAGCGCGTGGAGTTGTTGGCCCCAATTGAATCCCGCCGAAACGAATCGGCCGCGTGCATCTTTCAGGAACCAATCGCGATGTTCCCGAAATAAACCCGACTTACTCGATGCGATCAACGGCGCCAGCCACAGCCCGGCCTTTCGTCCAGTGGATTGGATCCGCTCTGCCAGCGCGCGCATGCCGGCCGGGAATTTTTTATTCGCTTCCCAATCGCCAATTCCAACCTGCCAGCCATCGTCCACTTGCAATACATCGAACGGCAGGTCGCCAAGCTCGGCGAAAGTTTTATTCAACAGCGCCTCGTCAATGGCGGTATACAGGCTGTACCACGAACACCAAATGCGCGGCGCGGGTTTTTTCTTGACCTGACCAAAAATACCCGCCAGCAGTTCGACATAATCTGCGAAGACGGATTCTTCTTCGCCATACGCAACCAGCCATTCGACCGGACCCGCTTCGCCGCAGCCCTCTAAATTGGTTCCGTTTAAACGGACATGGGCATCCGTCCCAAGCGCGCCCAGCAGAAGCGTTTTCCCGACTTCGAATTCCACCGCGCCCAGCCAGGACCCGTTTGGGTTGGGTTCGTTTACGTAAAGCGGATCGGTCTGGAGCGGATGCAGAATCTTTGGCTTTTGAATCGGAAGCGAAGTCAAATCCGTCCACGCGGCCAGAGACCAGGATTGCCATCCATGGCGGAAGTAATGACTGGGAGGCCGCGGCAGGCGAATCGTCACGCGTGAACCGTTGAGACGTATGTCGTCGCGCGTTTCGCGGATTTCATCGGCGGAAATTTCGAGAGTCAACTGATCGAGTTCGATGATTTTTTCCATGCCCCGATTATGCTCGCACCGAATCGATTTGGCAAGCGTTGACCCGCTTTTTGTTCTGTGGCATAATCGGCCAATTGAAAGGCTGAGATGGGAACGAGTACATCGGCTCGAGCCGCCAGCGAATTTGGAAATAGTGTGAGCCAAATCAGGAACGCCGATGGAAAATCCTCCCGGAGCTTCGAACTGAAACCCTGAATGGGGAGTAGGGGAGACGGAGCCTGGCTTCGTTATCAATTCTGCGGACAGTTGTATCGTCCGGCTGAGCGCCCAATTTTTGGGAAGCAGAGTGGTACCGCGCGAGTTTCGGCTCTCGTCTCTGGTTCGAGGCGAGAGTTTTTATTTTTAATTCTGCCGTTGTGAGCCCGCTGGTGAAGTAATCTTTATTTCCGGGAAGAGATTGCAGCGACACAGGATGGAGGTCGAATGTTCAAAGATGTTTCTTCAAAGCTGGATGTGATTTCGATGGAAGACGGCGTTCTGAAGTTCTGGAAGCAGAATCGGATCTTCAAGAAAACCACAGACCAGCGTGCAGGCCGCCCGGAGTATGTGTTTTATGAGGGACCGCCCACAGCCAACGGCAAACCGGGCGTCCATCACGTATTGGCGCGCGCCTTCAAGGATATGTTCCCGCGTTACAAGATCATGCGCGGCTATCACGTTTCGCGGCGCGGCGGCTGGGATACACACGGTCTGCCGGTTGAGATCGAAGTCGAAAAGAAATTGGGATTTAGCAACAAACAGCAGATCGAAGAATACGGCATTGATAAATTCAACGAACTATGCAAGAAATCGGTCTTTACCTACATTCAAGATTGGGAGAAATTGACCGACCGTATTGCCTTCTGGGTGGATCTCGAAGACGCGTATGTAACCTACACCAACGACTATATCGAGTCGGTCTGGTGGATTCTGAAGAACTTCTGGGATAAGGACCTGCTTTTCAAGGGTTACAAGGTTGTGCCGTATTGCCCGCGTTGCGGCACGCCGCTTTCCGATCACGAAGTGCATTATCCCGACGCGATGCACGACACGGACGATCCCTCGGTTTTCGTCCGCATGCCGTTGGCGGATAAACCCGACACCTCGCTGTTGGTATGGACGACCACGCCGTGGACACTGCCCGGCAACGTGGCCGTGGCCGCGCATCCCGATGTGGAGTATGTGACCGTCGAGCGGTCCTTGAACGGCGGTAAAAAGGAAAAACTGATTCTGGCGAAGTCGCTGGTCGAAAAAGTGTTCAAGGACGAGGAAGTAAAAGTCGTTGACAGCTTCAAAGGCAGGAAGCTGAAAGGCATGAAGTATCAACCGCTTTACACTTTTATCCCGCCCGGCAAGCCCGCTTATTTTGTTGTGCTGGCCGATTACGTCACTACCGAAGATGGCTCCGGCTTGGTACATATTGCCCCGGCTTTCGGCGCGGAAGATATGGAAGTGGGCAAAGCCAACGACTTGCCGGTGCTGATGACCGTTTTGCCGAATGGCACGTTCATCCCCGAAGTCACGCCGTGGCGCGGGACCAATATCAAGAAGGCCGATCCGTTGATCATCCAGGATTTGGATGCGCGCGGACTGCTGTTCCGTTCGGAGATCTATACCCACGTCTATCCATTCTGCTGGCGCTGTAAGACGCCGCTCATGTATTATGCGCGCGACTCATGGTTTATCCGCACCAGCGCGCACCGCGACGAACTTAAGAAATTGAATGACACGATCAACTGGGTTCCAGAGCACGTGAAGGAAGGCCGCTTTGGGAATTGGCTGGCCAATAACATTGACTGGTCGCTTTCGCGCGAACGTTATTGGGGCACGCCGCTTCCGGTTTGGGAATGTGTGGAATGCAAGCATCGTGAATGTGTCGGCTCGGTGCAGGAGCTTTCCGAAAAAGCCGGCCGCGACTTGAGCGATCTCGATCTGCATCGCCCGCATGTGGACAATATCAACTGGGTCTGCCCGGATTGCGGCGGCAGGATGCAACGCGTGCCGGACCTGATCGATGTGTGGTTCGATTCCGGGTCCATGCCTGTGGCGCAGTGGCATTATCCGTTCGAGAATCGGGAAAAATTCAAACAGCAATTTCCCGCCGATTATATCTGCGAGGCTGTGGATCAAACCCGCGGCTGGTTCTATTCATTGCACGCCATCAGCACTTTGCTTTTTGATTCCGTCTCTTTCAAGAACGTCCTCTGCCTCGGTTTGATTCTGGATGGCGAGGGGCGGAAGATGTCCAAAAGCCTGGGAAACATCATCGCGCCCTGGGACGTGCTCAACGTTCATGGCGCGGACGCGTTCCGCTGGTATCTCTATACCGCCACGCCGCCGGGGCAGGAACGCCGCTTCTCTGCCGACCTGGTGGGCGAGGTCATCCGCAACTTTACGCTTACGCTGTGGAATGTGTACTCGTTCTTCGTAACGTACGCCAATCTTGACAAACCCAATGTGACGACTGTTCCGGCCGCGACCAACGATCTCGACCGCTGGCTGTTCTCCGAATTGAATGCGTTGGTGCGCGACGTGACGGAGGCGTACGAAAACTATGATGTGACCGGCGGCACGCGTCCCATTGAGGCGTTCGTGGAAAAGCTCTCCACTTGGTATCTGCGCCGATCCCGCCGCCGCTTCTGGAAGTCCGAATCCGATTCGGATAAACAGGCCGCTTATTCCACTTTGTATACAGCGCTTGTGACCGTGGCTAAATTACTCGCGCCCGCCATGCCGTTCCTGGCCGAAGAGCTATATCAAAACCTTGTCCGTTCCCTGGATGAGACTGCGCCCGAGTCGGTGCATTTGGCGGAATGGCCGAAGGTCCTGCCCGAATTCATTGACGAATCCCTTAATCGCGACATGGCGCTGGTGATGAAACTCGTCTCACTCGGACATTCTGCGCGGCAGAAAGCGAATCGTAAAGTCCGTCAACCGCTGGCAGAGGCGGCTTTCTCGCTCAGCAATCCAACGGAGCGCAAGGCGCTTGAAACTTATGCCGGGATTGTGGAGGACGAGTTGAACGTCAAACGCGTGCGCCTGCTGGATGCAAGTACCGAGGCGCTTTCGCATACGGTCAAACCCCTGCCGAAACAACTTGGGCAGAAATATGGCAATAAATTCCCGGCCATTCAGAAAGCGATCCTGGCCATGGATTCTGAAGCCGCGGCACATGTTTTGTTGAGCGGTCAAACCCTCAAGGTCCAGGCCGGCAATGAGACTTTCGATATTCTGCCTGAAGAAGTTGAAATCAAAGCCAACGCGAAGGAAGGCTTTGCGGTGGCTGAGGAAGGCGCTTACGTAGTCGCGCTGGTGACGGATTTGACGCCTGAGTTGCTTCAGGAAGGCCTGGCGCGCGAGTTTGTGCGCCGTGTACAGGATTTGCGCAAAGCCGCCGATTTGGATGTGGCTGACCGCATTGAGGTGTTCGTTGCGGCCTCAGCAGGCTTGAAGTCCGCGGTAGAAGCGCACCGGGATTATGTCACCGCTGAAACGCTGACAACCAGGCTGACGTTCGGCGAGCCGCCATCCGACGCGCCTACAGCCGAAGATAAATTCGACGGCGAATCGCTCAAAGTTGGTTTGCTCAAAGCATAACCGGAAGGCGCATCGCAAGGTGCGCCTTTTACTTTTGGAGGCGCATGTTTTTCTTTCAAGCGGAAGATGTCACCGATGAATTGCTGGAAGCGTTTCAGCGGCTTGTGCCGCAATTGACAAACAACAATCCGCCTCCTGCGCGGGACGATTTGCTGGCTCTGATTCGATCGGGTTGTTCCACGCTGTTAATGGCGCGCCATCCCGATGCGCGCGGGTACATCGCGGGCGCGCTCTGTCTCACTGTCTATCGCGTGCCCACTGGCGTTCGCGCTGTGATCGAAGATGTGATCGTGGATAAGTCTGCGCGCGGACAAGGGATCGGCGAGGCATTAGTGCGCCGAGGGCTGGAAATCGCGCGTGGAAAAGGCGCGAGCGGCGTAACACTTACGTCCAATCCAAAACGTGAAGCCGCGAATCGGCTATATCAACGCATGGGCTTTGCCAAACGCGAGACCAACGCATATCTATTTAAATTTTAATAGGTTGAAACCCTGTCCGAATGTAAGTTCAAATCCATGCTTATCTCAGGGCTTGTATTTCAAGTAGTCCTCGGGCGTATCCAGATCCTCGATCACGCTCGGCGTATCCACGTTGACGTAATGAATTTCTTCGGCGTGTAAATTTAGAAAATCACGCGGCGTTTGCGGAGCGCGCAAATCGAGAAAGTCGTTCCACTGTGTGCGCGCCATCAACCACGGATGACCGCGCCGCATCTGATAACTTGGCACGATCAAGGATGCGCGGCTTTTGTCGAATTCCTCGCAGACGAGCCGTACGCTTCCTTCCTCGATTTGAGGCTGGTCGCCGAGACAAATCAACGCCGCCTCCGCTTCGGCTTTCATTCCTCGAAGTCCGCATTGAATGGAACTCAACATTTCTCCGCGCGCATGCTCCGCGTTGAAAACCGCGCGAACCCCGCTTGCGCCCATCAATTCGGCCTCCACTTTTTCGCGCTCCCCGCCGGTTACAACAATAATGTCTTCTATACCTGCCGCGTGAACGGTATCGAGTACGTGCTTCAGCACGGTCGTTTTTCCCCATGGCATTAACATTTTGGGGCGGCCCATGCGCCTGGATTGTCCTGCCGCGAGCACAATAGCTGTGATCATTCCAACTCCTTCTTGAGACGCGGATAATCTTCCGGTTTGTCCACATCGTGCAGTAACGCCTCGTCGTGCCAGCGAAGATAATCCACGTGATATTTCGAGAAGATGCCGCGTCCGCCCACATCGCCTTGAAGCTGGAGTAAATCGGGGAACGTCACGCGGTCGAACAACACAGGATTTGCGCGCCGGTCGCTCACCATGGGCGCTAGAATCGGCTGAAGCGCGGAAGCGTGATTCTCCACCAGCGCGCGTATCACGGTGGTCGTCATTTGCGGTTGATCTGCAAGCAGAAAAATCGCCGAACCGGCGAAGGGGCGAGATTCATCCAGCTTTGTGATCCCCGCGCGAATCGAAGAAGCCTGTCCATCCTCCCAAATTTCATTTCTCACGATTTGAACCGGCAGATTCTCAACGACTTGTTCGACTGCCTCGGCCTGCGCGCCTGTCACGACAACTACAGGCGAGAGACCCGCCTCCAGCGCGGTCTGTGCAACGACTCGGACGAACGGCTGGCCGCGCCACATGAGCAATTGCTTCGTCTGACCGAAGCGCTGGCTTCCGCCGGCGGCCAGAATAATTCCCGCCGTCTGTTCGCGGACCGCATAAACTTCGTTTTGTTCCAGGCTCGCCACAAGAATCGAATCATAAAATGACAGAAGCGCGTACGCGATCTTGCCCGCGCTCGCTTGCAACGCGGGAGTGTCTGCCTGATTGAGCAGGGCGATTCGCCGCGCGCCGGGAGGAATATTTTTCAAGCCGCCGTTCGGGTTCATTAGCGCGCGCGCGATAGCCTCGGGTGAAATTGAATCGCCCGGGCTTATTCCACTGATGCGCGCGAAGGCCTGCGGGCGATGAACAAGTTCCTCGGTGAAAGCTTTTCCCAAAGCGGAAAGGCCCGCGACGGAAACTACAAGGTCAACGAATTCCGGAATCGGCGGCTCATGTTCGGCGGGCGCTTTCAACGGTCTTTGCCGCGCGCCGTCCGCTTCGATCAGCAGGGGAATGGACTGTTTTTTACATTCATCGTAAAGCCGTGACAGGAGAGATGAATCCAGGGATGAAGTCCGGTCGTCTGCAATGGGACCGGTGACCAGCCAAACGCCGCTGAACTTGTTTTCGAGAAAAGACAGGTCTTCGCGGCGCGTTGCGATTACATGCTGATCTGCCAGCGGAATCTGCCAGATTCCCAGATGAGTTGTGCTTGTGATGACCACCGGGGATGCGAGTTCGCGCGCCAACCGGAACAGCGCGGTTGTCTTGCCGCCTGCGCCGACGAAAGCAACCGTTTGAGAGTTGGCGATGCGCAGTGCCCTGGCGAGATTCATTCCCAAAGCCTTGACCTGATTTCAGGCTTGGATAAAAGCGCTTCCAATACGCCGCCGCCGATGGCCAGCGCTTTATCGGAAACCAGATAACATGCGCTGGGGTCATCGCGCGGATCCACGTCGCCGATCTTGAGTCCCTTTGTAACCCGGACTTTTTCGTGGATCAACCCGCGCAATACGCCTTTCATCGGGCTGACGATTGGAACGCCGCTGACCTCTGCAATTGTTTCGCCCTCCTGCACGTGGGCGGCGATTTTTACGGTTGCACGCAGAGTTCCGTCTGCGGGCGCGCGCAGTACGCGACGCGGGTCGCCTTCCGGGCGGCCGCTATCGGGTTGGCTTGTCCCGTTCCAATGTACGCGGCCGAGGGTGTGACTGCGGCGGGTTTCGATCACAGCGTGGCAATTCTCCCCGGCGTGGAAGCCAGGCCCAAGTCCGATATGAAGCGGAACCGGACGCGGTAATGGTTCGGGTGTCTTTTTTATCAGCCGCGCATCCACGAGCGCGAGGGCATCTAGTTCCGAAAGAATGTGAAGTTGCGGATCGACCAATACCGGAATTTCATTTCCCGCCAGAATATTTTTTGCATCCATTGCGTTCCGCGCGCGCCGCGCAGTGATACCTTCGACGGTATATGCGTCCTCATAAACCGCTTCCGAGAACGCGACAGTACGTCGAACGGCTAGTGGTTGTTCGAGCTCGGTGATCAGCAGACGCAAACCAGCGCGGTGCAGACGCACGGCTACGCCGCTGGCAAGGTCGCCCCCGCCGCGCAGGAGAATCAGGCTGCTCATGATTTTTCAGCTTCATTCGCCTGCCGCTCGAGTAGGAGATGGCCAAAAGCGTATAGGGTGAGATATAGAAATAAAAAGAACATAAAAAAGATACCTGTGAATACCAACGATTGCAGGCTGGGCGCTTGCGCTCGTTGCAGAGTGGATGTAATAAAACCGCCGGGCTGACGAAGGATATCCCATGAGTTCCAGCGCAGGAAGCGCCCCATATAAATTCCGAGACTGCTGGCGAGTGTGACCAGAACAACGAATGCCCAGCCGACCCAGCGTCCAAATTCGCGGCGGAAGACTTCCTGCATCATAAACAGGGAAACAATTCCCAATAGCAGGCCGGTAAAGGCGAACCACATCAGCATCAGCACATCGTACCAGGTTTCGATATCCTGCCAACCGGGCCAGCTGAGGTGCTGGAAATCCGTGAGAATGTATGGCGCGTTCGGGAAAAAGATCAGCCAGAGAAAAGCGGTGAGCGGAAGCAGGAAATACACGCGGCTTCTTTTGAAGGTGAGTGTATAGGTGAGATAGGCGATGATGAATGGAATCCATGCCAGAAAAAGATTCCAGATCAGAAAGGAATAATTGGTGGTATTGGTTAACGATGCGCGCCACCGCCACAGTCCAATGGAAAGAATCGAGGCCGCGCACAAGATCGCGAAAATGGACAAACGGTATTTGTTTTTCGCGAAGCGGGCTGTCAGGTTTTTATATATCACGAGTCGCCGTCCTTTTCCCGGAGCAAGTGACCAAAGGAATAGAGCGTGAGATACACAAAAAGGTAAAACACCGTAAACAGGAAAGTGAACGCGACCAGCCGCCGCGATGGATCGATCACCAGGCCCAGAATGCTGACCGCGATCTCTTTAGGTCCCTGCAGAATGTCCCAACTGTTGAAGCGGACGAAGCGCCCCAAATAGACTCCGAAACTGCTGAGGCCCGAGACGGCGAAGACGAAGATCCAGCCGGCGGCGCGGCCAAGCGCGCGGTGGACGATTTCATGCATTAAGTACAGTGATACCAGGCCCAACAGCAGGCCCGTCCAGGAGAACCAAACCAGCATGATCACATCGTACCAGAGCGGGGTATCGTGAGAATCCTGCACCAGATGCTGGAGATCGGTGAGAATATACGGCGCATTGGGGAAGAAAATCAGCCATAGAATAGTCGTGACCGGAATGACGAGGACGAGCAGGGCGCGCCGCCACGACAGGGCATAGGCGGCGTAGGCCAGCACAAACGGTATCCACGCCAGGAAGAGATTCCAGACCAGATTTGAATAACGGCCGGAATCGCTGTAGGCAATGCGGGCGGCAACCAGCGTAACGCATATAATGGATGCGGCCAGGAGCAGGCCGAAGATCGCAAGCTTGTATTTGTGGCGGATAATCTGTTTTTGGATGTTTCGGAACATAGCTTTGATTCTATCGCAGGAAGTTGATCAATATCGGGTTGACTTCGCCGGGCTTTTCATAATGGGGAACGTGACCTGTATTCTCGATGACGTGAAATTCCGTGCGCGGAACTAACTCTAGAATGGATCGGCTTTGAGCAAGCGGCAATGTAGTGTCGTGCTGTCCCCACAGCAACAAAACGGGCACGGATAGTTTTCCGAGTCTTTTGTAAGTTTCCGGCGAGCCATTCACAACGCCGTTGCGAAGCGTGGAAAGAATTGCACGCTGGAAGCCGCGATATTGCATTTGTACGCGGTAGCGCTCTTGAAATTCTTCCACTAGGGCCGTATCGAAAAAGTCAGAAGCGATGAATTTAACCATACTTTCCGTCCCGGCCAATTTGAGCAGAAATTCGCTGACGCCGGGCAGAATTGCCAGCTTATAAATCCAATTCAGCGGCATGGGATGAGTCCCAATTGGATCGATCAGGACGAGTTTTTCGACGCGGGCAGGGGATTGGACGGTAAAGGCCGAAGCGATGACTCCGCCCATTGAAAGGCCGGCCAGCTTGAAGGACGAAGGGAGGCGTAGTTCATCGAGTAATTCGGTTAATTGCCGGACGAAGCTATCCAACGTATAGTGGATGTTTGGCCGGTCGGAGTAGCCGCGTCCGAAGAGATCGTAGCGCAGGACGCGAAACCCGGCACGGATCAGCGCCGTAAAAGTCGGATCCCAAATGAAACAGGGAACCGAAAAGCCATGTACAAGCACGACAAGTTGTCCGTTCTCAGGCCCGCCGAGTTCATAATGTGTAAAGCCTGCGCGTAACTGCACGAAGGAACCCGCAGTCTGGGTGCGGGCAGTTTGATCCAGTTCTTTAGATTCGACGGAACTCAGAAAAGACATATTGGGCGTAAGGGCGCGAGACTCCCGCGCCCTTACAGTTTATATTTTTCCCAAAGCGCGCAATACGCGCTCGGGTGTAAACGGGAACTCGTTGATCCATACACCGACGGCATCGTGGATGGCATCCGCGATGGCAGGCGCCAATGGCAGGAGCGGTAATTCGCCCACGCCGCGCGCGCCCCATGGCCCATTTGGATCGGGGACTTCGACGAGGAATGAATCGACGCGTTCGGGAATATCGAGAATGGTCGGCAGGAGATAGGTGCTGAGTTTGTCGGTGATTACTTTGCCGTCTTTCGCTTTGAAGTCTTCAGTGAGAGCATAGCCCTGTGCCTGCACGACCGCGCCCTCGATCTGCCCCACCACCAATTGAGGGTTGATGGCTTTTCCCACGTCGTCTGCGGCGACCACGCGCAAGAGACGCACGTGGCCTGTCCCGGTGTCCACTTCCACTTCAACGGCTTGCGCGGAATATGCATACGAAAAATTCGGTTTTGAGTAACCGGTTTCGTCGTCCATATGTTCCGTAGGAGGCGCGAGATATTTGAATTCGGCAATCGCGGGACGTTCCTCGGCCTGCCATTTCGTCAGGGCCGCCTCAGCCGCGCCTTTGATAGCGTTGCCTGCCATAAAGGTCAGGCGCGAAGCGGAAGCTGAACCGGGGTTTCCCTGCGTGGCCGTATCCGAAGTGACAATTTCAACTTTGCTGACGGGAACGCCAACTGCTTCGGCGGCCATCTGCACCATGACGGTATGCGCGCCCTGGCCCACGTCCGCGCCGGCGTGATGAACGATGACTTGTTCGATGTTGCCATTGCCGTGAATTTCAACCTTGGCCCAGCAATCTTCTACATAACCGAAAGAGAAGCCCACGTTCTTGAAGCCCGATGCAAAACCGCGCCCGCGCTTGATCTGTGAGGAGGAGTGAGCCTTCGCCGGCCATTTTTTCCATTCGAATTTATCGCGCGCGGTTTCGATGACCCGTACGATGCTCACCGGGCCAGGCAGGGGAGTGCCCACGCCCAGCGTGTCGCCGTCGCGCAAGGCATTCTTCAGGCGAAACTCCACCGGGTCCATGCCCAGTTTTTCGGCAAGCTTACTCATTTGAAGTTCGGCCATATACAATGCCTGCGGCGCGCCGAAGCCGCGGAAAGCCGCGCCCGGCACGTTGTTGGTGTACACGCCGTACACGTCTGTTTTAACATTGGGAATGGAATACGTCCCGGTGGATGTGACGGTGGAATTGCCCAGCACTTTATTGGTGGTGTACATGTACGCGCCGCCGTCGCCGATGATTTCATTTTCAGCCGCGACCAATTTGCCGTCTTTGGTGGCGCCCCATTTCGCGCGCAGAATCACAGCATGCCGCTTCGAGTGACCGATGATGGATTCGCGCCGGCTCCAAATGATTTTGACCGGCCTGCGCAATTTCAGCGTGGCGAGCGCCAGCACAATCTGCACCGATAAATCTTCGCGCCCGCCGAACGCGCCGCCAATGGCGGGATAGATCACGCGCACTTTTTCGAGCGGCAGGTCGAGCGCGTGGGCGATCGTTTCGCGGTCGGCATGAGTCCATTGACCCGCGCAAACGACCGCGATACGGCCTTCTTCATCAACGTAGGAGAGTCCCGCCTCGGGCTGGAGAAAAGCATGTTCCTGTACCGGGGTGTGATACTCGCTTGTGACAATCACATCCGCCTTTGAAAAGCCATCGTCGATACTGCCTTTACGGATGCGATAATGCACGCAAACATTGCTGTTGCCGAGGTCCGGGTGAAGCAACGGCGCATCGGGTTGCATGGCAGTGACCGGGTCGGAGAGAATCGGAAGGTCCTCGTAATCGACCTCGATGAGTTGCAGGGCGGCCGCGGCCTCCGCCTCCGTTTCTGCAACGACTACTGCAACCTGATCGCCTACGAAGCGGACGATATCGCTATACGGTTTGCTCGCGCCCGGGCCGCAAAGTACGGGCTGGTCGGGAATCTGCAAGCCGTATTCATTGACCGGTACGTCCTTTGCGGTGTACACCGCAACAACCCCCGGCGACTTTTCGGCTTTGCCTGTGTCAATGCGTTTAACGCGCGCGTGCGGCCGTTCCGCAAACATGATTTTCATGAACAACATATCTTGCGCGGAGACATCGCCGGAGTAGAGCGTTTGCCCTGTGACTTTTCCGCGGGCATCGATGCGGGTAACGGACTGACCTACACTATGAATCGTCATGACAACCTATCTTTTGTAACGCTTATGTTTTACGCTTCGTACGGGCGGAGCGTCCAACGGGCCGTATTTGGAAGGCCCTGTGAAGCGATAGACAACGGCGTAGAAAAACGAGATGATTCCGCCGAGCAACACGATATAAAGAAGCGTGAATATGATATACGCGTAGAGGTTTTGTGTGTTGGCGAGCGGAATGAAAATGAAATTCAGCGCAGGCACACTGAAGAGAAAATCAGGAAGATGCGGATAGCCCAGAAATTCAACCGGAATGGGCCAGCCTCCGTTTACTCCAGCCTCGGTGGTTACCAGCGCCGCGAAGAACGAGAGAATTGGCACAATGATGATCATCAAACAGCCAATAGTGTTCCAGATCGGATGCGGACCCTTGGGTGCCTCCTGCAACACTCGATGATCGCTGGAGTATTTGCTCATGCCGTCTCCCTATGTGGGTAATTTGCTGGCGTCCTCGATCGCCTGCACAATTTTGTAATATCCGGTGCATCTGCACAAATTGCCGGTGATCGCCTGTTGGATTTCGTCCCTGGTTGGATGCGGACGTTCCTCGAGCAGTTTTGCGGCAGACATCAGGAAGCCCGGCGTACAATAACCGCATTGCACCGCGCCGTCTTGAATGAACGCCTCCTGCACGGGATGCAAGTGTTCGCCATGTGCAAGCCCTTCGACGGTGACGATCTCAGCGCCGTGCGCGCGCGGCGCCGGCACAAGGCAGGCCATCACAGCCTTGCCATCCAGAAAGACAGTGCACGCGCCGCATTCGCCCTCGGCACAGCCTTCCTTTGTGCCGATCAGTTCGCCTTCTTCGCGCAACAACCGCAACAGCGTTTTGTCCTGTCCGCTCTTGAAAACATAATCTTTCCCGTTGATCTTTGTGCGGATCTCCGACTCTTTATTATGACGCGCGCTTTTGACCTGGCTTTGGTCCTGCGGTTTGCCCCACAACAGCACCGGATCATTCGGGACCCCGGCCTGCACCTCACCATCGCGCAGGGCGCGCAGTCCGCGCAGGGTGATGACGCGCACCGTCTCGCGGCGATAAGCCGCGGAGGCGCGTAAATCGTCAATTGGGCGCGCGGCCTTCATGGTGAGTTCAGCCGCCTCGGCGAGAACGTCGTCGGTCGGTGTTTTGCCGGCCAGGAATTGTTCCGCTTCCTCGGCATGGATGATGGTGGGTGTGACCGCTCCCAGCGCGATGGATGCTGATTTAACGCGATCGGCTTCCAGGTCCAGAATGAGCGTAACATTTACAACGGAGATCGCCTGCGCGCGGCGTAAAGCTAATTTGATGAATGTCCCGCGTTGAGTCTTCTTCATGGCGGGGAAGGAAATATCCACCAGCATTTCATCTGGCTGCATGACGGTTTTGCGCACGCCTGTATAGAATTCGCGCAATGGTACGACGCGCTCGCCGCGTTTCGATAGCAGGGTTACGGACGCGTTGAGCGCCATCAGCGGCGAGATGGTGTCGTTGGCGGGCGAGGCGGTGATGAGATTACCGGCCACGGTGCCGCGGTTGCGAATCTGCGGCGCGCCGACTTCCCAGGCTGCGCGCGCCAGCGGAAAGGCGCGTTCGTGAATCAATTTGGATGCGGCGCAATGATTGTGCGTGACCATTGGGCCAAGATGGATAACTTCGTCTTCGTCCAGCGTGATGAGGTCGAGATCGGGGATGCGGGTTACATCGATCAACGTATCGATACCGCGGCGGAGGCCGCGTTCGAGTTCGAGAATTAGATCGGTTGCCCCCGCAACAATACGAGTGTGCTCCCCCTTCTCTGCCAAAAGCTCAACAACTTCATCAGTGGATGCGGCTGTATAGTATTCGTGCCACACGATGAACCTCTCGAATTGGATTTATTTGCCGGATCCGGTGACAGCCTCGGCGCGCTTGTTGTAGGTTTCCGTGGCAAGACGGGCAAGCGATGTCAGGTTGCGGATGGCGGCGGGTAGTGCGGACTCGTCGTTCAAACTGGCCTCTACCGTGTCGAGTGCGTGCCCGATCTGCTCGGCGAGATCGAAGAAGGCCGCGTCGAACTGGTAGATCGCCTGCAACTCATTCTCGTTGATCTTGACCGCATCGAACAGGCCGGAATAGCCGCGCGGGGCGGTGCTGATCTTGTCGATGAAGGTGCGGATCTGGATGGCGGCTTTTTCCATATCATCCACATAGGCGATCATGCCGTTGCTGACGAGGTCGTTTTGCAGATTCGATGTGCGCTTCCAGGCTTCCTCGAAACGGCGCGCCACGGTATCGCGCAGGAGTTTATCTGCATCGCGGCGGTTCTGGCGTTCCACGTATCCGCTGAAACCGGGAATGACTCCCGCCAGTTTCTTGAGCGGATCGGTCTGACTGCTTACTTTCTCGAAAAAGTCACTCATTTGAGCCTCCTGCCAAGATATACGAGTTCCGGATTGCCTAAGTCGCAGGAACGAGTGACATTATAGCCTGAGTTGAGGGTTATAATCAAGTAAATAAATCGCCCGGCGTTGATGCGCGGGCAAGGAGGATTGGTATGGCAATCGCAACCGCAAATGATATTCAAACTTTGTTGGGAGCCAGGGCAGAGTCCCTGCTGGGGTTCAATTCACCGAAAATTTCAAAAGAACGTTTACACCTGCCGGGGCCGGATTTTGTTGATCGCATCTTTATGCAGACTGATCGCAACAACCGCGTGCTCGGTAATCTGGCGTGGATGTTCAAGCATGGCCGGCTGGGTGGGACGGGTTATCTTTCGATCCTGCCTGTCGATCAGGGCATCGAACATTCGGGCGGCGCGAGCTTCGCCAAAAATCCAGATTACTTCGACCCGGAAAATATTGTCAAGCTGGCTATCGAAGGCGGATGCAACGCGGTCGCTTCGACGTTCGGAGTGTTGGGCAGTGTGGCGCGCAAATACGCGCACAAAATTCCATTTTTGGTGAAGATCAATCACAACGAACTGATGACGTATCCCAACAGTTTCGAACAAATTCTCTTCGGCACTGTGGAGGAAGCATACGACATGGGCGCGGCGGCAATCGGCGCGACGATCTATTTCGGCTCGGAGGATTCGCACCGTGAGCTGATCGAGATCGCGCAGGCCTTTGCGCTGGCGCATGAACTTGGCATGGCGACTGTGTTATGGTGCTACACGCGTAACCCGGCCTTCAAGAAAGACAAGGATTATCACTTATCCGCTGATTTGACCGGGCAGGCGAATCATATCGGTGTAACCATCGAAGCGGACATTATCAAGCAAAAGCTGGCGGAGAACAACGGCGGCTACATCGCACTGAACGCGGACGGCGTTTCGTACGGCAAATATGACAAACGCATTTACAGCGAACTAACCAGCGACCATCCGATTGATCTGGTTCGCTATCAGGTGGCGAATTGCTATATGGGCCGCGTTGGTCTCATCAACAGCGGCGGCGCGTCCGGCGCGAACGATTTTGCCGATGCCGCGGCCACGGCCGTGATCAACAAGCGCGCCGGAGGCATGGGGCTCATCTCCGGCCGTAAAGCCTTCCAGCGCCCAATGGCGGAGGGAGTCAAACTCTTGAACACCATTCAGGATATCTATCTCGACCCGAGCATCACTGTTGCGTAAAGATTACACTGCAAAAGAGCGCCTCGCAAGAAGGCGCTCTTTTTTTTAATCGGTTTGCTCTCAGGGAAATACGATTAGGCCGGGGTCGGTTCTTCCTTCTTACGGAACCAGTTTCTCCACTCGCGATTCTCCCACACCACCAGAATCGGCGAGGCGTTGAAGATCGAGGAATAGGTGCCGCTGAAGATGCCCACCAGCAGGATGATGACGAAATGCCGGATCGATTCGCCGCCGAAAAGCGCCAGCGCGAACAGCGTGAACATCACTGTCAGTTGTGTTGTAAGCGAACGGTCGAGCGTTTGAACGATGGAATGATTGACCAGCGTTTCATAATTGACGCGGCGGTAAATATGCGCGTTCTCGCGCACGCGGTCGAACACCACGATCGTATCGTGCACCGAGAAACCGATCACGGTCAGAAGCGCGGTCAGGAAGAGCGAGTCCGCTTCCCAGCCGAGAAAATATCCCAGCATGGCTTCCACGCCGAGAATTACAAACACATCGTGCAACATGGCGATGACCGCGGCTGTGCCATAACGTATTGAATGTTCCACGCCGCGGAAGGCGAACCAAATATAAACGAGGATGGCAATTGCCGCAAACAGGATGGCGAAGCCCGCGCTGCGCGTCACTTCGCTCCCCACTGAGGCGCTGACCGAGGTGAAGTTCAACACGGTCACAGTTGACCCGGACTTGGTCTGCAAATCGGACACGATCTTCCCCTTGGTCTCGTCGGACATACTGGCCGAGCGGATCGAGTACGAGTCTGTGCCAAGCGGCTGAATCAGCGGATCTGAAATGGGTTCGTCAGTGGTGGCCAATTGATCGTAAACGGAGGCAACTTCAGCTGAGTCCGGACGCGTGCCTGCGAATTGGATTTCAAGCAGGGAGCCGCCGCGAAAGTCAATGCCCAGCGGGAGCGGTCCTTGTTTGGTGCTGGCCCAGTGCAGGGCCATGAAGACAATGCCCGGGATGATCACGATCAGGGAGATCAGAAAGTAGAGATAGCGGTTCTTGATGATGTTCATGCGTGCTCCTAAAGCCCGAACCAGGACGGATGCTCGCCGATCTTCAAGTTGTCGAGCGCGGTGTGCAGGAAGGTGCGGGTGACGATAATGGCTGTGAAGAGCGAGACCAGCACGCCCAGAGCCAGGTTCACAGCAAAGCCCTTGACCATACTGGCGCCAAAGGTATTGCCGAAGATGTAAAGGATGAGACAGGTGATTAACGTTGAAATATTCGAGTCCCGAATGGATGGCCAGGCGCGCGACCAGCCGAGATCAATGGCTTGGTGCAGAGTGCGTCCGGCGCGCAATTCCTCCTTGAGACGTTCGAAGATCAACACGTTGGCGTCCACAGCCATGCCGATACTCAAAATGAAACCGGCAATACCGGGCAGGCTCAATACGACGGGTATCAACTTGAACAGCATCAACGCGATCAAGGCGTAACAGATCAGGGCGAGATCGGCTATTACGCCGGGCAGACGATAATAAAGCGCCATGAAGAGGATCACTACGATTAAGCCAATGCTTCCGGCCAGCACACTCTTGCGAACCGATTCTTCGCCGAGGGTTGGGCCGACTGTGCGGCTCTCGACCACTTTGAGCGGGATGGGCAGGGCGCCGGAGCGCAGTTGAATAGCCAGTGTGTTGGCTTCCTGCGAAGTGAAGGTGCCCTGAATAACGCCGGCTCCATCGGTGATGGCGCTTTGGATCACAGGCGCAGAGATCACTTTTTTATCCAGCACAATCGCTAAATATTTTCCAACATTGGCAGTGGTGTAATCGCTGAATATTTTGGCCCCGTCCGATTTAAGTTGGAAGGCTACTTGATAACGTCCCGCAGTATCTTGCGTGACGCTGGCAGTCTGCAGGGACGCGCCGGTCATCACTGTGTGATAGATCTGTGTGGGCGGCGCGGCGTCAGCGGCAGGAGTCGCGCCAGGAGTCGTTGCGGCGGCCTCTGGCGTAGCGGTGGCCGCTTCCGCTGTAGGTGTGGCGGCGGCAGTTGTCCCGCTGGTGTTGCTCTGCGCAAAATCGGTCTGGATTTGAGTGCCGGGTGAAACGGGCGTACTGCCCATATCCACGAACTCAAGTAACGCCGTTTGCTGTAAGGATTCCACTACTTCTTCCGGGTTGCTCACGCCGGGGAACTCGGCTACGATGCGGCGATCGCCGGCGGTTTGCATCACCACTTCGCTGACTCCGAGTCCGTTGGCGCGGTTTTGCAGGATATTCTTGGCGTTGTTCAACTCCTCCGAAGTGACCACCCGGTCGGCGGGAACATCGGCTTCGAGCAGGGTTTGCAGGCCGCCGCGCAGGTCCAGCCCGAGACGAATATCCACATTTCGATTGATGAGCGTTGTTTGGTTAAAGGGGTTGACAATCAAAAGATTTTTGCTCAGGTCCACCCACAAAGAGAAGGCGACCAGAACGATAATGAAGATCAACCAATTTGTACGACTGCGATTCATGCATCAACTCCGTCCACAAAAATACCAGCTTTCCGCTGGCGCGGGGCTGATTATACTCTGAATAAAAAGGCATGGATAGGTACGTTTCCGGGGAGAAGCGGCGATCTTCGTCTCGTCGTTTTCCAGCCCTGCGGCGGGGGTTACGGATAGACCCATTCCTTGAATAACGGCGAAAGATTGCAATTGCAAGCCTTTTCCGCGGCGGCTTGGAAATTCCCGGTTGTGGCAATTCCCCAGGAATATGTTGTCACATAATTTTTCATGAACTGATTGAACGCGGCCTCCCCCATTTGCTTTTCCAACGCCTCGACAAATAGCGGCCCCCGCCCGTACACAATCCCGCTGTACTCCAACGCGGAAAAATCCGCCACTGGCTGGTCAATGGCGATGGGACGCTCGTCAATGCGGTCCCAGCGCGCGGTCAGCGATTGGCGAAAACCATTGGCGCCTTGCGTGCCGTATTCATCGCTGTAGTATTGAAGCGTGATAAATTGCGCCAGAGATTCATCCAGCCACGGCTCGTCCAACTGGTCGTTGCCGACCAGATTGTAAAACCATTGATGGCCGACTTCATGTGCAATGGTCCCTT
Source organism: uncultured Anaerolineaceae bacterium (assembly GCA_964502095.1). Taxonomy (GTDB): domain Bacteria; phylum Chloroflexota; class Anaerolineae; order Anaerolineales; family Villigracilaceae; genus JACPVF01. The sequence goes on from CAZCUF010000016.1 coordinate 19,619, forward strand.
CCAAATACGGATCGTTGGTGTCGAGGATGCGCGCGGCGATGGCGATCATGCCCGGATATTCTATGCCAAGCGCTTGCGTGGGCGTGGCTACCAAATCGAGCTTGGTATATGGATAAGGCGCGTAGCTACGGCTGTAATCTTGAACGGCGCGCGCGGCGAAAACCGCTCCGGCTTTTGCGGCGGATGTTGAATCGCTCGGAGCATAAAAAGTGATAGTTGTTTCACCGATGGTCTGACTGACTGGAACGTAATCCGGGCTGGCCGCCAGATAAAAATCGCGCGCCGGTCCCGCTTCATACGTCACAACCTGGGCCTGGCCGGCTTCGGCGCGGCCGATTTCGCGTCCTGAGCCGATCAGCGTCACGTCCTTGGGCGCGCGCACGCGTACGATGTAAAATGCCATGTCCGAAAAAGTGATATCGCCCCACTGCGCGGGGATTTCGGCATTCCAACCTTGCTCGTTATAGACTGCGATCATTGGATAGACGTATGACAGCGCTAATACTTTATCGGTATACGCCAGCACGCCGTAATTTTGGTCAACGTTATCCGGCACAGTGACGTTGAATTCCATTGCAAGGAGCGTGCTTACACCTACGGCCAGCGGCGGATTTATCGGCACGATCAACAGGCTGTTTTGTAATCCATAATCTGGCGTGACGGATTTCCCGTCAACCGTTAGATTTGAAACTTTACTTTCCCCGCCGAGGACATTTGGATAAAGCCGCAGTTCGATCCGGTCCAGCGCCGTGTTTTCGTTGTTGGTGTAGCGAACTTCCTCCCTGCCGTTGACGTGGATGAAATCGTCGGCGATATCGTATTCAAGATGATATACGCTCGCACCTTTAAGCTGATCGAGAGCCGGCTGTGCAGATGGAACCAAGCCTGCGCGGAAGATCGAACGATCATCCCATGCGGTCTTCAGCGGATCGGGAGTCGCAGTGAGAGCGGGCGATGAGGGTGAAATGAGCGGCGCGCAGGAAACGGCCAGCAGGATGAGGGTCAGGAGAGATGCGAAGAGCCGCTTCATAAACTATGCTCCTTGAGATAATCCAACACTTGTTCCAATACTTGCGCGGGCGTAAGCGAATCGGTTTCGATGATCAGGCCGGCATTCTGGCGCGCATGTTGGAGGCGGCGTTGTTGTTCGATATGATCGCGCTCGAGCCAGTTCAATTGATGGCGTATGGTGCTGACTTCAAAGGACGCATTTAGAAAGATCAGCAGGTCGGGATTGGTCATGCGTTTCCACATATCCGGCACATAGGAATGTTCCTGCGCGATGTGGCGGCAAGTATAACCGCGCTCTTCCAATCCCGCGATCAGCGTGGACTTTCCCGCGCCGCAAGGACCAACCACCCCGATAAGAAGTTTTCCGGGAGGCTTATCCATGATCGAAAGGAACCGCCTCCATGCGTGCAGGGATGGAGGCGGGCATCGGGTTGTATGTAGCGCGGCGCGGGGAGCGCGGTCGATTCCAGTCGAAGCATCTTATCACGTGGACCTCAGCCGGTTGATAGGCAGGCGCATGGTCATACGGCGGGCATCGTCGCCGTTGCGCGGCAATACTTTGATCGCCACTACGCTGATGTCATCTGCAGGACGGCTGTCGTCGAGACGCACCGCGTAAGCCAGTAGGGAATCGGCCAATTGTTGAGGCGTCAAATCCTGCTCTTCGATTAACGATTTGATCACTTCGCAAACGTCCATTGGCTGGCCGTGCCGTTCTCCCGCGTGAGTCAGGCCGTCGGTGTAAAGGACGATCATTAATCCCAGTTCGAGACCGATCTCGGAGATGAGCGGGCGCACATTGCGGGAAGTGCCGAGCGGAATACTTTCGGTGGAGACACAATCCGCCTGACCGTTACGGCAGATGAACATCGAAGCTGGGTTGTTGCGCGTCAACACGATTGTGCCGCTGTGCAAATCCACTGAAGCGATGTTCAACGTGCAAATCACTTTGCCCTGCTTTTCGGTGAAGAGCGCATCTGAAGCGGCCCGGGCCGCGGCGCCGTCGCGCACGCCTTCAGCCAGCAAGCCGATCACTTTGCGCACCACCATCTGCGAAACGGCTTTTGCGCCGCGTCCGCTGGTTTGCCCATCGGCCAGCACCACGGAGAGACCGCCATTCGGGCGTTCCACCACTTCCAGCGTATCGCCGCTTTCGGAGGTGGCATATTTATTGACTTTGGCGACTGCGATCTGCACTTCCATAGTAGACGATTTTACAACCTTTCAGGCTTGACGTCACTGCTTGATGCCGCTATAATCGGCTCGCTTGTCTGGAAATTCATTGGATCGAGCTTATTGAAATCCGCCGGGCCTATTGCCCGGCATGTTCTTGTCATAAGGAGAAAGTCATGCCCCCACATCCAAAGCGCAAACATTCCAAGGGCCGCCGCGACCGCCGCCGCGCGCACGACGCGTTACAGGCGCACAATCTTGTCGCTTGCTCGAACTGCGGTTCCAAGCGCCTGCCCCATACGGTTTGCCCCAACTGCGGTTATTATGATGGCCGCGAAGTGATCGAAATCAAGAAAGAAAAGAAACCGTCCGAGTAGCGCTCAACGGGTCGTGACGAACACGACCCGTTTGTGTTTAAACGGCAGAGGCCAACTTATGAAACTCGATCCGAAAATAACTGCATTCGTGTTCCCCGGCCAGGGTTCGCAGGCGGTGGGCATGGGTAAAGAATTGGCCGAAGCCTACCCAATCGCGCGCCAGACTTTCGATGAGGCGGATTCTCTACTCGGCTTTTCGTTTTCCGGTTTGATGTGGTCAGGCCCGGCGGATGAACTAAACGATACGATCAACACCCAGCCTGCCTTATACGTTCATTCCATGGCGGCACTGCGCGTTTTCTCGCATCTTTATCCGGACTTCAAGCTGGCCGCGGTGGCCGGACATTCACTTGGCGAACTATCTGCGCTCAGCGCGGCGGGCGCGTTGTCTTTTGCGGACGGCCTGAAACTTGTCCGCAGGCGCGGCGAATTGATGAAGCGCGCCGGGGAATTGGCGCCGGGCGGCATGGCCGCCATTCTCAACCTCGATATTCCCACCCTGGATAAAGTTTGTGCAGAAGCCAGCCGGGCAGACGAGATCGTGCAGGTTGCCAACGATAATTGTCCCAGCCAGGTGGTGATCTCGGGCGCAAAAGCCGCCGTTGAACGCGCCATCGAAGGTGCGAAGGCCGCGGGCGCCAAGCGCGCCTTGCCACTGGCCGTCAGCATTGCCGCGCACTCACCTTTAATGGCGTCCATTCAAAGTCAATGGAATGAGGCGGTGGATTCGTGCGCGTTCAGCGCTCCCGCGCTTCAAGTGGTCAGTAATGTGCATGCCCGGCCATTGTCCACAGCCGAGGAATTGCGCGCAGATATTAAAGATCAAATGCAGTCGCGCGTGCGCTGGACCGAGTCGGTGAGGTATCTGCTGGGGCAGGGGATTCAGGCTTTCGTCGAGGTGGGAAGCGGAACTGTCCTGCTGGGGTTGATCCGTCGGATCGAATCGTCGGCTAATGGGGTCTCTCTGGGCGCGCCCGCCGATTTTCAAGCCATTCTCTAATTGGGACGCGGTATAATTCCCTGCATGAGAACTCTAACTGACAATCCGATTGTCAGTGCCGGTCTACGGTTCTTGAAGCATATCTGGTCGGTTAACCCCGGCCAGATATTATTTTAATTATGCTCCCTGGGGTTTCCCGAGGCGGCGAGGACAAACATGAAACTAAGCAAACTGGCCATGGAAATTGCCGAGTCTCCAACTCTGGCGCTGAACGAGGAAGCGCGTCAACTGCGCGAGCGCGGTGAATCTGTGATTCATCTCGGTATTGGGGAACCGAAGAATAAAACTCCCATCGCGGCAATCCTGGCTTCAGCCGCCAAGCTGACCAGCGGCGAAGTGAAATATACGCCTGCGGACGGTGTGCTGTCCCTGAAGAAGGCGGTGATTCGCTATACCGAGGAAAATTACGAGCGACTCGTCGCCCCTGAGAACGTGATCGTCACCAACGGCGCGAAGCAGTCGCTTTTCAACATCATGTTTTCACTGCTGAATCCGCAGGATGAAGTGATTTTGCTGGCTCCGTATTGGGTTTCATATCCGGAGATCATTAAGATGTGTTATGGCAGGCCCGTGATCGTGACTCCCGAGGACGGAACGTTCATCCCGCACTTCGAAGATATCGAAAAAGCAGTTACGAGTTACACGCGTGCTATCATTGTGAACAGCCCGAATAATCCATCCGGCGCAATCTATCCCGCTGAACTACTGGCGAAGATCGTGGATTTATGCGAAAGCCGCGGATTATTCATGGTCTGCGACGATATTTATCACAAACTTGTTTTCGACCACAAGGAGGCGCCGCCTGCTTATCGGTTTACCACAAAGAATATAGAAGATTCACACGTGATCGTGGTTAACGGAGTCGCTAAAATTTACGGCATGACCGGCTTCCGCGTGGGCTGGGTCGTTGCGCCGCGCGAGCTTGTGCGCGTGATGACCAATATCACCGCGCAAACCACCTCAGGCGTTTCGCCTGTCAGCCAGGCGGCGGCGGAGGGCGCGCTGAACGGGTTACAGTCGGTGGTGGAGGCGCTTCGTCTGCAAATCCAAAATAACCGCGATGTGTTTTTACGGGAAATGGACACCTTCAGCGGCGCGCGCGTGATCGAACCGGAGGGCACATTCTATGCGTTGCCCGATCTGCGGGCTTTCAACGGAAATTCTGTGGAACTTTCCAGGTTTCTTTTGAAGAAGGCGCTGGTGGTGACTGTGCCAGGCAAGGAGTTTGGTATGGAGGGACATATCCGGCTTTCGATCTCCGGCTCGGCGAACGATGTGATTGAGGGCATGGCGCGCATCAAGTGGGCGCTGGACCCCGCCAGTCCCAACGAAATTTATATCGGCGATAGAAGAATGGTGCGGGATTGGATGTAATGGTTTGGCTTCGGTAGAATCTTAAAGAGTATTGGAGGATAAGACATGAACAATCTGCTTAATATTAAAACTCCGGCGGAAAGCATCGCTCAAATATACAAGGCCGATTACAACTTGGTGAATCAGGGCATGGGCAATTTACGCCTGGCCTATTGGAATTTGCCGACTGAGGCGCTGTACGAAGAGGCGGTTTTTCGCGGCGAAGGGACGACGGTAGCGGGCGGGCCTTTTGCGGCGTTCACCGGAAAACATACAGCCCGCAGTGCGAACGACAAATTCATTGTCCGTCAGCCGCCGTCAGAGGATCGCGTCTGGTGGGGGCAGGGCAACCGTCCCTTTACCGAGGACAAATTCGACGGCATGTATGAACGCTTGTTGGGCTTTTTGCAGGGACGCGATGTGTTTGTGCAGGATGTGTACGCGGGCGCGGACGAGAAATACCGCCTGCCCGTGCGCATCGTCACGGAACTGGCGTGGCACAGCTTCTTTGTGCGCAACATGTTCGTTCTGCCGAAATCGCTGGAAGAATACAAACATTTCGTGCCGGAATTTACGATCATTGATATGCCTTCCTTTAAGTCCAACCCTGCCGTTGACAACTCCAACAGCGAGACGATCATCTGCCTGTCTTTCGAGAAGAAGTTGGGCGTCATCGGAAACACCGCCTATGCGGGCGAGGTCAAGAAAACGGTCTTTACGATCTTGAATTATTTGCTTCCGTTGGAAGGTGTGCTTTCGATGCATTGCTCGGCCAACGTCAACCCGAATGACTTGAACGATGCGGCCCTGTTCTTTGGATTGAGCGGGACGGGCAAAACCACGCTCTCAGCGGAGCCTACGCGCCGCCTCATCGGAGACGATGAACATGGGTGGAGCAACGAAGGCGTGTTCAACATCGAGGGCGGATGCTACGCCAAAGTCATCGGCCTTTCCGAGGCCGCCGAACCTGAAATTTATTCCACGACGAAGCGCTTCGGAACGATTTTGGAGAACGTGACTTTCGACCCCGTGACGCGCCTTGTTGATCTGGACGACGACTCGGTTACAGAGAATACGCGCGCTTCCTATCCGCTGGAATTTATCGCCAATGCAGTTCCAGAGAAGAAAGCGGGCCATCCGAAGAATGTCGTCCTTTTGACTTGCGACGCCAGCGGAGTGATGCCTCCGATCGCGCGCCTCACCCCGATCCAGACGCTGTACCAGTTTATTTCGGGGTACACGTCCAAGATCGCGGGAACGGAAGTCGGTCTGGGAAAAGAACCGAAGATCACTTTTTCCACCTGCTTCGGCGCGCCGTTCATGGTGCATCATCCGTACACGTATGCCGAATTGCTCAAAAACAAAATAGAACGCTATGGAGTGAATTGCTGGCTGGTCAATACCGGCTGGGTGGGCGGACCGTTTGGCGTAGGAAAGCGCATTTCAATTAAACATACGCGCGCCCTGCTCAACGCCGCGTTGACGGGCCAGCTTGCGAATGTGGCATATTACAAAGACCCGGTCTTCGGCTTTGAAGTTCCAAAAACTTGCCCCGGCGTGCCGGATGACGTGCTGGAACCGTGGTCGTCCTGGCCGAGCCGCAAAGAGTACGATAAAAAGTACCGGGAACTGGCCCAGCGTTTTATAGATAACTTCGGTAAGTTCAAAGACCGCATACCGCAGGAAGTGCTCGAGGCCGGGCCGAAGCTCGCATAAGATGGAAAACCCGGTGAGTACAGCTCGCCGGATTTTTTATTTAAGATAGGCGTTGAAGAAATCGATTGTGCGGCTCATCGCCAGGTCGAATGACCCCGATAAGTTGTGATTGTCGTTCGGGTACAGATATAGCTCCGCATATTTTCCAGCGGATAGGATTTGCTGATAGAGCGTTTGTGAGAACACAAAAGGAACATCCGTGTCCCCGGTTCCATGATGTAATTGAATCGGCCCGGATAAATCTGCCAGATAGGAATTGGCCGAGATCGAATTCCAAAACGCGGCATTTTCGGCAGGCGTGCCGTATTGACTCAACCAGCGGCTGCGCCAGCCGGCGCCTTGTGAACTTGGCGAGGGCGTGACGCCGACTCCGGTGCGCCGCCAGTTATACAACAAGTCTGGGTATGAGCCGACCACGCCCGCCCAAATTACTCCCGCTTTGATATCTTTTGAAATGACCATGGCGCGCAGGGTTAGAAATCCGCCCATGGAATGTCCCCACATGCCGATCTTGTTCGGGTCCGCCTGAGGGAAGCGTTTGAGCGCGGCAACTGCGTTCAATACGTCCACAGTGTAGCCAGGATCGCCGTACGCGCCCGCTGGAATTCCTTCCGATTGGTCGTTACCGCGATAATCAATGCGGAAGACGATGTAGCCGCTGTGGGCTAAACGATCCACATAGGCGATATAGCGTTCAGTGGTGCGATAGACGCTCGGCGGAATGTAACCGTGGTTGAACACAATAGCCGGCCAGCCGCCGGGGGGCATATCCCTATCGGGGATGGTCAACAGCGCATAGATTTTGAGTCCCTGCGAGAGGTAATAAGCGTAATAGCGCCGATAATTCGAACCGCGGTCCAATTCCTTGACAATCGTAACGTCACTGCCGGGATACGTTTCCGCACGCATGGCCTCGATTGACATCGGATTCGGAACAGGCGTGGTGGTTGGGTTCCCGGTTGCGGTTGCTTGAGGAGTGGGTGTGTCTGTGGAATATTCAAGGGGCGGGAGAGTTTGGATAACGGGAACAGGCGTATCCGTCGGCGCGGGAAGCGATTGACTGCATCCGCCCGCCGCGAACGCGACTAGCAAAATCAAAACGCCGAATTTTCGCATGTGAGACTGACAAAACAAAGCGGACATCCCTTACCTCGAAATGTCCGCTTTATGACAGTTGAAATTTTTATTCCGTTACAGTGCCCAGGCTAACATCAATCCCAGAATCGCAACGATCAGCCCAACGTGAAGAAAGAGATTACTGCTACCGATCCAATACCAGCCTGTTTGCGAGAGGACGAACTGTAAGACGAAATTGACCAGAATAAAGACGATGCCGATCAGCGGCAATAAGCCTTTGCGGCGCGCCAGATATTCCGAAAGAAAATCCAATAATTTGGACATCAGCCTTTCACTCCTCTTCCTCTTCAAGGCCATCCGTTTGCACCGGCGGTTGATTTTGAATCAACCACGGCGTGAATTGCGCCACCATGCGGCCGGGTATGCGTCCCTGCATTACCACGCCGCCGCGCTCATGCTCGATGCGTTCCACGCGGCCGGATTCATGGAACATTGAAATCAGCGCGCCTTGCTGATAAGGCAGGCGCACATGGATGGGGGTGTACGACTCATATAGCTCTGCTTGCACCAAATCCAACAGTTCCGGGATGCCGATTCCTTTCAGGCTCGAAATGGTTACTGCTTTCTGATAGCTTTTTATAATCTCACGCGCCGCCTCGGGATCGCGCAGGCGGTCCACTTTGTTGAGCGCGGTGATCATTGGGATGTGTCCCGCGCCGATCTCTTCCAGGGTTTGATGAACGGATTGCGATTGATTCAAGGCGTTCGGGTGGGAAATGTCCACTACGTGCAAAAGCAGATCCGCCTCGGTGATTTCTTCAAGCGTGGCTTGAAACGCCGCGACCAAAGTTGTGGGAAGTTTTTGAATGAACCCAACCGTATCCGTGAACAGCGCCAGATAGCCGCCCGGCAATTCGACGCGGCGCGTGGTCGGGTCGAGAGTGGCAAATAATTGATCCGCTGTGTACACATCCGCGCGGGTGAGGCGATTCAGCAAGGTGGATTTGCCCGCATTGGTGTACCCAACCAGCGCTACGGTGGGGGTGCGGGAACGTTTTCTCTGGGCGCGATAACGCATGCGATGTGCGCGCACCTTTTCCAGTTCGCGCTTGAGGTGAGCGATGCGCGTGCGGATGGCGCGCCGATCCACTTCGAGCTGAGTCTCGCCCGGGCCGCGCAAACCCACGCCTCCGGCGGAGCCTGTGCGCCCGCCGCCGCCGCCCGCCTGGCGCGCGAGGTGAGTCCATTGGCGGGTGAGGCGCGGTAAATAATATTCGTATTGCGCCAATTCCACTTGCAACATGCCTTCGCTGGTATGAGCGTGCTGGGCGAATATATCCAGAATGAGCGCGGTGCGGTCGAGAATGCGGACATTCTCGCCGAGCGCGTTTTCCAGTTCGCGCTGATGGCGCGGCGAGAGTTCGTCGTCGAAGATGACCACCCCTGCCAATGTTTCCTCGACCAGCGCCCTGAGTTCTTCCACTTTGCCCGGGCCGATATACGTTTCGCTGTGCGGATGGGCGAGTTTTTGAGTCAATTCGCCGACGACTTCCAAACCGGCTGTATCGGCCAGCAGTCCCAACTCGTTGAGCGAATCTTCCAAAGTCAACAAATGCTGTTGTTTAAATATTTCCACCCCCACTAAAAATGCCCGTTCACGCGGAGGAGTTGTCGGTTCCGGTATTCTCTTGGACATTCGATTCAGTTCTACTCTGTTCTAGGCCTTCAAAAAGTTTGGCAATGCGCGGATCGGTTGCTTGAGTGCGCGCCGGCAACAGGACATGAAAAGTGGAGCCCGGCAATTCCTTTTCATCGTATCCTTCTGATTCTACCCAAATTGTACCGCCATGTGCCTCCACGATGCCGCGGGCAATCGCGAGACCGAGGCCCGGCCCGCCGCCTTTGAATTTCGTCTTGCCGCTGGAATGTAACTCCGCTTTTCCGAGTTGACCGAACTTCTCGAAGATCGAGGTCTGGTTTTCGGCTGAGATTCCAATTCCGGTATCCGCCACAGTGATCTCGAGAAAGCCGGGCAGTGTACGTCCGTCAACGCAAATTTTACCGTGATCCGGCGTGAACTTGATGGCATTGTTCAAAATGTTACGCAGGGCCTGGTAGACGCGTTCGGGGTCCGCATAGATCCAGACGTCGCTCCCGCTGAATTTCTCGATTTGCAGTGTTTGGTGACGCTGATCGATGATGACTTGAAGCTCGAGTTGAAGCAGGTCGAATAACTGCCCCACCCGAATCGGCTGTAGATTAAGAGACAGCAGATGATTGTCGATCAGGGAGACGTCGATCATATCGTCCACGATTTGGCGCAGGCGTCCAATGCCGGTATTTACGCCCTGCAGAAGACTGTCAATATCGTTTTCATTGGCTTGTATTACAAGATCGCGCATCATCGAGGTGTAACCCTCGATCAAGGTCAACGGAGTTTTCAGCTCGTGCGCCGCGACCGCGATGAAGTTCGATTTACTGCGGTCGAGTTGTTCCATATTTTTTTGCACATCGGCCATCTCGTTCGAAATATGTGCGACGCGTGTTTCCATTTCGTAACGCGAGACCACCTCCACGCCGTAAGTGAAGACCGGGACAACGGCGGCGATCAGGTCCAGCGCCTCCTGTTCGCTCAATGTTTCCCGGGCCGCCTCAATGGTCAGGCTGATCATTTGATTCATCACGTAAGCAACATGATATTGCCCCTGGTCGAGGTCCGTTTCTGTGGGGGCGCGCGCCCAGTCGGAAAGGATGGAATCGAGCCAGCCCGAATCCCCGGTTAAAACTGCCTGCTCCAGCAAATCAAAAAAGCGGATGAGTTGCAGTTCGAAACTCTCGCGCACGCCGGATCCGCGCGCCAATGCCTGTGAGACGCGCTGTATCCAGGGGTTTCTAATTTTTGCGAGGAGTTCTTGAACTGTCATTTGCTTTAAGTGTACGCCGACTCTTTTGGTTTGAAAATATCATTACTGTTGACGGTTTTGTTGGGTCAGCCACCTCAACAAAGTTTCGCCTACAGCCTGCAAGCTTTCTGCCGATACTTTATCGGGTGTGTCCTGCGTCGTATGCCAGTAGGGATAATCGAAATCAATGATGTCCACTGCCGGGATGCCTGCCTGTAGAAAGGGCGTGTGATCGTCCAGCATGCTATATTTTACCTGCGGGATGAACTCTTTTCCGTAGCCGAGAGCGTCCGCGGCCTGCCAAATCTCATTGCGTAACGAAGCGGTTGAATTTTGTTCCATGTAAACATTCAAGTCCCTATCGCCGATCATATCGATCACGATTACCGCGCGCGGCTTGATCGGGTTTTGTGCAACGAACGCGCGCGAGCCCAGAAGCCAGTCCCAGCCGGGAATATCACCGTTATCTTCAGCGTCGAAGAAGACCAGCCAGGTGGGAGGAATATCATCGGGCAACGAGCGCGCCAGCCCAAGCAGGACGGCCACGCCAGAAGCGCCGTCATTCGCGCCGGGCACAGGCCTCATTCGCAAATCAGGGTCAGGGTCGTGATCGGCGTAGATGCGCGAATCGTAATGCGCTCCAATAATGATCTCGGGCAACTCGTCTCCGCGTTTGGCAACAAGATTATCAATTGGATGATTCATCATCTGGCTGGATTGGACGTCCACAGTCCAGCCTGCCGCTTCGAGTTCGCTTCGAATCCATGCCTCGACTTGGGCATGGCCTGCCGTTTCGGGGATGCGCGGCCCAAACGAGACCTGCGTCTTCACGTCCTCCAGCGCGCGCTCTCCGTCGAATTCAGCGGGAGCAGAGGCTCGGTTCAGGAAAGAGGCGCCATACCAGGCTGATACGGCGAGCAGAATGAGGCCGATGACTGTCAGGTAAATAAAAGCCGAACGTTTAGTCATTTAAAATATATCTCTCGAGATCTTGAAGCGCGCGCTCGGCATAAGCCTGGCCGCGCTCGCGTTTGCCGAGTCTCGATGTGTTCGTAAGCGAAGGCAAGATTCCGAAGTTGGCTTTCATGGGTTGAAAATCCTTCAAGTCGGCGTGCGTTATATAGTGACAAAGCGCGCCGAGCATGGTTGTATTCGGGAATGTGTACGGCGTTTTGTGTTGAAGTAAACGCGCCGCGTTGATTCCCGCCAGTAAACCAGTAGCGATGTTGCCCATGTAACCTTCCACGCCGGTAATTTGGCCTGCGAAGAATAAATCCGCGCGCTGAACGGACTGCAGGGTGGGGCGCAGAAGTTTGGGGGAGGCAATGAATGTGTTGCGGTGCATTTGCCCGAAGCGGACGAATTCGGCGTTGACCAGCCCCGGGACCATGCGCAGGACTCTTCTTTGTTCGGGGAACTTCAGGTTGGTCTGAAAACCGACCATGTTATACAGACTGCCCGCCAAATCATCCTGCCGGAGTTGAATAACGGCCCAAGATCTCCGGCCAGTTCGAGGGTCGGTGAGACCGACGGGCCGCATCGGGCCGAATGCCAACGAGTCGCGTCCTCGTTCGGCAATGATCTCAACAGGCAGACAGCCCTCGAAGAAGTGACCCGCTTTAACGCCCGAACGAATTGCATCCTCGAACGAGCGCAGTTCAATGCGCTCCGCGCTGAGCAGTGCTTCCACAAACACGTTGTATTCGTCTTTGGTAAAAGGACAGTTGATGTAATCGCCCTCGTCCTGCTCGCCTGTGTTGTAACGCGAAGCGCGAAAGGCGATGTTCATGTCGATCGAGTCGCCGGTTACGATTGGTGAAATGGCATCGAAGAAGTAGAGATGTTCCTCCCCCGACAACGCGGCGATGGACCTGGACAGCGACTCGGACGTGAGCGGGCCGCTGGCTACGATGGCAGGCGCGTCGGGAATTTCCTTCATTTCTTCGCGCACCAATTCGATATTGGGATGACTTTGAATTCGTTCCGTCACCCGGCGTGCAAAGCCCGCGCGGTCAACAGCCAAAGCGCCGCCTGCAGGCAGGGCGGTTTGCTCGGCGCACTCCAACAGGATTGAATCGAGGCGTCTCAATTCATTTTTCAGAAGACCCGAGGCGCGGTCGGGCAGGTTTGAGCCAAGCGAATTCGAACAGACCAGTTCGGCCAGTTCACCGCTTTGATGCGCGCCGGTAGGCACGGCAGGCCGCATCTCGAATAGCCGGACTTTAAGCCCGCGTTGAGCGGCTTGCCAGGCGGCTTCACTGCCGGCCAAGCCGCCGCCGACCACAATTAAATCCGCAATCATAAGGCGATTATTTTACCATTCGGCCTGCTGTATAATTAATTGCGGTATTGCCAATGACTCAATCCCCCGCTCAACTTCGCACACAATTGAAGAACGCCCTTCGTAAAACGTCCGCACAGTGGGCTGTTTTAGCGGAACACAAAAAGGGCGTATGGACGGTTCGGGACTCGAAGCAGTTGCCGCGTGCGTATCAGGGCCCATTGAAACGTTATCTGGCCGGGCCCAATGCAGCCGACTGGCTGTACAGGACTCTGAAAAACGGCGGCGGCAAGTCTGTTCCTGTTTCGAAGCATAAGGATTTGAAAACAGCGCGCTTATTTGCGTTTCCGACTTCGGGCGCGGAACAAGTTATTCTGGTCGGCGCAGAAAAACAATCGGATAAGGATCGGCTGGTGTGGCGGACTTTGGCATCCAGCTTATGGAACGGAAACAGGTCCTCGATCCGAAGTGATGCGTTTCTTTTCGACCTACATCCCGGTTCGCCCTACGATCTGAATCTATTCCTTGAGCATCTGCTCGAGAAGTTCGCTCGCGATATATCTTGTCTTGACGCTTTGATCGCAATCCGCCGAGGCGATTCGCTGGATGTAGCGGCTGGCTGGAAAATTAATACATCCGATGATTCTCCTGCGCTGGCTTCCAATGAATTGATTCAGCAGGTGAGCCAGACTTTCTCTGTAATGGCAGTTAGGAAGGGCGCCGCCAGGTGGAAGAAGACGCCGGAAATTGGCCGCAAGAGAAGCGCGAAAGTCTGGGTTTGTGTTCCATTGCTAGTCGGCAAGAGGCTGATTGGCGTATTGATGTTCTGGAGAAGCACGGAGCTATCCAGGGCCGAACGACTGCGAATTCAGAAATGGTCGTCAGATCATTCCCCGTCCATTGAGATGGCTATTTCGTTTCATGAGATGAGCCAGTATCTGAGGCGGCTTGGCTTGTTCAATGATTTTGCGTTGACGATCGGTTCCGCGCAAAATCTGGATGGCATTGTCCGGCGCGTGTTTGATCTGCTGGCCCGCACTTTTGGAACGGACCTAATCTCCCTGTATTTGCTCTCAACCGACGGACAGTCCTATCGCGAATTTTATAATCAGGATCGCCGGCTGACGCCGCGCATAACGGATACGGACGGGCATCCGATCTCTCAATATATCAACAAGGCGGGTTTGGCGCGCCTGGATCATCTTCTTGATGGGAAATGGCCTTTTGCCGATTTGCATGGGGCGCGTTCGGCATTGATCATTCCGTTGAAATCCCGCGGCCAATCAGTTGGCGCCTTGATGTTCGAAAGCGTTCAACCGCAGGCATTCAAACAATTGGACGAGCATCTGATCGGCTTGATGTCAGCTCATTTAGCCGGTTTGGTGGGATACAGCCGTTTGCGCGAGGAGGCGGCAAGCCGGGCGCGCAATCTTGGGTTGGTCCATGAAGTGGCCCAGCAGGTGATTGGCCTGAATGACAAACGCGAGATCGCTCAGATCACTGCCGACCTGCTGGCGCGATATTTCGATTATGAATTAACCGCCGTGCTATTAAGCGATAAACAGCAGAAACTGACGATCCACGGATTTGGCGGCAGGCAGGCGGCGGAAGCGCGTGAGGCGGTGGGGCGGCGGGACATTTCTTCCTATCCGGGGATCACTGGCCGCGTTTTCTTGACCGGTAAAAGCATGCTGGTCAATAACACCCGGCGGAATAAAATCTATGAGCAATTGGAAGGTTGGGAGGCCGGCTCGGAGGTTTGTGTGCCGTTGAAGGAGAATGACCGCATCCTGGGAATCATTGATGTCGAAAGCTCGCGCCCAAACGCGTTCACACCCAACGACCTGCTGGCTTTTGAATCACTGGCGGGAATTTTGGCTACGGTCCTTTCAGGCGCCGAGAAATATCAACGTTTGCAGGAAACCAATCGCCAGCTTCGGCAAATGCAAATCGAGCTGAAGGCGCGCATGGAGGCGTTGCGAGCCGCAGAAAATAAACTGGTTCAAAACGCCAAGCTGGCGGCCCTGGGTGAAATGGCGGCTGGAATTGCTCATGAGTTGAATAATCCGCTGACCACAGTGACCGGCTTTGCCGAATTGGTCATGGAGGAAATCCCGGAAGATGCAAATTATCGAAAAGAATTGGAGATGATCCTGAGCGAATCCCGGCGGGCCGGTTTTGTGATCCGCCGCTTGCTGGAATTTTCGCGTCAGGGCGAACGAACTCGAATGCGCACCGATGTGAACGAACTGGTAGAGGATGCCATCGCGTTGACTCAGCAATTAATTCGCGCGGCTGGCGTCCAGTTGGTTGCCGATCTTGGCGGCGAAATCCCCTGGCTGAGCGTGGATCGGAATCAGATCAAGCAGGTTTTGCTGGATTTGATTCATAACGCGTTACAGGCCATGCCCAGCGGCGGTAAATTATATCTATCGACCGCGGAACGTTCACGCGACGGGCGAAGATGGGCGGCTATTTCCGTGCAAGATACCGGTATTGGCATCCACCCCAAAGACCGCGTTCACATCTTCGAGCCGTTTTTCTCGACTCGCTCAGAGACCGCCAATACCGGCCTGGGACTCTCGGTTGCTTATGGCATAATTGCTGATCACGGAGGAATGATCGACGTGGAAAGTGAAGTCAATCGGGGCTCGACGTTTATAATTTGGTTGCCGCTCTAAAACATGGATCAGATCAACGTACTTGTCGTGGACGATGAACCGGGCATTGCAATGTTATGCAATCGCCTGTTGACGCGCGCCGGGTTCAGTGTGAGCTTCCTGACAGATTCCCGCCAGGCGTTGGATTTTCTCGAAAACAATTCGGTCGATCTGTTATTGGTCGATATTCGCATGCCGGAAGTGGATGGATTTGAAGTGATCGCGCATGCTCAACATTTCCAGCCCGATAGCGCGGTTCTGGTTATGACCGGTTATGGCACTGTCGAAATGGCGATTCGAGCACTGCGCCAGGGCGTTGACGGCTTGATTCTCAAACCGTTCGACCGCGGCAACGATTTGATCGAAGCTGTACAGCAGGCGTTGGCGGATAATCAGGAAAAGCAGGACGCTTCCCGCACGCGCACCTTGCGCCCGCTCTTTTCTGTGATCGAATCCCTGCTCTCGGAAACCCAGCGCGATCGCCTGCTCGACTTGATCTCGAACGCGGTCTGCGGCTATCTGCGCTGTGCCAATACCGGTTATTATCTGGCCGAGGCCGAGGGCAAGCTGGACCTGCAAATCCAACGCGGAAAGCCGGTTGGAGATTCCCTGATGGATGTTCTCAGGCACGTGGACTCAAACAGCGCGCCCTTGATGGTTCAGGCGAACGGTCCCGGACACTCACCGTTCAAGGAGCAGGTTGCCGGGCTGGGATTCGGTTCCGCCATGTTCGTTTCCGTTTCGCGCCCCGAGTTTCGCAGTATATTGTATGCGGCGCGCGATCCGCAGGAAGCGCAGTTTCGAGAGTCGGACTTCGAGATGTTTCAGATTCTGGCGCGTCAGGCCGCGGGCGCAATCGAAAATTCGCGTCTGTATGCCAAACAGCTTGAATATGTTCGGAGGATCGAAGAATCGCAAAAGGCCCTACTTCAATCTGAAAAGATGGCCGCGGCCGGCCGATTGAGCGCCTCCATTGCGCACGAAGTCAATAATCCTTTGCAGGCCGTCCAGAACTGCCTGCACCTGGCAGGGCGGGAGGAGTTTGCGCCCGAGAAGCGCAAGGAATATTTTGAATTGGCTCAAATCGAGTTGGACAGGTTGATGGTCACCGTGCGGCGCATGCTGGATTTCTATCGCCCGGGCACGGCAGACAAGGAAAAAACCAATTTGGGCTTTATCCTGAAGCATGTTCTGAATCTGATGGACAAACAATTGGCCGAGCGCGGCGTGGAAGTGGCGCTTAATCTGCCGAATCATTTGCCCATGGTCGAGGTGGTCACAGGCCCGATTCAGCAGGTTTTTATCAACCTGATCCTGAATGCATTCGACGCGATGACAGATGGAGGCCGCCTTGAGATCACCTGCCGTTCGGCGCGCGGCGGCGTGGAAATCCTTTTTCAGGACAATGGCCCGGGCATTCCGCAGGAAAAACAAGCCGATATTTTCGAGCCGTTCTATAGCACCAAGCAGGGCGGTACGGGTTTGGGCCTGACTGTCAGCTATAATATTCTCACTGCACAAGGTGGAACGCTCGAGTTCCTGCCCGAGCGCGGCCCCGGAGCTTGTTTTCGTGTCTTTGTTCCCTGGAGGTAAACCATGCGACCTGTGAAGATGAAATCCAACATTCTGGTGGTTGACGATGAGCCTGTGGCCCGGCAATCCCTTTCCGATATTTTGAAATTGGAAGGATACAATGTCGCCTCCGCGCCGAACGGTCATGCCGCCGTCGATCATGTGCGCATGTATCCCGTCGATTTGATGATCGTGGATTTGCGCATGCCGGGAATGGATGGCTTGGAAGTTGTGCAGGTCGTCAATCAAATCTCGCCGGAGACGGAAGTCGTCCTGTTGACGGCGTTCGGCTCCACCGAGAGCGCCATTCAGGCTTTACGCCTGCGAATTCACGATTATCTGTTGAAGCCCTCGTCGCCTTCCCAGGTAATTGCCAGCGTAAAAAAAGGGCTGACGCGGCGCGCTTCCCGGTTGCGCGCTCGCAGTAATTCAGGCAATGAGACCGATGTAGAAGAGCCGGCGACCGAGCTTTCGTTGAAGGACGGCACGGTGGTCGATCTATCGCGCCGCCAAATCCGCTTCAAAGACCGGACCGAGCATCTGACTCCTGCTGAAGGGCGTTTATTGCGCATCCTGATGGAAAACCCGGGAAAAGTTTTCACTCACCGTGAACTGGTCTTATTGGTGCAGGGATATGATGCCTCACAGCGCGAGGCGCCCGAGATTCTTCGTCCACTGGTGAGCCGCCTGCGCCACAAGCTTGACTCGTTTCCGTCATTGAACGACCGCGTCAACAGCGTGCGCGGGACGGGTTATGTGTACGAAGATAATTCGTGATCTTATTCGTAAGGGGGCCAGATGTCTTTTGAAAAACCCGGTGAACGAATCCAGGAAAGCCAGCCGCCTTTTGCGCTGGTTTTTTCTTTCGACGGCTTTTCGAATCGGACGAGGAGCAGGCTCAGGCCGAGTCCGAACGCTCCCAGCCATTGAAGCGGAGTCAGGCTTTCGTGAAGCCAAAAATAGCTGAACAGAATCGTCACCAGCAGTTCGGCCAATCCAAGTAACGCAGTTTGCATTCCCCCGATCCGCTTTACGCCCAAAAATAAGGAGAGCCGCGAGAGAAAGGTGGCCAGCGTTAGGCCAAGTACCGGCAGCCACGGCGCCGGCGTAGCAGGCAGGGAACGGTCGAACAGCAAATAAGCCGGAACGACCACCATGCTCATTGCGAGCAATGTATAAAATGTGACAGTGGGGGCGGGGACCTCATACAGTACGCGCTGATTGATGGGGAGATGCAGTGCATAGAGCAGAGCCGCGCCGATCATCATAAGCACGCCGGTTAAATCTATGGATTTTTCAGAGATGTTGGTCAATAGTAAAACAGCCGCTGTGGCGAGGGCAATACGAATCAAAGTCAGGCGGCTTGGCGGCTGGCGGTCGAGCGCGAGCCAGATGGCCACGAAAAATGGATAGAGCGAATAAAGTAATTGACCTACGCTGGCGGGCAGGCGGTAGAGCGCCATGTAATAAAGCAATGAACCGAAGCCGTTGATCACCCCCGCCAGCAGACAGCCGATCAGGCCAACAGAGAAAATGTAGAACGCCGGGCGATTGAAAAGTAGAACGATGACGAATAGTAACGCTGTGGCAAGAATGGTTCTGAAAGCGACAACAGCAAGCGGACTCAGACCAAGATTGATGGCAAGTTTGCCGAAGACCGGTGATACGCCTAAAAAAAACGCAGAACCCAGCGCCGCCAGGATTCCGGTTGTGTGCTTGTTTTGCAAATTTTGCCTACTTGTGATTCTGCCGGTTTATTTGATCAGACTTTGAACCTCTTCCAGAAATTCGTCGTTCAAGAAATCGCCCTTTTGCATGAGCGACTGAATCTGGCCCTTCAGGCGGCTCTTCTCTTGCGACGTCAACTCTTTCGCGGTCGAAACGATGACCGGGATGTTGGCCGTTTTGGGATTCGCGCGCAGATCGTCCAGCACGCTAAAACCATCCATCTCGGGCATCATCAGATCCAGGATGATTAAATCCGGCAGGTCGCGTTTGATCATTTCCAGGCCGGCCCGGCCGTCGGCGGCTTCGCTGATCGTGTAATTCCCCTGCGATTGAAGGATGCGCCGTATCAGGCGCCGCGCGTCCGCTGAATCGTCCACAATGGCAACGCGCGGAAATCGTTCGGGCGCCACGTTGTTGAGCGCGGCCAGCAAGCCCTCACGCGGCTTTTCCTCCTGCTCAGGCAGTTCCACATTCCTTGCCCAATTATCGCCCAGAATAAATTGTTCCGCAGGCATGGTGTGTCCCGTGCAATTGATCACCACGGTATCCGTTGATTTGATGATTCCCGACCGAATCAATTTGAATAACCCTGCAAAAGAAACTGCCGCCGCAGGTTCGGCGGAAATGCCCTCCATTTTTGCCAGAACATGCATGGCGCGGAAGGCTTCTTCATCGGTTACGCTTTCGAAGATGCCGTGCGTTTCATCCACTTCCTTGCGGAGGATGTTATAAGCGCGGCCCGGGTTGCCCGTCGCGAGCGTTTCAATGTGAGTGTTGGGCGACGCAACCGGCACGGCATTTTCCCGGCCTTCTTTCCAACTCTGGACCATCGGCGCGCAACCCTCGGCTTGAATCACGGCCAAGGCAGGGACGTGTTGGATAAGCCCCATTTGCTTCAATTCACGAAATCCCTTATATACGCCGATCGGCCCCATGCCGCCGCTGACCGCCTGAATATACCAATTGGGCGTCCGCCAGGGCGCGGGCGCGCTGTGATTCGCCGATGCAGGCGGCCCCTGCAAATTCGTTAATTGCTCGGCCACCTCGAATGCGATTGTCTTCATGGCCTCGATCGAAGTGATGGTGCGCGCGCCCATATCCAGATATAAATTTCGCTGGCGCGCAAATTCAGCCGCCATTTGTTTTGTCTGGTCGTACGACCCTGTAACTTTGATCACCTGGCTTCCGTACAGGGCGATCTCCCGCATCTTGACTGCCGGAACCAGGCTGGTCACGAACGCCCATAATTTGATGCTGGCGCGGGATGCATATGCCGAATAGGAAATAGCCACGTTGCCGGTGGACGCCACCACCATTTCATTGATTCCCGCCTCTTTCAACGCCGCAATCGTGACCGCGGCCTGCCGATCCTTAAATGAGCCGGTCGGCCCCTGACGTTCATCTTTGATAAAGAGATTCGGGCAACCCAGCATCATTCCCAGGTTGACGGCGGGAATGAGCGGCGCGCCCCCTTCTCCCAGTTTCAGGCTCGGGATCGGATTGCGAATCGGCAGTAGTTCGCGGTAACGCCATAAGTCGAAGGGACGCGCAGCGAGCTGGCCCGGAAGAGTCCCGGCGATGGTCTCGTAATCGTATTCTGCTTCGCGCCATTGACTGCTACAGCGCGGGCAATTGGTTGAATTGGGATAATACTGGGTTGTATAGCCACAATCCAGGCACTTGATCGTGAACGACACAGAAGTTACGGCTCCTTATTAATTTGCTTTTACGCGGCGGATGGCACGCTGAATACCGGCGACCAGTTCTTCCTGGCTCAATGTGCTCTTGCTGATCAACTGCTGACCAAATTCGTTGAGCTGGTTCTTTTGCTCCGCAGTTAGATCGCCGCCGCTCACCACAATGACCGGAATCTCGCTCAGGCGTTTGTTGGTGCGCATTTTTTCCAGGATTTTGAACCCATCCATTCCGGGCATGAACAGGTCGAGGATCACGGCTTGAGGCGGATTGGTAGTGATCATCTCCCACCCTTTTGCGCCGCCTTGCGCGAGGGTCGGTTTATAGCGCCCGTGGTCGTTGAGCATCTTGCCCAGCAGGTGCAGGTCGTTTGTGTCGTCGTCGATCACCAGAACCTGCTCGATGTCGCCGTCCACGTTCAGGCGGTCAATTGCCTGGACCAAATCTTCTTCGAGGATCGGCTTAACCAGATAATCGGCGGCGCCCAGGCTGAAACCGCGGTCTTGTTCCTCGATAATACTGCAGATGATGACCGGCGTATCGCGTGTTTCGGTTTTCGATTTAAGCGTAGTCAGAACCTGCCATCCATCCTGCCCGGGCATCATAATGTCAAGTATCACCGCCAATGGTTTCAATTCCATGACTTTTTCTGCCGCGCGCGCAGGGTCTGTTACTGCAACGACCCGATAACCGGATGATTGCAGATAACGCTCATATAAGCTGACGACCTGTGGGTCATCTTCGACTGCCAAAATAATTTTCTCTCCAGCAAGCGCATCTTCATCGGCAGGGGGTCTATAGACGGGTAAGGTGAAATAGAATGTACTGCCTTTGCCCGGTTCGCTGTGCACATTGATTGCGCCTCCGTGCATTTTTACCAGTCTCTGGCTGATGGAGAGCCCCAATCCTGAGCCGCCTGTTTTTCGTGTGGGAGAATCGTCCACTTGCGAGAAGGGCTGGAATAGTTTTGCCTGATCTCTTTCGGCAATGCCGGTTCCAGTATCGGTTACGCTGATGAGAATTTCGGGCTGATTGTCCGCGTTATGTTGAACATTCGCCTCGACTGTGATTTCGCCGTCTTCCGTGAATTTGGCGGCATTGGAGAGCAGGTTGATTAAAACCTGCCGAACACGAATTGGGTCGGCGTGAACATGCGGTATATCTTCCGGTAGATTCTTGGTGAGGCGGATAGGCCGATCTTTTACCAGACCGACTGCCGTGGACATCACGCTGTTGATGATTTCCAGCAGGTTGACTTCTTCGAAAGCCAGTTCCATTTTTCCGGCTTCGATCTTGGACAGGTCGAGAATGTCATTGATCAGACCGAGCAGGTGTTGTCCCGAATTGTAAATAGCCGAAAGATCGTTTTGTTGAAGTTCAGTGATCGGCCCGTCAATACCTTTCAGAATCACGCGCGAAAACCCGATGATCGAATTGAGCGGCGTGCGCAATTCATGACTCATGTTTGCCAGGAATTGACTCTTCAGGCGGTCGATCTCGCGCATTTCCTTGACAGCCTGTAGGGACAGCTCATACGAACGCGCGTTATCAATGGCAATGGCGATCTGGTCGGCCAGTGTTTGCAATACGGCTATGTCGTCATCGCTGAACGCGTTGACCTGCATGGATTGAATATCCAGCGCGCCGATGGTGCGTGAGCCAACTCTCAAAGGAATCGCAGCTTCCGCTTTGATCTCAGGTAAAACCGGGTTTGATTCGTATAAGGTGTTGGCGGCAATATCGTTGACGGTCATTGTGGTGCCGGTTTGTGTCACCTGACCAACGATTGAATTCGAACCGACCGGCAGGGTAAACCTTTGTTCCTTCAGCAGACTACCCGCCTGTCCTGTGGCCTCCTGCAGGCTGGCATTGAAGCCCGTCTCTTCGATGATGAAGATCGCGGCGTGATCGTAATTGAAGCGCTCCACGATCAAACCGACGGCGCGCTTAAAGAGGGTCTGTAAATCCAGTGTGGAAGTGATCAGGCGGCCGATTTCGGAGGATGCCGCCAGATATTGGTTTTGCCGGCGGACGGATTCCTCGGTCTTCTTTCGTTCCGTAATATCCTGACTTGCGCCGAGGACCTTTATGGTTTGTCCGTTCAAATCTCTGACAATACTGAACCGGTTTGTTGCATATCCGATTTGGCCGTCGGCATAGATGATGCGATGGTCCAGTTCAAGGCTGTTATTCGTATCCGCCGCCTTAAGCGCTTCCTTGAATTTTGATGCGAACAATTTGCCATCGTCCGGATGAACGAATCTTTTAGCGTATCGCGCGGCGGGCATGCTATATCCGCCTTCGCGCTGGGCGGAGGTGCGGAAGAGCGCGTAGAACGCGTCGTTGAAAGTGAACTGGTCCGATGGAACGTCATATTCCCAGTAAACAAGTTGTGCGGCCCGCGTAGCTTCCGTGAGGCGGGATTCTGAATTCGCCAGAGCCTCGCGCGCCTGCAGGCGTTCGATAGCGGCGGCAACCTGAGCGCTCAATGAGGTCAGAATATCCTTGTGACGGTCGGTTAGTCTGTTTTGTGAATCGTAGGATTGTATGGCCATCACACCGCGTACCGCATTCTGAACGCGCAACGGAATGCCGATCCAGTCCGTGGAATGGGATTGGTCCTGTTTGACATCGCCCTTTTTCTCGAGTTCCGAGATGGTGGCAGGCGTGGCCAGAAGCGGAGTGTTCTTCTTTATTACGTAGCTATAGAGATCGCGGCCTAATTTTTGCGGCGGACGGTTTGATTCTTTTTCATTGACGTAGTATGGAAAAGTTAATCGCTCCGCGGCCGAATCATAAAACGCAATGACAAAATTTCCCGCGGGCATAAGGCTCTTCACTGCTTCGTGAATCGACCGAAATAAATCATCCAAATGGGGCGCGATCAACGCGGCTTCCGTGATCTTTGTGACGGCGGCATCTTGATCGGCTCTCTCCTGTATGTCCTGAAACAGGCGCGCGTTTTGAATCGCCACCGACGTCTGATTTGCAAACGCCAGAAATAGATCGCGGTCGTGCTCGGTATAGGCGTTCTCTTTGACGTAGTCTTGTATTACCATCAGGCCGATGGCCTGTTCGCCGCGCAGAAGGGGAACTCCCAACCATGATTGAGGCAGTTCGCCCAACGGCTCGACATTATTCTCGCTGGTCCATTTCTTGAAATTGTTATTGATCAATAACGGCTGGCGCGAGCGGAGTACGTAACCCGTCAGGCCTGCAGTGACCGGAACGATTGTGATTTGCTTATCGATCTCGGACTCGGTGACATTGAGCGGAATGGATACTTCGCCTTTCTTTTCATCCAGAAGGCCGATGTAGAAATTCCGCGCATCCAGTAAACGCGACATGCCGCGATACGTTTCCTGGAGCACCTGGTCGACGTCCAGTTGGGAAGCCAGCGCCTGCGCGAGTTCGTTCAGCACGGTCAATTCGCGGGTGCGAGACTGGGTTTCCTGGAATAGGCGGGCGTTCTCGAGCGCCAGCGATAACTGGTCTGTGACCTGCTTGACGAGCAGTTGCTCGTCTTCCGTCCAGGTACGGGTGGTGTTGTCGCTCTCGGCGTGAATGGTTGCCCAGTTTGTTTGATCCATTTGGAAGGCGAGGGATAGGCTGGCCGGAATCTCCTTGTCGCCTTTGTCCACAATGACCGAATCCACCTTGGGGGCGAGGATGTTTTGGCTCGGTATTTTGGCGGCAGATTCTGGTTTAATGGGAACAAGCTTCGGCGGCGGTGTGAGGCGGCTCGTCTGCTTCCTCGACTCGCGCGTTAACTTGGGCGCCTGCTTCGGTTTAGCTGGCGCTTCCTTCGCATCGATATCCTTGAACAGGGTATCAATTCGCTTGTCGAGTTTCTGTTTCTTCTTTGGCATATTCAACGAGCTCCTGGGCCAGGGTGCGATATTGTAATGAGCCCCGGGTATTCGGTTTGTACTGGGTAATGGGCTGACCGGCGATGGGACTTTCGCGCAGTTTGGTGTCCACTTCGATCACGGTATTAAAGACGCCTTCGCCGAACGTGCCGCGCAGTTGATCGCTGATGTTTCGATGTGTGCGATTGCGGCGGTCGAACATGGTGATCAGGATGCGATAAGCCAGTTCGGGGTTGACTTCCTGGCGAATGCGGCGGATGGTGGTCATCATGTTTCGCAGGGCGTACGCCGAAAAGTATTCGGCCTGCGTTGGGATGACGAGCAAATTTGCGGCGCTTAATGCGTTGACTGTGATCGCGCCCAACGCCGGGGGACAGTCGATCAGAATGTAATCATAGGACAGCGAGCCGGCTCCTTGAATCGAGCGGCGCAGTGTGGAGGCGTAGCCCGTGCGGATGGGCAGAAATTGTTCCACCGTTTCAATGCGCGAATTGCACGGAACAAGATCGATGTTATGCACATCGGTCGTTCTGCACGCTTTCGGGAAGGGCAGAGATTCGATCAGCACATTACTGGCCGTGTATTCGCTTTCGCCAAGCTCGATTCCCAATGCCAGAGTCAGGTTGGCTTGCGGGTCGAGATCGATGAGCAAAACTTTTTGATCCAATTCGGCCAGCGCCGCGCCGAGGGAAAGCGTTGTCGTGGTTTTGGCAACGCCGCCTTTTTCATTGGAGACAGCAATTATGATGGTCATAGAATTTCACCGTGTCCGATCATGGCTTGTCCTGATTTCGCAACTTCTGCGGCACCACCTCAACGCGGCTGGCGCCCAGCACATTGCGAAGCTCTTCCACTGCCGTTTGGATCATTGACTGCGGATCGGTATTGCTTCGAATTTTGCCCGTGATCTCCGATACCAGTCGTTCGCGCTCTGCACGGCGGGTGGTCTCTTCGAATAAGCGCGCATTCTCTGCCGCCAACGCCACGCGGTCCGCCACGGCTTTGATCAGGTCCAATTCATCCTGAGTCCAGTTGCGTTCGCGCAATGGATTAACGACCAGTGTGCCGATCTTCTCGCCGCGCAGTTCGATCGGGACGCGCACCTGGTTTGCCTCCGTTTTTTGGCCGCCGTTCCCGCTTCGAACATCGTCCATTAAATTCTTCGGAGCCGAGATCGGGGCGACGCCTGTCGCGCTATAGCGGTAACCCGGTATATCCTGATTGGCCGCGAGCCGCCCCCACGACTCCCGCAAATATTGATGGCTGAACGCTTCGGCTTCCGCCAGTGATCTTTGTGTGGCATCGAAGAGACGTGCGTTTTCAATCGCCAGGCTTACCTGATCGGCCAGCAGACTCAACAATTGAACATCTTCCGCTGTGAACGCTTCGACTTCCGTGCTTTGTACGTCCAGCACGCCGATCGCGCGGTTTCCGCTTTTGAGGGGCAGGGCCATTTCGGAGTGCGTGTCCGGTAGAAACGGGTTATCGAAATAGGCGGCGTCCCGGCCCACATCCATTGCGATGCGGACTTTGCCTGTCATAGCCACGTGGCCCACAATACCTTCTTCGCCGACCTGGAGGCGGTGTTTGTTCTCCAGCATTTTTCGTCCGCCTTCGCTGTTGGCCGCGCTTAAGATTGCAAACTCGTTCGCATCATCCAGCAGGAAGATGCCAACATGGTAAAAGCCGAACTGTTCGCTGATTACGCGGGCGATATTTGGCAGAAGTTCCCGCAGGTCGCGGATCGAGGTGATGGAACGTGTGGCCTGTGCAAGGGCTTCAAGTTGTGCCGTGCGGCGGCTGGTACTGCGTTGAACCGCTTCCAATTCCGATGTTTGGCGGGCAAGTTCGGCGGTGCGATCCTCTACACGCGCCTCCAGCGTGGCCTGCAACCTCATTAAACTGTTATTGCTATTTTCGAGTTCTTCGGCATTTTGTCTTGCGCGTTTTAGCGCATTTTGTCCTTCATTGATCGTCAGATATATCAGTATGGCTGTAACCAGGAACACAGTTGCAGCTTCGCTTGCGGTGGCGAATACCGGATCGAAGTGAAAATGAATCAACCCTGCGGTTTCCGCGGCGGCGAGTATAAACCCGTACGCCACGGTGATTAGCGCGACGGCGATTGAAAACCTGGCGCCGATCAAAAGTCCCGCCAGAAAGACGGCAATCATGAGGCTGGCAAATCCGGTGCCGCGCACGCCGTCCCCTGTGTACGCCAGGAGCGCACTGCCCATCCATGCGAGGCCAACCAGCAGGTAGGAAGCAGGCCGGATGTGGCCCAGTTTGGTTAGAAGCCAGGTTGCGAACAGAAGCAGGATCATCACTCCAAGGATGATCGTTGAAAGCGGATCAACTCCGAAGTCGGTACGCGCGATGAGAAGGGCGAGCAACAGCGGCACAGCAACGGTTGTGATGGCGTTGAGGTAAAAGGCTGTGCGAGTCTTTTCTTCATTGCCCGG
>CAZCUF010000017.1:0-43883 GCA_964502095.1 uncultured Anaerolineaceae bacterium
GGATTGAGTTCGATGGCTTTGCGATAACTGGCTTCCGCTTCTTCGTACCGTTTCAAATTAGAAAGTAGTATCCCTGCTATATTATGCCCGTCAGGGTCAGATGGGTCCAGTTGGATATATCGATTTATTAATTGATGTGATTTTTTAAATTGCTTTTCGTAATAAAACGATATCGCGAGCCCGTAAATGGAACCTAATATCCTTTTGTTTGAAAGATCTAGCAGTAACTGCATTAATGGCCTATCATATATTGTCCAAGAAAGATTGAGCGCTTTTGCTTCTATTTGACCATCGCTCGGCGTTAGTTTTCCATTTGCGATTCGCAATATATTTGTTTCTTCCGTAAGGTACTGAATGCTTTGAACGGTCTCTCTGCGGCGCAAGAATTTTTGAAGATGGTTACCGCCCCAAATCATCACGGCGGTCAGCTCGACCACAAAAGGAAATAATTCGATCCGCGCCTGGCGCAGAACGTCAATCGCGTCATAAATAAATTTTACGGCTGGACGCCGTTTTACCGCGTCGTTGTAAACATCCTCCCACGAGCCGTTCAAGGTTTCGGTCAAGTCGTCCTTGCTGACGTCCCTGTTCTGTGTTTTCCAGCGGCGGAGATTCAGCAAAATATTGCGGTACGTCCCGTCGCTCTTATGAGCGATGGTTTCAAATTCGTCTGGGTTGGCTTTCAAATCGGCCTGCCTGGTCGAGTCTTCCAGCAAGTTGACAATCGCGCTGTCGGCAGGTTCTGGAATTTCAATGCGTTCGAAGCGCTCCCAGAGTTTATCGTTCTCGTCAAAGTTCAATAATTTCCATTGTTCGGTTTCGCTTCTGGCGGTGGCAATCACGCGAATTTCGTTCGGCGTGCACATCCCTTCCAGCAAATCCAACACTTGCAAAAGGCGGTCGTGGTAATTTGCCTCGCTCAGCAGGGGAATTTTCTCTGCGCGCGGCGATTCGGTCCGCTCGCCTGTGCTGAAAAGCCCGTTCAGGTCATCCAGCAGAATCAGAACCCGCGAGCGATTATTATTGAGCTCTTCAGGCAGGGCTTTGGGAACATCCAGCCAGCCTGTTTTGATCCGCAGGACTCGCCAGCCTTCCTGCATCATCGTTTGAGCCAGCGCCCCCGCCTCGCGCGTTTTTCCATACCCTGTTGGGGCGGTGATGAGCAGATAACGCGAACTTCGGAGCGCGGCTTTCAACTCGGCTTGAAGGTCGCGATTGGGATCGCGCGGCTGGTAAGTGATTCGATGGTCGGCAAGCGGGCTATCATCGTTTTCAGTGGCAAAGAGTTTGGGGAGAAGAACGGATGAGTCAGTGATAACTTCAAAGACTTTGACATCGACGCGAAGATTCTTTTGCCAGCCGCGTTTCATGATTGCCCAAACAACGCCCCCAAGCGCGAGAATGCCAGTGAGTACAGCGCCAATGGCGGCAATAGCGTCTTTGTTCCGTGTCCACCAATCCATGCGAGTATTCTAGACCATAATTTCCCCATTGGCAACATACTCCGGTGAGACCTCGGAGATTTACAAAATCTCCGAGGTCTTGTCTTCAACCCCAATTTCTACAACTCATAAAGTCTCTGGTACACTTAGCCCATCTCTTTTGGAGGATCCCAAATGGATTTACATCACACCGACGATGCCGTCACTCGCCGTATCAAGGCGATTACCGAGCGTGTGTCCATGCTCAAAGAGCACGACTTATATTTTTACAACCAGCCTGCGGAAGAATTACTTAGCGACTCGAAAGTGCGCGTGAACGGACGCGTGATGGGAATGTACGCCTCCTACGGCTACCTGGGCCTGCTCAATCACCCGCGCATTAACGCCGCCGCCAAAGCCGCCATAGATAAATTCGGCACAGGCACCCACGGAGTCCGCACGCTGGCCGGCACGTTGACCATTCATAATGAGCTCGAAGAGACGATCTCGAACTTCAAACATACTGAAGCCGCCATTACCTATTCGTCCGGCTATGCCACAAACCTGACCGTGGTTTCAACCCTGATGGGGCGCGGCGATTACGTCTTTTCGGATAAATTGAATCACGCCTCCATCGTGGACGGCTGTTTGATGTCCGGCGCGGAGTTCCGCCGCTTCCGCCACAATGACATGGAACATCTCGAAAATTTGCTGAAGAACGCGCCGGGCGGCATCTCCAAACTCGTCATCGCCGATTCGGTCTTCAGCATGGACGGCGATATCATTGACCTGCCGAAAGTGGTGGCGTTATGCAAAAAATACCAGGCCTGGCTGATGATCGATGAGGCGCATTCGCTGGGCGTGCTCGGTAAAACGGGCCGCGGCATCGAGGAACATTTTGGCCTCGATGATGTGATCGATATCAAAATGGGCACGTTGAGCAAAACCGTTCCCTCGGTGGGTGGGTACGTGGCCGCGAACAAAGAGATTATCACTTATTTGCGCCATGCCAGCCGCGCCTACATTTTCTCCGCGGCACTGCCGCCGGCGCAGGCCGCCGCGGCGAATGAAGCTTTCAAAGTGATCCTTGACGAACCCTGGCGTCTCGAAAAGCTGAATCAAAACACAAGCATCTTCATCAACGGATTGAAGAGCATGGGCTTCGACACTCTGCTGACCGAGACGGCCATCGTCCCCGTGTTGTGCGGCAACGACGACGCGGCATTCGCCATGACGCGCGAAGCGCAACATAAAGATGTCTTCGTCTTGCCGGTGGTTTCGCCCGCGGTGCCGGAGGGGTTGGCGCGCCTGCGCGCCACGGTCACGGCCGCGCACGATCCGAGCGATATTGAACATGCGATGGAAGTGATCGGCGAAGCGGGAAAGAAATTGGGAATTATCAAGTAACGAAATAGGAAACAGCCTGTCGGATCCGGCAGGCTGTTTTTGTGCAAGCGATTAAAGTTTATTCCGCTCCGGCTTCAAGCGCCGCTTCGGCTTCCGGTTTATTGGGCTCGACATGAAAAATTTTGAATCCCCATTGAACTGCCGGGCCGATCAATAACGCAAAGACAGCCGTCCCGATTCCTGCCGGACCTTTGAGTAGCCAGCCCAATAAAAAGACGCTCACCTCGATTACGGCCCGCGCCATTCGCAGACTGAGTCCCGTTGTCCGTTTCACAGCCAGCATCAAACTGTCGCGCGGACCCGCGCCCGCGTTCACGCCGATGTACACCGCGCTGGCCACGCCCTGCACGATCACCGCGCCGAACAGCATGGAGATTTGCAAAGGCAGGTTGTCTTTAACGGATGGAATTAACCACAGAAAGAAATCTTCCCATGGCCCGATGAAGAGAATATTGCACATCGTTCCCCAGCCGATCGGTTCGCGCAAGAGCATGGCCACGATCAGGACGGCGAAACCGACGATCATGGTCAGCATGCCGGGTGTGAGTCCCGTCAGCTGGGATAAGGCCACCTCGAATACCGACCAGGTTCCGGTTCCGAGATTGCCGCGGATCATCAGGGCAATTGACAGCCCGAAGAGCGCGAATCCGATCTGGATGATGAGAAAATCCCTCGGGATGGATTTCCAGCGAATAGTTTTGAGCAAACGTTCCTCCGTGAAGAATTGGGCGGATTCGAGAAGCCGAATTTCCGGCATTTGAATCCACTACACTACCAGGCCCGGCAAGGGCAAAGGTTGAACAACCCGGGCATGTGAATTAGAATGACAGCCAGGTTGGCGAGCCGTGCATCGATGAAATGATATCGATTGGTTTCCGCCGCTGTTGGATGTTCCTCGGTTAAGATTGTGGGATTATAACCCGCCCTGGACAATCCAATCAAAGGAGAATATGACTCAATATTTCAATGTTCATCGCGAAACGTTTACCATCAGCACCGATCCCGCCCGGCTGGATATGGATACAGTCTGCGAATTTCTGGCGCGTTCCTATTGGGCGACCAAGCGGCCGCGTGAACGCACCGAGCGCGCCTTTAAAAATTCGCTGGTGTTCGGCATGTATATCGGAGTGCGGCAGATCGGCATGGCGCGCGTGATCACCGATTATTCCACCGTGGCCTATCTGTGCGATGTGTTCATCCATGAAGATTACCGCGCCCATGGCCTTGGCAAATGGCTGATCGAAAGCGTACTCTCGCATCCCGAACTGCAAGGTTTGCGGCGCTGGGCGCTCGTCACGGACGACGCGCACGAGCTGTATCGCCGATACGGTTTTGATTCGTTGACCAGCCCCGCAGAGTGGATGGAAAGACTCCGTCCCTACCCGGGTGAGACGAAACGATGAAATTGATTCTCAAGCCGGGACGCGGGAAATCGTTACTGCGCCGCCATCCGTGGGTCTTTTCGGGCGCGGTGGATCGTGCGGATGAAAACATCGCCTCCGGCGCGACCGTGGACCTGCTCTCGTTTAATAACGAATTCCTCGCCCGCGCCGCATATTCACCTATCTCGCAAATCCGCGCCCGCGTGTGGACGTTCGATCCGCACGAACCGGTGGATTCGGATTTCTTCCGTAAACGAATTCGCGCCGCATTGGAGGCGCGCGGCATGTGGCCCTGGACGCGCGATACGGATGCCGTGCGCCTGATCCACGCCGAATCGGACGGCCTGCCCGGCCTGATCGTGGATCGCTATGGCGATGTGTTGGTCCTGCAGGCGCTCACGGCCGGTTCCGAATTCTGGAAAAAGACGATTGCCGATATTTTGCTCGAAGAAACGCGGCTTCAAGCGATCTACGAACGTTCGGATGCCGACGTGCGCGAGTTGGAGGGTTTATCTTCCGTTGTCGGCGTAATGCGCGGCGTTCTTTCGTCTTCTCTTTTTTCGATTCGCGAATATGGCCTGGATTTCAAAGTGGATTTATCCAAAGGCCATAAAACCGGCTTTTATCTCGACCAGCGCGCTAATCGTCTGCGCGTGCACGAGATGGCACGCGATCGAGATATGTTGGATTGTTTTTCATACACCGGCGGTTTTACCGTGCATGCCCTGGCAGGCGGGGCGAAATCTGTGCTGGCAGTGGATTCGTCTGCCGACGCGCTGGCATTGGCGCGCGAAAATATCGCTTTGAATCATCTGCCTGCCGAAAGGGCGGAATTTCTCGAAGGCGATGTATTTCAAGTTCTGCGCCGTCTGCGCGACGAAGGCCGCGCGTTCGATATGATCATTCTCGACCCGCCGAAGTTCGCGCCTACAGCCGCGCAGGTGGAGCGGGCTGCGCGCGCATATAAGGATATTAACCTGCTGGCGTTTAAGTTGTTGCGTCCCGGCGGGCTTCTGGTGACGTTCTCCTGTTCGGGTGGCGTGGACGCGGCCCTGTTCCAGAAGATCGTGGCGGGAGCCGCTTTGGACGCGGGAGCGGAGGCGCAGATCGTCGAGCATTTGTCGCAGGCCGCCGATCATCCCGTCTCTTTGTATTTCCCGGAAGGCGCGTATCTCAAAGGGCTGGTCTGTTTGCGCAGGTAAGTTATCCTTATTTTCGGCGTCTAAGAATCTGTACAAAAGCGCGGAATCGCACAGAGGAAAGTTGAACGTTAAGACTCGGCCATTTGATGTTGACAAGCGTGCGAAATTCAATCCATAATTCGGAAAGACAAATTCTCAAACATTTATGAAAAATCGAACGATGTTGCACTGAGCAAAACAGGGAATCTGCCCTTGGGATAAAACGGCGATTCTTTGCGGCTCAGGATGACATGCGAGTTGAATCAACACTCGCGCAAAGGAGACGATATGAAACATTATAAGTATTTGATTCTCGGCGGCGGATTGACGGGCGATGCCGCGGCGCGCGGCATTCGAGAGTTGGACGCGGACGGTTCCATTGGCATGATCAGCGCGGAGTCCGATCCGCCGTATGTGCGGCCCGCGCTGACCAAAGCTTTATGGAAGGGCAGTCCGCTGGAGAAGATCTGGCGCAACACGCAAAGCTTGAACGTTGAAATGTATTTGGGCCGTAAAATAACCCAACTCGACGCGAGGAAAAAATCCTTGCGCGATGAACAAGGCGAGGAATACACGTTCGACAAGTTACTGCTTGCCACCGGCGGCTCGCCGGTCCACCTGCCGCTTGGAGGCGAAAATATTCTGTATTATCGCAACTTGCAGGATTATCATCGTCTGCGCGCCATGAGCGAAAAGGGCGATCACTTCCTCGTTATTGGCGGCGGGTTTATCGGTTCGGAAATTGCCGCGGCGCTGACGATGAACGACAGGAAAGTGACAATGATTCTTCGGGGGCAGGCAATTGGCGCATCAGTTTATCCGAAAGAGCTGGCTTTGTTTTTAAACGATTATTTTCGTCAAAAAGGGGTGGAAGTGGTGACCGGCGATTCGGTCGCCAGCGTGGATGAAACGAGAGGCCGCCTTCAGGTCCGGGCCGGAAGCGGACGCGTCTTTGAAGTGGACGGAGTCGTGGCTGGAATTGGAATCCGGCCCAACATCGAGTTGGCGCGCTCAGCCGGGTTGGCCGTCTCGAACGGAGTCGAAGTCGACGCGCATCTGAAAACATCCGCCGCGGATATTTACGCGGCCGGCGACGTGGCTCTCTTCCAACATGCCGCGCTGGGAAAGCGGGTGCGTGTGGAGCACGAAGATAACGCGCTGTGGATGGGGAAACTGGCCGGGCGCAACATGGCAGGCGCGAACGAAGTGTACGATCATACGCCGATGTTTTATTCCGATTTGTTCGAACTGGGTTATGAGGCAGTGGGGGAGTTGAGCAGTAAGCTCGAAATGATTTCAGATTGGCAGGAGCCGTTTCGAAAAGGTGTGGTCTATTATCTCGAAGGCGGCCGCGTGCGCGGTGTGCTGTTGTGGAATGTGTGGAATCGAGTGGACGCAGCCCGCGCTTTGCTCATTGAGCCGGGGCCGCTCAAGGGAAAGGATTTGAAAGGCAGGATTAAAGAATAATGAAACATCGAGAGTTGTGAGACTCTCGATGTTGTTTATCTGCCTGCCTCGCTGGCGAGAACTTTCTGCACCTGTTTCCTCAACTTTGGCGGATGAATACTGTGCGTCTTCACTTTCTGCGCGCCCACCAAACGGGCGAAGCGCGCAATCCCGCGGCCGAGCGCATTTGCAAAGGTCTCGTCTGTGGGCGCGTCAGCCTCCAGCCAAAAGCCGAGGATGTGCAGTGTTTTCGTCTTGCGATCCAGCTTTGGGTCCAGCCGCGCCACCAAATCGTCGCCGTATAGAATAGGCAGGGTGTAATATCCCCAGCGGCGCAAATGTACAGGCTTGTAAACCTCCCACGTATAATCGAAATCGAAAACCTGTTTGGCGCGGCCGCGCGCGCTGACCATTTCAAGCGGCGCCAGCAGTGTGACTTCTTCTCTTGTAGTTGGGCCAAAGTGTTTCCACGCTTTGGGAACGCGGCCTGCCTCGAGGGACTCCAACAAAGGCAGGTCGCCGGTGAGAGTCAGCCACGTTTCGCCGCTTCCCTCGACCTTGATCCTGCTCACTATCCCTTGCTCGATCAATGCTGAAAGTTTTTTCCCGGACTCGACCTGGGTTATATCGCGCTCGATCGCGTCGCGCCATGAGACATGGAATCGCTTTTCGCGCATCAAGCTCACTATCGCGATCTGCTGGATGGCGAAGAAATCTTCCGCATCTTCGATAGGCGCGGTGTAATTGTATTGGCGCGGCGCAACCCGCTCGCGCAGATCGTAAAAACGATCGAAGCCCACGCGGTGGGAGATCATCACTTCACCCAATAGCCAGAGATAATATAAGGCAACCGCGCTATCTTTGCGACCGCGGTAACTCCATTCAGATAAGGCATTGCCCGTGAAATCGCGATTGCCCAGCGGACCGTTGATATGCAGGGCTGTCAACACCTCTTCAATGGCGCTGGCATGCTTTTTTTTGACGGCCGCCAGGCGCGGGTGACGCATCATACGCGGCATAATGACGCGCCAGTAGGGCAGTTCCTCCATCGGGTACATCGCCAGCCATCCGCCGTAATCGAAGGCCCTGCGTCTTTCGTATGCCATTTGATACAAATGCTCGAGTTTGAAATCAAGCACGCGGCCGTACATGGCGATCTCCTGACTGCGCGCCGCGATGTTCAACGGATCGAGTTGCAAGGCCCGGATTTGGCGTAGTGCGGCCTCCACACCGTTCAAGCCTTTGAAGCGACGGCCCGGCCACAGTCCCTGTTGACCGAGCAGAAAACGACGATGGGTAAGTTTGGAAATGGTTTCCATGACGGGATTCTATCAATTATAGTTTATTTGTTCTATTTATGGGAAGAGCCGCAGGTGAAATAAAAAAGACCGGGGAACTTGCCCGCCGGTCTGCTTCCGCTCAATGAGTTGCTGAATTATTTCTTTTCATCTCCCAGGCTCATGACCGCCCGCAGTAATCCAAATACCAGCACGCCGAGTTTGAGTCCCTCGCCTGTAGTGAGGGCGGTGGTGCGTTCTTCTTTTTCGGCGCGGCGGGTGAGCAACATGGCCGCGACCAGGCCGGTCACTGCGCCGATGATAGTTCCGAGAAAAATGACCCTGCTTTTATTTTCCATGCGACGACCTTTCCGTTTTATAACCGCAAAGCGGCGGGAATAAGCCCTGCCTTTTATCTGCGGTTGATTTTAACCTGCGAAACCCTTCCAAAAAAAGCGCGGAGATTGGCGTTGAGCGCTTCGATCCAAAAGACCGGCTTGACCATTGCATCTGCCAATCGCCTGATGTAACCCGCGCCGCGGAAGACGTAAT
Organism: uncultured Anaerolineaceae bacterium; assembly: GCA_964502095.1. Lineage (GTDB taxonomy): Bacteria > Chloroflexota > Anaerolineae > Anaerolineales > Villigracilaceae > JACPVF01. Next base: position 8,667 of record CAZCUF010000017.1, read on the forward strand.
TTTGTGCGATGCCGGTATATGCAGGAATGAGTCCAAGCAGGCGCGCCATCAGGTAAATGAGTCCGAGCAAAACGAGCAGAAAAATCAGGCTCGCCAGCATGATCGGGATAACGATCCAGATTGTGGAGATGGCCGCCCAGCGGCTAACGTCGCCGTTTCCGCGGAACGTGGAGAGGCTAATGAGGGCGATTAACGCGATGAAAAGTAGCGCCGATACGACCACGGGCAATACGATCTGCCAGGCAAATTGTCTGCGATGTTCGCGATAGGAGGCGTGTTCAGAGCGGGGGAGGGTAGCTTTCATTGTGTGTATTTTAGCATAAGTGAGATTGCGATGGGAAAGTATAAATCCGATGGCTGAACGATACGGGCCTCGTGTTTCGCCGTCATCGCCGCCAAATTGAATCAACTTAAACAAAAAGCGGTTCGATAAAATATCGAACCGCTTCATGGACTGACCGTTGGAGTCTAGCGGCGATTGCGCAGGAACGTTGGAATGTCGAGATCGTCGCTGTTGATGGTGGGAGTCGGGGCGGAGGCCGGCTTGGATTCGCTGAACGATTTCAAATCCGGCGCGCTGACGCTGACCGACTCGCTGGGGCGCGGGAAACTCGTCGAAATGGGAGCCGGTCGTTCGGTCCGCGAGGCGACGCGCTCGAGGGCGCGGCGCGGCACGCCACTGCGTTCGAAACCGGTCGCAATGACCGTCACGCGGATTTCGTCGCCCAGTTCGGGGTCGATCACTGCGCCGAAGATCATGTTGACATCCGGATGCGCGGTCTCGCGGATGATGGCCGCGGCTTGGTTGACCTCGAAGAGGGTCAGGTTCGGGCCGCCTGTGACGTTGAACAGTACGCCGCGCGCGCCGTCAATGGTGATGTCGAGCAGTTGACTTGAGATGGCCTGCTCGGCGGCTGTCTTGGCGCGTTCATCGCCGGAGCCGCGACCGACTGCCATTAGTGCCGCGCCGCCTTCGGACATGATGGCGCGCACATCGGCGAAGTCGAGGTTGATCAAACCGGGGATGGTGATGAGTTCGGAGATACCTTGAATGCCCTGATGCAAAACATCGTCTGCCATGCGGAAGGCATCCTGCAGGCTCGATCTTTTATCCGCCAGTTGAAGCAGGCGGTCATTCGGAATCGAGATGAGCGTATGCGCGTGCTCTTTCATCTTGGCGATGCCGGCTTCCGCGCTTTGCATACGGCGGCCGCCTTCGAATGTGAACGGACGAGTCACCACGCCGATGGTGAGCGCGCTCGATTCTTTCGCGACCTGCGCCACAACCGGCGCCGCGCCGGTTCCGGTTCCGCCGCCCATGCCTGCAGTGACGAAAACCATATCCGCGCCTTTGAGCACGTTGTACAGTTCATCGGCCGATTCTTCCGCGGCTTTGCGGCCAATTTCGGGGTCGCCGCCTGCGCCGAGTCCGCGTGTGAGCTTATCGCCGAGGCGGACGAGCATGGGCGCTTTGGAGAGAGTCAATGCCTGGGCATCGGTGTTGGCCGCGATGAATTCAACACCTTGAATGCCTTCTTCGATCATGCGGTTGACAGCGTTCTGCCCGCCGCCTCCCACGCCGATCACTTTGATTCTGGCGAAGGATTCCACTTGCTGGTGGTATTTCTTTGTGGTCAAGTCCATTTGTTCCTCCTGGCAAGTAATGTTGCCAATCATACGCGAAAAGTCGAAAATTTAAAAGGGTTGAAGAGAGATTCGTTTGGCATGGTAGTGACTCAAGAGACCGCTCTTTTTATGGCAATAAGCGTTTCAGCCAATTTTTGACGGCATCCAAATTCATATTGCTCTCTCCTTTCGTGCGACGCCGATCGCGGCGGTCGCTCCCTGCGGCCAAATCGTGATCGTGCATGGTCAAAGCCCAATGCAAGAGTCCTACACTGGTTGAAAACGATGGAGAATTTAATTTCTCCACCAAACCTACCAAATTTTCCGGCTGTGCAGTGCGCACCGGCATGCCCAATACTTCGGAAGCCACGCGGCGAATACCGGGCAGGGCAGAGGTGCCTCCGGTCAACACCATGCCCGCAGGCAGGAGGCCATCATAACCGGAGCGTTTGATCTCCTGCAGGATCAAATTGAAAAGCTCTTCGGTGCGCGCCTCGATGATGTGCGCCAGGTCCTGACGATTGATCTGCACGGGACGATCCTCGCCAAATGGACGAATGCTGAAATATTCCTCCGGGCCAACCTCGGACCGAATGGCGTGACCCTGTTGTTTCTTTACTTCCTCCGCCTGAGTTACCGGCAGGCGCAAACCGTGCGCGATATCCTGAGTCAAATGATTGCCGCCGACGGCTAATACCATCGTATGCCACACGTCGCCGTCCACATAGATTGCCAGATCGGTTGTGCCGCCGCCGATATCGCAAACGGCTACGCCCATCTCGCGTTCCTGATCGGTCAGCACCACTTCCGCGGAGGCCAGCGGATTCAGCACGAATTGTTGAATATCCACACCCGCCGCGCCCACGCATTGACGCAGATTATCCACCGTCGAAGCCGCGGCTGTGATGATGTGAGTCTCCACTTCGAGTTTATACCCGTGCATGCCCACCGGCGTATGAATGCCTTCCTGCCCGTCCACTGTATAACCGCGCTGTACCACATGAATAATTTCGCGGTCGTGCGGAATCGCCACCGCGCGCGCCTGATCGAGCGCGCGCATCACGTCGATCTTGTCGATCAAGCCGTGCGGCACAGCCACCGCGCCGCGGCTGTTGACCGACGAAACATGCGCGCCTGCCAGGCTCACCAACGCCGTAGTGATCTCAAGGCCCGAAGTATGCTCGGCCTTTTCCACCGAACGCGTAATGGCTTGCGAAGCCGCGCCCAGATCCACGATCACGCCTTTGCGGATTCCATCCGACGGTTCGATCCCCACACCGAGGATGCGAATCCTGTTTTCGTCTTCCACGCGCCCCACCAGCGTGCAGACTTTGGTCGTGCCTACGTCGATGCCAACCAGAATCTCTTCCATCACTTTGCCATCCGATAATACGGCGCGTCGGCGTGCACCACGCTGATGAAGTTGGGCGTCAGGCTGCGCGCCGTGAGGGAGGCAACCAGCGCCTGATATACACTGAGTTTCAATGTGATATCTTTCGAAGTAGAACCAAAATAGACCTGCCAGCCGCGGCTATCCGTCCAGCCGAGGCCGTTGATCGGGTCGTATGTCAATGTCGCGCCGGCCGGGACGTTGGACGCCAGCAGTTGCGCGGCCTTCACCAAATCGGGAGCAAGATAAGGCGGCGGGTCGAGCGGATCGTTGGTCGTGATGTTACTGCCCGGAGGCGTTGCCAAACCGATGATTTGAATCAAACCGTCCACCTGTCCGCGTGGACGAAACGCCACACCTGATTCGTCGATCCAGGTAAAGCCGTTGCCTTGCTGCCACATGATGACAGGCTGACGCTCGGTCACGCGCACCTCAACCTGATTCGGCAATTGGACTTTTACTTCCGCTCCGGCCAATTCCGGATATGCCAGCCGCAGACGGGTGACAATCTCTGCGGGTTTGAGTAAAAAGACCGGTTCGTTTGCAATGCCCAGCGCGGCGTTAATCTCTGCCGGGCTGAGACGCGCTGAGCCGGTGACTTGGGCTTCGCTCACCCGGAAATAGGGCGAAGTCCATGCGAAGTACAGCGCGCCGCCGAGGATCAAGACCAAAAAGAAAGAAGCCAACCGCATGCCCACGCGCAATTGGGGCAGGGCCGGTATGCGTAAGCGCGCGCGAGGCGAACCGGTGACGGCGGCATTGTAGCGGCGTGTACCGTTCCTTTGCCTTGACTTTTGCCTGGGCGCAACATAGCGGGCTTCACTGCGGGCGGTCACGGGCGGCAGAGGCCGGTAGGCGCGCTCGCTGGCCTGCTTCTCGCGTTTGGCTTGTTCGCGCGCCCGGCGGCGGCGAATTTCTTCAGCGCGGCTGAGGGTTGGTTTCTCGCTCATGCGGCGCTCCTGAAGACGTGTTCAGTACGATCACGGTCGGCTTTGCGTTCCAATGCCAGCTCGATCAACCGGTCCACAAGTTTGGGATAGGGCAATCCGCTGGCTTCCCATAATTTGGGATACATGCTGATCTGCGTGAATCCGGGGATCGTGTTCAACTCGTTCAAATAGACGCGCTGTGAATCTTTTTCCACAAAGAAATCCACGCGCGCCATGCCAGAGCAGTCAATGGCTTTATAGGCGCGCAATGCAATTTGGCGGATCTGTTCGGTGACGTTGGCAGGCAATTGTGCGGGGATGACGAGCTCCGATGTTCCATCCATATATTTCGATTCGTAGGAATAAAACTCGCGGCTCGGAAGCACTTCGCCAGTCACGGAGACTTGCGGATCGTCATTGCCCAACACGCTGACTTCGATCTCGTGCACATTGCCCGCGCCGCGTTCGACCAGGATGCGGCGGTCGTAACGCGCGGCCTCCATCAGGCCTTCGCCCAGGTCACTGCGCGAATGGCATTTGGTGATTCCCACCGACGAACCGAGGTTGGCGGGTTTTGTGAAGATGGGATAAGCGCTCATGGCCTCGGCTCTTTCGATGACTGAATGGATGTCTTTTTCGATCTCGCCGCGCAGTACGATGATGGATTCGATCACTGGAATATCGTTGGCGCGCATCACATCCTTGAAGATGCCTTTATCCATGCCGACCGATGAACCGGTGACGGCCGCGCCCACGTAAGCCGCCGCGGCCATTTCGAATACGCCCTGAATGGTCCCATCCTCGCCGAAGGTGCCATGCAGCACCGGGAAGTACACATCGACCTCGGTTAGTTTTTCTATTTTTCCGCCGCGCAGAACGGATAGGCCGGATTCGGACGGATCGGGCGAGAGAATTACCGGGAGCAAATCGTCCAAGTTTTCCTTTTCAAACTTGCCGATCACATTTTCGCCGGTGAGCCATGTGCCCATATACGTGATGCCGATCTGCGTGACTTCATATTTCTTCGGATCGAGCACCGATAGCACCGAGCGCGCCGACATAAGCGAGACTTCATGCTCACCGGAGCGTCCGCCGAAAATAACCGCTATCTTAAGCTTGCGATCCATGTTTTTCATAATCATCGTTGCATGGCGCCCGGAGGCGACGCCTTACCAATCTCCGATCAGTTCGATCTCCAATTCCAAATGTATGCCGAATTTATCTGCCACTGTTTTCTGCGCCAATTCGATCAACGCGCGGATGTCGCTGGCGCGGGTGTTCTCGTGATTGGTGAAGAAATTCCCGTGCACGGCGCTGATCTCGGCGTTGCCGATGCGCGTGCCTTTCAAGCCCGCGGCTTCGATCAATCGGCCTGCGTAATCGTCCGCAGGGTTTTTGAACATCGAACCCATGCTTGCGCCGGGCGGTTGCGTGGTCTTTCGGTGCGCGCTGAATTGCCCGATTTTAACAGACACTTCTTCTCTTGTCGCGTTTTTTAAACTGAATACCGCCGAAAGTACTATGGCTTTGACTTCATTTCGTTTCAACACGCTCGTTCGATATCCGTAACCGAATTTTTCGACCGGCCATCTCTCGCGTTGACCGGCGATCAATAATTCTGCAGACGCCAGGCATTGCGACACATCCCCCGCGAACGCGCCGGCATTACCGTACACCGCGCCGCCAATCGTGCCGGGAACGGCCGCGGCCCATTCGATTCCCGATAAGCCCCTCGCCGCCGCGCGATGCGCCAACTGGCTGAAGGTGGCGCCCGCTTCTGCCCAGACTTTTGGCTGGTCGCCGTCTTCAAAACGAATGGCCTTTGCCCGGTTCAGAATCACCACCCCGCGCATGCCTTTATCGCTGACCAGCACATTCGACCCGCCGCCGAGAACGATGAAATCGTTTCCGAGGCCGCGCAAATACTGAACGACGTCCATCATCTCAGCGGTTGATTTGACGGTGATGAGTATGTCTGCCGGGCCGCCGATACGCGCGGACGTGTATGGCGCAAGAGAAACATTCTCTTTCACCATGCCGCTGAAGCGAGCGCGCAAGTCGTCGGTCAATAGGGCAGAGGTCATCATGGGAATCTTATTTTTTCGTTAGATGCTCGATCAGGCGGATAATGGTCTGCTGACGTTCGGCGTCTGCTTTTTGTTTTTTGGATTGGGCCGTGCCGGTTCGGTTGTTCGATTCGGTGGAGTCCTCGTCGAAGTTGACCAAAACCATTTTGAGCGGCGGCAGGCCCAAAGTCTCGGATGGATACGTGCGTTTCTTTTTTTCGGGCATGAGAGTCTCCTATAGCTTTGCCATCAAATCGGCGCAGATTTGATTCGCGTCTCCGGCTGAGAGCACGATCACCACATCGCCGGAGCGAACGTGTTTGAGAAGATATTTGGATGTTGCTTCCACCGAGCCTGTGTAATGCGCCGAACGATGCGGCATGGCGCTGACCACTTCGGCGGAGGAGAAATCCTGTTGGGGTTCGCGCGCCGCGTAAATTTCCGTGATCAGCGCGGTGTTGGCGTCTTTGAAGGCGCGTGAAAATTCGACGAACAGCGCTTTGGTGCGCGAGAAAGTATGCGGTTGCCACACCGCCCAGATGCGTCTTTGCGGATAACGAGCGCGGGCCGCGGCCAGTGTGGCGCGAATCTCAGTGGGGTGGTGGGCGTAATCGTCTATGATGGTGATGCCGCGTTTTTCGCCGATCACCTGGAAGCGCCGATTGGTTCCCGTGAATTCGCCGAGCGCGGCCGCAACATTCTTCAGCGAAAGCCCCATGATGGCCGCGACAGAGAGGGCGGCCAGCGCGTTGCGAACATTATGTTCGCCGGGCACTTGCAGGGCCGCCTGATAGGAACGACTGCCCGTTTCGCCGATATTCGTAGCGACAGTAAAGCTATAACCGCCTTTTTCATTGGGCTTTACGTTGCGGGCTTGCATCCATTGCGGGGCGTTGATGGTCATCTCACCCTGCAGGCTGTAAGCCACAATGTTCTTCCCTGCGTGGCGGGCGCGGCCGAGCAATGCGGACGCGCCTTCATCTTCTGCCGAGGCAATTAACGTGCCATCCGGCGGAAGCAGGTTCACGAAATCCTCGAAGGCTTTGAAGATATCGTCATAGGTTGGATAGTAATCGGGGTGGTCGTGTTCGAGGTTGGTCACCACTTCGATCTGCGGTTTCAACCCGAGGAACATGCGGTCGTATTCATCCGCTTCGATCACAAAGGCGCGGCCTTTGCCGGCGCGCGCATTGGTCCCGTAATTGTTCATTACACTGCCCACAATGAACGACGGGTCGCGTCCCAGCACGGAGAGCACCCAGGCAATCATGGCGGTGGTGGTGGTTTTGCCGTGTGTGCCTGCGATGGCAATGCCCGTTTTTTCGGACATCAACTTGCCGAGGAAATCCGCGCGTTTATAGACTGGGATGTTTGCCAGCGCGGCGGCCTGGACCTCGGGGTTGTTCTCGGGGACTGCGGCGGATCGCACTACCCAGTCTGCGCCCTGCACATTGCGCGGATGATGGCCGATGAAAATAGTCACGCCTTCGGCTTGCAGGCTGGCCGCGAAGGGGGACAAGGCCTTGTCCGAACCCGTCACCTCATAACCGCTCTCTTTCAAGAGGCGGGCAATGGCGGAAAGTCCGCTGCCCCCGATGCCGATAAAGTGGACGCGTGTCATAACGTTAGATGTACACCACGATGATGAAGATCAAAATGACGATAACGGCGAAGTAAATCGTCGGTTCGCCCAGCCAGCGAGGCGGCATATATTGCAGTAGTAAGCCCACGGAAGTTGCCAGCGGCGTGCCCGGCACCGGCGGGGAGATTACATTGGAAAATGGATAATTTGCCTCCGCCAGATAAAAGAGCAGTGTGCCTGCGACCAAATATCCGTTTAACGCGCCGAGAAACACACCAAAGAGCGTATCTTGCAGGCGTTCACGCGCGGCCCTGGAAGCCAGATGCGGAATGGCTACGACGGTTTGATAACCGAAATACACCAGCCCAACCAGGATCAGCGAACGAATCCAGAAGAGCTCGACGGATTTATCGGCAAGGCCGCTGACGATTGGGATATAACGCCGAAGCAAAAAGTTCACCGCCAACGCAGTGACTACGCTGAAGGAGACCATCAATTCCTTGGCCCAGCCGCGCATTGCGCCAATCACGGCGAATAAAATTACGTACATCCATAAAACGTACACGATGCTCATCATAAGGAGGTTCCTCCTGCCAGTTCGAGCAACTGGCTGGCGATGGTGGCCGCGGCTTCGGGCTTGGACAGCGCGTTCATCATGGCGCTCATCGCCTGTCGTTTGGCGGGGTTATCGAGCAAATCTTTTATCAGCGGGATCAGTTCCCGATTCAAGAATTGGTCTTCCAATATCACGGCCGCGCCGCGCTGAGTCAATGTATCCGCATTGACCTTTTGATAACGCCACGCGTGCGGATATGGAACGAGTATGGCCGGTAAACCGAAAAATGGGAATTCGCCCAGGCTGGAGGCGCCTGCGCGCGAGACGGCCAGGTCCGCGGCGGCGAAGGCCGCGCCCATTTCATGCAGGTAAGGCATCGGCCGGTAACGTTCCGCCAGATCTTTTGGAAGCCGCTCGCTGGCGTCTTTGACCTGATCCCAATCGGGCGTTCCGGAAATGTGAATCACTTGCGTTGTTTCGAGCAATTCGTACAAATTGGAAAGAACAGCGTTGTTGATGGAATGCGCGCCTTTACTGCCGCCGAATACCAGCAGGATCGGCAGTTCGCCGGAGAGTTTGAAGTGAGTCAACGCGTCCTCGCGGGACCAGCCCGAAAGGTCGGCGCGCAGCGGATAACCGGTGACGACGACTTGTTTATCCGCGGAGAAATATTTCTTCGAGTCTTCAGCCGTCACAGCGATACGGTTTGCAAAGCGCGCGATGGATTTGATGGCCAGCCCCGGTTCGATATCTGGCACATACAGCAAATTGGGAATGGCGCGGCCTGCAAAGGCCATGGGCGCGGCGACAAATCCGCCGGTGAAGAAGAGGACATTGGGCTGGAATTCCCGCAGGATGCGGCGTGAAGCCAGCACACCGTACGTGAGTTTGATGAAGTTGCCGGGCAAGGCGCGCAGACCGACTCCATGCAAGCCTGCCGCTGGAATCGTTTGAAAAGAGATGCCCGCGCGTTTCACGAGTTCCTCTTCCATGCCGCCTTCACCACCGACCCATAACGTTTCAACGTTTGGCCGATGGGCCAGTAACGCGCTGTGAACGGCGAGAGCGGGATACACGCCGCCGCCCGTTCCACCCGCGCAAATCAACAACCGCACTGTGAGACCTCCATTCCTTCTCTTCTGCCTCTTCGATGTCAACGCTCACGCCATGCTGGCGGGAGATGTTCATTAGGATACCGACCGCGCTCAAAGATGCGACCAAATTTGATCCGCCCGCGCTGATGAAGGGCAGGGCATTTCCGGCGAACGGAAGGAGCCCCACCATCACGGCCATGTTAACGAGCGCTTCGATGCCGATCCAAATCACCAGGCCAGCGGCCAGCAAAGTGCCGAGCATGTCCGGCGCGCGGCGTGCGATCACCAATCCGCGCCAGACCAGCGCTGTGTATAAACCGATCAACGCCACCGAGCCGAATAATCCCAACTCTTCGGCAATGACAGCGAAGATGCTATCGGTGGGCGGCACGGGCAGGCCGGTCAACTTGGATTGCGATTGGCCGATGCCCACGCCGAACCATCCGCCATTGACAATCGCTTCGAACGAACGGCGTACGTGATACGAAGCCTGAGTCGGGTCTTTGAACCCGGCGATGAAATCGCTGATGCGCGTACGGCCGGTGACGCTGACTTGTGAAACGATCATGCCGGCAATGACGGCTACGATCAACAGGAAGCCGATCTGTTTCAAATCGCCGCCAGCCAGGAAGAACAGCAAACCGCCGAGGATAAGCACGGTTCCCGCCGCGCTGAGGTCGGGCTGTTGATAGATCAAGCCGCCGATGACTCCGAGAATCACGCCCAATGGAATCAGGCCAAGTTGAATATTATGTAAATGTTCGCGCTTGGCATGTAACCATACAGCCAGATAGATGATCGTGATAAGCTTGGCCAGTTCGGAGGGTTGAACCGATCCGTCGAAGAAAGAACGTTTGGCGCCCAGGCGGATATCTTTCATCAACAGCACGCCGATCAATAACACGGCGGTCAGCAACATGGCGGGCACGATCAGTTTACGCAAATGATGATAATCGAAAAATGCCAGGCACGTTGCAATCGCGATTCCCAATAACAACCATAACACCTGACGGTCGAACATGTGCATGGCCGAGCCGTATGCGCTCAAAGAGAAATCCCATGAAGCCGAGAAGAGCATTACCAGCCCGAAGACCGCCAGCGCGATGACCGTCACCAAAAGCGGCATATCGAAACTGCGTGCGGGCCGCGTGCGCGAGGCCGGGTAAGAATTATTTATGAAAGTTCCTGTGCCCATTTTGTAAACTTCTCTCCTCGTTCCTCGAAATCTTTAAAAGCATCGTAGCTGGTGCCGCCGGGCGAAAGCAGGACGACATCTCCGGGTTCGGCCGTTTCCGCCGCCTTGAAGACGGCTTCATGCAAAGTTTCACAGCGATCGAGACTGAATGGTCTTTCCCCGGACTTCAACCTGCCGACCGCTTTGACGATCTTTTCCGCCGCCTCGCCGAATACCACTACATGATCCACGTGCTGACGAATCAACGCGGCCAGATCGTCCCACGGAAGATTCTTGTCGCGGCCGCCGAGCAACAACACGATCGGTTCTTCGAACGATTTGATTGCGGCCATCGTCCGTTCGGGCGCGGTGGCGATCGAGTCGTTATACCAGCAGGCGCCGCGCAGTTCGCGCACAAATTCCAGGCGGTGAGGCACACCGCGAAAGTCTTCCGCCGCGGCCAGCATGGCATCCAGCGGCAGGCCCGCGGCATGACCGATGGTGAATGCGGCCAGCACATTGCTCACGTTATGATCGCCGCGCAGTAATATTTTTTCACGCGTCACCAAAGGCAAATAGGCATTGCCGTCGCGCAGGTTGAGCAGGCCGTTTTGCAAATATGCGCCGTTCAAGCCTTCATCCAGTTCGCGCAGGCTGAAGGCGAATAATTTTCCCTGAACGCGGCCGCGTAAATTCCACGCGCCGGTGTCGTCGCGGCCGAGAATCGCCGAGTCGTCTTTTGATTGAAAATCGAGGACGCGCGCTTTGGCGGCGGTGTAGGCTTCCATCGTGCCATGACGGTCGAGATGATTCGGCGTGATGTTCAAGATCGCGGAGACGTTCGGCGAGATTGTCATCTGCTCCAATTGGAACGAAGAGATTTCCAGAATGGCGAGATCGGCCGGTTTCATTTCATCCACATAGTTGATCAGCGGATCGCCGATATTGCCGCCGATGAAAACGGATTGGCCAAAGGCTTCTTTTGCCATGCGCCCAACCAGTGCCGTGGTTGTGGTCTTTCCCGCCGAGCCGGTGATGCCGACGGTTTTGCATGGCACGGCTTCCATAAAAATTTGCGTATCGTTGGAGACCGGAATGCTGCGCCGGTTGGCCTCGACTACGATAGGGAGGCTGAGGGGCACGCCGCCCGATATGCACAGCAGATCGCAGTCATCGAGCAATCCAAGCGGATGACCGCCGAGCGCCCATTGAATCGACAGATCGGCGAGAGCGGCGCGGATGGAGGTCAACTGTTCCTCGCCGCGCGCATCGGACAGGGTCACGCGTGAACCGTGTTTCGTCAGCCAGCGCGCCAAAGCCGCGCCCTGCCTGGCCGCACCGAGAATGAGCACGCGTTTGCCGGTCCAATCCTGCATATCAGACCGAAGCCAATCCGATTCCGATCATGGCCGCCAGAAGACCGATCAGCCAAAAGCGCTGGACCACTTGTGTTTCGCTCCAGCCCAGCAGTTCGAAATGTAAATGAAGCGGAGCCATCTTGAACAGACGTTTGCCTTTCGTCCAGCGGAAGTAGGCGACTTGTAATGTAACGCTGACCACTTCGCTGAGCGGAATGATGCCGATCAAAAGCAGGAGCGGCCAGTGACCGGTCATGAGCGCGACGACCGCCAATGTGGAGCCGAGCGCCAGCGATCCGGTATCGCCCATGAATAGCTCGGCGGGATGAACGTTGAACCATAAGAATCCGAAGACCGCGCCGACCAGCGTGAAGCAGAAACGCGCAATATAAACCTGGCCTTGCATCAGGGCTATACCGCCATACGCGGCAAAAGCAGTCGCTGAGATCAAACCTGCCAAACCGTCGAGCCCATCGGTGAAATTGACCGCGTTCGATTCGGCTACGATAATAAAGGCCGCAATCGGCACGTACCACCAACCCAGCTCGATTGGAAGATGAAAACCTGGAATGTAAATGGACGGAACGCCCAATACGTATTTCAAGACCCAGGCGGTTCCAACGGCGAGCACAACCTGCGCCATGAACTTGGTGCGGGCGGTCATGCCTTGACCTCGGCGTTTGCCGCGGATGCCCTCCCAGTCGTCCACTGCGCCCAGCGCCGCATAGCTAACCATGACGACCATCGGAACGAGAATGGAGCGTCCAATTCCGCTTTGAGTAAGGCCGATCAAAACCACCGCGTTGAGCAGACCCGTGATCAATAATACCGGCATGATGAACATGACGCCGCCTATGGTGGGTGTACCCATTTTCACGGCGTGATGCCCCGGTTCTTCCACGCGGATCAGTTTGCCGATCTTGAAGTGGCGCAGGATGCGCAATAGCGGCCCGCCCCAGATGACGGTCATCATGAAAGATAACCCGGCAAGGCTGAGAGCCAGCGGAATTTGGTTCATGAACGCACCTCCAGCGCAGAAGTGATACGATCCATCCGCAGGCCGTGCGAACCTTTGATCAACACGACATCCTTTTCTGAAAGATTCTTTTGCAACCAGTCAATGGCGGGCTCGGCTTCGTCGAATTCCACCACTCTGGAGGGCTTCATGCCTGCCCGGCGCGCGGCCTGTGCAATCAAATGACCGCGCGGACCGAGAGTCAATAAGGTTTTCACCACTTGCGCGGCGCGCAAACCGACAATTTCATGTCCCTGGCGTTCGTATGGGCCCAGCTCGAGCATATCGCCCAGTACCGCGACGCGATTACCGTCCAATTCACTGAGCAGGTTCAGCGCGGCCAGCATCGATTCGGGCGCGGCATTGTAGGTATCGTCGAGAAGCAACGCGCCGGATTCAGAACGCACCGCAACCAATCGTAATTGTGTGTGTCCCTGACGGAGGCCGTCGAAGATCTCCTGCCAGGTGAGTCCCTCGGTGAGCCCGACTGCCGCCGCGCGTAAAACGGTGTGCACGGAATGACGCCCGATCATCGGGACGCGCACATGCAGAGTCTCATTGTGATAATGTAACTGGAAGCGGATGCCCTCGAGTCCCAAACCTTCCACATGATCAGCCCAGATTTCGGCTTCAGGGGAAAGGCCGTAGAAAAAGACGCGGGCGCGGGTCTTTTCCTCCATCTTGCGCACCCAGGGATCGTCGAAGTTAAGGATGGCGACTCCCTCGGGAGCGGGTGGCAGGGCCTGAATCAGTTCGGACTTTCCAATGAAAATATTTTCCTGCGAGCCGGCCCGCTCGGCATGAACCGTGCCGATGTTGCTGACCACGCCGATTTGCGGTTGGGCAATATCGCACAAAAAGGCGATTTCACCGATCACATAAAATCCCATTTCGAGCACGGCGCGCTCATAGCCGGAACCGAGCCGCAAAATGCTGAGGGGCAGGCCGATCTCGTTATTGAGGTTGCCGGGGCTTTTCAAGGTTCGGTAGCGCTGATTGAGCACCTGCGCGATGACTTCTTTGGTAGTGGATTTTCCCACACTGCCGGTGATGCCGACGACGCGTAAATTGGTCAATTTGCGGCGCCAGAAGCGCGCGATTTGTTGCAAGGCAGAGACGGTGTTGTCCACGCGCAGGCAGAGAGGGGAGGTCAAGTCGAAGCCGGGATCGAGCTTTAGTTCGCCGCGCAAGTCGAGGGTCCGAAACGAGGCGTCAATATCCCGTTGAATTAAAGCAAACGAAGCCCCACGCTGAAATGCCGCGGCGAGGTAGTCGTGGCCGTCGGTGTGTTCGCCGGGAATGGCAACGAACATGGAGCCGGGGATCACCTGACGCGAGTCGATATTCGCTTCGGTAATGACCGATGCGGCTGTTTCCGGGCGGAAGGTGGTAAGGGCTTCAATCGCGTCTGCCAGCGTAAGCATGTTTTACTTCGAAGCGATCTCGTGACGAATATTATCGGGCGGGATATCGAGCAGGATCACCGTTTTCTCCGCTACTTGTGCAAAGACGGGAGATGCGGTTTCCGAGCCCCAGATGGAGGCGGAGGGTTTTTCGAGCCAGACGTAGATCATGAATTTCGGGTCGTCCACAGGCCCCCAGCCAATGAAAGAAGCATTGGTGGAGGTGCTATCGTATATGCCTTGCGGCGTGGGAATTTGTGCGGTGCCGGTCTTTCCTGCAACCCGGTAGCCCGGTACCAGCGCGCTGGAAGATTCGTTTTCGAGTGAAATCGCCAGCATTTCATTGAGCGTATGGGCCGTGTCGGTGCGGATGGGCGATCCCGCGTATTGCGGCGGGACGTTATATTGACGGCCTTCGCGCAGCATCGAATACAAAACGTGTGGGACAACCATGCGGCCATCGTTGGCGACAGCCGAAGCGGCCATCATCATTTGAATCGGCGTGGCCGCCACACCCTGACCGAACGCGTTGGTAGCCAAATCCACGGGATACCAATCGCTGTCACCCGGAACCTTGAGCCTGCCCGCGGCCTCCCCAGCTAGATCCACGCCCGTCAGACGGCCAAACCCAAAGCGATTCATATAGCCGTAGAAATTCTGTGTGCCCATTTGTGTGGCCACCCAAGCCAGGCAGACGTTCAACGAATGTTGTAAACAGCCGATCATATCCTGCGGGCCCCAGGCTTGATCGTCCCAATTGTGGATGGTCGCGCCGCCCACCATGATCGAGCCGGTATCCAGAAACGGCGTGCTGGGAACGACGGTGTCGCTGTCCAACGCGGCGGCCATGGTAAGCACTTTCATTACGGAGCCCGGTTCGTAGGGCATGCTGACAGCCGGATCGAATTCGCTGGCGTTGTGATAAATGGAGGCGTAATTCCAAAATTGATTCAGGTCCATGCGCGGGGTGGAGGCGATCGCCAGCAGTTCGCCGGTGCGCGGGTCCATCACGATGATCGTGCCGCCTTGCGCGCCGTAAGTGGCGAGCGCGTCATCTAGAATTTTCTCGGTGGCCGCTTGCAGGTCGCGGTTGATCGTCAGCACCAGAGTCGTGCCGTCGGGAACGTGCGGAATCTCATAGGCTTTGTTCGGGTCAGTCGGAACGAGCACCTGCACGGGAACGCCTGCCAGCAGGTCGTTATATTTCTCTTCCACGCCGAAGTAGCCGCGTCCTTCGCGGTTGACGAAGCCCAGCACGTTGGAGGCCAGTGCGCCTTCGGGATAGCTTCGTTGCGGATGAGCTTTGAACTCCAGTCCGGAGAGCCGACCGAGCGCGCCCTCGGGCGCTTGATTTTGCATGGCAACCTTCAATTGTTGCAATACGGCGGCTTTATCGCTGGGAACGTAATCGGCCAGAACCACATAACTGAGTCCTGCCGCTGGGTTGGTGATCTGCTGGTAGAGTTGGTTGTAGTCCATCCCCAATTCAACGCCAACGGCCATCGCGATGGCGTTGGCGTCTTTGATTTCGGAGAGATTTACGCCCACTTCGTAAACGGTTTTGTTCCCGGCCAGTAGATGACCGTTACGATCGTAAATCTCACCGCGGTCGGGGTAAAAGGTTTCGAGTACGCTGGCGTAGGCGTTGCCCTGCTGACGAAAGACGGCGGCTTCACGACTGTTTTGAATGCGCGCCATCTGAGCCACGATTGCAAAAGCAACCAGGGCCAGGGCAGTGGCCAACACTTTGGAACGCCAGGCATACTGCTGTCTCATTGAGGCGTCCCGAAGTTTTGAATTTGATCGTCGAGCCAATCGAGCAGGGATTGAGTGTACTCAGGCGGTATGGTCGGCGCGCTCAAACCCGGCTGGGGCGCGGCATCCAGAATCGCTGGTTGAGGCGCCGCGTATCCGGGCACCACCAAATACTCCACCTGATTCTGCTCTACCGGTTGATAGCCCAAATCGGCGGCGCGTTGTTGCATGAAACTCGTGGATGTCAACGTGGCTAATTGCGTCTGCAAATCCGCGCTGGCATGTTCCACGGAATTGATCTGCGCCGATAAGTCTTGAATCTGCCGGCCCGCGATTGCGGCGTGTGCGGTCACATCCAAATAGAGTGCGGCAACCATGGCCATTGCCACCACCGCCAGCAGTAAATTGCCGATCCACTGACGCTGTATGCGCCAGGGAGCCAGTCTGTAAGCGTGCACGAAATGGTTGACGTTTGGTATGTTCATAATTTCTCGGCTACTCGTAATTTTGCACTGCGTGCCCGCGGGTTGGTTTTCACTTCTTCTTCTGCGGGCATGATAGGCTTGCGATTGATTTCCTTCAGCGTCGCCTTTTGTTCGAACTCGTAAATTCGTTCATAAGGCGGGTTGACCAAATCCTTGCTGTGACTGCGAAAAAAATCCTTGACGATGCGGTCTTCCAGCGAATGAAACGAGATGACTGCCAGCCTCCCGCCGGACCTCAAGCCTTCCACCGCTTGTGGGAGCACGTTCTCCACTGAAGCCAGTTCCTCGTTTACTGCGATGCGCAGGGCCTGGAACGTACGCGTCGCAGGGTGGATTCCGCCGCGGCGGGGAAGAACTTTTTCGATGACGGCGGCCAGTTCGAGCGTAGTGTGAAGCGGCCTGGCGTTGACGATGGCGCGGGCGATCTTGCGCGAGTCGCGTTCTTCGCCGTAACGGAAGATCAAATCTGCGAGTTCTTCCTGACTCCACTCGTTGACCAGTTCATCTGCCGTGTGCGGGGCGGCGGGGCCGAAACGCATGTCGAGCGGCCCATCCTGCGAAAACGAAAAGCCGCGTTCGGCGTTGTCGAACTGCATCGAGGAGGCTCCGAGGTCGAGCAGAATACCGTCCACCGCGTCCCAATTCAGGGCTTTAAGTTGAACGGTCAGAGTCTCATAGGAGGCCTGGATCAGATGAATGCGCCCCTCGTAAGGAGCCAAGGTCTCACGAGCGAGCGCCAGCGCTTGCGGGTCCACATCGAGACCGAGCAAACGTCCATCTGGTGCGCAGGCCTCCATCATTCCGCGGGCATGACCGCCCGCGCCGAGTGTGCCGTCCACGTAACGTCCCGGACTTTTGGGTTGCAACGCGTGTATAATCTCTTTGTAAAGTACTGGTTGATGCGGTGTATTCATCAACAGAATCAGCGGCGATTCGAATCGGCGTTACGAATTCTTCTTGGAAAGATCCAGCGCGGCAAAGCGTTGGTTGTTGGCGTCGGTGTCTTGTAGTTGTGCGATCTGCTCGTTCCATTGAGCGGGAGTCCATACTTCGAAGTAGTCGCCAAGCCCGGCTACGATGGCCTCGCCCTCGAGGCTGATGGCCTGACGCAGATTGCCCGGTACGAGGATGCGTCCTACTTTATCTATTTCCACCGGATAAGCGTTGGCGAGCATCAGCCGGCGCAGCATGCGGGCTGTGAGGTCGGCCAGGTTCATGTCGTTGATGCGGCGATATACTTCCTCGAAATATGTTGTGGTCATCACCATGAGACAGCGGTCGAAGCCTTGTGTAATGAAGGCCCCGCCAACCAGCAGTTCTCGAAAGCGCGCCGGAATTGTCAGGCGGCCTTTCTCATCGAGATTGTGCTGGTATTGACCTAAGAACATTTGTGCTATTTATCCTTTTAATGGATGAACGCCGGGGCTTCCGGCGTCCTCCACTTTCTACCACTTTTCCCCACATTATACTGATTTGATGGGCAAAAAGCAAGTGGTACTTTTGGATTAAAGAGGTCTAATTCACTTAATGGGCGTCTCTTCCCTTGCCATTTTGGAATCTTCGCGCTGGCAGGATTATGCCTTGCTCGATTCAGGCGACGGTTTGAAGCTCGAACGCTTCGGCCGCTATGTTTTTGTGCGCCCCGAAGCGCAGGCCATGTGGGGCCGCGCGCTGTCCGAGGCCGAGTGGGGGAACGCGCATGCCGTGTTCGAGCCTACCGGCGAAGAAAGCGGCGGTCATTGGAACTTTAAAAAGAAAGTGGAGGAGAAATGGCAAATGCAATATTCTCTTCCGCAAGGCGGCAGACTGAAATTTTGGGCGATGACCACGCCGGGCCGTCATCTCGGTCTGTTCCCGGAAGGCGCGGCGCATTGGGATTGGTTCAATTTATTGATCGCGCAAGCCGGCCGCCCGGTGAATGTGCTGAATTTGTTCGGCTATACCGGCCTGGCGACTCTGGCCGCGGCCGCGGCTGGCGCAAAGGTGACTCACGTGGACGCTTCTAAAAAGGCCGTGAGTTGGGCGCGCGACAATCAGGCGTTATCCGGCCTGAGCGACAAGCCCATTCGCTGGCTGGTGGATGACGCGTTGAAATTCGTTCAGCGTGAGGCGCGGCGCGGAGTTAAATACGATGGCATCCTGCTCGACCCACCCAAGTTCGGGCGCGGCCCGAAAGGGGAGGTGTGGGAAGTTTATAAATCACTGCCCAGCCTGATGTCCGCGTGCCGCGAGATATTGAGCGAAAAGCCGTTATTCGCCGCGTTGACAATTTATGCCGTGCGCGCTTCTGCCATCCACGCTGGGCAAGCATTGCAGGAGATGATGGCTGGCTTCGATGGAGAAATGGACGCGGGAGAACTGGTTACGCGCGAACAATCTGCCAATCGGTTGCTGTCGCAAGCGGTGTACGCAAGATGGAATGCAAAATAAAAACTCTCCGAGGCGCCTCGGAGAGTTTGTTTAAGAAGATCAGTGAGAATATGTCATTAACCAACGGCCTGGCCTTCTTCGCCTCCATCGGAACCGCCGCCTTTGCCGCCGCCGCCCGCCGTCGTCATTTTCTTGAGCAGGTCATACCAGAACGAGGAACCTTGTGCCACGGCAATGGATGTAATGATTAAACCTGCCAGTTTGAGGAGTATAAATTCGGCCCAGCCGGCAATATCTGAGGCGGGAGGCACTTGTTGCACGTTCCACCAGCCTAGTTTAAGCGATAACTGACCGAGTTCGTTGAGTATCGTTCCCAAATCCACATCCGCGCCCTGTTGTTGAACGATGGCATTGGCTTTGGCTTGCGCCGCGGCGCGCAATTCCGCGTTATTCCATAGATCCTTTGTGAATTGGATGCTGTCCACTCCAAGCGCGAAGGATATGACGACAGAAAGCAGGATCACAATAGCGCGGGCATTGGCTTTGAAAGTGGCCGCGGCCTGATCGAGAATACCGTTGATGTACTGCGTAGTGCGGCTGCGGAGGTCCTTGATATCGGTTACACCTTGTTGCACCCAGCGCAGAACGGCCTGCTGGCCTTCCGATGGCGGCAGTTGATTCAACAAATGAGTCAGTTGTTCGCCGCTCAAATTTTCCTGGCCGGTGAGTCCGCTCATGTCGAAGAAAGCATCCACCAGAGTTCCAGCGGGAATTTTTTCGACTTTCTTCGCCTGCGTTTTGAAGAAGCTGAAGAAACTCTTGTATCGAATGGGTTGCAGGGCTTTGATCTGAGGCAGGCTGGTCAAATCCACCACGCGCTCCCCGGCCAGTCTTTTCAAATATTCCTCGAGGGCTGCGCCGCGCGTTTCCAGGGACTCGTTAATACCTTTGGTAATTATCGAAACGACCGTACCGAGCAGGTAATAGACCAGGACCAGCCCAATTGCCACTTCAAGAACTTGTGAAAAATTCATGTTGTTCTCCTTTTGAATGGTTGATGACCGTAAAGCGAGGGTTTGTTTCAGTGATTATGCGCGGCCTCCAGTTCTGCCAGCCAATCCATGGGGCGCGCCCATCGGATGCGTTCTTCGGGCGGTTGAACGCCGATGGGCCGATCCCACTTGGGGCCCGGCGGGCCGGATTCGTTGCTCAAAAAACTTTTCACGCCCCATAAGCCTTTGTATTCGATCCAGGCTGGTTCCTTATCCAAAGGAATACATTCCCATTGATCGGATGCGGGATGCGTTACCTTTCGATCGGACATGACGCGCCTCAAATAATCATCGGAAGTCAACGTTCGTTCCAGCCTTGAACTGCCCTCGTATCCGATTCGGAATCCGTCGCCGGTTGCGATCTCCATCGGCAGGCTGACGATATAGCGGTCCTGTTCGTCGCGCAGGTTGAATAAAGTATCCTCGGAAAGAAGTTTAGCGGGGCGGGCGCTCAATGTGTTAAGCGCGGCTCGGCGCACTTTCTGATCGGGGTTGACAAGCAAAAATAGAAAGCGGAGCAGGGCATCGGTCCAGTAAATGAAGCGTTTGATCCAGCCGCCGGGATATAAACTCGACAAACGTACTACATCCGGATGACTGTAATTCGCATGCGAACCCAACGCCACGTACACGAGAGGATGCGTGCTCGGGTTTCCATCCTGATCGGGCGCGCGTAAAACATCCCGCCAGTATGCCATGTATCCCGCTCTGTGTTGCGAAAAGAGCACCGCGTAGGGCAAATCGTTCTTGAGATAAACAGTCACCAGTTCCCAATCGCCTTCGTGATGATTCATGCCGTTGGCGGCCAAACGCCAGTCGTTGAACGCATAAAAATAATGATATTGCAGGATTTTCCACTGGGCGCCGCGCTCATCGCGTTCCTCCATCACGCGTCCATAATAGGTTGGGCATGCATCCCTTTTTATAATTTTCGCATATTGTTGATATGCACGCTGTGCGATTCTTTCCGTGGCTTGTGAAAGCATATCCATGACCACACCCGGCGCTTCCGGAATTATACGATCGAAGATGAACTTGATGGTGCGAATGAAAAAATAAAAAAGAAGGATCACGTAAATTGGCAGGAGTACGCGATATTCCACGGCCGCGCTGACGAACGAATGAGGCCGCAGGAAGAACCAGACCGGCAGGATTTCAAGGCCCACGAACACACACGTCGCAAAAGCGGCGGGAATGATTCGCAGGCGAATAGGCGAGGCTTGCATAAAAAGGATCAACGCCGCAACGAGCGCCAATGTCAGCGCGGCCCAGACTCCATTCGCGCCAGCAAACCACCAGCTCGCGATGACTGCCGCCGCAGACAGCGCGCTCCACCAAACCCAAACATCGTTATTGCTCAGTATATCATTTACAAAGCGCAGAAAATATTCCGCGCTGTGCAGGCTCCCTAATTGCGTGGCAAGCGGTTCGTTGAAATGACCGAAAAATTCGACCACGCCCTTCAGCCCGCTTGGAAAGAGTTGGCAGGATTCCAGATACCGCTCGGCGTTCATGGGAAAGAAGCGCTCGCTCTTCGCAAAGCGCAGAACCGGCTCGTACATTTTCAGGAGCTCGCGATCATCCATCAATACCGCACCTGTAATACAATCGGAATATGTTAAACGCGGCTGTCGTCCGCCAGGCATTTATACGCTATTTTAATGCAAAACCGCGAATAATCGTGCGCGCACCGGGGCGGGTAAATCTCATTGGCGAACACACCGACTATAACGAAGGATTTGTTCTGCCGATGGCCATTGACCGCGCGGTCTGGATCGCTCTTCGCCCGCGGGCCGATCGGCGGCTTCGCATCCATTCTCTGGACCTCGAAGCGGATTCCGATTTCGAACTCGATTCTCTCGAGAAAGGCGAAGGCTGGGCCGAATATCTCAAAGGCGTGGCCTGGGCTTTGCGTCAGGAAGGCTTCGCGTTGTGCGGTTGGGACGCGGTCATCACCGGCGATGTGCCGCTCGGCGCGGGGCTGTCCTCTTCCGCCGCAGTGGAATTGGTCACTGCCCGCGCCTTTTCCGCCGCCTGCGGCTTCGCATGGGATCCGGTGCAAATGGCCCGGCTGTCGCAGAAGGCGGAAAATCAGTGGGTGGGCGTCAATTGCGGCATCATGGATCAGATGGCCAGTTCAGCTTCCAGAACCGGACAGGCTTTGTTTTTGGATTGCCGCACATTGGAGATTCAATACGCGCCGTTACGGGGGAATGTTTCGGTGGTGATTTTGGATACGTCCACGCGGCGCGGGCTGGTGGATTCGGCTTATAACGAACGGCGCAATCAATGCGAGGCGGCGGCGCGTTTCTTCGGCGTTCGGGCTTTACGTGATGTGACGCCGGATGAATTCGAAACAAGAAAAAACGCTATGGATGAAGTGATCATGCGCCGTGCACGGCATATCATCAGCGAGAATCAGCGTGTGCTGGATGCCGTTCAGGCAATGCGCGCCGATGACGTGATCGGCCTGGGAAAACTGTTCAATGCCAGCCATGCCAGCCTGCGCGATGACTTTGAAGTGACCAATGAGGCGTTGAATCAGATCGTAGCGTCCGCACAGGAACAGGAAGCCTGTTTCGGCGCGCGCATGACGGGCGGCGGATTCGGCGGCTGTGCTGTGGCGCTGGTGCGGGCGGCATCGGTCGAGGCGTTTACGGAGGCGGTCGGCGCGGCGTACAAGTCAAGGTCCGGGTTGGACGCGAAGATTTATATCTGCCGGGCCAGCGACGGCGCGAGCGTCGTTTAAATTCATCTTTCTGATCGGAATATAAAAAAGACTCTCGATTGAAATGTCGAGAGTCTTTTATGTTAGCCCAGCGAATACTTTTACGCGTAGACCATTTCTTTTTCTTCGAGCTTCTCGCGCATTCTCTCGCGCCACAAGGTCTGGTGTTTTAACGCACTGCGGATGATCAGCTTGAGGAACTTCGAGTGATTGAAAGCCGAGTCGTTCAACAGCGAGAAATCCGCCGAGCCGGGTTCGGAAGGATGATAGAAAATGCCGCAGTTTGGATTGATCTCGAGCATGTAAATCGTGCCCGAGGCATCCATGCGGTAATCACAGCGCGCATACCCGTTGCCGCCCATCGTTTTGAACATGCGCACGGTTTGTTCGCGCAAGGTACGTTCGATGCGGCGCTCATTGACCGGCGCCACCGACATCTTCTCGTAGTCCACCCATTTCATATCGTAATGCTTGAACGATTCTCCATCGGGGAAGATGAACTCAACCGGCTTGAACGAGATCGGATGTTCGGGATCGTCGGGATTCTCCGCGACGAGGCAGGTAAACTCGCGTCCCTCGATGAATTCTTCCACCAGGGCGCGGTCGAACTCTTTGAGTTCCGACTCCAGCTGGGTTTTGAGTTGGTCTGCGCTCTCCACGCGTGAGGCGCGCGTAATGCCGACGCTGGCATAACCATGCGGCGGTTTGACCAGCATGGGGAAATGCAAACGCCGCACGGCTTTATCGACGTCATCGATTGAATCGACGAATACCGAAGCGGGCGCGGGCACGCCTGCTTTGCGCGCCGCGGATTTCATCTCCTGCCTGGTGGGGTCGAAGAAGCTGGCATTCGCGCCGGTGAAGGCCGCGCCCAGCTTTTCCATGATCTTGACCAGGCCGATGCCTGATAGCGGATCGTCCGGCGTGCCATCGCACAGGTTGATAAAAACATCGATGCCTTCATCCATTAAAGTGCGAATCTGTTTTTCCACATTTTTCGGATGGACCAGATGTTGTTTCCATTTGTATCCGCGCATGTGCGGCGATGGATCATATGGCGGATCGTTCTCGTCTGGGATACTGGCTAAAACGCAAATATACATTTTCGATTCTCTTTGTACTAAGCTCCAATTCGACGATACGAAATCAATGTATCTTTAAATTGGTTGCATATATAAACTTATGTCGCAATGAACGATCGTTGATGATTTAATTCATGATAATGATTTGAATCATAAATTTATTATGCAATGCCCTGATTTTATATCGTGATGTTGAAATATGTAAAGGTTTTTGAACATAAAAAAACAGCAAGGAATAAAACTTTAAGGTTGTATAAATTGTTCGATTCGATGAGGTTTCAACGATTTTTTATGTTATCAACGTCTCAACGACGCTTTGTTGACATCGATTCGATCTCCGATATGTTTTATTGAATCAAAAAAGATTCCCGTATATGTTCTCGCGAGAATCTTTTTTATGGAATCTTCTGTGATCAAATTCAAAACATTGGAAGGAAGTTTCGATCTTTGTGTGCCATATCCGTTATTTGAATTGAGTTAACCATTGACGGTTGGTTTCAAGCATATCATCCAGCACTTCCTGAACTTTATCCGCTTTGGGACCGAGCGGATGAGTCAGCAGAGCCTGGTACGCGGCATTCCTGTCGCCGTGTACCGCGGCTTCAACCGTGAGCAGTTCGTACATTTTGATTTGAGAGATCAATCCGAAACACGCGGCAGGCAAAGGTTTGGCGGGCAGTGGATGGATGCCTTTTCTATCCACCTTTGCCGGTAATTCCAGCACCCAATCCGAAGGCCATTCCTTGACCGCGCCGTTGTTGCGCACATTGACCACGTGCACCTGTCCGAGGTTGTTGTGGTGCGAAGCGATCACCTGCGTGGCCAGCGTGGAATAATATGCGCCGCCGCGTTTCATTAAGTCCGCGGGAGGTTCGGTGAGATTCGGGTCGGCATATTCGCGCAGTAAATCCTTTTCGATCTCCATCACTTCCTCGGCGCGTGAAGGCGGCCACTTTTCCTGCGCCTTGAGTTTTTTATCGGTGTAATAAAAATATTGAAGGTAATAATTGGGAATCATGCCCAATGACTCGATGGTGCGCACATCCCATTCGGGATCGGTTTCTCCTTTGAGCGATTCCACGTAAGCCGGGAAGATCTCCGGCCAAAGCTCCTCGCCGTCCACGCTAAAGCCGCGGTGCCATGTGAGATGATTCAAGCCCAGCGTATCAAGCGACGCTCGTTCCGAATCGATGCGCGAGCCGGTGGCTTTTTCCAGTTCATCGAGCATTTCCATCTTGGTGGTGATGCCCACGTTGCAAACGCCCACTGCATGAACATCCGGCGCGTAGCGCGCCAGCGCCTCGGTGACGAGACCGGCCGGGTTGGTAAAGTTGGCGAGCAGTGCGCCCTTGGCTGTTTCGCGGATATCCTTGGCTATATTCAGAATCACAGGAATAGTGCGCAGGGCTTTGGCCATGCCGCCGATGCCGGTTGTCTCCTGGCCGATCAGCCCGTGACGTTTACCCAGATATTCATCGCCGCGCCGCGCAGGCATCATGCCGACGCGTAATTGCGTGACCACATAGGATGAATCGGCGATACTTTCGCGCTGGTTCGCGCTCAGTATGACCTTGAACGGTTCGCCTTTGGCTTTTGCCATCCGCTGTGCGAAGCCGCCCACAACCTTCAAGCGTTCCTGGTCGATGTCCATCAGCCAGAGTTCTTTGATGGGCAGGTTCCCGGCTCTGGCGAGAAATCCGTTGACGAGTTCGGGCGTGTACGTGGAACCGCCGCCGATCACTGCAATTTTCATCCTGACCTCCATCGTTGATTGCCGGTTATTGCCAAAACTGCGGCAAATATTCTTTGTACGTCGTTAAATAATCGTCCAAAATGGATTTTGCCATGGCAATGTCTGTGATCATTGGATCGAGCAGGAGACATTGCAGGGCTTTCTCGCGCGAGCCTTCCACCACCGCGTCGATGCCAAGCTGGCCGACGAATAACTCCCGGCGGCACATTTCGGCAATGGATTCAGGCAATGCGCCCACATGAATTGGATGCGCGCCCGCGCCGTCCACGTGAACTGGAGTCTCCACGATCGCGCCCAGCGGCAGATTGGAAATTTGTCCCGCGTTGGGCAGGTTGGCCGCCACGTGATAGTGATTACCGTTCCCAGCCATGTTCTCGATCATTTCCAGCGCGCCTTCGGAATCGGCATCGAGCAGTCCGTCTATAGTCATTTCGTTCTTCGCCATCTTATCCAAACGGTCGAGACCGATGTTGCGAAGTTCGGCGCGCTGATCCCAATCGTACAGGCGGATATTGTATTTCTCCCACGGCTTGGTGATCGGGTCGGAGACCCACGGCAAGTATTCGCACAAGTGCGTATCGCCGGGCACAGGGAACCAGTCGAAGGCGTTGAACACGTCCCTCGTCAGCGGTTCAAATTTCGGGTCGAATGAGGCGAAGCGTTCGCGGAAGAGCGGATACAAATCCTCGCCGGTGCGTTTGTCGCGGATGGAAAGAATCCACGTAAAGTGATTCGTGCCCGCGGCGCGGATATCCACCAGCGGCAGAGTTTGATGCACCACGCGGTCGCGCATGGGATGTTCCAGAATGTCGGCCTGCATGCCGGTGATTCCTTCAGGAACTTCGATTCCCAAATCGCTGGCAAGCGTCATGCCCACGAAGCAAAAGCCGATGAAAATTTGGTGACACAAACCAACAGCTTTGATCTTCGTATGACGATTGATAAGGTCGCAAACGCGCGTCATCGGATTCGTGAAGTTGATGAACCACGCCTCCGGGCAGGCTTGTTCCATGGCGCGCGCAATTTCGAGCACGGGTCTCACATTGCGCGCCGCGTGCGCGAATCCGCCGGGACCGCCGTTTTCGCCGTAGGGCTGGCGCAGGCCATACTTTTGAGTCAGCTCGAAATCTTTACGCCACAATTCTTCGCGCGGCCCCACTTCAATGGCAGAGACGACAAACTGCGAACCGTTCAACGCATCTTCATGACGAGAATGCGCGCTGATCTTCATCTGCGCGTCCCACTCGACGTTCAACCTGCTCGCCAGACGATGGACAATATCCAGGCTGTTGGCGTTTCGGTCCACCAGCCGCAGTGTGGAGCCTTTGAGCCGCGCGGAGCGCATCAACGCCGCGAGCGTATTTTCGCCGAACGAAGCGCTGCCTGCGCCGATGACCGTGATGACAGTGGGAAGAGACATCGAAAAAATCCTTGTTTTGAAATGGGTTAAAAAAATGGAGCGCAGTGTATTTCAAGCACTGTGCCCCATTCGAATGATGATCGTAAAATCCATTGGCTTCTTTTTGGTTTCATGTCACGGTTGAGTATACCCCGTTCACTTCGAGAGTCAAAGTTCGATGGCTGGCTTCGCTTTCCCGAATTTATTCGCCGATGGTCACCACTGCGCTCATACCCCACAACAATCCTTGCGGTTGTGAATCCAATTCGATAATCACCTTATAGACCACGTCACCGCCGACTATATTCGGCTTGGGTGAGATCGCCGTCACTTTGCCGCTGAAATCCTGATTCAACGATTCGATGTGCATCGTTGCCTTTTCTCCGATGGATACGTTGGGGATATCGCGCTCGCTCAAGTCGGTCGTTTCGATTTGAAAATGATCCAGCGTGCCGATTGTGAGCGCCACCTGAGTCGCTTGAACGAACTGGCCCGGTACTACATTGACTTGCGCGATGACGCCGTCATAAGGCGCGGTCAGTGTGTTCTGCATCAGCATGGCTTGCGCGATATCCAGCGCGGCTTGCGCCTGCTCCACTTTGTCATCCGCGATCTGGCGCAGTTCCGGCGGGCCGCTGATCGAAACGAACTTGTTTCCATTCCATGTCTTGCGCGCGTACTTTTGCAAATTTGCATTGGCCTGCGCGGACTTCAAAGCCGCCCGCGCGGCAACAACCGAATATTCCAGCGCGGGGGTATTCAGCACGATCAGAGTCTGCCCGGCTTTTACCGAATCGCCTTCTTTTACATTCACTTCCTTGACCGGCGCGGAGATGAGGAAACTCATATTGGCGGTTTGAGCAGGGACGACCTCAGCCGATGCGGTTACGGCCGCGGCAGGCTGTTTACCCGGCGCGGCAGAAACCGGAATCGTAAACAGACTTAAAGCCGCGAGAGATAGCGCGAATGCGGATCGAAAGAAGATTTTCATAGTGTTTCCGCCAATTTCGTCTTTCTATTGGCCGGTCGGGATCTCGACATTCGCGCTCATACCCCATAACAGGCCTTGCGGCTGGGTATCGAGTTCGATGGTCACTTTATAGACCACGTCGCCGCCGACTATTGACGAGACGCGCGCGATATCGGTCACTTTACCGGTGAATTGTTGATTCAAAGCCTCGATGAAAACTTTGGCGGTTTGTCCAACCTTGACGTTGGGAATGTCGCGTTCGCTGAGATCGGTGGTTTCGATATCGAAGCGAGTCAAATCGCCGAGTGTGACGACGAGCTGTCCCGGCGTGACGGTTTCGGCAGGATGGATGTCCACCGAGGCAACTGTCGCATCGAAGGGCGCTGTCAGTGTGGCTTCAGCCAGGGTAGCGTTCGCAGAATCGAGGGCGGCCTGGGCGCGGTCTATATCCGCTTTGGCCGAATCGAGGTGATCCTGATCGGTTCCGACGCGAATCAAATAGTTGAGCTGGGTTTGAGCCGCATCCAGATTTGCCTGCGCTTGTTTGACCTGCGCTTCGAGGATGGTCGTATCCAGTACGGCCAGAATTTGACCGGCGGTTACCGCATCCCCCGCTTTGACTTCAACAGATTTGACGGTTCCGATCAACGGAAAACTCAATTGCACTTTGCGAACCGGAACCGCTTCGGCAGAAGCAGTGACACTACCGGGCGCGGCGACCGGTTTATCGCTAGTGTTTGTATCGAGTATCACAGTTGGAATCGGAGCAGGAGTGGCTTTTGTTCCACAGGCCGCTAGTGTAAATGACAGAATCACAATGATGAATAATGCCGGTCGTTTCATTTTATTTCCTTATGATTTTGGCGATTGAACATTTTCTTCGACGATCAGGCCATCGCGCAGTGTGATGATTCGTTTGGCGTATTTAATGACGCGCGGATCGTGCGTGGCGAAGATAAATGTGACGCCGGTCTTCTCGTTCAGCTTTTGCATGATCTCCATTACTTGCTGGCCGTTGGCTGTATCGAGATTGGCGGTCGGCTCGTCGGCCAATATTAGAGTCGGCCCAGAAGCCAATGCCCGGGCAACTGCAATGCGCTGTTGTTGGCCGCCGCTGAGTTGATCCGGGCGGTTATTGGCGCGGTCGGCCAGGTCCACCGCTTTGAGCAGTTCCATCACGCGCTCTTTACGTTCTTTTGGAGTATGCCCGTTCAACAAGAGCGGCATTTCCACATTTTCATAGGCCGTCAGTGTGGGAATCAACGCAAAGAACTGAAAGACGAAGCCGATGGTCCCGCGGCGCATATCCGCGCGCTGATTGCGGTTGAGGCGGGTTACGTCTTTTTCGTTGATCGTCACCTTCCCCGATGTAGGTTGATCGAGGCACCCAATGATTTGTAGTAGGGTGGTCTTGCCCGAGCCGGAAGGCCCGACTAGCGCGGTAAATTCGCCGCTCTCGATGGTCAGGTTTACGCCGCGCAGGGCCTTTGTCTCGATTTTTCCAATTCGATAGGTACGGGTAACGTTTTCGATTTTTACGACTTCCATTTTTAACTCCTCGCGGATCATGCCGCGTTTATTTTTCTGCGCGCAGGGCGGCGACTGGTTCCAGGCGGGAGGCAGTCACTGCCGGATAAAGTCCCGCCAACAGCGTGACGATGAAGGTCACAATGGACAGGTTGACAAAGTCACTCGTTATCGGTTTGGCATAAATCGTGTTGGAGAGCAGGATGCCGTTCAGCCCCATATTGCCGATGTAGAATCCATTAATGTTGAATAGATAAACGGCCAGCATTCCCAACAGCACGCCCAGAATAACGCCGCCCACCGCCAATAGCGAGGATTCGGCCAGGAACAATCCCAGAATCCCGCCACTGCGCATTCCTATCGCTGAGAGAATGCCAATTTCGCGCGTGCGTTCGTAAACCGACATGATTAATGTGTTGATCACTACTGAAGCGGTAATCGCCAGGATGATCATATAAAACAACGCGATGTAACTCTGCGCCAGCGACTCAAATTCCAAGATCAGCGGATTCAAATCCCTCCAGGTGAGAACTTTCAGGTCTGTGGAACTTTTTAGCGCGGCTGTAACGCCATCGGTGGCAGATGTATCTTTGAGCAATACGAAAACCGTGCTGGCATGATTTTGTGTTTGCGTGATCGCTTGTGCCTTTGCCAGCGGAAGGAGGACGGTTGTATTATCAAAGCCATACGTGTTGGTGGAGAAAACGCCGCGCACTGTGAACGTTTGCTCGTTCACATCGCCGTTGGCAGTATTGACCGAAAGGCTGACGCTATCGCCGACGTTCAAATGAAGTCTTATCGCCGCCGGTTGGCCGATCAGCAGACCGTTGGCGTCGTCCGCGGTCAAAAAACTGCCGCTGATGAGACCGTCGCGATACGGATCATTCGCCGCCGAGGCCGGGTCGATGCCATAGACGCTGACTCCCGCCGATTCGTTGCCGGTGGCGAGGAATCCGCTGGCAAACAAGCGGGGAGTGGCGGCCGCCACTTGAGGCAGCGCGGCGATCCGGCTGGCGATCTGATCGGGGTTGGCGACCAGATCATCCCACTTCAGGCTGTTCTTATTTTCATCGTAGTTCGCCGACCTCACCTGGATATGTCCGCTTTGCAGGCGAATGGCCGATTCGATGGCGCCGCCCATTTCACCGTTGATGACGGATGCCATTAAGACTAACAGCATCAGGCCAACGCCAACCGCCAGCGCTGAAAAGAAAGTGCGGCGGCGGTTACGGCCGAGGTCGCGAAACGCTATTTTAAAAGTTTGAATCATGGCGCGCCTCTATACAAAATGCAGGGCTGAGGCGGGTTCGCGCTGTGCCGCCTCAACGGCCGGGATCACTGCCGCCAGGGCTGAGATGACAGCCACCATCGAAGCGCGGAACGATAGTTTTTCGAGGCCCCAGGTGGGGTAGACCTTGTCCTTGATCAGCGCCATGTAACTGGCGGCCTGCGTAAAGGAGCTAAAGTCGAGACCAACCTGCCTTAAGTATCCGTTGATCGCCAGCCCCAAAACGATTCCTACCGCCACGCCGACCAGCCCAATCATCGTCCCCTCGAGGACGAACAATAAAGCAATCTGGTTGGCTTTTAAGCCCAGCGCGCCCAGCACGCCGATTTCCCGCGTCCGCTCGTAAACAGCCATCAACAGCAGGTTGAGAATGCCTACGCCGGCGATGGCAATGATGATCATGCTGAAAATATTCATCACCCCGTTCTTGCTATTAATGGCGGAGGCCAGGTCAGGATAATTTTCCTCGAAAGATTCGATCTCATAGCCGGGCAGGCTGGATTTCAGACTGCGAAGCACCGCCGCCTCCTGTCCAATCTGTTTGAGATAGATCGAAATTTCAGTGGATTGTCCCGGCAGGTCAAAGAGCGACTGCGCCTCGCCGAGCGAGATATATGCCGTCTGCTTTTCGAGGTCCGGCATGCCCAGATCGTAAATGCCGATGACGGTCATTGTGCGCTGGCGCATTTGCTGATGTTGTGAACTTCCGACCATCGTGATCCGGTCGCCGACTTTTACATTCATCGCGTCCGCCAGGCCTTTGCCGATCAGGATGTTATCCAGGTCGCCGCTGGTCAGGTTGCGTCCTTCTTTCACATTCTGGCCGATAATATTGACGGCCATTTCCCTTTCAGGCTCGACGCCCGTAATGCCGACAGCAAACGCGCCTTCGCGGCTGGTGAGCAATCCGCCGGTATTGATGCGCTGTGTCGCCGCTAGTACATCAGGATTCGCTTGCACAGCTTTGATCACCGCCTGCGGATCGGCCAACGGCAACAGCGGCTTGGAACTGGCCTGAGAGCGGTAGCCCTCCGCATGAACTTGAATATTACCGCCCAGAACCTTGACCGCGTTTCCATAGATCGTGTCAGTGAAGCCGGCCATAAGCCCATCATAGAACATCATCAACGCCAGCGTCAACGACATGGCAAGGATGATGATCACGGTGCGGCGTTTGTGCCGCCAAATATTGCGCCACGCCAGGCGCAGGTAAAGTTGCATTCTGTCTCCTTACTCAACGATTATTTAAACGGAGAACCACTCTTTCAAATTTCCGATCTCAATCAGCGGCAGGGAACCGCTTGGCGCGCCGAGAATCCGCTCCACCGAATCGGAGTAGGCGCCGACAGCCGCTTCCAATTGCGCCACTGCATCAGACGGAGGATGGTCGGACAATAATAATTCGGCCGCCGCCTCCTCAAATCCGCGCGATAAACCCACCAGCATACCGCCAAACTGATCCGGATATTTCGTCGAGAACACACCCTCGGCAATCCCCTGCCGGATGATTTCCGCCAGCATGGGACTGATGTGCTTGATCGAGGCGGCTTCCTGCTTTTGCCGCATAATGGCATTCGCATCTGTGCGCCAAACACGTAACAGTTCAAGGACAAACGCCTTTTGAGAAACCTTCCAGCGCCCGCTCGCCTCGAAATAGCCGCGCAACTTCTCGATGGCGGAGAGATTCGCATCCTCCACGATTGGCCGCAGAACCTGGTCCGCCTGATCGAGCATTTGTTCGATCAATCCGTCCAATAAATTCTGTTTGGAATCGAAATAATGGTAGAACGCCCCCTTTGAGATCTTCAACGCGTCCAGAATATCCTGAATGGACATCTGCTCGTAGCCCTTGCTGTACACTAACTGGCGGGCAACATCCAAAATCTCCTTGCGCCGGGCGGCGTAATCTTCTTCTTTTACTACTCGTGGCATACAGCCTCACATAAATAAACCGACCGTCGGTTTATTTATAGATTATATATTGGACAAATAGGAATGTCAATAGGATTCCCCCACGCCTCAAACTACGCCTCTTCCTTGACCCTAACCTGCTGAGGTCCTCTCCAGCGGATTCTTCCCCCGATCATTTTGACCACCAGCCACGCCCGCCAAAACGCGACCGCCGCCATCCCATGCGCCAACACCGCGAACAGCGGCGGCGTCTGCAACGTGTAATACGTCCAGCATTCGCGCGTCGTCCCCCACAGTTCAAGGTAGTAGCCGAGTCCCGCGCCTGCGGCGAAGGTCAGGAAGGCATAGCGATAGTCCGTTGGCGTGAGGATGAGGAGAATGCAGAGAATGAGAGCGAGCCATGTGTAGGATTTGTCAAATGTCGGCGCGACGAACGCCAACATCAGAATCAAGAATGAACAGAATGTAAGCGAGTAAAGAAATTTCCAAAGAAAAGAATCCCCTTTGTCTTCCTTTGTGATCTTTGTAGTTAAAAAATTTGCCAGCCTTGTGATTCTATCAATCGAAAGACTCGCGATCGGCCAGGCGGGAATGATCCACAACGGGGGGCGTTCCGCCGTATAGTAATGCCATAGATTCGTCTGCGTCCCCCATGATTCGATGGCCAACCCTCCGCACACGCCGACGAAAACGATTAACGCGTCGCGCTTCAAGTCCGCGCGGGCGATGATCGTCAGCGACATGAAACCGAAGATGCCGAATAACAGCCAGTCGAGGTAACGCCACCATTCCCCGTTCCAGTTTATGTATGCGAGGACTTCCTCCGCCAGCGGCCACCAAATATAAACGATCAGAAAAATGACGAGAAAAAACCCGCCCAACAAAATGGACGAGTCGCGTGTCCACAAGCGCGGGCGGGAGGCTTTGGCTGAGTCCATGCGGCGGATTATAGCGTGGATTTGAGCGGGGCATTGACATCCCATTTCAATCTTAATATAATGAAAGCAACCATGTTGTGTAATAACAATTTTTCATGTGAGCCACAGAATCGGCGGAACGGTTAATCCCAGTTTTATGCGGGTGCGAGCGTTCCGTTTTTTTCTTAAGGATGATGTTCATCAAATTTATAAAATAAGTTCCTTACTGAAGCGTTCCCGAAAGTTTTCTTGCGGAAGGAGGTGATCTAGTCGAATTGAGCAAGTGTCCGCCTGTTTGTATTAAATATTAATAGGAGAAGAAAAACATGTCCAAGAAAGCTCTATACAGCATTTTTGCTGTATTCGTGATTATGGCCACCGTGCTCTCTTCCTGCGGCCCCACCCCCACAGCCCAAGCTCCCAGCGGAGACTCCGGCGCCGGTGGTCAGGTAGAAGTGTTCTCCTGGTGGGTTGGCCCGGGCGAGGCCGATGGCTTGGCCGCAATGATCAAGATCTTCGAAGCCAAGTATCCCAACGAGAAATTTGTGAACGCCGCAGTAGCTGGCGGCGCGGGCACGAACGCCAAGGCTGTTTTGGCGACCCGTCTTTCCGCTGGCGACCCGCCCGATTCATGGCAAGCCCATGCCGGTGAAGCCACTTTCGCTTACGTGGACGCAAAGCAAATCCAGCCACTGGATGATTTCTTCAAATCAACCGGCTTCGGTGCGGCCCTGCCTGCCGCCTTACTACCTTTGATTTCCAAGGACGGCCATCCCTATAGCGTGCCGGTAAACATTCATCGTTCGAACGTCCTGTGGTACAACCCGAAGGTCCTGAGCGATGCGGGTGTGACGATGCCCGCGGACGGATTCGCAACCTACGATGATTTCTTCGCCGCGTGCGATAAGATTAAAGCCGCCGGCAAAACCTGCCTTGCTCTTGGGCCTGCCTGGACCGCCGAGCACCTGTTCGAGAACGTGATGATCGGCACTCTCGGCGCCGATGGCTGGAGCAAGTTATGGGTGGCGGGCGCGGATTGGTCTAGTGCAGATGTCACAACGGCGCTAAATAACTACGCCAAGGCTCTGTCCTACACCAACAGCGACGCCGCGACTCTCTCCGACTGGCAACCGGCCGCCAAACTCATGACCGATGGCGACGCGGCTTTCAACATCATGGGCGACTGGGCCTATGGCTACTTTGCCAACCCCGCTCCCAACGGACTCGCCCTGAAGCCTCACACCGACTTCGACTGGGCGCCTCCACCCGGAACCCAGGGCGCCTTCGTGTTCCTGGCTGATAGTTTCGTTCTGCCGGTGGGCAATAAGAATCCTCAAGGCACGCTGGATTGGTTGACGGTAGCCGCCTCGAAAGCGGGCCAGGAAGCTTTCAACCCGCTCAAAGGTTCCATCTGCGCCCGCACAGACTGCGACCAGAGTCTTTTCAGCGAATATTCGCAGAACGCGGCCAAAGACTGGGCCAGCAACACAGTCGTCGGCAGTCTGACGCACGAGGTGGTTGGTAACCCATCCTGGAATAGCAAGATCGCCACGGCATTGGGTGTGTTCGTAGCCGACCCGACCAAAGTGTCCGACTTCCAATCCGCGCTGGTTGCGGCTTGCCAATCTGATGGGGTTTGCAAGTAACAAGCAGGAACGCGCTAGTTTGAACCATATGGGCGGCTCTTCGAGCCGCCCATATTGAAATTTGTCATGCCAACTCGAAGAATGACTGGGAGTGGCTAAAATGGTGAGTGAACGAAGTCAGTAATATGGAAGGAATATTTT
>CAZCUF010000018.1:0-43721 GCA_964502095.1 uncultured Anaerolineaceae bacterium
AAATATTCCTTCCATATTACTGACTTCGTTCACTCACCATTTTAGCCACTCCCCGGGTCACCTGGAATCTGTTTGAAGATAAAATTGGCGCATGCCCTCCATCTCGGATAAGTTGAAAGCCCTCGGCGTTAAAACCGGCGCGGCGCATCTGACTCCGCCGAAACCTGCCGCGCGTTTCGAGATCGACTCAGTCGTCCCGGGCGCGTACCGACTCACCCGCTCGGGAGAAGTGTTTGTGGCCGAACAAACCTATCCCGCGGATTATCTTCATGGTCACGCGCCGCTTCACGTCGACTCCCTCGCGCCCGCGCTGACGGCCTGGTCCGCGGACGGGCGCCTCGCCGGGATGCAAGCCGAATCGCTGGCGTTCCTCGATACGGAAACCAGCGGTCTCTCCGGCGGCACCGGCACATACGCGTTTTTGGTGGGAGCGGCGCGTTTTGTAAAAGGGGAATTCCGGCTGGAGCAATTCTTTCTGCGCGACCCGTCCGAAGAATCCGCTTTGTTGGAGGGCCTGGCGGATTTCCTCGCGCCTTGCGCGGCGCTGGTCACTTTCAATGGAAAAGCCTTCGACGCGCCTTTATTACGCACGCGCTACACACTGCACGGCATCCCCAATCCGTTTGCAGATTTTGCCCACCTCGACCTTCTGCCTCTGGCGCGCCGCTTGTGGCGCGACCGTTTGCCGAGCCGCGCATTGAAATATCTCGAAGAAAATATTTTGGAGGCGCCGCGCACCAGCGAAGAAGTGCCCGGCTATGAAATCCCCTGGCTGTATTTCGATTATTTGCGCGAGCGCGATGCGACGCCGTTGAAGGGAGTCTTCTATCACAACGCCATGGATGTGGTGGCGATGGCCGCGCTGTTGAATCATGTGAGCGGGATATTACACGATCCATTCAATGGACGCGTGGAACACGGGCTGGATTTCATCGCGCTTGGCAAGTTGTACGAGGACTTGGGTCGTTGGGAGGAGGCGGCGCGGCTCTATGAGCGCGGACTCGAAGCCGATTTAACGGAAGCAGATTTCGGCGTGGCGGTGAAGCGGTTATCCATCCTGCAAAAGCGGCGCGGCGATTTGGCGGAAGCTGTGCGCTTATGGGAGCAGGCCGCGGCGCGCGGTCAGGTGTATGCGCAGGTGGAACTGGCGAAATTTTATGAACATCAAAAGGGCAACGCGGCGGAGGCTATGCGTTGGGCGCAGGCCGCGCGCGAGCAGGTTTCGGTGCAGGATGTTCCGGCGTATGTTCGGCGGCACTGGCTGGAGGAGATCGATCATCGGATTGCGCGTTTGAAACGCAAAGCCGGTATATAATGAAGCAGTCTTTGAGCCGCGAAGGAGAAGCCGCATGGAAATTTCAGTTTCGAGCGCGCAGGGAAAAGTGCCCGTCAGTGTGTTGGCTGTTGCCGGACGTTTGGATGGCCAGAACTATCAGGAGTTGATCGGTAAGGCGAAGGAACTTTACGAGGCGGGAACGCGCAACGTGTTATTGGATTTGAGCGGCCTGACTTATATCAGCAGTGCGGGGATCGTGGCTTTGCACACCATGGCGTTGATGCTGCGCGGCGAATCCGTTCCCGACCCCGAACAGGGCTGGAACGCGGTCAAGTCTGCAGATCGGACGCGCGAGTCGGGCGTACAGCGGCATTTGAAACTCCTTAATCCCCGGCCGGAAATTACGAGTGTGTTGGACATGGTGGGGTTCACGGCCTTCTTTCATATATTCACGGATCGCGATCAGGCTATTGCCGCGTTCTAGTTCATTTTATTTGCAGGTTTGTGGTTAACTGCCTCCTCTGCCCGGCGCAGAGGAAATTTTGATTCCTGACGAAGCTTGCGGATCAATCTCCGGCCCGCCGCTTTATAATGCCGAATGTTGGAGTAAGATGTTCAAGCGCCTTTTCATTTGCTGTATTCTGACCGTTCTTTTATCCGCCTGCTCATCGCCTCCAAATTCGCAGACCAACAACGGACTCAAAGTCCTTGCCGCCGAGACGTTTTTGGGCGATATTGCACAGAACGTCGCGGGGGAGCGCCTTCAAATCGAGACCCTTTTGCCTGTTACCGTGGACCCGCACGAGTTCCAGCCTTCACCCCGGGACGTAATCAAAATCGCGGAGTGTCAGGTATTGATTGTCAACGGGTTGGGTTACGAGGCCTGGCTGACGAAAACTCTCGAAGGCAACAGTGACCAGCGTTTGGTGGTGACCGCAACCGAAGGATTGACTCCGCGGCCCGATCCGTCTGATCCGCGTTCGGAGGGCGATCCGCATATGTGGATGAATCCGTTGAACGTTATTCGCTATGTGGAAAATATCCGCGATGGATTGTCCGAAGCCGATCCCGC
Source organism: uncultured Anaerolineaceae bacterium (assembly GCA_964502095.1). Lineage (GTDB taxonomy): Bacteria > Chloroflexota > Anaerolineae > Anaerolineales > Villigracilaceae > JACPVF01. The sequence goes on from CAZCUF010000018.1 coordinate 2,349, forward strand.
GGGCAGGGAGGTTTACCGCGCCAATGCAGACGCCTATATTGCCCAGCTTAAAGAACTGGATGGCTGGGTGAAAACTCAAGTGGCGCAACTCCCCGCGCAAAAACGTTTGTTGGTGACGAATCACGATGCGCTCGGATATTTTGCAGAAGCATATGGATTCAAGGTGCTGGGTGCGGTCATTCCCAGCGTCACCGCTCAGGCGGCGCCTTCCGCACAGCAAATGACCGGTTTGATCGATGCGATCAGGAACAGCGGCGCGCCGGCCGTTTTCCTCGATGCGGGCGAGAATCAAAATCTGGCGAAACAGATCGCCTCAGAGAGCGGCGCCAAAGTGATCGCCGATCTTTATGTGGAGACTCTTTCCGGCCTGCATGGGCCCGCGCCGACGTATATTGATATGATCAAACATGATGTGACCGAGATCGTCTCGGCTTTGAAATAATATCGTTTGGAAGTTACAGGATTTTATGACTCACACGCCCCATCGTTTGGAAGTTTTAAATGTCAATATCGGCTACGGCGAAAAGACCGTTCTGCAGGAAGTGACTTTTCACGTTCCGCACGGCGCGCGCGTGGCGGTGGTGGGACCGAACGGCGCGGGAAAATCCACTTTGTTCAAAGCGCTGGTTGGGCTTTTGCCTTTGCAAAGCGGACAAATCTTCATCCATGGGCGGCCTTTGAGAAGCCACAAGGATTGTGTGGCGTATGTGCCTCAACGCGAAGAAGTGGATTGGCGTTTTCCAGTCTCGGTCGGCGATGTGGTGATGATGGGGCGTTTCGATCATCAGGGCTGGTTCAAGCGCGCTTCGCGTCAGGATAAGCAGATCGTCGAGCGGAGCCTCGCCCAAATGGGCATCGCAGATCTGGCGCGCAATCCCATCAGCGATCTTTCCGGCGGCCAGCAACAGCGCGTCTTTCTGGCGCGTGCGCTGGCGCAGGAGCCTCATATCCTTTTGATGGATGAACCGTTTTCCGGCGTGGATGTGACCACGCAGGAGACCACGCTCAAATTATTGGACGATCTGCGCTCGATGGACGTCACGACCATGATCTCCACTCACGACTTGAACCTGGCCGCCAGTCAATGCGATTTGATTCTGCTCCTCAATCACCGCCTGATCGCGTTCGGAACTCCCGATGAAACGCTTGTGCAGGAAAACCTGGCCCGCGCATTTGGTCCGCAGCTGTTAATTTTGCCGGGCGGCGCGGCATTGGTGGACGATTATTGTCCGCCCGAGGAACAATGACGATGAATTGGCTTCTCCAGCCCTTTGCCTATGAATTCATGCAACGCGGCCTGCTGGCTTCGGTCATCGTCGGCGTATTGTGCGCGGTGATGGGCGCGTATGTGGTTTTGCGCGGCATGGCTTTTCTGGGCGACGCGCTGGCGCACGCCATTTTGCCGGGCGTGGCAATCGCTTATCTGCTGAATGGCAACCTGATGGTCGGCGGCCTGGTTGCGGCAATTGTCATCGCCCTCAGTATCGGTTTCTTTTCCAAACAAGGGACGATCAAGGAGGATACCGCCATTGGGATTCTCTTTGCGGCCGCGCTTTCGCTGGGCATCGCCCTCATCAGCTCGATCAAAACCTATGCAGTGGACTTGAGTCACATCCTCTTTGGGAATGTGCTCGGCGTCTCTTCCGCGGACCTGTGGCTGACTGCCGGCATCGGAGTTTTGATTCTGCTGACGGTCATTCTGTTCTACAAACCGCTCCTCATCGTTTCCTTCGACCCGGTGCTCGCGGCCACATTGCGCCTGCCCCTCGCTTTGTTGCGCAACGTGTTGCTCATTCTGCTCGCGCTGACGGTGGTCGTTTCGCTTCAAACTGTTGGCGTTGGCCTGGCGGCGGCCATGCTGGTCACACCCGCCGCCACCGCCTACCTGCTGACGCGCCGCCTCTCGTCCATGATGCTGGTATCGGCGGCGTTGGGCGCGCTCTCATCCGTGATCGGCTTATATCTCAGCTTCTATCTCGATATCGTCTCAGGTTCGGCCATTGTATTGACCGCCACCTTTTTCTTTCTGATCGCCTTTTTCTGGAAGCGGCTGGGCGCGCACGCGGGGCGAACGTTTTGATAAAGGTCGGTTGGCAGTAACCGGCGGCTGATTCCATACCGAGACCTTTGTCCTACTCTTGTTTCGGCGCTTACTACATATAATGAATCAACCCAGCTTTAAAGGAGACTCCAATGACCATTATCGAAAGCAGTATCAGTCTTGGCAAGCCCGTCGAACAAGTCTTTGAATTCATTACCAATCTTGAAAATCAAAAGAAATTGAGCGAGTACATCTCCGGTGTGGAAGCGACCGGGCCGGTGCAAGTGGGAATGCGTTACAAGATTAAAACTACGACCGCAGGCCGCACTTTTGAAAGCGTCAACGAAGTGACTGCCCTCGAGCCGAACAAAAAATTCGCGGTCAAGACGATTGCCGCGCCGCCCGCTTCGGATGTGACCAATACGTATCTGCTCGAGAAGGAAGGCAATGGAACCAAACTGACCATCCAGATGGACGCGGTGGTGATGGCCATGGGCATGGAAGAAATGGTGAAGGCGCAGTTGAAGACCGGCCTCGATATGTCCCTGGCGGCGTTCAAAAAAGCCATGGGCGGTTGATCGTTTTTGGATTCCCAGCCTCCTGCCGGAGAACCGGCAGGAGGTTTTGTTTAATAAGATAAAATTGTTTTATGCGCCCAACCCCAAGACTCATCGTTCCACGGATTGCGTTTTCCGTTTCGATCTTTGCCCTCATCACCGCCTGCACTAATTTCGTATCTCCCCCCACGCAAACGCCAACTGCCTCGCCGACTCTGATTCCCACCGACATTCCAACATCGCTTCCGTCGCCCACGATCACGCCCACGCCGATTCCCGCGCTGGCGCGTGCAACTTATCTTCTCGATACCACGATTGATTATGCCGCGCACACTGTTCGCGTGGATGAAACGATTGTGTATCCCAATCACACCGGCCAGGCATTGACGAGTCTCACGCTGGCCGTGGTTCCGAATCTATGGGCGAACTGCTTCATGCTTGGCTCCGTTGCAGTCAACGACGCGCCGACCACGGCTTATACCGTCAATACCCAGCGCATGGATTTGGATTTGCCGTCCGCGCTCGGCCCCGATCAGATCGTCAAACTTTCCATTCAATATTCGCTGAACCTGCCGTTTGCGGAGCAGGAAGATCCCAGCGTTTCGCGGCCGCGTATTTTCGGTTACACCAAAGAGCAAATGAACCTCACGAACTGGTATCCATTCGTGGTCCCGTTTGTGAACGGCAATTGGGTACTGCACGATCCGTGGTATTACGGCGAGTACCTTGTCTATGATGCCGCGGATTACGAAGTCGATCTTGAATTTGCCGATCCCGCGCATACGCCGGTGGTGGCCTCCAGCGGTGAGGCATCGCCCGACGGCAATTCCACGCGTTATACACTGACGGCCGGCCGCGCCTTTGTGATTTCAGCCAGCTACGATTACAAAGTTTCGACCTTGCAGGCGGGGAATGTAATGGTTTCAAGTTACTATCCGCCTTTATATGACAACGCAGGCCAGGCCGCGTTGCGAGCCTCAGCGCAGGCCCTGCAAATATATAGTCAACGCTTCGGGCCTTATCCGCATAAAACGCTGGCCATCGTGATGGGAGATTTCAACGATGGGATGGAATTCTCAGCCTTCTATTTTCACAGCCGCGGCGTATACAATCTTTACGACAATACGATCAATAATCTTGTGATCGCGATCGCTGTACACGAAACGGCTCATCAATGGTGGTTCGAACAGGTCGGCAACGATCAGGCGGAACAGCCCTGGCTGGATGAAGCCCTTGCCACATATTCGGAATATGTGTTTTATGAAAACGCCTATCCGGATTCTGTTTCGTGGTGGTGGACCTACCGGGTTGACATCTATCAACCGCAGGGATTTGTGGATATTCCCATTTATGCCGGCGGCGGCTTCCGCCCTTATACCAACGCGGTCTATCTGCGCGGCGCACATTTCCTCGCGGACTTGCGCAAGCGCATCGGCGACGATGTTTTCTTCGCCTTTCTTCAGGATTATCTCCAACAGGAAAATGGAAAAATTGCCACCGCGGCCGATTTTTTCCGAATCTTGAATCAGCATACGAAAACCGATTACTCCGACCTTCTCCGCCAATATTTCCAAAACGTGTACTGATATGAACCATCGTCCCCGCGCGGCCGCCGCATCAGCTCGAATCGCGTTTTGTATTTTGCTCTTGACTCTTCTCGCCTCTTGCGCGGGCCCCGCGCCGGATGTGCCTCCGCCGCCTCCCGCGCCCCTCAACCTGGTGACCGTTGACCCGAATGCCAGCGCCACTTCCACGCCGTTCCAGCCCTCACTGCCCAGTGAAACGCCCCTGTCCACTGCCACCCTCACGCTGACGAATACGCCGCTTCCTACTTTTACGTTTACTCCGCCGCCCCCCACGGCAACCTCCTCGCCATCGGCCGATCAACCTACTTCCGCGACTCCCGCAACTGCGAGTCACCGCACGCAATATATCTTTTATGTGAACCTGGACTACGCGGGTCACACGCTGACGGCCGATGAGACCATTCGTTTCTTCAACAATACCGGCCAGGCGCTGACGGAGATCGTCATGGCGGTTGAGCCGAATCTTTGGCAGGGCGCGTTCCAGTTGAATTCGCTCGGCCAGGATAACACTACGCTTGACTCATACAGCCTGCTGGGCCAGCGTTTGAGCATCACACTGCCTCAAGCACTGCAACCGGGCGCGGCCACCACATTGACGCTTAATTTCACGCTGTATATTCCAGCCAAACGTTACAGTGGAACATTCGGCTATCTCGGTTATCAGATCAATCTCACCGATTGGTATCCGTTCATTGTTCCGTTTATGGGAGGCTGGGTTCTTCACGATCCGGGGGCCTTTGGAGAACATCTGGTGTATGACGCTTCGGATTTCGAGGTCAATCTCAAGGTGAACGACCCGGCGATTGTGGTTGCGGCCAGCGCGCCCGCGGAGACCAACGGCGAATGGACGCGTTATCGCATCTACGGCGCGCGCACGTTCGTCTTCTCAGCCAGCGATCGTTATCAGTTTGTGCAATCAGCTGTCGGCCCGGTGGCGATCCGTTCCTATTATCTGCCGGGGTATGACGGCGCGGGCAATGGCATGTTGCAGGCCGCAGTCCAGGCGGTGGCGCTCTTCGCGGTCAAGTTCGCGCCTTATCCCTACGATAGTCTCAGTGTGGTTCAAACCGAATTGGCCGACGGACAGGAATACGACGGGCTGGTGTTTCTCTCGTCGAATTTTTACGATCAGTATGGCGGCTCGGCCAAAAGCAATTTGGTCGACATCGGCGTGCATGAGATTGCGCATCAATGGTGGTTTGGTTTGGTGGGGGATGATCAGGCGCTCGAACCCTGGCTGGATGAAGCCTTTGCCGCGTACAGCGAACGCATCTTTTACGAATACAATTATCCGCGTTATGGCGATTGGTGGTGGAACTTCCGAGTGAATTATTATGGTGCAAGCGGTTATGTGGATAATTCGATTTACGATTCTGCCACCTTCCGCGCGTATGTGAATTCGGTATATCTCAATGGCGCAGTCTTTTTGGAAGCTCTGCGCAGCCGCATCGGCGATGAAGCGTTCTTCCGCGGGCTGAAGGATTATGCCGCGGCCTACGCGCACGGTCAGGCCACCACATCCGGCTTTTTTGCGGTCATGCGCCAGGAAACATCCACCGATTTCTCGGATTTGATTCAAACCTATTTCAGCGGTTCCTATTAACGGCAAGAGACCATCATCCCGAATTCATAATTATTCGGTAGAATAGGGCACTCCAGGTGCAGACCATTAGCATGGATACAAACTATCCCGGAGCGCAAGGAATTAATGAATCTCGAAGAAACCTATCTTGAAACGAATGGCATCCGCCTGCATGTGATGCAAGCCGGCCCTAAAAATGGGTCACCCGTCGTTTTACTGCACGGTTTTCCCGAATTTTGGTATGGATGGCGAAAACAGATTCCCGCGTTGGTGGAGGCTGGGTACCGCGTCATTGCGCCGGATCAACGCGGATACAACCTGAGCGATAAACCGCGCGGTGTAGACGCGTATGCGATGCATGAACTGACCGCGGATGTGCTCGGCTTGCTGGATGCATTGAATTACGAAAAAGTGTATCTGGCCGGTCACGATTGGGGCGCGGCCGTGGCATGGACTTTGGCCATGAGAAAACCGGAACACTTTCACAAGCTCGCGATTCTCAACATGCCGCATCCGAAAGTGCTGGTTAATACGCTGCGCCGCGACCCGCGCCAGATGTTGAAATCATGGTATATCGGCTTTTTCCAGATTCCACGTCTGCCGGAAACATTGTTGGGCGCGCGAAACTACGCGGGGCTGGCGAATCTATTAAGTGCAAGCGGGCGCGGCGATACGTTTTCCGCGGCCGACTTGGATGAATATCGCAAGGCCTGGAGTCAACCGGGCGCGTTGACCGGCATGCTTAATTGGTATCGCGCAGTGGGGCGTTCGTTGCGGGGCGATTCCGGCAGAGCGCGTGTGCGTATCCCAACCTTGATGATGTGGGGCGTGAAGGATGCGGCCCTGGCGCGCTGGATGGCGCGGCCGAGTATCGATTATTGCGACGACGGCAAGCTGATCTTTTTTGAAGACGCCACGCACTGGGTACAGCACGATCGCGCCGCGGAAGTCACTGCTTTGATGATCGAATTCTTCAAGTGAGAACCCATAATCATCATTGCACGCGGTCTTTTCACCCCGAATAAATTTTCCGAACGCTGAAAAACGATAAAATATTGAGCGCGGCTGTTAATGATCTTTGAAGGCTGGGAGAAGAAGCCTTGCGTACCTTATTGCATCATCTCTTTGGCTTGTTCGATGTAGGCCAGGCTTTGATGGCGGAAGTATGTGTTATACAGCATCGCGTAATGGCCGCTGTTTTTCAACAGGCCCTCGTGATTGCCTTCTTCGATGATCGAACCATGATCCATCACCACGATACGATCTGCGGCTTTGACCGTGGACAGACGGTGCGCAATCAGGATGCTGGTGGCCTCCGAAAGAATCAGATTCAACGCCTGTTGGATCTGCCATTCCGTGAACGGATCGATGCTGGCGGTGGCTTCATCGAGAATGAAGATGGCCGGTTTTTGCATCAGGACGCGCATCAGCGCAACGAGTTGACGCTGGCCCATCGAAAGATGTGCGCCGCGCTCCCCAACTTCTGTATATAAACCGTCAGATAGAGTTACCAGCCAATCGCCTTCGCCGATCTTGTGCGCCATCTCGAGCATTTCGGCATCGGTGATATCCGGCGCGGCATAGCGGATATTGTCCGCGACTGTGCCGGAGAACAGGAACGGTACCTGCGAGACAATGCCCAACTGACGGCGGTATTGTTGCAGGTCGAATGTGCGGATATCGTACCCGTCAATGGTCAATTTGCCGGATTGATATTCATAGAAGCGCGCGATCAATTTGGCGATGGACGATTTGCCCGCGCCGGTATGACCTACCAGCGCAAGATTCTCCCCGGGCCGGATGAGCAGGTTGAAGTCGGTGAGAATCGGTTCTTTATCCGTATAATGGAAATTCAATTGCTCGAAATGGATTTCGCCTTTTAAACGGGGAACGCCGCGGTTGTCGATCTGCACCACGTTCGGGTCGGCATCGATCAAAGCGTATACGCGTTCGGCCGCGCCGAGACCCTGCTGGATCTGCGCCCAGAACGCAGAAAGGTTTTGAATGGGGAAGAAGAATTGATCGAGGCTCATGATGAACAGATACCAGGCCCCGGCGGTGACGATGCCCTGTGCGATGTTCATACCGCCTGCGTAAACGAGAATGGCCGTGCATACGCCGCCCAGCGCGTTGAGTGTGGGAAAGACCAACGAAAGAACAAAGCCGCGTTGGATATTGACGCGATACGACTGCTGGTTGGCCGCGTCGAAGATCTGAAAGATGCTCTCTTCCTGACGGAAATTCTTGGCGATGGCAATGCCGCTGACCGTCTCCTTGATGGCCGCGTTGACATCCGCCATGGCCTGCATGCCGCGTTTGGTGACGCGGCGCGCCAAATTGCGAAAACCCAGCGTAACGGCGAAGATGAACGGCAGGAACGAAAGCAATAACAACAGCATGTGCCATTCGGTCTGAAACAGGATCACGCCCAGGATGATCGCCTGGATGAACTGCGAGATCACATCGGTGACGATCACAACGAGCTGGCCGAAGTCGTTCGTATCGGATGTGATGCGTGAGACGATGCGGCCCGAGGAAAACTGGTCATAAAACGACAGGTCGTGTTCCGCGGCGGCTTTGAAGGCGCGTGAGCGAAGTTCGAGTACTACATCGCCCACGGCGCGCACCACAAGACTGCGCCGCGCCCAATTCAGGCCCCAAATGCCCACGCCGATGAAAAGCAGTGCGAAGAAAACCAGCCAAATGGATTGCAGGGAAGGTTCGTTTTTCAGCAAATCCACCATGCGGCTGACGACAACCGGTAATGCCGCGCCGATGGCGCCGATGGCCATCACCAGCGCCGATACCCACACCAGCCGTTTTTTCTGCGGCTTGAAGTATTCCAGAATGCGTACCACTAATTGACGGTCGGTATATTGACGATCGTATTTTTCGGCGTTCAGCCCGGAGAAGAAACCCATGAGTTAATGTCCAGTGTCCAGTCAGTGATCGGAGTTTATGCATAAGGCGCGAGGTTGCTTCGCGCTTCTATTCCCTGAAAATTCTCGAATAAGCCTCGGAGGTCTTCATCAGCTCATCGTGCGAGCCCATCGCCGCGATCCTGCCTTTTCGTAAAACGATAATGAGATCGGCCCAGCGGATCTGCGATAAACGATGAGTGATGATGATCGTTGTGCGGCCCTTGGCGGCGTTGGAAATGGCGCGCTGAATCTTGTCCTCGGTGGCCGAGTCGATGGCGGAGGTCGAGTCGTCCAAAATCAAAATATGCGGATCGGTGAGGAACGCGCGCGCCAATGCGAGCCGCTGGCGCTGGCCGCCCGAAAGCGTTACGCCGCGTTCGCCGATGACCGTTTCATAACTTTGATCGAAGGATTGGATGAAGTCATCCGCCTGCGCGGAACGCGCCGCCGATTCGATCTCACCCGGGCCTGCTCCCGGTCTCCCGAAGGCAATGTTCTCGCCGACGGTGCGCGAGAAGAGGAAGATATCCTGCTCGATCATCGAGATCTGTGACCGCAGTGAGGCGAGATTCCAATCGCGCACGTTGATTCCATCCACCAGCACTTCGCCGCACGGCGCGTCGTACGTGCGGTTGATCAACTTCACCAGCGAGGTTTTACCCGCGCCGGTCTGCCCAACGATGGCCACCGTTTGCCCGGCACGGACTTTGAAGTTGATCTCATCCAGCACTTTTTCGCCCTCGTTATATTCGAAGCAGACGTTGCGAAACTCGATCTCGCCGCGCATCGGCTTTGCATAGCCGGAGGCGTTCTGGTCGAGGTTGGTTTCGCGGTTCATCAGGTCGAGAACGCGGCGCGCTCCCGAAACGCCCAGAGAGAGTTGAGTGTAGGCGAACGAGGAAGCAAAGGTTGGAAACTCGAGCATGCGCAATAGACCGAAGTACGCGATCACGGCGCCGATGTTCAAAACGCCGGCGCGGAACAAAAGCAGGGCGTGAGTCAACCCGCCTGCATACGCGAGACCCAGCAACAGGTTTGGGATGAAGCGGCCTTCGATGTCGCCCTGATGGACGAAGGCGTCGCGCACGCGGCGGGCGTTGAGCACAAAACGTTCGGTTTCAGAACCTTCCTGCGCCGCGCCCTTCATGATCTCCACTCCATCCAACGTCTCGGAAAGATGCGTGTTCATCTCGCCAAACGTACCGCGCACCTCATCGGTGATCGGCGACATGCTGGCGAGATACTGCCACAACGCCAGGAGGTAACAGACGGTGAAAATGGCGGGCGTGAGCAAAAGCGCCGGGCTGTATTGCGGCGTAAAAAGGAAAGGCATCACCAAAAACAGAAACGACCCCACAACCAGGTTGATGCCCGGGCTGAACATGAAGTTGATCTCGCGCACATCGTTGGTGGAGCGCGCCATGGTATCGCCCACAGGTTGAAGGTTGTGGAAGGTCATGCTCTTGCCGAGCAGGGAAAGATATAACTCGTCGCGGATATCGCGCTCGATCTTTTGCGCCAGCAATTCGGCGCCGAAGTTCCGTCCCAGTTGAAGCACACCGCGCACGATTTGCGACGCGCCCAGGATCAAAGCCAGCGGAAGTAGAACGCTTGTATCCGGATTGGGTTTGAGCATGTCGTTGAACGCGTTGCCCACCAGCACCGGAACGACCGCGGCCAGTGAGGCATTGCCCACCGCGCCTACGAACAACATCAGCATGATATACCAGTACCGCGCCGCGTGCGACCAGATCCAGCGAACCGGGCCGGTCTTATTCGAAGTATGGCGGCGCACTAGCGTAAATTCGGCAGGAATAAACGTGGAAGACATGCGGCAAATTCTACCATGAGGGCGCGTAACTCCTAATTTGGAGCGGGGTTATCATATTCAAGCTGGCAATCCGGTCAGCCAAATTTCAACTCATAGGAGAGTATCGTATGAAAATGCCGTCCGCTATTTCCACCTGGTTCATGATTTTGTTCTTCCTTTTTGCGGGCCTGGCGGCCTTCGGCGTAAGCTTCGGTGGATCCGTTTGGGGCATCCTGACTGGTATTTTCGCCCTCGGTTCCGCGGTGTTCCTTTTCCTGGGCCGCTAATTTTTTACGCACTACATAACAGCCTCCCGTACGGGAGGCTGTTATCGTTTAATCAAACTCCGGGCGTATTGAACAATTCGGCGCATCGGATCGCGTAACGCCAGTCCTCGCCGTCTTCGAAACTCCACCATGCCGAGAGGACCGCGTGCGCTAGCGCCCATTGACGGATTCTGCCGCGCTCGATTCCCAATCGTTCCGCCAAAATTGCAATCCGCCTCTCCGCGCGGACCTTCGGCCTGCTCCCATTTAACACGCGTTCGCGCGGGTTGAGTAACAGCGGTCCCATCTCGTATTCCGCCGGGCCGATGACTCCTTTCGGGTCGATGACCAGCCAGCCGCGCTTCGATTCCAAAATGTTATCGTGATGAAAATCGCCGTGTAATAATAATTCCGGTCGTCCTTCGGCGAAAAAAACCTTCGCGATCTGCTCGGCGCGCTCGACCAGTTCACGCGCCAGCGGGCCTGTGCCGCCGTCGAAACGGTCTCTTAATCGTTTGAACCCGGCGAACCAGTTTTTCAATGAGATGAATTTCCCATCCTCGTTCTGCGGCGCGGGCCGCCAGAGCCTGCTCATTAACTCCGCGGCAATTTCTGTGGCGCGATCGTCGTCTTCGATCCCCGCCAGTGTTTTGCCGGGGATGAGTCGTTCGAGCAGGAATGCGCCTTTCTCTTCATCGTATTCCAAAAGCTGAACTGCGCCCCCGCCGTTGTAAACCTGCAGTGTATTCATCCCGCTGACCAGCTCGCGGTTAGGCGGTCCCATTTTCAGCACCACCGGTTCCACGCCGCGTTCTGCATACGCCACAAAGTTATAAGATAAATTTGGAACCGGTCGAATGTTGGTTAGATTCCAACGACGGGAAAATGCCTCGATCAGCGCAGGCAGATCGGCCAGAAATTTCCCGCCATTCTTCTTGTACACGTTTCGAATTGTTTTGACGAATTGAGGAGAAAGATTCATAAAACATAGGGCGGAGCAACGCTCCGCCCCCGCGAAATTAACTGGGGAAGATTTTATCGAACACTTCGGGGCAATACCTCTGCACCATCTCGGACGAGAGCCCGTTCTCTTTGCAAATCTCAGTGTACAGGTCCACGGAAGGACGCTTGATGCGGCGCTGGGTTTCGGTGTCGAGTCCCCATAATCCGAAGCGTTGAGTCCAACCGCGCTCCCATTCGAAGTTATCCACCAGCGACCAATGGAAATAGCCGCGCACCGGCCAGTTGAAGTTGACTGCGCGCCACATTTGATGAATATGCTGTGCAATGTAACGCGGGCGCATGTGATCGTCCGCATCTTCGGTTCCGTTCTCTGTGATCAGAATCGGCAGGTTGGGGTAGGTTTTCACCGCCCACTTGATCGTATCGAACAGGCCTTCCGGCACGTTGACGAGCAGGCGGTTGTCGCTGTAATCGGCGTCTTCGGGAAAATCGGAATAAGTAAACAACTCCTTGCGATTCGCGAGGCTGAACGAGATACGATCCACCGAATAATAGTTAAGTCCGAGATAATCCTGCGTGCCGCGCGCTTCGGGAATGGCAACCTTGCCAAGCGGCGATTTCATTACACCGCCGCTGATGGCCGATGGGAACGCCATGTTGATGCCTTCATAACGGATGTTGCGCATGAGCCTGTCGAGCGGCGACCATTTATGTTTGGGATTCATCGGGCGGAAATGCAGGGCATAGCCCACGCGCGCTTCCGGCTGAATCTCATGGATGGCATGATAGGCGGCCGCGTGGGCGCGCAGCATGTTGGCCTCCACTCGAATGGCGCGTTTGATATCCTGCACGCCGGGCGGGAACACGCCTTCCGCATACGCGCCCAATGCGTACACATTCGGTTCGTTGATCGTCACCCATAACGTGACGTATTCCTTCAAGGCGCTTACCGTTTTACGCACAAATTTTTCGAAGAGTTTGACGATCTCCTCGTTTTCCCACGCGCCCTTTTCCCAGACCCAAAGCGGATCGGTAAAGTGGTGCAGAGTCACCAGCGCGCTCATATTGCGTTCGCGCAGGCCGCGCAGCATGGCGCGGTATTTTTCGAGCGCATCTTCATCCCAACGATCGGGCGCGGGTTGAATACGACTCCATTCCACCGAGAAGCGATGCGCGTTCTGTCCGCCTTCCGCGGCGCGGTCGAAGTCCTCGCGCCAGCGGCCGCCCCACCAGTCGCAAGCCAGGCCGGATAATCCCTGCGTGTGACCGCCCTGCTCCCACTGCCACCATTGATTGTTCGTGTTGTTGCCTTCCACCTGATGCGCGGCGGTGGCCGTCCCCCATAAAAAGCCGCGCGGAAAATGAAATGTCGCTTGTGTCATGAAATTCTCCAAAGAGGTTGTAATTACATTCTACCCAATTATTTCCTGCGCGCCAGATATGCCAGATATAACGCGACCGACCCCGCGACCGAGGCATTGAGCGATTCGATCTCGCCGCGCATCGGCAGTTTGAGCAGAATATCGCATTTTGACCGGACGAGCGGACGAAGCCCCTCGCCCTCGGAACCAACTACCAGTCCGAGCGCGCCGCGTAAATGACGTGAACCCGCTTCCACCTCCGCCCCGGCCTGGTCCAATCCAACGATCCAAATTTCCTCACTTTGGAGAGTCTCCATGACCTGCGCCAGATTGGCGCGCGCCACCCGCAGATGCTCGCTCGCGCCCGATGAAGCATTGACGACCGCCGGAGTCACTTCCACGCTGTGCGCCAGCGGCATGACGATGCCATGCACGCCCACGGCTTCCGCCGTGCGAAGCAATGTGCCGAAATTTTGCGGGTCGTTCAACGAATCGAGCAGTAGGATAAAAGGCGGCTCGTTTCTTTGGCGCGCGGTTTCCAGAATATCCAGCACATCGGCATACGGATACGACTCCGCTTCCAATGCCACGCCCTGGTGGTTGGCGTGGATTTTATCCAGCCTGGTACGCGGCGCCTTTTCCACTTTCACTTTGCGCTGATGCGCGAGAGCCAGAATATCGCTCAAGCGGCCTTTATCCTGCGCGCCTTCGGCCAGTAGCAACGTGAAGACCTGCCTGCGATTGGCGCGCAGAGTTTCGTAAACGGCATTGCGGGAATAGATAAATTCTTTCATTGGGTTTATTTTACTGCGCGTCCTTCAAACGATATACGTTCAATCCCTTGACCCTGGCCTCGAATATATAGTTTTGATCGATAAAGGCGAACACCTGACCGAGGTTATCCGGTAAATAGAGCCAGCCCACGTGTTCCGCGATCCTTTTCCGGCGTTCAACCGGATCCAGGGAGAGCGTTTCCAGATCGCCCATGTCAACGATGAGAACTGGTTTGTTTGTTTCCAGGTCCTGCAGGAAACGGTCATCCAGCCGCGTGGAAATTTCCGATTTCACATATAGCGGATAGAACAATACCCCGCTGGGCGAAGCGCGGTTCGACATGAAGTTTTCACCCGGATATGCGCCCCAGAACAAAACATAATCCCCCGTATGTGTGTGCTCGTTAACGTAAGTCGAAATCGGTGAGCGGATGTCGACGCTTTGTGCTTTTCCGCTAAGACGATTGACTGCTTTTTGCAGATCATGAAAATTGCCGTTGGCTGCGAAGAAAATAATTCCGAACATCAATCCAAAGATTAGGCCGCTCCCGCGCTGGTATTTCCATGTTTTTAATTTTGGAACGAGCAGGATCTGTATTTGCTGAAAGGCAAACCCGGCCAGCAGGCCGATAAAAGGAAGCCAGTTCATAAAATAGTGTTCATAATTCCGCTGTGCCGGATCGCTAAGCAAAATGACTGCAGGCCAGCCCAGCCCCAATAAAAGATATAACCATTTGGCTGGCGTTCGTTCTCTGAGGCGCGGAATGAGGAGAAGATAGCCCGCTAAAGCGATCCATGCCGTGATGCCGAGCAAATGAAAGCCGGCTGTTAAAGCTGATGAGGTCGAAAGCTGGGTGTTGCTGTACGTCAGGTTGTATAAAATGGACGCTTCCCACAAATCGTTCAACAATCCGTGCGCCCAGAAATAAAGGGCGGTGACCGCGATGGGCAGGCCCGCTCCAAGCGCGGCTCCCAAAAGATGGGCGAAAAAATTGCGGGAATTTTTCTGGAAAACCTGGAACACCAAAACGACCAATAGGATGACGGCTTCGGTTGCGGTGTTGTTTGGCCGGAATAAAAATGCGGCCGAAAAAGCGAAGCCGAGCAGAAAACTGAAGATGTGTTTTTTTGGGTTTTCGAGCAGTTTCAAAAACAGGATCAAAGAAATAAAGTGCAGGGGCAGAGGGTATTCTTCGGTTAAATTTCCGCCCATAATGCTGGCGTGTAAACCAAACAGCCAGACCAAAGTTCCAAAGACGGCGGGCCAAAGCCCCCATAGATTTTCCATCACCCGAATGGAAAAATAGACGGCAGTTGCCAGAAAGAACATCTCAACAGCCCAAATTCCCCAACGTGACCCGTGACCAAGCCACAGTCCAAACGCATTCAAATAAAAAATTGCGGGCGGTTTGCTTTCCCAGGCGTCGCGATACGGCAGTTTCCCCTGCAGGATTTGATCGCCGATGTACGTGTAAAAACCGGAATCGCGCGCGGGCGTTTTCTTGCCGGGATTGAACTGAATAAGGAGGGTGAACGACAGGAATACAACCAGACTCGCCAGAAGAATATTCTGGATCGAAGCCTGTAACCGAGTACTGCTTTTTTCCATCATCGCCTGGTTCGACTCCGCTGCAGATTTTGCAGATGCGCGGCGACACATGAAGGTACAGATAAGGCCGGTTGAAACGCGCGGTTTTTTCCGAACGTGGAACGAACCGGGCGGGAATCAACAGATGAACATGTAATCACTCGAACAACTGCCGATTGCTCTTGATCCAGGTGAACAGTTTCTCGATTCCTTCCTCGAGCCCGATCTTTGGACGCCAGCCCAGTTCGCGTTCGGCTTTTTGGATATCCGCCACAAAGACGCGTTGATCGCCGGGACGCCAATCACTGCGTTCGACGCGGACGCGTTGCCCAAGCAATTTTTCCAGCATCGGGCCAAACTCGGTCCAAATGGACATCACATTTTGCGGCCCGCCGCCGATGTTATAAACCTGTCCCGCGGCCTTCTCGATGTTGGCAAGCGCGGCGTCATAGGCATCCAGCAAATCTTCCACATATAAAATGTCGCGCACCTGTTTGCCGTCGCCGTAGATCGTGATCTGCTTTCCGGTCACCGCCGCGATCATCATCCATGCCACCCAGCCCTGATCCTCCACGCCAAACTGACGCGGCCCATAAATACAGCTTTGGCGAAATACCACCGTCGGCAGATCGTAAATGCGGAAATAATCGCGCACGTATTGATCGCCCGTGCCCTTCGAACAACCGTACGGCGAGTGAAAATCCAACGGCTGAGTCTCCGACGCGCCGAGCGGCAAATCCTTGTAATGCCAGCGCGTAGCCGCCTCCGCCACTTGCACATCGTCCATGCCGCCGTACACCTTATTCGTGGAAGCAAAGAGGAAAACCGGCTTGCGCCCCGACGCGCGCGCGGCCTCCAATGCGTTGAACGTGCCCAGGGCATTGACCTCGAAATCTTCGCGCGGATCGACAACCGAAGTAGTAACCGCCACCTGGCCGGCCAGATGCACGATCACATCCGCCCCGCGGGCGGCTTCCGTTAACCTGGCCGCGTCGCGCACATCCGCGGCGATCACGTTAAACGTTTTTTCGCCGAACGTTTGCTTCAGCCATTCGAGATTGCGCGCCGCTCCGCCGCGGCTGAGATTATCGTAAATAGCGACTGTTTCGCCGCGTTGCAAAAGCCGATGCACAAAATTCGAACCGATAAACCCCGCTCCGCCGGTGACAAGATAATTCTTCGACATTTCGACTCCAAAAACAGATTACAAGTGTAATACGCGCAGAGGGAACAGGCCTACCCGCCCTCACTGCCTTTCTCTTTCGTTCTAAAGTTCATGAGTTGTTGATAAATTCCCGAGAGCGTTTGGCCTTCGCGCGCCAGGCCGATAAAACCCAGCACGCCGCTATTGAGATAATTATACAAACGAGCGGTGAGCGCCACCGCCAACGACGTAGATTGATCCCCGCTCAGCAAAGTGAGCGCGCCGCCGAACGCGCCCTCGAATGTGCCAACGGCTCCCGGCAATGAGGGAATCGCCCCGCCAAATGCGGCCGCGCCCAAGCCGAACAACGCCCAGGTCCATTCCGCTTGCGGGAAGAAAGCGCGGATGATGAGGAAATAGGAAACGATGGCGACGATCCAGTCGAGAGTCATCCAAAATAAAAAGCGGACGAAGACCCAGCCGTCGGTGATCACGGCGAGGCCCGAAAAAAAAGCTTCAAGAAATTCGCCGCCGAAACGCTGAATAACAGGCCAGCGCGCGCTGAGTTTATGGAAGAGAGCGAGCGCCCATTGACGGTTGCGAGCCAGAAGATAAAGCGCGGCGATGCCCGCCAATACGACAACGGCAATGACGATTCCGATTTGGGCGGAATCTTGCGCGCCGACCACGAAGGGAATCGCGGCGAGCAGTACGAGCGCGGAATAGACCAGATCCACCGCGCGTTCGATGACGATGGTGGGCAGAATTTCCATGAAGGTCAGCGAAGATTTACGGCTGAGCAGAAAGGCGCGGCCCAGTTCGCCGAGACGGAACGGCAGAAAATTGTTGAGCAGATACCCTTCGCTGATCGTGAAAAATACATCTTTATAGGGGGCGCGCTCGCGCAGGAGAGTCCACCAGACGGCCGCGCGTAATGCCATCCATAGAAAGGACAGAACCATCGCAATGCCGAGGATGTAATAATTTGCGCGGCGGACCGCCTCGGCCACGGTGTGGAAATCCACAAAATGCAAAATGACCGCGACCAGGATCAGGCTGATGACCGCGCCCGGCAGCCAGCGTTTGATATCTTTCATGGTTTTTCACCGCGCAGTCCGCGAAAATTACGGCGGCAAAGATCGAGCCGCCCTGCCGCGAAACGATCTGCATACATTGCGTGTCCTTGACGGATAATGCTCATTCGTCTTCCAATTTTAAAACAGCCATGAAGGCTTCCTGCGGAATCTCCACGTTGCCGACCATCTTGAGACGTTTCTTGCCGCGCTTTTGTTTTTCGAGCAGTTTCTTCTTGCGCGTGATGTCGCCGCCGTAACATTTGGCCAGTACATCTTTGCGCGTGGCTCGGACGTTGGCGCGCGAGATCACGCGTCCGCCGGCCGCGGCTTGAATGGCAACATCATACAGTTGGCGCGGGATCAACTCTTTAAGTTTGGTAATGAGACGCTGGCCCTTGTGGAACGCGTCCTTTTGATGGACGATGGCCGCCAGCGCGTCGACCGGCTCGCCGTTGACGAGGATTTCCAGCTTTTGCAGTTTATCGGGACGATATTCGAGGAACTGGTAATCGAGCGAGGCGTATCCCTTGGTGCGCGACTTCAACTCGTCGAAGAAATCCACGATGATCTCGGACAACGGGATCTCGAAATTCAATTGCACACGGTGCGGCGCGGGGTATTCCTGATTCTTGAAGATTCCGCGCCGTTTGGTGACCAGGTCCATGATTGCGCCGTAGAATTCGGTGGGTGTGATGATCTCGATTGTCATCCACGGTTCGCGGATCTCGGCGATCGTGCTTTCATCCGGCAGTTCGGCGGGCGAATCGACCATGACGATCTCATCTTGAAGCGTGGCTACTTCGTATTCCACTGAAGGCGCGGTAAATAACACATCCAGCAGGTATTCGCGTTCGATGCGTTCCTGGATGATCTCCATGTGAAAGAGGCCCAGAAAACCGGCGCGGAATCCAAAGCCCAATGCCTGCGAGGTCTCCGGCTGAAAGGTCAATGAAGCGTCGTTGAGTTGAAGTTTGTCGAGCGCGTCGCGCAGTTCGGGGTAGTCGTCCGCTTCAACGGGATAGATACCGGCGAAGACCATCGGCTTTGGATGACGGTACCCGGGCAAAGGGTCCGCGGCGGGAGCCGAAGCCTGAGTGATCGTATCGCCCACGCGGCATTCGTGCACGGTTTTGAATCCGGTGGCGATATAGCCCACTTCACCGGAGCCGAGCTTTGGCATGGGTTTCATGTCCGGCGCGAAGATTCCGATCTCAACCGGTTTCATATCCGCTTTGGTGGCAAACATACGCAGTACATCGGTGGATTTGAGCGAGCCTTCCATCACGCGCACATAGGCGATCACACCCTTGTATGAATCGTAATGCGAATCGAAGATGAGGGCGCGCAGGCGCGCGTTGTCCGCGTCTTTGGGCGGAGGGACGCGTTGTACCACCGCTTCGAGGACTTGATCCACATTGAGGCCCTCCTTGGCGGAAATACGAATCACCGATTCAGGCGGGACCCCCAGCAGGCTGCCGATATCTTCGGCTACCTCATCGGGACGGGCCGAGGGCAGATCGATCTTGTTGATGACGGGAATGATGGTGAGATCGGCATCCAGCGCTTGATAGAGATTCGCCAGCGTTTGTGCTTCGATACCCTGCGTGGCGTCGATCACAAGTACCGCGCCCTCGCAAGCTTTGAGCGCGCGGCTGACTTCATAGCCAAAGTCCACGTGGCCGGGCGTATCGATCAGGTTCAATTCATATTGATCGCCGTCTTTGGCGGTGTAGAACATGCGCACCGCCGAGGCTTTGATGGTAACGCCCTTTTCGCGTTCGATGTCCATCGAATCGAGCACCTGTTCGGTCATCTCGCGTTCAGAAATGGCGCCGGTCAGTTGCAGGAGCCGGTCCGCGAGCGTGGATTTGCCGTGGTCCACGTGCGCGATAATGCAGAAATTACGGATATGTTCAGTCATAGAAGCGAACGAAGTATAACCGAGAATTTATCCCCTCCGTCACTGCATGATGCCTGCGAATTGCGTTTGATATTTCCTATTGGAGGATGCCGGGCAAAAGGATAAAAAACAGGCGGCTCGATCGAGCCGCCTGTGAAGTTCAGCCCCATCTCCACGTGGTGCCGTCTTTACTGTCTTCGATGGTCACGCCCATCGCTTTGAGTTGGTCGCGGAGTTCGTCCGAACGCGCCCACTGTTTTTGTTTGCGCGCTTCGGTTCGTTCGGCGATGAGCGCGATGACTTTCGCTTCGTCCTCGCTGGAGCCAGTCTTTTCTTTGAGTTGCAAGCCAAACACGCCGGTCAATTCGCGCAACATTTTTTGCGCGGGTTCGAGTTGTGAATCCGTTGCGCTGTTATCGCGGGCGGTGTTGACCGCTTTGACGAGTTCGTACAATGCCGCAAGCGCGAGCGGCGTATTGAAGTCATCATCCATCGCGTCGGTGAAGGATTGCTTCGTCGCTTCGGCTTGCGCGGCGAGTTCGGCGGCGGCTCCAGTGGGGAGTCCGCTTGAGGAAGGAGAAGCAGGCCGCAATGCGGACTTGAGGCGGTCGAGCGATTTCTCCGCGGCGTCTTGAGTCTCGTCGTTGAAGATGAGCGGCGCGCGGTACGATCCCATCAGCACGAGCATCCGCATCACGTCGGCGTCGCGCGTTTTCAAAAAGTCTTTGATGCTGACGATGTTGCCCAGTGACTTTGACATTTTTTCGCCGCCAAGTTGCAACATGCCGTTGTGGATCCAATAGCGCGAAAATTGTTTGCCTGTGTATGATTCGGTTTGCGCGATCTCGTTCTCGTGGTGCGGAAAAATTAAATCGTTGCCGCCGCCGTGAATGTCAATTTGTTCGCCGAGTTCGGCGAGGTTCATCGCGGAACATTCGATGTGCCAGCCGGGGCGTCCCTTGCCCCACGGACTGTCCCACGAAATTTCGCCGGGCTTCGCGGCTTTCCACAACGCGAAATCCATCGGATGATTCTTCGCTTCGCCCACTTCGATGCGCGCGCCTGCCTGCATGTCGTCGAGCTTGCGACCGGAGAGTTTGCCGTAATCTTTATCTTCGCTGACGCTGAAATAGACATCGCCGTTCGAGGCGGCATACGCGGCTTCTTTTTGAATCAAGCCTTGAATGAATTCGATGATGAGCGGCATGGTCTTGCTCACCTGCGGATTCGACGTGGCGGGAAGCACGTTTAAATTTTTCAGATCGTTAGCATAATCTTCGATGTAACGCTGTGACAATTTGAGCGGGTCTTCGCCGAGCTGGTTGGCGCGGTTGATGATCTTATCGTCCACGTCGGTGTAGTTCATCACGTGCCGCACGGTGTAGCCGCGATATTCGAGATAACGGCGGATGATGTCGAACACGATGGCAGACATGGCGTGACCGACGTGCGCGTCGTTGTACACCGTCACACCGCAGACGTACATGCGGACCTTGTTCGGTTCGAGGGTGACGAAATCTTCTTTTTTGCGGGTGAGGGTATTATAGAGACGAATCATAATTACCTTGATTGTATCCGCAGATTACGCAGATGGCGCAGATTTTAAAACCTTTGCTTCATAACCCCAGACGAGGCGCTTGTATTGCAGGCTTGTTGCGCCGAAGTCGATCAATAGTCCGCGCTTGAGGCCGGTGGCTTTGAGGTAGTTGAGAAGTTGAGCCTCTTCAATATTTGATAGTCTTGCCAATGCTTTGAACTCCACGATGACCTCAGAAAAACAGACAAAATCGGCGCGATAGTGGGTTGGAAGTAAAATGTTCTTGTATTTTATCGGTAAAGAAACTTCTCGCTCGAATGGAACTTGTTTGAGAGGAAACTCAATCACTGCGGCTTCCTGATACACCGCTTCAAGAAACCCATGTCCCAACTGGCGGTGAATCTCCATCGCCGCGCCGATGATGGTATATGTCTGCGTGTCGCGCTCTTCCACGATCTTCATTTTTTTCTGCGTAATCTGCTAAATCGGCGGATTACTTTTTCTTATCGTTCTCTTCTTCCACGCGGGCGAAGATCATGCGTCCCGCCGCGGTTTGCAATACTTTAGTGACGTGCACGTCCATATACTCGCCGATGTAATCCTTGCCGTTTTCCACAACGACCATTGTGCCGTCGTCCATGTAGCCGACGCCCTGGCCCAGTTCCTTGCCTTCCTGAATGACGTTGATGCGTAAAAACTCGCCGGGCAAAACAACGGACTTGACGGCATTCGCCAGCTCATTGATATTGAGCACGGTGACGCCCTGCAACTCCGCGATGCGATTCAAATTATAATCGTTGGTCAGCACCGGACTTTTGAGCTGTTTGCCGAGCACGATTAATTTATCGTCCACCTCGCGCACGCCTTCCACGTCAATATCGCTGATGCGGACCAGGATATTGGGCAGTTTCTGCAGTTCGGCCAGCACTTCCATGCCGCGGCGTCCGCGCTGACGGCGCAGGCCGTCCGACGAGTCGGCGATGTATTGAAGTTCGTTCAATACAAAGCGCGGGATCAATAACGTGCCGGGCAGAAAACCGGTCTTGGCAATATCGGCCACGCGCCCGTCAATGATCACGCTGGTATCCAGTAAGATGGTACGATTCAGGTTTGTCCAAGAAGAGCCGGAGCCGCCTTCATTTCTTCCGCTTAAAGCGCCGAGCAGGCCCATGATATCGCCCTGCCGCATCACAAACAGCGAGATTCCAAAATAGGCGAAGATCAGCACTCCCAGAAACGGCAGAATGCTTCCAAACGGGGCGGGTAGCATGGAAAGCGGAAAAGCCAACAGGGCGGCCGTCAGCAAACCAACCACCAGCCCGGTCAACCCCGCAAAGAGGGTCTCCGCAGCCAAACGTCCAAGCAGGGAACGAAGCGCGCGTGCGGGCCGAGTGGTAAGATACGGTGTGAGAATGAGTCCTGCCAGCGCGCCGACCAATGTCAATAAAGTTGTATTCTGAACGATAGTGACGAAGGACGAGGTTTTCGAGATTTCATATCCCCAATAGCCTCCCACCGCAGCCAGAATGAGCATGCCAATGATACGTAAAATAAATTCAAAACTCATAATAAATCCTTTCCTTCTTGTAAAAGAACAAAAAATGCAAAAAAATCAGATTAAGATGATAGCATGCCTGCCAAGGTACGTCAATTGCGATTTAACTCGCTCTTATAATCTTGTTATAATCCCGCGTGACAGCCATGGCAATTGACCGTTTTGGAAGAAACATACGGTATTTACGCATCAGCCTGACCGATCACTGTAACCTGCGTTGCGTGTATTGCATGCCCGAAGACATGACCTTCCGCCCCAACGCGGAAATGATGCAGGATGACGAGGTCTTTGCGCTGACGCGTCTCTTTGCAAGCCTGGGATTCGATAAGATCCGCCTGACGGGCGGCGAGCCGACCGTACGCGCGCGCATCGTGGATATTGTGCGCGGCATTGCCTCGACCGAGGGCATAGATTCCGTTTCGATGACGACCAACGGCGTCCTGCTTGCAAAGCTGGCCGTGCCATTGGTCGAAGCCGGATTACAACGTGTCAACGTTTCGCTGGATACGCTCGACCCGCAGAAATTTCACCGGCTCACGCGCTGGGGCAAATTGGACGATGTGTGGAACGGTATTCTGGCCGCGGAAAGAGCCGGGCTGACTCCCATCAAGATCAATGCAGTCGTCGTCAAAGGCTATAACGAAGAAGATGTGGTGGAGTTGGCGCGGCTGACTCTCGATCATCCGTGGCAGATTCGATTCATCGAGATGATGCCTTTTGCCGGAGTCACCGATTTGCAAACCAGCCAGGTGGTGACCATGGCGCAGATTCAAGCCCGGATCGAAAGCGCGTTCGGCAAAATGGAAAAGTCCAATAACGGCCAATTGGACGGCGAGGCGCAGGTCTATCGCCTGTGCGGCGCGCAAGGCGAGCTCGGTTTCATCTCCACGGTCACTGCGCCGTTTTGCGCCTCGTGTAACCGCACCCGCCTCACTGCCGATGGCCGCTTGCGTTTATGTCTTCTGCGCGAAAAAGAAGTGGATCTGCTCACTCCCCTGCGCGCCGGCGCTTCGATTGAAGAATTGCGCGACCTGATTCTGAAGGGTGTGTGGGATAAACCCTGGGGCCACGGTTTGGCCGATGGTGTGATCCCGTTAAACCGTACAATGAGCGAGATTGGCGGATAAAAAGAATTTCGCTTGAAGCAGGGAGCTTCGTTGTGAAACTGCATCTGCGGTGAGCGCAGGTGTAATATAACTATTTGAAATTGTTTGGAGTCCGAATGCTTTCCCCGAATGGAGTTAAAGCCATCTTGTTCGATCTGGACGGAACGCTCCGTCACAATCGGCCTCAAGGCGGAGAGGTTTTCTTTCAGCACGCAATTGCGCTGGATTTGCCCCTCAGCGAAGAGGATCATTTACGCGGCATGCGCTGGGAACATTTTTATTGGGCCGATTCTCCCGATTTGAGCGCGGATCAGGCCGCCTATCCCGAATCGGAATTCTGGGTGAATTACACCCGGCGTCAATTGATCGCATTGGGCGTCGAACCGCGCCGAGCCGCGCAGTTGGCGCCCGATTTTTCCAACTACATGCAGGAGAATTACAAACCGCAAAGTGTGGCGCTCCCGGGAACGCATGAAGTGTTGAGTCAACTCAAAGAAGCGGGATTCAGGCTCGGGGTCGTTTCGAATCGGGAACGTCCCTATGAACATGAATTGAAAGACATCGGCATCGATTCCTTTTTTGAATTTTCGCTGGCGGCCGGCGAGGTCCAATCGTATAAACCGGCGCGCGGAATCTTCGACGCCGCGCTGAAGCGGATGGATATTCCCGCCATGGAAGCCATCTATGTGGGCGACAATTATTTCGCGGATGTGGTCGGCGCGCGCACAGCGGGACTTCAACCTGTGCTCTACGACCCGGACGGAATCTACCCCGAAGCGAATTGCCCGGTAATCAAATCGTTCGATGAATTGATTCTAATTCTCCAGTTAGTAAAGTGAGATAGTTGCTATTCCCTGTTGCTTGCTATATAATTTGTGAGGGAGGACATTTTCATTATGGATCTGAAAAGTACGCTTCCATATTTAAGTAATGTTTGGGGTTTACTATCGGCAACCAGCCTTTTCTTTCCGTACGCAAACGAACTCCTTGGAATACTTCCTGTCCCTGTTGCAAATGAAAGTGAAAGACTCACGTTTGCAACTATAAACGCTTTGCTCTGTGCATTTATATTACTGGTCAGCCTTTCATTGCGTCGAACAGCACGATCATTTGCGATTGTCTCGTTTATTGTTGGGGTTTTAGCCATATTAATATATGTGTTCTATCTAACATCTCCGATCACCGCGCTAATTTCGCTTGGTATAAATGCCAATATCACATACTTGAATGATTTTCCTGAACTCGTTTATAAAGGCGTTTACTGGTTAATTTTTGCTTCCTTGACTGGGGCGTTTACTTCAATCGCTGGCACATTTTCTTACTCCCGGCAAATCAGCAGTGTCTGGAGGTAGACATGGAGAGGATCCGAGAAAGCCCAGGAATTGCTCTTGTAGGCGTGATCGTTATTACATGTTGTGTACTCACCAGTGTATGGGTCATATGGTCTGCACGAATAGCAGAAATCCCGGCCTCCCCCGCTCCCTTATCTGAAATTGTACTTCGATCGGACGAACTGGCAATTGGTTTTGAGCGGGACGGAATCTCACCAGATTGTCAAATCTTTCTGACAATTCCATTTTCGCAGGATGACTTGAAAGAAAACCCTATTGAATGTTACCAAGTGAAATTTTCCACGAGTGATCGTTCAATCATTATCTTAAACGCTATCTGGGTTTTTGCCGACTCAGCCAAGGCGGAATTGGCACTTGGTAAAATCACGGAGCAAACACCCATTGCAGGCAATCTTGACACAAATATTATGGATGTGCCAGTGACCTTGGGAGATCGAAGCATTGCTTCTACAGCAAAAATAACAGAGAGTTGGTCGCCTCTCTATGTCAACAATCTATACTGGAGGCATGAAAACGCGGTAATTCGCCTCAGCATAATTAATCACAATGGTTTTATTTCAATTGAAGAAATACTAAAGCCCGCGCGAATAATAGATGCACGTCTGGCATCTCGGTAAATATAAGGGGTTAAGCAGTTTTTCCGACCTCCTCTTTCAACGTAACTCCCAGTCTTGTAATGCCCTCGCGGATGGTCTCGGGCGAAGAATACGAGAAGTTGAGCCGCATGGTGTTCGCGCCGCCGCCGTTCGGGTGGAAGGCCGAGCCGGGCACGAATGCGACCTTCTTTTCGATGGCGCGCTTCAACACTTCCGCCGAGTCCATGCCTTCGGGCAACATGCCCCACAGGAACATCCCGCCGTGCGGGTGAGTCCAATGCACCTCGGGCGGGAACAATTCATCCATCATTTCGAGCATCGTATCGCGGCGTTCTTTATAAACCTGACGGATGAACTTGACGTGTTCATCGAGGAAACCGCCCTTGGCAACCTCGTACGCGACATATTGATTGAACGAGGAGGTATGCAGGTCCGCGGCCTGCTTGGTCAGCACAAAATGACGAATCACCTCGGGCGGCGCAATGACCCAGGCCAGGCGCAGGCCGGGCGCGAGCAATTTCGAGAACGTGCTCAGGTAGATCACATTGCCGGTATATTCACTGCCATTATGGTCGCGATATTGACTGTCGAGCGTAACGACCGACGGAATATGTTCGCCCTCATAGCGAAGCTGGCCGTATGGATCGTCTTCGATGATCGGCACGCCGTATTTATCGGCCAGTTCCACCAGCTTGATGCGGCGCTCCAGGCTGAGGGTGGAGCCGTACGGGTTTTGGAAATTGGGCAGAACGTAAATGAACTTGGGCCCCACGCGCAGGGCCTCTTCCAGTTTATCCACGATCATGCCGTTTTCATCGATCGGCACAGTGATGTATTGCGCGCCGTACGCGTTCCAGGCTTGCAGGGCGCCGAGATACGTGGGCGATTCGACTACAACATAATCTCCGCGGTTGATGAACAACCTCCCGATGAAATCCAATGCCTGCTGCGAGCCGGAGGTGATCAAAATATTATCCGCCGAAACGCCCGCGCTGTAGCGCGCATTGTGCCGCGCGATCATCTCGCGCAGAGGTCTATAACCTTCGGTGGTGCTGTATTGCAAAGCCTGCGCGCCCTGCTCCCTCAATACTACATTGCAAGCCTCCTGAAATTCCTTCACCGGGAAGACCTCCGGCGCGGGCAGTCCGCCGGCAAAGGAAATGATATTGGGTTCCTCGGTCAGTTTGAGCAGTTCGCGAATAACCGAGCTTCCCATTTTCCGGGTGCGGTGTGCATAGCGGTATTCCCAGGGTGTTTGCATTCATACTCCTTAAACTGAGATAAAAAAAGCCTGAGAGGTACGCGGGTACCCATCAGGCCGGTGACGGCGCGGCGCGGTTCTTATGGATAGGGAGAACACGAGAGATATTTGCATTTCCATATAAATATTACTAACTTTCATGGGGAAAGGCAACTCTTAAACGCATGACAGAAATCACAAGATTGTCACTTCTGCTTATGATGAGATTTGTCCCGCCTCCCTCCGAACCTGAAACCGGTTCCGTTTAATCGGCCTTTGCCTCCACTTTTATATCGACGATTCGATCCAGCCGAAAATTTCTTTCCGCATTGCGCAAATGACAAAATGCCTGCAAATAAACGTAATCTGACAGGCCCAGCACTTGTTTGGGCGTGATCCAGCGTTCGGTTTCCCTGCCGTCCCCGTCTATATAACGGATGAATATGCGCTTGCCGCCGTAGATCGCTTCGCCCAATTCTGTGGGAAGTTGAATCCCTTCGGCAGGCCAGGCGGGCGAGTTGTAAATGCCGATGTACGTATCCAGCGGGCGCGCGGTATTCTTGAGCGCGTCCATCATTTGAAAGAACACTGCGCGCGTGGTCAGCGCATCTGAGATGGCGCGATGGGAGTCCTCGCGCTTGATCTGCAAATTTTCTGCGATGGCGCTGAGCGTGTTCGACGGAAACTCAAAATAAACGCGCGCCAATTGCAAAGTATCGATCAGGTTGGGAATTTGGAACTCGCGCCCCAAACGACGGAACTCGTTATCGAGAAATTGCAGGTCGAATTGCGTGTTGTGACAGACCACCACTGCGCCGCGCAGGTGAGCCTCCACTTTGTCCGCGATGGCGGCGAACAGGGGCGCGGCGGCAAGTTCGGCGTCGGTAAGGCCGTTGACGCGCGCCGCGCCGGGAGAGAGCGGTCGTTCGGGATTTACCAAAGTTTGAAATTGATCCTTGATGCGCCGCCCTTCGGTCAACAAAATACCCGCCTCGCAGATACGGTCGCCAAACCACGGGGAAAGACCGGTAGTCTCGAGATCGAGGAAGGCGAAACGCGCGCTGGAAAGGTCGAACATGGTCAGGCGGCTATATGCTGGCGAAATATTTCTTCCAAATTCTCTGTTTTATAGGTTCTGGAATGAACGAAGCTTCATAAGCGAACCGGTTGCATGCGGCGATTTCGTCCATGCTCATGCCGAGGATTTCGTGCGCGATGCGGTACTCGTTATTCACATTGGTATCGAGCACTTCGGGATCGTCGGAGTTGATCGTCACGCGTACGCCGAAGTCGAAGAGCTTTTTGAGCGGATGTTCTTCGATGGCGCGCACGGAGTTGGTCAAATAATTGCTCCACGGGCTGACTTCCAAAGTGAGGCCTCGTTCTTTGACGAATTCCACCGCGGCGCGGTCTTCGACGATATGAATGCCATGCCCGATGCGGTCCGGATCGACCGCGCGGATCGTTTCCACCACAGCCGAGGCTGGCGTATCCTCCCCGGAATGGATCGTCACTTTGAGTCCCGCGTCTTTGGCTTTCATCACGGGCCGGGCAAATTCGCGAATGGGATGCAGGGCCTCGCTATCAGCCAGGTCGATTCCCAAAATGTGATCCTTGTGCCGGATGGCCCAATCCACAGTGCGAGAGCAAGAGTCGCTTCCCATACCGCGCGAGGTGATGGCGATCAGGCCGATTGCCATATCGAACTCGCGCTCGGCGCGCTCTTTGGCGCTCAAGATTCCATCGAGGGCCGCGTCCCAATCCAGTTGGTGGCCGTGAAACGCCCAGTCCGGGGAAAAGCGGACCTCGAAGAGCTTGATATTCTGCCGCGCCGCATCCTCGAACAATTCCCATGCGATTCGCTCAACGACAGCAGGCGAGGCAATGCTATTCTGTGCGATGGTGAATGCTTCCAGCACGGCTTGCAGGTCGCGCAGTTGACTGAGAACCTTGACATGCTTATTCAGTTCGGCAGGATCGTAGGAAGGCAATGACAAGTTGAATTGGCGGGCAATGTCGATGATCGTTTGCGTGCGAATCGCCCCTTCAAGGTGACAGTGAAGCTCGGTCTTGGAGAGGTCGTTGTAGCGTGCTTCGAAGTTTTTCATGCGGCCTGCTTGATGAAAGGATGCGTCTATTGTACCTTGTTGAAATCGTAAGCGCCCGTATAAATGTAAGAGTTGATACATTGACAGCATCTACTGCTCGAACGGCTTCGAATTGTACGAAAGATGCAACTGGCGAATCCGACGATTGATAAGATCAAGGTATATCATGGACAAACAAACCCAAACTTCCACGCAAACCGAATTCTCCATTCACCCGCAAACTCTGATCGGCCACGCGGCCTTGACCGTTGCCAGCCTGGATAACGAGATCGCCTTTTACCAGCAGACGCTCGGTTTCGTTCAGCATTGGCGCACAGGCAATCAGGCCGGAATGGGCGCGGGCGGCGCGGACCTGCTTCGTTTGGTGGAACAGCCCAACGTCAAGCGCTATCGACGCGTAACCGGCCTGTATCACTTCGCGGTGCTGTTTCCCGATCAACGCGAACTGGCGCGGGCTGTGGCGCGTCTGTTCGTGTTGAAATATCCCAATGCGCCCACCGATCACATCATGACCAAGACCACCTATCTCGACGATCTCGAAGGCAACGGCATTGAGTTATATGCCGAGTCGCCCGAGGATGGCGCGTGGTCGTTGAAGGACGGCCAATACATTACGCGCCGCGCCGATGGTTCGTTGAGCGACGGCCGCGAGCCGCTGGATTTGGATAAACTTTTCAGTCATCTCGAAGAGAACGATCGTGTGGATGCCGCCGCCCCGCCGAAGACGCGTCTCGGCCACATCCACTTGCATGTGCGCGATCTGCACGAGGCCGTGGACTTTTATCACGGCGTGCTGGGTTTCGATGTGATGGGCGTGGTGGACGATTTTCAAATGGCCTTTGTTTCGGCCGGCGGTTATCATCATCATATCGGCCTCAACACCTGGCAGGGCGCGGGCGCGCCGCCTCCTCCTCCGGATGCGGTCGGCTTGCGTTACTTCACCATTAACCTGCCGGATCAAAAATCACTGGATGAAGTCATTGCACGCGTAGACGGAGCCGGAATTTCATCCAATCAGACGGAGAACGGTCTGCTGTTTTATGACCCGTCTCAAAACGGCGTAATGCTGACGCTGGCTCCCGCGTCGGACTCAAGGAAAGCTGTTTCCACTTAAATATGGACTTCAAACTGACGATTTTCTCCGATTACATCTGACCCTGGTGCTATGTCGGCCAGGATGTGGTCGAGAAGTTGAAAGAAGAATATAACGTGGACCTGGAATGGCATCCCTTCTATTTGTATTGGGACGTGCCCCCCGAAGGCATGGAACTCTCCGATCATATCCGGCAGGCGCGCGCCAACGGTTCTGAAGAACGACTGGCGCAGATCGCAGAGTCCTATCACATGCCTTACGTCCCAACGCCGCGCATTTACAATACGCGCCTCGCGCATGAAGCCACGGAATATGCGCGCGAACAGGGACGGGCCGATGAAT
Source organism: uncultured Anaerolineaceae bacterium (assembly GCA_964502095.1). Lineage (GTDB taxonomy): Bacteria > Chloroflexota > Anaerolineae > Anaerolineales > Villigracilaceae > JACPVF01. The sequence goes on from CAZCUF010000018.1 coordinate 32,846, forward strand.
TCCATCGCGCGGTCTTCCATAAAGTCTTTGCCGAAAGCGGGGATGTCGGTCAATGGAATGTACTGCGCTCCATCGCGCAGGAAGTTGGCTTGAACGCGGATGAAATGCAGAGCACAGTGGAAAGCGGAAAATATACCGCCGACGTGGCCGAACAAGTGGAACGGGCTTATCGCATGGGCGTTTCGGGCGTGCCGACGTATGTGATCAACGACCGCTATGCCATTGTCGGCGCACAGCCGTATGAGGTGTTCAAGAAAACGCTGACGCGCATCCTAAACGAAAAGGTCTGACGAGAGTCGGGCCTTTTCGTTTCCCTCACTGGCAGACCGACGCGGCAACTTCGCCGCGAAACCATTCCAGGATATCGTCGTCAATGCGTATGGTAATGCGGGTTTTGCCCTTCGGCGCGCGGACCACGACTCCACGCTCTTGCCTTTACTGAAATCATATTCCTTTTTCATTTTTTGCTCACCGCATTATTCTATGAAATCATCCAGCACAAGAATGTCAATCAATTCCTGCAATTTAGCCAATCGCTTGTCATTTGTTAAAAACGCTTTTGCCCCAAATGAGAGACTCGCCGCGACCTGCAATGCATTTGGTGGAGAGACATTATATTTCGCTCGCAACTGAGCCGCGGCGCGGGCGACATTGCGATCCACATCTACCAACGATAAATTCGGAAAGTGAACCAATACGGTTTCGTATTCGCGCGCCGCCATCTCATTGCCCAATTGCCAGGGACGGACGGTAATTTCCATCAACGTAATCGCGGATGTTATGCCCTGCCATTTCCCTTTTTCGATTCCGCTAAAGGCAATTTGCGCTAATGAGCCGAAATGTTCGTTTTTCTCCAGAAAGTAAATAAAGATGGACGTATCCAGTCCGATGACTTTCGCCTTGGCTAATCGCTTGCCGAATTCGTCCATGCGTCGCGCTCCCCGTTGAGATATTTCTGGACATCCACGCCTTTCCAAATCTCGCCATGCAGACCTTGAAGATACTCGGTATATCGTTTGGGCTGAGGAATTAAGACGATAACACCGTCCTGCACATCCACGAGCAGACGGTCGCCCTGCTTGATATTCAATTTCTTGCGCGCGATCTGCGGAACTGCGATCTGATACTTCGCGCTGACTTTGACTGTGGTAGGGGTCATGGAATCTCCTTGCTTAGCAAAATCTGTAATTTGCTTAGCATTGTACCACGTCCCTATCAAGGGACGGCCTCCCCCTCCCTCTTGCGAAGGCAGGCAGGCCGTCCCAATTACCAATCTACCAATTTCCCAATTCCCAACTCACAATTTCGCGAATCGACTCACCACCTTCGCCGCCGTCGCGGGACGATCCATCACGCCGCCCTGATGGATTCCGATCGCCGTGCCTTCCTTCGCGTACGTCAACTCGACATATGCCTGACCCGTCAGGAAGCGCTCAACGTCAATCGCGCAGGAGGTGACGTAACCGATGGTCTTGCCGGTCGAGTCCACGACAGGATCGCCGTTGTGCGCGGGACGAACTCGCTGTTCCTCGAAGCGGAAGCGGACAACCACCATCTTGCGTTCTTTCTCGCGCGCCACGTACGCGTCACGCCCGATGAACCACGGCTTGTACACTTTCACGTACGAACCGAATCCGCCCTCCGCAACTCCCAAGTCACGATGCCCCAATTTGCCGGAATTCAATCCCATCTCATCGCCGTAGAGCGGCAGACCCGCTTCCGTGCGGAGCGAGTCGCGCGCGCCCAAACCAATCGGCTTGACTCCCATTGCCGCGCCGACTTCTAAAATCTTATTCCAAAACTCAACCGCGCGCTCAGGATGGACAAACAACTCGAACGCCATCTTTTCGCCCGTGTAGCCCGTGCGCGAGACGATCAGGTCAAAGCCGCCGACCACCGCATCGCACAACTCCGTCCGCTTCAACTTCATCACGCGCGCTTTCGTCTTATCATCCATGCCCATCGCCAAAAGAATATCGCGGCTCTTTGGTCCTTGCAGGGCAATATCCACCCGCATGTCCGCGCCCGTTTTCGGGTCACGCAAGTTGCGGATGACCGCCTCGTAGCCATACGTCCGCGCCCACGGCTTGGCGTGATCAATCTTCACCTTGCCGTCGCGCACCGCTTCGAACCACGTCCGATCCTTGTCATCGTTCGACGCGTTCACCACCACCAGATACTTGTCCCACGCGCGGCGATACACAAGTGTGTCGTCCAGTACGTCCGCATCGGGTGTTAGAAAATGCGTGTACAAACTTTCGCCCGCGCCCAATCCGCCGCAATCGTTTCCGCAGATCGCATCGAGGAACGACGCCGCGTCCGCGCCTTTCACTTCATACACGCCCATGTGACTCACGTCGAAGAGTCCCGCCGCCTGCCGCGTGGCGAGATGCTCCTCATAAATGGATGTGTACACCACAGGCATTTCCCAACCTGCAAACGGGACCATCCTGCCGCCGAGATCGCGATGAGTTTGATTCAACTTCGTTTTCTTTAACTCGCCCTCGATGTCCGTCCACACAAACGGCGGCTTCGCTTCTTCCTTGACCTTGATCTGGTCGCCGATGAACCAGGGTTTTTCCTCGCCCGAGTTCGCAAGCATTCCCCCTCTCCCCTTGGGAGAGGGGCGGGGTGAGGGAGCCACCACAAACGCTCCAGGCATCCTCTTCGCGGAATAATCTTTTTTGCCATCGAGATCGAACGACACATATCCATCCGAGAGATCCCTCAACCATGTTCCAATCGCGCCCGCCTTCGCCGCAGGGACTTGCAGTTGATACGTGAAGTTATCTACCTTCGTCAGCGTCCCTTTGACCGTTCCTTTCGGCGTGGCGATAGATGTTGCCTGCGATTGACCTTTCTTCAACGCGGAGAGATCGCTTGACACCGCGTAATTTAACATTTGTCGCACGCGCTCGCCCTGCAATTCGAACACGCCCGATGTTGATTTATCATCAATGAAGTAAAAGTGTGGGTAGCCGCTCTTCTTAAACTTAAAGTCTATTCCAGCCGACTCCGCCAATTTTCTAACCTTCAAACGTGCAGCGTTCAACACGTTGAAATCCAATTTCGCGCGACGGGCGCGTCCCTTGTGCGGCGTATCCACCGAATGCGGCGCACAAGCCAGCAGAACATCCGCCATGATGTTTGCCAGTTCGCGCGTCTTCTTCTCATCGAAGCCGCGCTGTGTGATCCACGGAGTCCCCAATCGAATGCCCGAGGGATCGGAGGCATTTTTATCGCCGGGAATCGTATTGCGATTAACCACGACTCCGACAATATCCAAAATGCGCGCCGCTTGATCTCCGCTGAGTGACGTGCCATCCTCGCCCTTGACCGTCGTGCAGTCCACATTGAGCATGTGACAATTCGTGCCGCCAAACGGGACGCGCAGTCCGCGCTTCTTGAATTGATCCGCCATCGCTTGCGCGTTCTTGATCGTCTGCGCCTGCAACTTTTTGAATTGTGCCGTCTGTGCCAGTTTAAAGGTCAGCGCGAGCGCCGCAAACACATTGACGTGAGGTCCGCCCTGCTCGCCGGGGAAGACAGCCTTGTCAATTTTCTTGGCGATGTCTGAAGACGTGGTCAACAAGACCGCACCGCGCGGACCGTCGAGACTCTTGTGCGTGGTGGACATGACGACATGGGCATATCCAATCGGCGAAGGGACGACTCCCGCCGCCACCAGCCCGCCGATGTGCGAAATGTCCGCCAGAAAATACGCGCCGACCTCGTCCGCGATCTCGCGGAACTTTTTCCAATCGGGAATCCATGAATAGGATGAGTAGCCCGCGATAATTAATTTTGGTTTGTTTTCGAGAGCCAATGCGCGGATGGCGTCGTAGTCCAGTTTTTCATCCGCGTCGATCGTGTAATGCACTGCCTTGAACCACTTGCCACTGCGATTGACAGATGACCCGTGCGAGAGATGCCCGCCGTGTAAAAGGTTGAGTCCCATGACGGTCTCGCCGAGCGGAATCAACGCCTGATAGACAGCGTTGTTGGCGGGTCCGCCAGAGAGGGCCTGCACGTTGACGTAAATCTGGTCGGCCGAATATCCGTTGGCCGCGAACGCTTCTGCCGCGCGGCGGCGCGCCAACGCCTCCACCGCGTCCGCGTACTCCACACCTTTGTAATAACGCGGGTCGCTGTTGCGCCTGTAATGCGCCAGCCGCGCGGGATAATCGAGGATTTCTGCCTCGGTCATCCAACGCGACTCTTCATCGGGGTAGCCCTCGGCGTAAATATTCTGAAACGCGGAGGATAACGCCTCGCGCACCGCCAGCGGCGCGGTGGATTCGCTCGGGATCAGGATCAACTTACGCGCCTGCCGCTCCGCTTCGAGTTGAGTCAGATCGAAAACGTCGGGGTCGAGTTGGGCGAGTTTGCCGCGGAAAAGAAAATCGGGCATGAAAATGCTCCTTAAGTGGAATCGGGTTGAAGGTTGATAATGAAGCGATTGCATCCCACAAGGGGACGTTATCTGATTGTAGGTTAGTCGAGAGAGAGGGTCAAGTGTGGTTAATCCAAGTACAATTGGAAAAGTTTCCTGCAGAGGCCTTATGAGCAAAATCCCCCGATTGATGAATCGTTTCGGCTGGGTAGTATTTACCCTGATGTGGATACCCTTTATCTTTATTTTCTTCACCGTTCCGGATGGAAGTTATTCCTTCGACGAGTTGCTGGCGCTTGGATGGAAGTCTCTGCTCCCACTGGCTCTGACGCTTGGGATGGCCGCGCTTGCAATGCTCCTGCTTTTTGGTTCGCCGGCCGTGAGCTGGTTTTTCAAGCTGATTGCGCGGGCGCGCGGCGAGCGGATGACCGCGCTAATCGTGGATATTCGTTCCACCGGCTTGCGGGTGAATCGCACCTACGATGAGATGCGGCTCGATCTTGAGATCAATTACATGGGCGAAACGACGCGCGTCAGCACGGAAAAGTTGTTCTCAAACTCCGAAAAACAGACATATAAAACCGGCATGACGGTGGATGTGATGTACGATCCGCTGACCAAGCTGGTTGCGTTGCTGGATTAAACTACGAGCCTCCAGTCCTTTACGAAGCTGGAGGCTTTTTGTGGGCGCAAAGGGACTCGAACCCCTGACCTTCTCTGTGTAAGAGAGACGCTCTAACCAACTGAGCTATGCGCCCAAAAACTTCTTGCAAAGCTCCCGTGGAGAGACGCTCAACCCACAGGGTGCTTCGCGACCAACCGAGCTATGCGCCCAAAAACTTCTTGTAAAGCTCCCGTGGAGAGACGCTCAACCCACAGGGTGCTTCGCGACCAATCGAGCTATGCGCCCGTGAGCCGTATTATAAGTTCAAGGTTGCGGGTTGGCAAGTTGAAGATTACACTTACCGGCAAATCGCTTTGAACTGAACCGAGGTGGTATGCGCATTGTGCGTTATCAGGAGCAAGATGAAGCCCCGAAATACGGCTGGCTTTTGGACGATAAAGTGGGAGGCGTCAGCGGCGACTTGTTCGGCCGTTACCGGCGGAGGGAGGCGAAAACGCCTCTCGCGGACGTGAAGCTGGCCGCGCCCTGTGAACCGGGCAAAATCATATGTGTGGGACGTAATTACGTGGAGCATGCGAAGGAACTTGGCAACGAGGTGCCCAAGGTTCCGCTGATCTTTTTCAAGCCGCCCTCCTCTGTCCTTCCCGGCGGCGGGACCATCGTCCTGCCGCCGCAGTCGAATCAGGTGGAGCATGAGGCGGAACTGGTAGCTGTGATCGGTAAACGCGGGCGGAACGTCCTGGCCGAACAAGCCAAAAAACACATCCTCGGCTACACCATCGGCAACGATGTGACCGCGCGCGATCTGCAAAAGGCTGATGGTCAGTGGACGCGCGCCAAAGGCTTCGATACATTCTGTCCCTTCGGCCCATGGATCGACACCGATTTCGACCCGTCCGACGCGGTGGTGACCTGCCGCGTTAACGGGCAGATGCGGCAAATGGCCTCCACGCGCGATATGGTCTTCAGCGTGGGTACGTTAATCGCCTTCATCTCTTCGGTGATGACGCTCGAACCGGGCGATCTCATTTTTACCGGCACTCCGGCGGGTGTGGGTCCGTTGAAAAATGGCGATACGGTGGAAGTGGAAATTGACGGCCTGGGGAGTTTGAGCAACCCGGTGCGCGCCGAATAATTTTGCGGAGGAACGATGCAAGCCCTTGAACTGCTGGATGTGATCCGGGCGCAATCCCGAAGCGGGAAACCTTATTTCGAATTTATGCGTACAGCCGACTTTAGCCTGGGAGTCTATCAACTGCTGGTTGGCGATACAGACATCCAATCGCCGCACACGGAAGATGAAGTCTATTATGTTGTGGAGGGACGGGCCAGGATCAAGGTCGCGGATGAAGACCGGGTAGTGCAGGCAGGTTCGGTGATCCATGTGGCGAAGAAAGTCCCTCATCGTTTTCATTCCATCGAAGAAGACCTGATCGTGCTGGCTTTCTTTGCGCCGGCGGAGTATTCCCTGAAAGGAAAATAGAATACAATATTTACCGTGCGCAGGATAACGGAGCCGATTGAAGTGTAAAGGCGGAGGGCTGGTCATCTCCGAACAGGTATCTCAATATGCGAATCGCCAAAAAACTGCATAAGGACGAAGAGACGATCTTGCATTTTCTGGATGTCTTTGGCGGGGGCGCGGTGGCGCTTGGCGCCGCGAACACCCGTGCGCGTCCCGGTTTCTTTTTGTTTTCCGGCACGTTCATTCACGAATATATCGAAGATAATTTCTTCAAAAAGGTGGAACTTCTGCTGAAGGCTCTGGATGCGGCCGGGTTCGCGCCCGAAGAAGGGCCGCTGGGCGCGATGCATAAGGATCAAGCCAGGAGCCGCGAAACTGCGGACCTCCTGCTGCGCGCCTCCAAAGCCTGGCAAACGGGCGATGACGAAGCGCGCCTCGACGTGAGCTGGGCCGCCAGCGAATACACTTCCACCCTCCGACAGCACCTTCACCGACTCAAGACCTTGATCTATCCACTGCTCGAGCAGAACATTTCAACCGAAGATGAACAAAAGATCGCCGAAGGTTTGAATAATATCGTCTTCGAAAGTTCAGTGAAGGGCGAAGCGGATAAATACGCCAGGCTGATCGAGACGCTGGAGGAAGAATTGAGCGATTGGGGATAGCGGCGACCGCTGTACATTGAAACGAGAGATCGAATAAAAAATGTTGGAACTCAAATGCACTCCTTTCCACGAAAGAACATCCGCATTGTGCCAGCCGAATATTCGAACAAGTAATTTCAAAAAAAGAGATAAGGTTATGAAAAATATAAGTATGCTTTTATTTTTTGTTATTCTCTTAGTTTCTTGTTCACCCCAAATTTCATCCGAACATGAAGTTATACCAACGCTACCAACCAGCACATCAATTCCAACCTCCACACGAACTCCACGACCAACGCTTACAGCAACTGCAACTTTAATTCCATGCCCTACATCAGGCATGCTCACAGTTGGTGATATTCAAATATTTTTTCATGAAGCAGATATTACTCCAGCAGACTGTAAATTTTTTGCAACTTATGTTGAGAAAGTTAATGAGTGGGCAACAATAAATGGATTTTTGACTAAAAATGCTCAGGTTCATGTTTTTACTACACCCGCAGTAGTAACAGATTTCGAATACGAGTGGGCGCAAAAGGCTGGGTGCAATCCCGAGTCAAAAGAGATTATCTTGCAATCATGGAAAAGTGGTGGAGCGCACGCATCTCTAGGGTCTGCGTTTTTTATGATCACAGGTTGGTGGGATAAAAATCACAACAGTGAAAATATAGTTGCTCTTGTTCATGAACTAACACATGTAATTCAAGGCAATTATGCTGGCTCATGTCAACGTATGTGGCAAATACCAGATTGGTATAAAGAAGGGCAAGCACAATATTTTGGTCGTCTTCTTTCATCAGAGTGGGGTGTCGAACCAGCAGATGTAAGAGAAAATCTCTTGGGTTGCAATTATAAACTTTCTCAACTGGTCTCAGGTCAAGACTGTATATATATGCAAGGTGAACAAGCATTCATTCTGCTTCGAGAAAAACACGGCGAAAGAAGCATGGATGTTTTTATGGAGATTGCAAAAGGTAAAAGTTTTAATACTGCTTTCTATGATGTTTACAAGATAAACGTCTCAGCTTATTCTGATGAGTTTGATGCTTATCATCTTAATGGTTATAAATTACCTCCCGTTCCAACATCTACACCTTGATAAGGATTCTTATGCTCAATCTCAAAATCACCCCATTCCATGAAAGAACATCCGCGTTGTGCCAGCCGCAGAATTGGCGCAAGTGGGCGGGATATTTTTCCGCTGGCTCATACGAACACACGCTTGACCATGAATATTGGGCGATCCGCAACGCGGCCGCGCTGATCGATGTTTCACCATTGATGAAATACATCATCACAGGCAAAGATGCGGCGGTATTATTGCACCGTGTCACCACGCGGGACATCCACAAAATGAAAGTGGGACAAGTCGCTTACACGGGCTGGTGCGACGAAGAAGGTAAGCTGATTGACGATGGCACGGTCTCACGCCTCGAAGACTCAACTTTTCGCCTGACCTCCGCCGAACCGAATCTGCGCTGGCTGACGATGAACGCGGTTGGCATGGAAGTATCCATCAACGAAGTCACGGATGAAGTTGCCGCGCTGAGTTTTCAAGGTCCGAACACTCGCAAAGTTTTGAATAAAGTTGTTGAAACGTCTGTTGACGAGTTGAAATATTTTCGCTTGATGAAAAATAGAATCAACGGGATTGATGTCACAATTTCAAGAACAGGCTACACAGGCGACCTCGGCTACGAAATTTGGATGGACGCCAAAGACGCGCTCAAAATTTGGGACAGATTGATGGAAGCAGGCGCGGACTACGGCATCACGCCCGTCGGCATTCTGGCGATGGACATGGCGCGTGTGGAAGCGGGTCTCTTCATGCTCGACGTGGATTACACGTCTACAACTCACGCGTGGATCGAGCCGCAAAAATCATCTCCGTTTGAATTGGGACTCGATTGGACAGTCGCGCTCGATAAAAAAGGCTACTTCGTGGGTCGCCGCGCTCTTGAAAAAGAAAAGCGTGAAGGCTCAGTTTGGAAGATGATGGGATTGGAAGTAGATTGGGATGGAATGGAAAGATTTTATAAGGATGTAGGTTTGCCGCCGCAAATCCCCGGCATGGCTGTGCGCGGAAGTTTGCCGATTTTGGTTGGCAACGTACAGGTTGGATATGCTTCTACCTCAACATGGTCGCCATTGTTAAAGAAATATATCGCCTTAGCGCATTTGCAGAAGCCTTATTTTGAAGTTGGGACGGATGTGAGAATGGAAATCACGGTCGAGCATCATCGTCAACACGCGCCTGCGAAGGTAGTGAAACTTCCGTTTTATGAGCCGGAGTGGAAGAGGAAGTAACCGCAGATTGATCATAACAAACACATATAAATGAGCAAAGGCCCTTCATCTCTGAAGAGCCTTTGTTTCTAAGCCCCCTCTGAATCCCCAACTATTTTTTTGGAATAACGCTGATCAGCACCGCTTTCACCACGCGGCGCGAGGCGTATTTTTCCTGACTCGTCACATAGTTTTCACAAGTGACCAGAGTCAGCCAGTTGTAATCTTCGTGATTGAAGACAGCGGCCGTGTCGGTGGGCGCAATTGCCGCGCTGGTTTCCACGCGGTAAACGTAGGTTAAGCCAAAGGCGTGAATATACACCAGGTCGCCGTTCTTCAAATCTTTGAGATTGGCAAACGGGCCGGGCGCGTTGGTTGCATCCAGAACGTGCGCGGTCAATACCGTGTTGCCCACCCAGGTTGGGAAAGCCGTCCCATCAAGATACCCTGCGTTGTTGTTGAGCCAGGTCAGGTCCCAGCCGGATGCGGTTTGTTGAATGCCCACGATCGGCATGTTCAGGCCGAGGCTTGGGATTTCGAGCCGGATATTCGGGAAGGTCTGATACTGCGACGATTCAGGCTGGACCGGCAGGCTGGTCACGCGGCCCGGTGCGAATCCTGTCAGTGGGATCAAACCGTTGGAGAGGGTGAGGTTGTTTCGGCCGCGATTATTACCGCCGCCTCCGCCTTGTCCGCCCCCACCGCCGCCGGGAAACAGTACAAAGAAGTTGCGGACGAAATCCGTTTCAGGGTTTCCATTCCCAGCCAGGGGGATTCCGAACAGGTTATAGATCGAGGTGGTTCCACAGGCATATAACCGATAGGTGCCGTTGGAGAGCGGTAAACCGCCATTGACGCTCAAGGTTGCCACGAATGGGCCTGTGCCGCCATTGTTGTCATAAGCGACGGCATCGATGGTGATGGCAGTATCGTCGCCTGCCACGCCTGTCTCGCAGTCGGTAGTTTCAAAGCCATTGCCGTTATCGCGCACGAGCATGTAATTGTCCGGGTTGATCACACTCCTGGCATAATCCGAATCGCCGCTCCCTACATTGAGAACGTCTTCACTGAACGTAACGGTAAATTCTGTGACGTTTACAGAGACGGTCTCGAACTCGCTTAGGATATTATCTGGCGTGCTCTCGGCGGTGTTAATCCCGTCGATGGAGGAAATCGTGGGCGGCGGAGCCTGATTCACGGTCAATGTGAACGCTTGAACTGCATCCGGCACGATGCCGTTGACAGCTGTGAAAGTAAGGTTATAGACACCGTTTGTTCCAGTGGTGGGCGTGCCCTCCAGTTTTGCCGTGCCGTTGCCGTTATCGGTGAAGGTTACGCCGTTCGGCAAGGCGCCGATCATGGTAATGGATGATACCGTGGGCGTGCCTTTGGTGGTGATATCAAAAGAACCGGGGTCTCCCACTGTGAAAGTGGTGTGATCGTCGCTGGTGAATTCGGGCTGA
>CAZCUF010000019.1:0-37659 GCA_964502095.1 uncultured Anaerolineaceae bacterium
TTGGCGTGCCGAGGCCAAGGTGGCGGGCGCCTGGCCCGCGCTGGCGCCGATTGCCTGGATGCCATTGCCATCCAACACGCCCGAACCGACATACGGATTGTCGGAACAGCCAGTGGGCGCTTCAGTGGCAGTCGGCGCTTCGGTGGCGGCAGGCGCTGAGGTTGCCTGAGCAGGCGCCTGGGTGGGGGTGGCGGGGGTTCCGCACGCGGCCAGGACCATGCTGAGGACAACGATCAGGCTTAATACAACAAAATTTTTACGCATCTTTCTTCTCCTCACAGTAGAGTGAAAATCGAACTTTGACAACGGTTTGTAACAATCTGTTCATCATATTGCGGTCTTGGGGAAATCACCTCCTTTCTAGAATCATTTTACGAATCTTTCGGCAAAATGGCAAGCCACAAAGTGGCCTGGCTTCAGCTCGCGAAATTCCGGGCGTTCCTGGGCGCAGATCTCCTCCGCAATGGGACAGCGGGTTCGGAATCTACAGCCTGAAGGCGGGTTGACCGGCGAAGGCACATCGCCTTCCAGCGGGATTCGCTTTCTTTTAGCATCCGCCACCGGGTCCGGGATGGGAACGGCGGAAAGCAAAGCCTGAGTGTAGGGATGGAGCGGGTCCGCATACAGTTCGTCGCGGGAGGCCAGTTCCACAATGATGCCCAAATACATCACTGCCACGCGCTGGCTGATATACCGCACCATGGAAAGATCATGCGCAATGAACAAATAGGTCAGGTTGAACTGATCCTGCAGTTCATCGAGCAGGTTCACCACCTGAGCCTGAATGGAAACATCCAGGGCCGAGATGGGTTCATCGCAAATAATGAAGGAAGGCTGAAGCGCCAGCGCGCGCGCAATACCAATACGCTGACGCTGACCGCCGGAAAATTCGTGAGGATAGCGGTTGGCAAACGACGGATTCAGCTTGACCAGATCCAAAAGGTGTTCGACGCGTTCCTTGATCTCGCTTCCCGTCGCGGCATTGTGAACCATCAGAGGCTCGCCCACAATTTGACTGACGGTCATACGCGGATTGAGGCTGGCGTACGGATCCTGGAAGATCATCTGCATCTCGCGGCGCATCCAGCGCATTTCCTCGTGTTTCAACGCGATCAAATCCGTGCCCCGGAAAAATACACGGCCCGCGGTGGGCTTGTACAACTGCAGGATGGTGCGGCCGGTGGTGGATTTTCCACAGCCGGATTCGCCCACAAGGCCCAGGGTTTCACCGCGTTTTACATCGAACGAGACTCCGTCAACCGCTCGAACCGCGCCGACCTGGCGGCGGATCACGCCGCGATAGATCGGAAAATACATTTTCAATTCTTCCACTTTTAACAGGACGTCGGCGTTGTTGTCGTTCATGAACGAGGTCTCCCGGTCTTGACATCTACCCAGCAAGCGATACGGTGGTCAGGTCGGTCAGGTCCAACCGATTCAAGCGGGGGATTTTCCTTCCAACAGCGTTCTATCACCCATTTACAGCGCGGCGCAAAGGGACACGAGGTGGGTCTGTTATAGAGCACCGGCGGCGAGCCTTCGATGGCTTCCAGACGGGAGCGGTCCTTTTCATCCACACGCGGAAGACTGCGCATTAAACCAATGGTATAGGGGTGAGAGGGATTTTTATATAACTCGAAAACTTCGGCTTCTTCCACAATAAAGCCGCCATACATCACGATCACGCGCTGGGCCAGCCCGGCGACCACTCCCAGATCGTGCGTGATCCAGATGACGGCCATGCCCAGTTCATCGCGCAGTCGTTTGACCAGTTCCATGATCTGCGCCTGAATCGTCACGTCCAATGCAGTGGTCGGCTCATCCGCGATCAAAATTTGAGGACTGCAAGACAGCGCCATGGCGATCATCACACGCTGACGCATACCGCCCGAAAATTGGTGAGGATAATCTTTGAGGCGCTCTTTGGCGTTCGGGATGCCAACCAGAGTCAGCAGTTCGGCGGCGCGCGCTTCAGCCTGCTTTTTATTCATGCCCACATGGAGCATGAGCGGCTCTTCCAATTGTTTTCCAATCGTCAAAACGGGGTTGAGCGAGGTCATCGGGTCCTGAAAGACCATGCCGATTTGTCCGCCGCGTACGTGTCGAATCTCTTCATTCGACATATGCAGAAGATCCTGCCCAAAAAATAATGCCTTGCCTGCAACAATCTCGCCGGGCGGCGAAGCGATCAGCCGCAGTGTCGAGAGCATTGTCACACTTTTCCCACATCCGCTTTCCCCCACCACACCGAGCGTCTCTCCCTCTTTGAGCTGGAATGAGACGCCATTTACAGCATGAACCACACCGTCCGGTGTTTTGAAAGTAGTTTCAAGCCCTTGCACATCGAGTAGTAATTCGGGCATCGGTGATTCCTCTGTCGCCTAGGTTTTCAAAACAAGTAGTGCCCCATAGCTTCGGGTACACAGCAGAATAGATTATACCTAATTCTACAAGAGCGTCAACAGTACTACAATCGCGGTCAAATCGCAAGGAACAAATGTCTTAAAAACATTCAAAGGCAGTTCCAGAGGTCGATTCCACCCTGTCGAAGCGTTGATCCCGAAAATCCATCGTGATTCTCCGCAAAGAATCGACAAAAGAGCGCGCGAGTCCGGTTTATGTTGACAGACTTGTTTGGCGAAAGTAAAATCCTGAAGCTGTACTATTTTCATCCCGTGGAGGAATCATGTTAAAGGATTTCAAAGCTTTTATCATGCGTGGAAGTGTGCTCGACCTGGCTGTAGCCGTCATCATTGGAGGCGCGTTCGGCAAGATCGTCGCCTCTCTGGTCAGCGACATTCTCATGCCCCTGATCGGGTTGATCATCGGCGGGATCGACTTCAGCGGACTGGCGTTCACCGTGGGAAGCGCCAAGGTGACTTACGGCACTTTCATCAACAATGTAATAGATTTCCTGATTATTGCGTTTGCGATCTTCCTGGTTGTGCGAGGGGCCAACTCGCTCAAGAAGCCGGCCCCGGTTGCCGCGCCGACCACCAAGGATTGCCCGTATTGTTTTTCGACCATCAACCTCAAGGCCACGCGCTGTCCCAACTGCACCTCGGAGCTTAAGTAAACCAGGCAACTCACAGAAATGGGCGGACGACCATCCGCCCATTTTATTTTCAAATGGATTCACTCGATAAACTTAACCCTCAACAACGAAGAGCTGTTTCAGCCGGGAACGGACCTGTTTTAGTGGTGGCAGGCCCGGGGTCCGGAAAGACGCGGGTACTGACTCAGCGCATCGCGTACCTCATCGCGGAGGAGGGAGTCCGGCCATGGCAGATTCTGGCGGTCACATTTACGAATAAGGCCGCGCGCGAAATGGCACAGCGCGTGCAGGCTTTGCTCGGCGAACAGACGACCGAAGGCATGATGCTTGGCACTTTTCATTCAATTTGTGCGCGCATTCTGCGGCGCGAGTCTGAGCATTTGCCGGTCGAGTCCAATTTCGTCATTTTCGATGCAGACGATCAGGAACGTATCGTCAAAACGATCATCCGCGAATTCAACCTCGACGAGAAGCGTTTCCGCCCGGCGTCTGTTCACGCGTCCATATCGAAAGCCAAGAACGATTTAATCGACGTGGAAGGCTATCCCGTCACCAACTATCGTGATGAAGTTGTCAAGCGCGTGTACGCCGAATATCAAAAGCGACTCGCCGCCAGCAACGCGGTGGATTTCGACGACCTGCTGGTATTCACTGCGCGCCTGCTCGAAGATAATCCAAGTGTGCGCGATAAATACGCCCAGCGTTTTCAACACGTGCTGGTGGACGAATTTCAGGATACCAACCTGGCTCAATACGCGCTGGTGAAACACCTGGCTTCGTATCATCGCAACATTTTTTGCGTGGGCGATCCCGATCAATCCATCTATCGCTGGCGCGGCGCAGACTGGCGCAACGTACAGCGCTTCGAACAGGACTTCCCGGAAGCGCAGGTAATTTTGCTCGAACAAAATTATCGCTCGCGGCAAACGATCCTCGACGCGGCCATGGGCGTGATCGACCGCGCTCAAAACCGGCGGCGCAAACGCCTCTTCACCGAACGCGGCGCGGGCGAAAAAGTCTTCTTTTATGAAGCGCCCGACGATTACGCTGAAGCGGCGTTCGTGGTGGATACCATCGCACAACTGGTGCTCGCGCGTCAATTCGAGCCGGGCGATTGCGCGGTGATGTATCGCACCAATGCCATGTCTCGTATTTTGGAGGAAGCCTTTCTGCAAGCGCGCCTGCCCTACCGCCTCGTAGGCGCGCAAAGATTCTATGGACGCCGCGAAGTCAAGGATATGATCTCCTTTCTGCGCCTCGTTCATAACCCGCTGGATGAAATCAGCCTCGACCGCGTCATCAACATTCCGCCGCGCGGCATCGGCGATAAGACTCTCACCGCTTTACACGAAGCCGCTCGGCAGGCGAACACCAGCCCGGGCGCAGTCTTGCTCGACCTTGCGCGCGGTTCCGACTCATCGTTTTGGTCATCGTTCAGGGGGCGCGCCGCACTGCCTCTCGCCGACTTCGGCGCGTCGCTGGCCAATTGGCGCGCCGCCGCGCCCGCTTTAACCACCGGCGAATTGTTCGACCGTATCGTCACCGATCTCAATTACAAAGAATACATCGACGACCAGACCGAGGAAGGCAAAGACCGCTGGGAAAACGTACAGGAACTGCGCCGCCTCGCGCTCGAATATTCCACGCGTACACTCGATGAATTTCTCGAAAACGTAGCGCTGATTTCCGATCAGGATACGATCACCGAAAATATCAACGCGCCCACCTTGCTCACCCTGCACGCCGCCAAAGGCCTGGAGTTCGGCGCGGTCTTCATCATCGGTCTCGACGACGGCATCCTGCCGCACAGCCGTTCGTTCGATGAACCGGAGGAGATGGAAGAGGAGCGCCGCCTCTTTTATGTCGGCATTACGCGCGCCAAAGAACGGCTCTATCTTCTGCGCGCCATCCAGCGCGGCGGGCGCGGCATGACGGAGGAAACCTATCCGTCGCGCTTTCTGGATGATATTCCAGCGGAGTTGATCGCCGGTAAAACGCGGACAGGCCGAAGTCTGCGCGGCGAACCGGCGGAAACAAAATGGTCGCTCCATACGCGGCCTCAATCTGCTTCCGTTATCGAAGCCAAATTCCGCGCCGGAATGCGCGTCCGCCATCCGCTGTGGGGCGAGGGCATCGTGCTCGACAGCCGCCTGCAGGGAGATGACGAAATCCTCGACGTGGTCTTTGAATCGGTCGGCGTAAAGCGCCTGGCGGCTTCGCTGGCAAATTTAAAAGCAATCGAATAGAATGACCGGGACGAAATATCGTCCGCGCGAAGCGCGCGATTTCGTCCGCGAGGGCAAAGCCTATTGCGCCTCGCCAACTGTCCGCGCCGCGTGAGGCGTTTGAGCATCGCAGAAATCGGGCAAATGCCCGGTCGTTGCTGATTGGATGTTTTTCGATGATGCGCCTGGTTTATCTTGCCTATAACTTCATATCGTTTTTCATCCGCCCGGTGACGCTGGGCGCGCGCGTAATGATGATCCGCGGCAATCAGGTTTTGCTGGTGAGGCAGACGTATCTGGAAGGCTGGTTCATGCCCGGCGGCGGATTGAAGCGCGGCGAAACGGTGGAGATGGGCGCGCGGCGGGAGGCGCGTGAAGAGGTGGGCGCGGAGGCGGGGGAAATGAGCCTGATCGGCATCTACAGTCATTTCGAGAATTTCAGGAGCGATCACATCGCGTTATTTCTGTGCAAGGATTTCAACCTGCACGAAAAGACCGATGTGGAAATTGCCGAGGCCCGCTTTTTCCCATTGGACGCTTTGCCCGCAGAACTTGTGCCCGGTCATCGTCAGCGTTTGGAAGATTACCGCGCGGGGGTCGCTTCGCCGAAATTTGGGATCTGGTAGTACAGGAGAATCCATGAATTTAAAATTGATTCTGGAGTTGTTCATCGTCTTTGCGCGCGTAGCCCTGTTTTCGTGGGGCGGCGGCCCCGCCTCCATGGGATTGATGCAGCGCGAGACGGTATCTGCCGGTTGGGTGGATGCCGATGAATTTGCAGACGCGCTGGCGATTGGCAACGCCCTGCCCGGACCGATCGCGCCGCAGGTTTCGGCTTATATCGGATACAAACTGGCGGGGTTTCCCGGCGCGCTCTCAGCCGTTTCGGGAACGGTCATTCCTACCACCGTCCTGATGCTGATCATGATCGTATTTTTCTTCAGCGTCAAAGACAGCCCGGCCATCGCCGCCATGTTGAAGGCAGTTCGTCCCATCATCGTGGGCCTGCTCATGTGGACGGTATATATCATGGCCTATTCGGTTTTCAATGTGAGCAAAGCCGGTTGGGGAGTGGGGTTATTGAAGAACACCGATAAAGCATTGATCGCGCTGGCCACCTTTTTTATTCTGACCCTCACCGAACTGAATCCGGTCTGGCTGGTGATCGCGGGCGCCGTTCTCGGTTTTTTGATCTATCGTTGAATCTACTACGGTACAATAGGCTCATGACCGATACCCTCAAAATATTCATCCCCATGGCCGGCTGGGGAACGCGTATGCGCCCTCATACATGGAGCAAACCCAAACCTCTCGTCAGCGTGGCAGGCAAGACCGCGCTCGAACACATGCTGGATATGTTCGATTCCCTGCCCGACCCGGCCAATACCGAATATGTCTTCATCGTCGGACCGTATCTGGGCGAGATACAAATCCCGGCTTTTATCGAGGAACATTATCCGCACCTGAACGCGCATTACGTGGTGCAAACCGAAATGAAGGGGCAATCGCACGCGCTGTGGCTGGCGCGGGAATACCTGCACGGACCGATGATCATGTGCTTTTCCGATACACTGATCGAAACGAACTTCTCTTTTCTGCCGCGCGAAACCGCCGATGGCGTGACTTGGGTGATGCCCGTACCGAACCCTCAGCGCTTCGGTGTGGCGGAACTCGGCCCGGATGGCCTGGTCAGACGTTTCATCGAAAAGCCGAAAACAAATGAAAATAACCTGGCGCTGGTGGGGTGTTATTATTTCAAGGACGCCCAGAAATTATTGACTGCCATCGAAGAACAAATGGAACGCAAGCTCACCTTGAAGAACGAATATTTCCTCGCCGACGCGATCTCGATCATGATCGAACGCGGCGCGCGCATCCGCACGGAGCAGATCAATACCTGGCTGGATACCGGCACAATCGAGGCCACGCTGGATACGAACCGCATCCTGCTCGACCGGGGAGCGGCTTCCGCTTCCGAAAACGGAACCAGGCCCACGGTCCGGGTGATGCCGCCGGTGTTCATCCATCCCAGCGCGGAGATCAGCGAAGCGGTCATCGGCCCGTACGCCTCGATCGGACCGAACTGCAGAATCCATCAGGCTGTGATCGCGGACAGCATCATCGAGGCCGGAACCAGTATCGAGCGCGCTACGCTGACGCGTTCGCTCATCGGAAAAAATTGTTCGGTGACCGGGCAGGCCGGCACAGAAGAAGCTTCTTCTTTAAATATCGGCGACGACTCAATAATCAATTTCTAATTCCGGAGGATAAATGGCGGAAATCGGCAATACAAAGTATCTCTCGAAACGCGTGGCCGGGCTGAAGCCCAGCGGCATTCGCAAGTTTTTCGACATTGCCGCGACGATGAAGGAAGTCATTTCGCTTGGCATCGGCGAACCGGATTTCACGACTCCCAAACCGATCCTGGAGGCGGGCATCCGTTCACTGCAAAACGGCGAAACGCATTACACGTCCAATCACGGCAGGATCGAATTGCGCCGCGCCATTGCGGAGAATCTAAAACGACTGTACGGCGTGACTTACGATCCACAGGAGGAGATCATTGCCACAGTGGGCGTTTCGGAAGCGCTGTATCTGACCATGACCGCCATTCTTGAACCGGGCGATGAAGTGATCATCCCCACGCCCTGTTTCGTTTCGTATCAGGCCGAGGTCATCCTTGCCGGCGGCGTGCCGGTCGAAATTCCGGCGCGCATGGAGGACGATTTTCAAGTGGACCCGGTGCGCATCCGCGCGGCCATCTCGCCGCGTACCAAAGCCATCTTTGTGGGATATCCGAACAACCCCACAGGCGCGGTGGCCTCGCGTGAGATTCTGACGGAGATCGCGAACATCGCGGAAGAAAACGACTTGATGTTGATCTCGGATGAGATCTATGACCGCCTTGTTTATGATTTTCAACACGTCTGCGTTCCCAGCCTGAGCGAAGCCATTCACAAACGCACGATTCTGCTGGGCGGATTCTCGAAAGATTACGCCATGACCGGCTGGCGCATCGGCTATGCGGCCGGGCCGGCCGATATCATCAAGGGCCTGGTGCGGATTCATCAATACACGATCATGTCCGCGCCGACCACCGCGCAGGACGCGGCCATCGAGGCGCTTTCCAGCGGCGAACAGTATGTGCAGGAGATGGTGACCGAATACAACCGCCGCCGCCGCTTATTGGTGGATGGACTCAACCGCCTCGGTCTCAAGACCTTCGAGCCGCGCGGCGCGTTCTACGCGTTTCCCAACATTTCTGCCTCCGGCATGGACGATGAGACCTTCTGCCAAAAACTTTTAACGGAGGAGCATGTGGCCGTAGTGCCGGGCAGTTCGTTCGGTCCCGGCGGCGAAAACTTCGCACGCGCCTGCTACGCCACCAGCTACGAGAAAATCGAAGAAGCCCTGCGTCGCATGGAAAAATTCATGGGTCGGCATGGATGAAACAAAGATCAACAATGCAGGCGCGGCGCCTGCCGCATAAAGATAACTAACGAACACGCTCCCGGAATTCCGGGAGCGTGTTGCATGAAGCTCGTTTCAACGCAGGGCCTGTATGCAGAACCCTTTTTATTATCATTTTGAGGAGCGAAGCGACGAAAAATCTTCGCTTTCATCTTTGGAGAGCCGAAGCTCAAGACTCCTCACTGCGTTCGGAGTGATACATCATTAATTGGCATGCGGGCGCTAGGCCACTTCCAACGCGAACTTATGTTTGCCGATGCGATAGTTGCCATTATGCAACAATACCTGCTCGACGAATTGTTCCGGCACGTCCACAAAGGTGTGACTGTCTTCGATGCGGATCTTTCCAATCGTATTGCCGGGAATCTCGGCATGAAAAGCAATGGTGCCGACCACGTCATTCGGGCGCACACCCTGTAATTTGCCTTTTTTCAGCTTGAGCCGAATCATACCAAACTCATGGGATCTTCGTCCGCTGCTACGCGACAAGCGCTCCGGGCGGGAAGCATGTTTGTTATATGAAGACTTATGCTCAGAACGAGTGCGAGTCTCTTTGACCTCGCCTACATTCGCTATCGGGCGTTGTCGCTCTCCCGCGCGCGCCAGCTTGAGCGCCGCGGCCGCCACCTCCAGCGGATCGTGTCCTTCCGCGGCCAGTTGGGCTACCATTTCGCGCTCGCGCTGGTAACGTCCGCGGCCCAGCCAGATTTTCATTTGTTCCAACACCTGAGCTTCGCGCTTCAGACGAATATCGTCGGCGGTGGGCAGTGTGCCGCGCGTCAATTGTTGTTTGGTAAAGCCTTCGATATCGCGCAATCGACGTTTTTCACGCGGCGTGAAAAGCGAGATGGCAATTCCCGTTTTTCCCGCGCGGCCCGTGCGGCCAATGCGATGCACGTACACTTCGGGATCGTCCGGCAGTTGATAATTGAAGACGTGTGAAATATCGTCAATATCGAGCCCGCGCGCGGCCACATCGGTGGCCACCAAGACCTTGATCTCGTTGGCGCGAAAACGCCCGAGAATTTGTTCGCGCGCGTTTTGTTCCAGATCGCCGTTGAGCGCCTCAGCCGGAAAACCGCGCAGGGAAAGCTGGCTGGCCAACTGCCCCGTTTCGGCGCGCGTACGCACGAAGATCAGCGCGCTGGTGATGGATTCCATTTCGAAGAGATTCGTCAGCGCGGCCAGTTTGTCCGATTCATTGAGCATGTAATAACGCTGTTCGATGGCCTGAACGGTGAGCGTCTCGCGTTTAATGGTGACAGCTTGAGGGTCGCGCATGAAGCGGTCTGCCAGTTTGCGGATGCGCGCCGGAAGCGTCGCGCTGAAAAGCGCGGTCTGTCGCTCGGCGGGAGTCAAATCCAAAATGGATTCGACATCTTCGATGAAGCCCATGTTGAGCATCTCATCCGCTTCATCCAGGATGACGGTTCGGATACCGCTTAAATCGAGTATCTTGCGCTCCAGCAGGTCGAGCAACCTGCCGGGCGTGCCCACCACTATATCCACACCGCGTTTGAGTTGATTGATCTGCGGCCCATAGGGTTGCCCGCCATAGACAGGCAAAACGCGGGCGCGCAGTTCGCGTCCGTAGGTCAGCATGGCTTCCGCCACTTGCAGGGCCAGCTCGCGCGTCGGAGCCATGACCAGGGCTTGAGGAGCCTTGCCGGGTTTAAAGTTGTTGAGAATGGGGAGAGCAAAAGCGGCGGTTTTGCCGGTGCCGGTTTGTGCCTGACCGATCACATCCGCGCCGCCTAGCAAAAGCGGAATGACCGCGGCCTGAATGGGAGTCGCTTCGGCGTAGCCGAGCGCGCTCACGGCCTGCACCAGTTCAGGGCGCAGGTTCAAAGAAGTAAATTCGGTTGTCATCAGATTCCTGTTCTGCCGCCGCGGATTCAACGCAACGACATATAAAATAAGCTGGAATGTTCTGACGACTCCGTTCCACTTCCTGTCAACCATGGCCCACTTTTTCAAATGGACCCGCCCAACAAAAAAGCCCGACCTCTTACGTCGGGCTATCATTCAGAGCAATCAAAACAATTTCCCAGAAGCGTATGCCCTGTATTACAGAGCGGCGGGAGTATAACACATTTTACGAATCGCGCCAGCAACTTTCGTCCAGATAAGCGTATATAATGGGGAGAATCCTTAAAGTTGATAAACGATAATGAATATTAATTTCTTCCCTTTTCTACATTTAAGTCAAACGGAGCATTTGGGAATTTGGCTTTACGTTGTATTGGCCCTGCTCGTGGCCGTCGAAGGCCCCATTGCCACTCTGCTGGGCGCGGCCGCGGCTTCAGCCGGTTTGATGAAACCGCTCTTCGTCTTCTTCGCCGCGGCGGCCGGAAACCTGACCGCCGACACGCTCTGGTATATGCTTGGCTACGCAGGCAAAACGGAATGGCTCTTCCACTTCGGAAACCGGCTGGGCCTCAAACCCGGGCTGATCGAACACTTGAAACAGCAGATGATCTTCCATGCCACGAAAGTCTTGTTCCTCGCCAAATTGACCGTCAGCTTTGTGATTCCCTCCCTGGTCACAGCCGGCTTGTTGAAGATTCCGTGGAGGCGCTGGTTTCCATCCTTCATTATCGCCGAAACATTGTGGACCGGTTCGCTTGTTCTGATCGGATATTACACCACCGAGGCGGTCAAGCGCGTGGAACGGGGCGTGGAATACGCGGTGCTTGGGCTGTCGCTGGCCTTTGTAATAGTCGTCTTCCTGGCCGGGAGGCGTTTACTGAAACAATGGGATAAAAACCAGGCCGAAACCGATCCTAAAAAATAAACGAGAAAATATTTCATGCGTATCCTAATCGCGGGGACCACTTATTATCCTTCCCTTAACGGGCAGGCGATTTTCATGGTGAACCTGGCCGAAGGCCTGGTCAGGCACGGGCATCAAGTGACGGTCCTTTATCCTCAAAGCCGTAATTCCAGCGAAATGCGAAACGGCGTTCAATTGGAAGGCGTGGGATCGCTCAGCCTGGCAGTGGCTCACGAAGACTCCTACGTCACTTTATTTCCTCGAAATACAGTCCGCCGCGTCTTCGATTCGTTTCAGCCGCAGGCGATTCACATTCAGGATCACTATCCGCTCAGCAAAGCCGTCATCGACGAGGCCAAAGCGCGCGGTCTGAAAATCATTGGGACGAATCATTTCTCGCCCGATAACCTGACTCCGTATCTACCGGCGGCCTCTGCGCTGAAAGGTTTTTATCATCGCGCTTTATGGTCATGGATGATGGGAATCTACAACCAGCTCGATGTCGTCACCGCGCCCTCGCACTCGGCAGTGGACTTGATGCTCCAAAACGGATTAAAGGTCCCGGCTTTTCCGCTTTCATGCGGAACCAACCTCTCGCACTTCCACCCCGACTCAACGATTGACCGCACTGCCTGCCGCGAAAAATACGGCATCGATCCGAATAAAACAGTCTTCCTTTATGTGGGCCGCGTGGACAAGGAAAAACGGATCGACATCCTGTTGCATTCGCTTCATCACGTCACACGGGACGATATTCAACTGGCCATCGCGGGCAACGGCGCGGCGCTAAATGAAATGATGAGCCTCGCCAAACAATTGAATCTAGGTCAACGCGTCCGCTTTACGAATTATGTCCGCAATGAAGAACTTCACTCGCTTCTGAACAGCGCGGACGTTTTCATAATGGCCAGCGAAAGCGAATCGTTGAGCATTGCCTCGCTGGAAGCCATGGCTTGCGGCCTGCCGCTGTTACTGGCAAACGCTTCCGCCCTGCCCGATCTGGTAACGCCCGGCCTCAACGGGTATTTATTCACGCCCAGCGACGCGCAGGACGCGGCGCATTACATGGAACTGCTCACCGAGCAGGCCGGTCAACGCAAGGAAATGGGCAAAGCCAGCCTCGAAAAAGCCAAATTTCACAGCCTTGAACATACCATTGAAGAGTATGAAAAATTCTATCAATCGCTTCTTTGAAATCGCACTTTGGGCAAAACACGAAAAACAAAAATGTGAATCAAAGCGGACTCCTCGTCCGCTTTTTTGTTTTTAAATAGTACGCATCTCAAAAATAATATTCCGTCATTGCGAGGAGCACAGCAACGAAGCAATCCCCATTTTTACAGGGAGATTACTTCGCTTCGCTCGCAATGACGATCCTTCCAGAATATTTTTGAGACGATTTGCAGTTTCTACCAGCACAGCCTCACAGCGGCAAACACCCGAGGCTAATTCATCCCACTAGCGCTTGCACCTGCGCAAGTGCGGGTGTCTGTGGTTTAATTCTCCCACATGGACGCCAAGACTCTGTCCGTCCTCGAATATCCGAAAATCCTCGAACGGCTCGCTCGCTTTTGCGATTTCTCCGCTTCGATGGATTTGGCGCGCGCCCTCGAACCCACCACATCTCACAACTTCGCGTTGACGCGCCTGGCTGAAACCACCGAAGCGCGCAAATTGCTTTCGCTTCAAGACCTCAATATCGGCGGCTCGCACGATATCCGCCCGCAAGCCGACCTGGCCGCGCGCGGCGGCGTACTCGAACCTCAACAATTACTGGATGTCAAAGTCACACTGATCGCCTGCCGCGAGTTGAAGAAATTTCTCGAAAAGAAAGCGGATGAATACCCGCGTCTCGCGGACCTCGCGCTGGGCCTGCCCGAATCGCATGGCATCGTGGACGCCATCACGCGCGTGCTCTCGGAGCGCGGCGAAGTGCTCGACTCGGCCTCCGAAAAACTGGCGCGCATCCGCCGCGAAGTGCGCACCGCGCGCGACCGCCTGATGGCGCGCCTGCAAAAATATCTAACCGACTCGGCCTCCAAACTTCAGGAACAGATCATTACCCAGCGCGACGGGCGTTACGTAATTCCTTTGCGCGCCGAATTCAAAGGCCAGATCAAAGCCATTGTTCACGATCAATCTTCATCCGGAGCAACGCTGTTCATCGAGCCACTGCCCGTGGTTGAACTTAACAATCAAGTGCGCGAACTCGAACTGGCCGAACGCGATGAAGAACGCCGCATTCTGGCGGAACTTTCCGCGCTGGTGGGCACGCACGCCGAGGAACTCAAATACGGAATCGAAAATCTCGCGGCGCTCGACCTGGCATTTGCCAAAGCAAAATACGCCGAGGAACTTCACGCCTCAGAGCCGCTTTTTCGCGGAATAAAAGAGAACGGAAAAAAGAAAGCCGTCGAAGCCGAGCATCCCTCATCTTTCAGCTTTCGCCTTTTCAAAGCCCGCCATCCCCTGCTCGATCAATCCACTGTCGTTCCGATTGATTTCGACATCCCTGAAAACAAACACGCGGTTGTCATCACCGGGCCAAACACCGGCGGCAAGACGGTCGCGCTGAAAACAGTCGGTCTCCTCGTTCTCATGGCGCAAAGCGGACTGCACATCCCCGCGCAGAGCGGCTCGGAGCTTCCGCTCTTTCATTCCGTCCATGCCGATATCGGCGATGAGCAATCCATCGAGCAATCGCTTTCCACATTTTCGAGCCACATCACCAACATCGTTCGCATTTTGAAACAAGCCGATGCGCGTTCGCTCGTTATCCTCGATGAACTCGGCGCGGGCACCGATCCGCAGGAAGGCGCGGCGCTGGCGCGCGCCATTCTGGCGCACTTGCTCGAACGCGGCATCACCACGCTGGTCACCACACACCATCCCGAACTGAAGAATTTCGCGCACGCCGCCGAGGGCGCAGTCAATGCCAGCGTGGAATTCGACTTGAAGACTCTGCGCCCCACTTATCAATTGACGATCGGACTGCCCGGCCGTTCGAACGCGTTGGCCATCGCCCGCCGCCTCGGCCTGGACGAGAAGATTCTTGCCGCGGCGAAAAGCGAGGTCGCGCCTGAGAATCTGCGCGCCGATAAACTGCTGGATGATATTCGCAAGGAACGCAATCGCACTTCACGCGAACGCGAGAAACTCGAGAAGGCGCGCGTCAAACTCGAAGCAAAGACAAAGGAACTCGAGTCTCGTCTGGAAAAGTTGGAGGACGAGCGCCGCGAAGTATTGGCAAAAGCGCGCGCCGAGGGCGAACTCGAAGTGGCTGTATTGAAACGCAATCTCGAATCATTGAAAGCTCAATTGAGGAAAGCGCGCCAGCCGCTCGACGCGATCAAGGAAATGGAAGAAAAAGTTGAGGCGATGGAACAGAAGGCGGCCGCGCCGGTGGAGAGAAAGAGCGAACAGTCGTCAATAATCAATGAACGGTCGCCGGTAAAGCTGGGTGAGCGCGTTCTCGTCGGCACGTTAAATGCCGAGGGTGTGGTAACAGCTTTGAGCGAGTCCGATGCGGAGGTGCAGATCGGCAGTATCCGCTTGCGGGCAAAGTTATCGGATCTAACGCGCAAGTCCGCGGGCGATGAATCCACATCGAAGAGAATGGCGGAGGCCGCGTATCGGCCGCTCACGCTGGGGACGCAATCGCCCGGCATCGAGCTCGACTTGCGCGGACAGATGGCTGAAGACGCGCTCGATAGACTCGACCGCTATGTGGAACAGGCTTACATGGCCGGACTGCCGTTCGTGCGCATCATTCACGGCAAAGGCACCGGCAAATTAAGACAGACCGTGCGCGAGGCTCTGCGCGGGCATCCGCATGTGGCCTCGTTCGAGGAAGGCAGTGAAAAGGAAGGCGGCGCAGGCGTAACCGTGGCAAAATTACGCGGCGGATAGGTTTCATCGCGCCTCGCTTGTAAACAGCGCTCCCGGCCCGAAAGAATAAAACCAAAGCCGCACAGAAAAATCGACTCTGTGCGGCTTTATCTCGAAGTATGCCCGCAATAACGCTACAACGTCTGCGCGATATGATCCGCCATTTCCGTTGAGCGCCAATAACTCGAATGCGCGGTCACGGGGTTGAACGGCGACGAAATTTCCACATCTTTCACGATGCCGGCTGTATTTTCATACATAAACTCAACCGGATACGAGGCCGCGTCGTTGCGCGTCCAAAAGTTGACCCAGCGCGGGTTGCTCAAATCGTCCTGCCCATTGATCAGGCCGAGGTCTTCCGGGTCCAACAACCTGTCTTCATGGAAAATTTTCAACAACGAATTGGCGCGCAATACCATCGGCGTGATCGGCGAGCCGAACGTATATAAACGCCGGGCGCGCAGTCGGCCTTCGCTCACCAGCTTGCGCAATTTCTGCATGTCGCGGTGCAGGGTCGCCTCCTCACTCTCGGGGCCACTGACCGAGAAAAGGTGATACAACAGGTCGTGCGCGATCAAACTCCCGGCGGAATGACCGAAGATGGTCAGGGAAAAGCGGCCGCGCAGTTCCCGGTCGCGTTTGGCGATCTCGCGGGCAATATAGCCGAAGACGCGGTTCCGAATGGAGGTCTCGCCATCGCCGGACACGTAATAGACCAAATCCGAAACGCCGTAAAAGATGAAGTCATGCAACGCGCCGAAGATGCCAAAGAGCCGATCATAGGCCGGACCCATGGCCTGTTTCGCGTGCACTTCGAGCTTGCGCTCCACCTCCGAGAGATATTCATCGGGTTCATGCGGCCCGGCGTTTGAAATGGGCCGCCCCCAGATCACCGGCACCTCCAGCGAGAAATTGGAGAATCCCGCGCGCGGGGTCATTTTCAGGGCGTTGTTCACACCGTGTAAAAGGTTGTCATATTCCCTTTTGCAGGTACCGGGAATTTTGTCCGGCATGATGCCGTGGATCAGAATTGGAATCTCCACCCACGGAATTTCGGCAACGTTGGGACGCTTCGTGTGTTTGGATTTGGCGGATTTTCGGCGAGGAGTTGGCATGGCTTTCTCCTGAAACTGCTGAACGACAATTTCATCAAAGAAAACCCAAAACCAGGCCAAACGTAACGGCAGTGCGGGCGCGATATAATCCCCTCGGGACGAGGAAACAGCATGCTTTTAGACGAGGCAATCACGCAAATGACCTCCACGATCAAAGCGGCCTGCGCGGGCGCTGAGATCAAGGCGGTGAAGATATCCGACGAAGAGGCGCGGCTCTCAGTGTATGCGCCAGCGGGTGATATGCAAAAGATCAAAGACGCGA
Organism: uncultured Anaerolineaceae bacterium; assembly: GCA_964502095.1. Taxonomy (GTDB): domain Bacteria; phylum Chloroflexota; class Anaerolineae; order Anaerolineales; family Villigracilaceae; genus JACPVF01. The sequence goes on from CAZCUF010000019.1 coordinate 16,790, forward strand.
CGTTCAAGCCCGCGATTGATCTGTTGAACAAAGAGGGAATGGATATTCAGGTGTTTGTTTACGACAAAGACGCGCCGCCGTTGAAAGGATAGATTGTTTCATTTATATGACTTACCAGGGACTCATCCACACATACGGACATTTGCTCGACCTCCCGCCTCATGCGTCCGCAAGCGCCGTCAGCCTGCTCGAGGGGCGGACGCCTTTGATTCGCGCCGACAATTTGTCGCGCCATCTCGGCGGTGGGTTTGAACTGTTCATTAAATATGAAGGACTCAACCCGACGGGTTCGTTCAAAGATCGCGGCATGACCGCCGCCGTGAGCGAGGCGTTGGGGCGCGGCGCAACGACAGTGATCTGCGCTTCGACGGGCAACACCGCCGCATCTGCCGCCGCATACGCCGCGCGGGCTGGGATGAAATCCATCGTGTTGATCCCGCAAGGCAAGGTGGCGGCGGGGAAACTCGCGGGCGCAATTGCGTACGGGGCGCAAGTGATTCAAATTGACGGCTCGTTCGACGACGCGTTGACAATGGTCGTTGAGATCACGAATAAGCATCCGATCTGTTTGGTGAATTCGATCAATCCGTTTCGCATCGAGGGACAAAAGACAGCCGCGTTTGAGATCGTTGACGAGTTAGGCTCCGCGCCTGATTGGTTGTGTCTGCCTGTGGGCAACGCGGGAAACATTACATCGTATTGGGCGGGGTTTAAACAATATAACGAAGTGAAATCAACGGGCGTTCCACAATTGCTGGGAGTACAAGCGGCGGGCGCGGCTCCGCTCGTGTTGGGACATGCGGTTGAGAATCCTGAAACTGTCGCGACAGCGATTCGAATCGGCAAGCCCGCACGAGGAGAACAAGCCTTGCAAGCCGCGGAAGAGTCGCAGGGACGAATCATCGCAGTCAGCGACGATCAAATTTTAGAGATGCAAAAGTTGCTGGCAAGACTCGAAGGGATTTGGGTGGAGCCTGCGTCGGCGGCGGGACTTGCGGGGTTAGCAGTTCAAGTGGAAAGTGGAAAGCGTCGCCCTAAGGCTCTCGAAGGGTTGAAAGTGGAGGGGATGAGAGTGGTTGCGGTTTGCACGGGGCATGGGTTGAAAGACCCAGAGATCATCACGAGGGATATGCAGAAGCCGTCTGTTGTGCCACCGAGGTTGGAGGCGTTGGAAGAAATAATTTTGGGATAACACGTGGGGTTTCGATACAGCGGCAGTGGTTGAGTAGGACGAAGTCCGTATCGAAACCCGCCGCTTACTCAACCACCGGGTATGGATGTTTATGAAATTCATCATCAAAGTCCCCGCTACATCTGCCAACCTTGGACCTGGGTTCGATGCCCTCGGTCTGGCGTTGGATTTATGGAATGAGACGACGATTTCGCCTGCAAAAGAATTTTCGGTGCATGTCACAGGCGAGGGCGCGGGCAGACTCGCTTCGGGCAAGAATAATCTCATCGTCCGCGCGGCGCAGAGACTGGCGGAACGCGCGGGCAAATCGCTCCCGCCGTTTCATGCTGAGTGTGTGAATCGGATTCCGTTGTCGTCGGGGATGGGATCATCATCAGCGGCGATCATCACGGGGTTGATGGCGGGGAATGCGTTATTGGAGAATCCGTTTTCGCGCGAGGAGATTTTGAATCTGGCATGTGACATGGAGGGGCATCCCGATAACGTCGCGCCTGCGATGATGGGAGGCTTGGTTGTGTCAACGATGGAACGGGGCGAGGTCATTGCGCGGAGAATCGTAGGGGCGGACGGCCGTCCGCCCTTACACATCACGATTGCATTGCCAAATTTCTATCTCCCCACCAAACAAGCGCGGGCGGCGTTGCCGAAGAAGGTTTCGATGAGGAATGCGATTCACAATATCAGCCGCACGGCATTGGTCGTTGAGGCGTTGAGAGTTGGGGATTTGGAATTGCTCGGCAAAGTGATGAGCGATAAATTGCATCAGCCGTATCGGTTGAGATTAATCCCAGGCGCGGCACAGGCAATGAACGCGGCGAAGGAGGCTGGAGCAAGCGCGGTCGTGTTGTCGGGAGCGGGTCCGAGCTTGATCGCGTTCTCCTCGAAAGCTGAAGCAGGAGTCGGGGAGTCGATGAAGCGTACGTTCGAGTCGGCTGGGTTGAGCGCGCGAGTTTTTAAATTAAGCGTCAGCGAGCGAGGGGCGAGGGTGGAAAGTAGTGAGTAGAAAGTAATTTTTATAAGCCTATCCTCTTGAGTTTGTGTTATAAGCGGAGCGTTATTCTAATTTTGGAGGCACCCATGACAACCAACAAGACCGAACAGATTCAAGAACTCGACGTGCGCGTTCTAATTCCCATCGAGCGTCACAAAACGCTCTTGCAAATGTTCAAGGACCTGCCCGTCGGTAAGAGTTTTATCTTTATCAACGATCACGATCCCCTGCCGCTTTATTATGAAATGCGCTCGGTACACGGCGACGTCGTCGGCTGGGATTACCTACAGCGCGGCGGCGTGGAATGGAAAGTGAAAGTGACCCGTAACGAAACGTCGCAGGGCCGCGAGTTTACCGACATCTCAACTTTGATGGACCTGCGCAAAGTGGACAAAAAAGATTGGATGCGCGTCATTTTTCATCGCTACGGCATGACGCCTGCGGGCGAGACGATGGAAATTATCGCCGAACAAGAGCCAACGGAAATTCACGACTTCTTCAATAAGAAATTTGCGGAGCGCCACGTTTGGACCGTAAAGAAAAACGAGCCGGGCGAATACGTCGTGCATATTACGAAAAAAACGGAAAGCGATAAGGATAAAGAAGAGGTTGTCGTTGTCAAAGAATTTGACGTGCGCCCTTATCCACCGGCGGAACGGCATGAAATGGTATTCAATTCCTACGACGAGCTGCGCCCCGGCGAAGCCTTCATCTTTTACAACGATCACGACCCGAAGCCGCTCTATTATCAAATCGAAGCGGAAAGCCCGGTTCCTTTTACTTGGGAATACCTGATTTCGGGGCCTGAAGAGTGGAAGGTCAAAGTCGCCAAGACACGCGCCTGAGGCGTTTTGGGATGTTCAAAAGGACGGGCTAATCCTTCGGGAACGCGGTGCAAGTGTCGGTCACCTTCCCAAAATCGGCGAATTTTGGGAAACTTCGCTGGTTGAGTAGGCGACGTGTTCTTCCGTCGCCGTATCGAAACCAGAGGCTACATGAAAACGATTGGCTAGATGTGGCAAATCGGTGTGGTTTCGATACGCCGCTTCGCGACTACTCAACCACCGTTTGAAGCTTTTATTTTTCTCCGTGCCTGCGCGACAAATTATGCTAGACTCAACGCATGGAAACTCTCCAAACCAATATCAGTTCTGATTCAAAAGAATTCAAAACCAACGCCAAGCATCATCGCTCACTGGCAAACGACCTCAAGCAACGCCTCGCCAAAGTCCGTGAAGGCGGCGGAGAAAAATACCGCAAGCGACACGAGTCGCAGGGCAAACTCTTCGTCCGCGAGCGGATCGAACGCCTGCTCGATCCCAATTCTCCATTTCTCGAATTCTCCGCGTTAGCCGCGACTGATCTTTACGATAACGAAGGCCCAGGCGCGGGCATTGTCACGGGCATCGGGCGCGTCAGCAATCGCGAAGTCCTCATCGTCGCCAACGACGCCACCGTCAAAGGCGGATCGTACTTCCCGATGACGGTCAAGAAACATTTGCGTGCGCAACAGATCGCCGAAGAGAATCATCTGCCCTGCCTGTATCTTGTCGATTCGGGCGGGGCGTTTTTGCCGTTGCAAGACGAAGTCTTCCCCGATGTGAATCATTTCGGTCGCATCTTTTACAATCAGGCAAGAATGTCCGCCAAAAAGATTCCGCAGATCGCATCCGTGATGGGCTCGTGCACGGCGGGCGGCGCGTACGTCCCTGCGATGAGCGATGAGGCGATCATCGTCAAAGGGACTGGCACGATCTTCCTCGGCGGACCTCCGCTCGTCAAAGCCGCGACGGGCGAGGATGTAAGCGCCGAAGATTTGGGCGGAGCAGACGTGCACACGCGGCGAAGCGGGGTTGCAGATCATTTTGCGGAGGACGACGATCATGCGATTCAACTCCTGCGGGACATCGTGGAGACGCTACCAACGAAAGAGGAAAGAAGAAAGACGTGGCTCTTTCATCTTTCTTCTTTCCCATCCGAAGAACCTCTTTATCCTGCGGAAGACCTCTACGGCATCCTCCCCTCCACCTTCCGCGAGACCTACGATGTTCACGAGATCATCGCCCGCCTCGTGGACGGAAGCAAGTTCCGCGAGTTCAAAGCCCGCTACGGCACGACTCTCGTCTGCGGGTTCGCGCGGATTCACGGATACCCCGTCGGCATCATCGCCAACAACGGAGTCCTGTTCAGCGAGTCCGCGCTCAAAGCGACTCACTTCATCGAGTTGTGCGACCAGCGCGGGATTCCGCTCGTGTTCCTGCAAAACATTACTGGCTTCATGGTGGGACGCGAAGCCGAAGTCGGCGGCATCGCAAAGGATGGCGCGAAGATGGTCCATGCGGTTGCCACGACTCGTGTGCCAAAGTTAACCGTCATCATCGGCGGCTCCTTCGGCGCAGGCAACTACGCCATGTCAGGTCGCGCTTACGGCTCAAGATTTTTATGGATGTGGCCCAACGCCCGCATCTCCGTCATGGGCGGCGAACAAGCCGCGAACGTGTTGCTCACCATCAAACAGGATCAACTCGCCCGCGAAGGCAAACCCGCCATGAGCAAAGAAGAAGCCGATGAATTCAAACGTCCCATTTTGGAGAAATACGAATACGAAGGGAATCCATATTACTCGACAGCAAGACTTTGGGATGATGGTGTGATTGATCCAGTTGACACAAGACAAGTGTTAGGTCTTGCGCTATCGGTTGTATTGAATTCGCCAGTTGAAGAGCAGGGGTTTGGGGTGTTTAGAATGTGAAATGAAAGAGGAAAGACGAAAGAGGAGTTTTCGATCATGAATTATGCTGAGTGGCTTATGGACGTTCCGTCTGTAATCACCAATGATCCGATCTGGAGACTGGAGGTCTATCGGTTTGGATTATTCGCTGGCGACATAGGCTTGCAGGATGTTTACTTCATAGCAAAACAGCCGTTGATGTTAAGCGTCGCCGACCAACTCCATCGTTCGCTCGACTCGATCAGCGTCAACCTCACCGAAGGATATTCTCGAAGCAAAGGGCCCGACCGCGCTCGATTCATCGAAGCCTCGCTTGGTTCTGCGCGTGAAAGCCGTGAATGGTATTACAAATCCAGGCACGTCCTCAAGCCCGAAGTGATCAAATATCGCATGGGGCTTACAACCCGCATCATCAGCATGTTGACTCCCATGATTCCTCATCAACGCAAGAAAGCCATCCGCGAGGATCAAGCCGAGTACAACACACAACCATCAGACTTCTCCCTCGACTCGGAAATACCTTTCCCATAACCCATCTTTCCTCTTTCACCTTTCCCTGATTAGCCAACACCACGTCTTTGGAGCTCAACAATGTCATTTGAAAAATCATCAGGCAGTCCTCATCACTTTCTAGCGCAATTAGCGGGAAGCTGGTCAGGTATATCCAAGTTATGGTTCGAGCCAGATAAACTCGCGGATGAATCTCCCGTTGCGGGAAGTATCCAAATCATCCTCGATGGACGCTTTGCCCTGTATCTTTATCAGGGAACCATCCAAGGAGAACCACAACACGGCATGTTCACCTTCGGCTACAACACGACTCTTGATCGTTACGAATGTTCATGGCTCGACTCCTTCCACAACAACACCGCCATCATGTTCTGCACAGGCAGCGCCGCCGACAACGGATTCTCCGTCCTCGGCAGTTATCCCGATCCCTCTGGCGGACCCGATTGGGGCTGGCGCACCGAACTTCAATTGCTCGATAAAGATCACCTCGTCATCACCGCTTACAACATCCACCCCGAATACGGCGAAGCCAAAGCCACCGAAGCGACATTGACGCGCGTCAAATGATGTTCAAAAAAATTCTCATTGCCAATCGCGGCGAGATCGCCATCCGCATCATGCGCGCCTGCAAAGAGCTCGGCGTCAAAACCGTCGCCGTCTATTCCGACGCGGATAAAAATTCACAGCACGCGCAATTCGCCGACGAAGCGATTCACATCGGCGCGGCTCCCGCAAAAGAATCGTATTTGAATGCGGATGTCTTAATTCAAGCCGCCCTCGCATCCCAAGCGGATGCCATCCACCCGGGCTATGGCTTCCTCTCGGAAAACGCCTCATTCGCAGGGACAGTTGCCTCAGCCCATCTGACCTTTATCGGGCCCTCAGCCGACTCGATCCGCGCGATGGGCGACAAAGCCGAGTCGAAGATTGCGATGAAACGCGCGGGCGTGCCAACTGTCCCCGGCGCGGAGGGACTCGAATCCGAATCCGATTTCAAGAAAGCCGCGCAGGAGATCGGCTATCCAGTGCTCGTCAAAGCGGCGGCGGGCGGAGGGGGCAAAGGCATGAGGGTGGTGAATCAGGTTGAAGAGTTGAAAGAAGCGATCGAGTCCGCGCGGCGCGAGGCGTTGAACGCGTTTGGCGATGACCGCCTGCTCGTCGAAAAATATATCGCGGACGCGCATCACATCGAGTTTCAAGTCTTCGGCGATACACATGGACACATTGTTCACCTGTTCGAGCGCGAATGCTCGACACAGAGACGTTATCAAAAAATTATTGAAGAGACGCCGTCGCCGTTGCTCACGCCAGAATTGCGAAAACAAATGGGCGAAGCCGCCGTCAACGCCGCGCGCGCCGTAAATTACTACAACGCAGGGACAGTCGAGTTTATCTTCGATCCAACTCTTTCGTCCCTTCGAGAGCCTCAGGGCAGCGCTTTCTTCTTTCTTGAAATGAACACCCGCCTCCAAGTGGAACATCCCATCACCGAACTCACCACAGGACTCGACCTCGTCCAATGGCAAATTCGCGTCGCGGCGGGCGAGCGATTTCCATATTCGCAAGAACAACTGACTCAACGCGGACACGCCATCGAATGCCGCGTCTACGCCGAAGACCCCGCCAACGGATTTTTGCCCAGCACAGGCAAACTCCTGCAATACATCGAGCCGCGCGGACCTGGCATCCGCGTGGACTCAGGCTTCCGCGTAGGCGATGAGGTGACGCATTTCTACGATCCGCTGTTGGCGAAATTAATTGTGTTTGGAGAATCGCGAGAAACCGCGATTCAAAAGATGCAAGCCGCACTGCGGGAATTCGTCGTGCATGGCGTGACGACGAATATTGATTTCCTGCAAGACGTTCTAACACACGAAGACTTTGCCGCTGGCAACGTGTCAACGAAGTGGGTGGAAAATAATTTCAAGTGGACCCCGCCCGCCCCGTCGTTTGAATCGCTCGCCGCCGCCGCGCTAGCAGATTTCACATTCGCAAATCATCAACCTGAAATCGTAAATTCAAATGAACCCGATCCATATAGTCCCTGGAAGAATCCGAACGGATTCCGTAACTGATGAAACTCACATTCGATAATATCGTGCTCGATCTAAAACCGAACGGCAAAAGTTATACCGTCGCGTTTGATGACAGGACTGCAACAGTTGAAATCCTGCACGCCGAAAACGGGAAGATGGGTCTGCTCATTGACGGCAATCGCGTCGCCGTCTACGTTTCATCGGATGGCGCAAAACGCTGGGTGACGGTCAATGGCCGAACCTTCATGTTGACCCAACAATCCGGCGCGCACAAACGAGGAAGCGGCGGTCAACAGGGCGCGGGCGGATTAGCCGCCCCAATGCCTGGCGTCGTGCGAAGCGTGAACGTCGCTGCAGGAGAGGCGGTGACCAAAGGTCAAACGCTGATAGTATTGGAAGCGATGAAAATGGAGATTAGAATCCGCGCGCCGAAGAATGGCATGGTGAAATCGCTATCAGTGAAGCAGGGGCAGACGGTGGAACGAGAGCAGGTTTTGATTGTGGTGGAATGAAAGAGAAAAGTTCGTCCTGAGCGAAGCCGAACGGAAGAAAGAATGGTTTCTTTCCTCTTTCATCTTTCTTTAGCAAGGAGTTAACTATGACTGGAAAGTTTTTCGACGAACTCGAAGTTGGAATGAAATTCAAACACGGCGGACGGACGATCACCGAAATGGACAACGTACTCTTCTCCGCGTTGACGATGAACACGCAACCTCTGCATCTCAACGAAGATTTCGCGTCGAAGACCGAGTTCGGTCAGCGGCTGGTGAATGGTGTCTTCACATTCGGCCTCGTTGTTGGTTTGACCGTCGCAGACTTAACCGAAGGCACGATCGTGGCGAATTTGGGATATGACAAAGTCGTTCATCCCAATCCCGTCTTTCACGGGGACACGATCTACGCCGAAAGCGAGATCATCGATATGCGTGAGTCCAAGTCGAGACCCGAGGCAGGCATTGTGCGAATCAAATGCTGGGGCAGGAAACCAGACGGTACAATTGTGGTCGAGTTCGAACGGACAGCGATGTTTCTAAAAAAGTAATTTTCCGTCATTGCGAGAAGCCCGAAGGGCGACGAAGCAATCTCCAACTAGGGATTGCTTCGCTCGCTAACGCTCGCTCGCAATGACAAGGAGGAAATGCATGCACTCACGACGCGCGTTACTCTACATGCCCGGCGATGACCGCCGCAAAATTGAAAAATCCACCACCCTCGGCGTGGATTCCATTTGCATGGACATGGAAGACGGCGTGGCAACGAACAAGAAAGCCGAAGCGCGGGAGGTCATAGCGGAGGCGATGAAGGAATTGGACTTCGGCGCGTCCGAGAGATGTATTCGCATCAACCAGATCGGTTCAGGCTTGGAAAAAAACGATCTCGCCGCCGCGTTGGCGACCAATCCCGACACGATCGTTGTGCCTAAAGTTGAAACTGCCGAACAGGTGAAATGGGTCAGCGAACATATCGAGACCTACGAACTTTCGAGCAAGTTGAACATCGGGAGTGTTCGCTTATTGATCATCGTGGAAACCGCCAAGGGAATCATGAACCTGAAAGAGATCGCCGAAGCGGACAAACGACTCGAAGCCATCATCTTCGGCGGGGAGGATTTCGCCGCGTCCATTGGTGCGGTGCGGACGAAAGACGCGACCGAGTTGCTCTACGCGCGGCAGGCGGTGGTCACGTCTTGCGCGGCGAACGACTTGCAGGCAATTGACATCGTCTTCATTGACTTCAAAGACCCTGCAGGTCTGCGCGCTGAGGCAGAGGAGGGAGCGCGATTCGGCTTCAGCGGGAAACAGATCATTCACCCGAATCAAGTTCAAGCGGCGCAAGAGGCGTTCACTCCATCCGACGAGGCAATTGAGTACGCAAAACGGATCGTCAAGTCATTTGAGTCCAGTCAAAAAGAGGGCAAGGGCGCGTACGCGCTGGATGGCAAGATGATTGACATGCCGTTGCTCAAGAATGCGCAAAAGGTGTTGGATCGGGCAAAAGCGGCGGGAAAAATCCAACCCTCATAAATTATCTCGATTTAGGAATCTGCATTGACTTCTATTCTTTTTGGACTCTTAGCCGCCCTTTCATGGGGCGCGGGGGATTTCTCCGGTGGAATGGCCTCGCGTAAAACCGGCGCGTATCTGGCGGTGCTGTATGGAGAAATCCTGGGGCTGGCGTTTTTATTGATCGGCGTTCCATTCTTATCGGAACCGTTTCCCGATTTTGTTTCCTTGCTCTACGCGTTGATCGCAGGCGCGCTGGGAACCGTGGGCCTGGTATTTTTATATCAGGCCATGGACAAGGGCCAAATGAGTATCGCCGCGCCGGTCTCGGCTTTGTTGGCTGCGGCTTTGCCGGTCATGGTTGGCGCGTTCACTCAGGGAGCGCCCGGACTCTTCACCTGGGGCGGATTCATTCTGGCGTTCAGCGCGGTCTGGCTGATCTCGCGCAGTGATGTTCGCATGAAAGACCTCCTCACGCATCTCTCGGACCTGCGCCTGCCTCTGCTGGCCGGAGCGGCCTTTGGCGCGTACTTTACCCTTATGCACCTTGCTTCCCAAAAGACCGTGTACTGGCCGATTATGATCGCACGTTTTTCCGGCTCTGCGGTTTTTTTGATCTACATGTCCCTGCGCCGCACAAGCTGGAAACCGGCCCGCGCCTCCTGGCCGTTTCTGTTCATCAACGCGCTTCTGGATGTTTCGGGAAATTTCTTCTACGTGCTGGCCGGTCAAACCGGAAGGTTGGATGTTTCCGCGGTATTGAGTTCCCTCTTCCCCGGAGCGACCGTTCTGCTGGCCTGGCTCATTTTAAAGGAACGTCTCACGCGGCCTCAGTGGCTCGGAATTGGCGCCGCACTGATCGCCATCGTATTATTCACGCTTTAGCCTTCCTTTGGCATGAAACCGGATAAGAAAACTCTAATTTGACATGCGCATTTCCTCATGCTATCATGCCGCACATTGTGTAGGGAGTAGCCACCCGCTTCAGCGGGCCGGTTCACCGTCAGGACAGAGCTATGCTCTCGGTGAACCGTACGTGCAAAACACCATGGCGAGACTACCACGATACCAATCGTGGAGTCTCGTTTTTTATTCCACGAAGAATATAAACAAGGAGAATGAAACATGGAAGTACCGGTTTGGTTATGGATCGTCTTCAATCTATTTGTATTATTGATGCTGGCGCTCGATCTCGGCGTGTTCCACCGCAAGGCCCATGCGGTTTCCGCCAAAGAGGCCCTCACCTGGACGAGTGTATGGATCGGGCTGGCGTTGATCTTCAACGCGGGCATCTTTTTCTTCTGGCATCGAATCATCCCCAACAGTTCCTATTCCAACAGCGAGGCGGCGCTGTCCTTCTTCACGGGTTACCTGATCGAGAAAGCGCTGAGCGTAGATAACATCTTCGTTTTCATCCTGATCTTCTCGTTCTTTGCCGTGCCCGCCGTGCATCAGCACCGCATACTCTTTTGGGGCATCCTCGGCGCGCTGGTTATGCGCGGCGCGCTGATTCTGGCGGGAGCCGCCCTGCTCGAGCGCTTCCACTGGGTCATCTATCTCTTCGGCGCATTTCTGATCTTCACCGGGATCCGCATGGCTTTTCATCGCGATGAAGAGATACACCCCGAAAAGAATCCGGTAGTGCGATTCTTTCGCAGGCTGATGCCCGTTACCGAAAACTTCGAAGGCGACAAATTCTTCATCCGCCGCGCCGGAGCGTGGATGGCCACACCGCTGTTTCTGGTACTGCTGATCATCGAAAGTACGGATTTAGTCTTCGCCGTCGACTCGATCCCGGCCATCTTCGCGGTCACGCGCGACCCGTTCATTGTGTACACCTCGAACGTGTTCGCCATCCTCGGTTTGCGTGCCTTGTACTTCCTGCTGGCAGATGTGATGGACAAGTTCGAATATTTGAAACTCGGCCTTTCAGCCGTACTGACTTTCGTAGGCGTAAAAATGGTGATTGCAGACCTTTACAAGATTCCCATGGGGCTTTCCCTGATCGTTGTGGCGGGCATTCTGGCGATTGCCATTGCGGCTTCGCTATGGAAGTCGCGCAGGCAGGCAACCAAACTCATCCCGACCCATTAATAAAATAGATGATCTTCCGAAACCAGCGCAGGGTACGAGTTCTGCGCCGGTTTTCGATTCTCTTACAATTTTCTAACTTAATTTCCCTTGACTCACTCCCGCATCATGCATATAGTTAAGCCCGCTTAACTAAAAAGAAGGCTTAACCATGTCCAAAAACGACGCTTTTACGCAGGCCATCCGCTCGTGGGTGGATGTTTCGACTCACCATTCGATGCGCGGCTTGAAACACTTCGCCAAAGCCACCGGCCTATCCATGGCGCAGTTCACCATCATCATGCAGTTGTATCATCGGGGCGCCTGCGGAATTTCCGAGATCGGCGAACGGTTCGAGATCACGAACGCGGCCGCCAGCCAGCATGTGGATAATCTCGCACAGGCGGGACTCATCGAGCGCATGGAAGATCCGCGCGACCGGCGCGTCAGGCAGATTCAGCTATCCGCCAAAGGCAAAAGCCTGATCGAGAAGGGCATGGACAAACGTTATCGCTGGGTGGATCAACTGGCAAAGAACCTCAGCGAGAAAGACCGCGAAAAAACGGCGCAGGCTCTGACGATTCTAGTCGAGGCGGCGCACAAGCTGGACCGCACCAGGTAATTCCATCGTCTTCCCCATTCTGCTTACATCCAATTCGTACTCATTGGTCATTCATCGTTAAACGCACTTTATCCGGCAAACATCGAAAGGAAATCCATGCAAGCATCCGTCTCTCAACCCATATCACGCGTCAGAAAGAAGAAAACCGGCTCGCACTCACTGTTCCGTTCCGTCGAATACCTACTGCATTACAAACGCGAAGCCGCACTGCCCTACATCTTTTTATTGATCGCAACGCTGGCACAACTGGCCATCCCCAATTTGATCCGCCGCATCCTCGACGCGGTGACGAACGGTTACGTGGCCGACCAGGTTCTGAGCGCGCTCAAACAGATCCCCGCACAATTCATCAGCGCGGCTTTACCGAAGATTCTCAGCGCGTTGAATTATCCCTCCACGTGGACGCAGGACCAACTGGTTGCACAGTTGAACGCCAATCTCAACAACGCGCCGCAATCCCTGATCTGGGCGGTGACCGCCATCATCCTCTTCGCCGCGCTGCGCGGCATCTTCGCATTTCTGCAGGCATTTTGGGCGGAGAAGAATTCGCAGTCCGTGGCGTACGATCTGCGCAATGACCTGTATTCCAAGATCCAAAAGTTATCTTTCTCGTATCACGACCGGAACCAAACCGGGCAATTGATGATCCGCGCCACCGACGATGTGGAAAAGGTGCGCCTCTTTATCGGCCAGGGATTACTGCAACTCGTCGGCGCGATCATCCTGCTGACCGGCACGATCATCATCCTGTTCTCGACCAATGTCATTCTGGCATGGACCATGATGCCCATCCTGCCCATCGCAATGATTCTATTCATGGTCTTCAGCGTAACCGTCCGCCCCATGTTCACGCAAATGCAGATCAAGCTCTCCAGGTTGAACACCATCCTGCAGGAGAATTTGGCGGGCATCAAAGTGATTCAAGCCTTTACGCGCGAAAAACAACAGCAGGTGAAATTCCGCGCGGCCGCGGATGACTTGATGGGCCAGGCCATCTCGGTCGCCACGCTCTTCACTTTCCTCTTTCCGCTCATCTTCACCATCGCCAACCTCGGCCAGGCCGCCATCCTTTACGTGGGCGGCAAGCAGATTATTACCGGCGTGCTCACCCTCGGCGAGTGGCAGGAATTTTCTCTATACTTAGTCTATCTATTTTTCCCGATAGCGCAACTCGGTTTCATTATCACGCAATTCAGTCAGGCTACCGCCTCCGCCGACCGTATCTTCGAAATTCTGGATACCAAGTCCGATATTGCGGATAAACCGGATGCCATCGAACTGCCGTCCGTCAAAGGAGAAATTAAATTCGAGCGCGTCACCTTTCGTTATTTCAGCGGAGGCGCGCCCGTGTTGGACGATGTCACCTTCGAGGCGCGGCCCGGTGAACGGATCGCCCTGCTCGGTGCAACGGGTTCCGGTAAAAGCACCATCATCAACCTCCTGCCGCGTTTCTACGATCCCAGCGAAGGCCTGATCACGATAGACGGACACGACTTGCGCGATATCAAAGTCGATTCCCTGCGCAGGCAGATCGGAATCGTCCTGCAGGAAACCACATTGTTCAGCGGAACGATCCGCGACAACATCGCCTTTGGCAGGCCGGATGCCAGTGAGGAGGAGGTCATGGCCGCCGCCAAAGCCGCGCAAGCGCACGACTTTATCCTGTCCTTCCCTGAAGGCTACAACACACATGTCGGCGAGCGCGGCACCACGCTTTCCGGCGGACAAAAACAACGCGTCGCCATTGCCCGCGCCCTCCTGCTCGATCCGCGCATTCTGATTCTCGACGACTCCACCTCCAGCGTGGACTTGCAGACCGAATCCCTCATCCAGACCGCGCTCGATAAGTTGATGGAGAACCGCACCTCGTTCGTCATCGCCCAGCGCATCAGCACGGTCATGAGCGCGGATAAGATTTTAGTGCTCGATAAAGGCAAGATCGTGGCGCAGGGAAAACACGCCGACTTAATGGAAAACGAACCGATCTACGCGGAAATTTATAACTCGCAAATATTGGCGTATGAGCAGGAACGCGCGCATACTCTGGAGGAGAATTAACCTATGATGGGTGGTCCCGGCCGTTTCGGCAACATCATGAATCAGGAGACGCTCAAACCGCGCAGTTTGGGCAGTACGCTTGGGCGTCTCATTGGATATTTCGGACGCTTCTGGTCCGTCGTTTTCATGGCGATCCTTTTTGTAGTGATCTCAACCTGGACGCAGGTAACGACGCCTGAGTTGATCGGTCAGGCAACCGATTGTTTCCTCGTCCCACTGGGGGCCAACAGCAGTTTCGGCGCGAATTTCCCATCAGTGGGCACGCAAGCCGCTCAATCGGAATCAGCCTGCTGGCTGGTAACTGACCCGGCGAAGTTAAGCGGAACCCAATGGATCATCGCGCGATCCTATCGTCTCAACGGATTCGTCCCGCCGGATATGGCATCCATGACGAACAACGATCGCAATATCGGCCTCACGCGTTTGATCCTGGTTATCGTCGCTCTGTTCGTGCTGGGCTCTATATTTACAGGCCTGACTTTCTTCAGCATGGCCTGGTCCGGCCAACACGTATTGCGCGCTTTGCGGGTGGATGTGTTCGAACGCCTGCACCAGCTATCGCTCAGTTATTACTCGGTGAACGAAGCCGGCGACCTGATGAGCCGCATTACCAACGATACAAGCGCCATCGAACAAGCCATTTCGTTCGCATTGGTCAATGTGTTCAGCGGCATTCTGTTGCTGGTTTGGGTGGCGTACAGCATGTTCACCTCGAACGCGCCGTTCGCGCTGCTCTCACTGGCGGTTTCGCCGTTGATGTTCATCGCCACGCTTTACTTCTCCGAGCAGGCGCGCAAAGCCTTTCGTAAGAGCCGCAAGGAGATCGGCAACGTCAACGCCGAACTACAGGAAAGCATTGCCGCCGTGCGCGAGGTGCAGGCCTTCAACCGCGCCGACGAGAACATCGAGCAATTCAAAGTGGTGAACGCCGCCAACCGCGATGCGAACATTCGCGCCGTGGCTTTCACTTCCGCGCTCTCTCCAACTTTGGAGGCGCTCGGTTATGTGGCGCTCGCTGTCGTAACCGGAGTGGGAGGCTGGTATCTGTTCAAAGATCAGCCCCTGCTCGGCACTACCGTGACCTTTGGTTTGATCATCACTTTTATGGCGTATGTTCAACGCTTCAACCAGCCCATCCAGCAGATCGCCGTGCTATGGACGAACATCCAAAACGCCATTGCTGGCGCGGAACGCATCTTCGGCCTGCTCGATGAAGAACCCGCGGTCAAAAACAAACCGGGCGCGCAGGCCATGCCAGTCATCCGCGGCAAAGTGGAATTCGATCACGTCTCGCACGGATACGAGGACGGCGTTCCGGTTCTAAAAGATGTTTCTTTCACCGCCGAACCCGGGCAAACGATCGCGATCGTCGGGCCAACCGGCGCGGGCAAGACCACCATCATCAACCTTCTGCCGCGTTTCTATGATGTCACCAGCGGCGCGGTCCGCATTGACGATATCAATGTGCGCGATGTAACCACCGAATCATTGCGCAACCAGATCGGCATCGTCCTGCAGGACACGTTCCTGTTCAGCGCCACCGTCATGGAAAATGTGCGCTTCGGCAAACCGGATGCCAGCGACGAAGAAGTGCTGTCGGCCATCAAGCTCGCCAATGCAGATTCGTTCATCGAACGATTGCCGCAAAAATATGAAACCATCCTCGGCGAACGCGGTTCGGGTCTTTCTCAGGGACAGCGGCAACTGCTCTCCATCGCGCGCGCCGCATTGGCAGACCCGCGCATCCTCATTCTGGATGAGGCAACTTCCTCGGTCGATACCCGCACCGAACGCCTGATCCAGAAAGCCTTCGATATCCTGCTCAAAGGCCGCACTTCCATCGTCATCGCCCACCGCTTATCCACCATCGTCAACGCCGACCAAATTCTTGTGCTCAACGGCGGTCAGATCATCGAACGCGGCAAGCATCACGAGTTGATGGACAAACACGGTTTCTATTACAACCTGTATATGAGCCAGTTCAAGAAGCAGGAGGAGATCGAAACTGCGGCCGTAACCGCAAAATAAGAACAACCGTCTGATAGAGACAGGCCCATTTCACGAATGGGCTTGTCTTTTTTTAAACCCGGAACGAATTCTGGCATTGTAGAGGAACCGCAGATGTGGGTAAAATGGAAATCACGGAGGCACCGTGTCCAACTTACCGTCTTACCCGGAATTCCTCAAAGCGTATCCCGCCTATTCATCCACCGCTGTCATCGACAAACTGCGCGCCAGCGAATTCACCCGCCTCGACCGCGGCGAACATATTTATCTCGATTACACCGGCGGCGGCCTCTATGCCGAAACGCAGTTGCGCCAGCATCAAAAACTTTTGGCCGAAAACGTCTTCGGCAATCCGCATTCATCCAATCCCACTTCGCAGGCGGCCACCAAATTCGTCGAAGGCGCGCGCGAATACATCCTGCATTTCTTCCGCGCGGACCCGGATGAATACCTGGCCATCTTTACCACCAATGCCAGTAGTGCGCTGAAGCTGGTCGGCGAGTCGTATCCATTCCCGAACGGACGTTATCTTTTGACGTTCGATAACCACAACTCGGTCAATGGGATTCGCGAGTTCGCGCATGCCCGCGGCGCGGAAGTGACCTATATTCCGGTCATGCTTCCCGATATGCGGCTCGACGCCTCCACCCTCGACCGTGAACTGGCGCGCCCTTCGAAGAACGGACACAATCTGTTCGCGTTCCCCGCGCAGTCCAACTTCTCCTCTGTTCAGCACCCGCTCGAATGGGTCGAAAGAGCGCATGCCCTCGGCTGGGATGTATTGCTCGACGCGGCCGCCTTTGTGCCCACCAATCAATTGGATTTGAGCAGGGTCAAACCCGATTTCGTGCCGATCTCTTTTTATAAAATATTCGGCTATCCCACCGGCCTCGGCGCGTTGATCGCGCGCAAGGAGGCGCTGGCAAAATTACATCGTCCGTGGTTCGCGGGCGGGACGATCACAGTCGCTTCGGTGCAGGGCGATAAATATTATCTGGCCGACGGCGCGCCCGCTTTCGAAGACGGCACACTGGATTATCTAAATATCCCCGCCATCGAAATCGGACTCAAATACATTGAGTCGATTGGTTACGATGTCATTCACGAGCGCGTGCATTGTTTAACCGGCTGGCTGCTCGATAACTTAACCCGGATGAAACACAGCACCGGCGAGCCGCTGGTACGCGTCTATGGGCCGACCAACACAGAGGGCCGCGGCGGCGCGGTGACCGTCAACTTCTTCGATAAAGACGGCCAGCCGCTCGATCATCGCTTTGTGGAGAACGAAGCGAATAAAGTCAACATCTCGTTACGCACCGGCTGTTTCTGCAACCCCGGCGCGGGCGAGATCGCGTTGGGCATCTCACGTATGGAACTGGCGGCCTGTTTCGCGCAACCCACGCATCAACAACGCCTCTCGATCGACGATTTCCGCGTTTGCATCGACGGTAAATCCTCCGGCGCAGTGCGCATCTCGGTGGGCATGGTCACCAATTTCAACGATGTGCAGGCGTTCCTTGAATTTGCAAGAGGGTTGCTTTCCTAACACTGCGCGCAGTAAGCAAAGCGTTGAAAAAACTTCGCCTTTCATTCAGAGTCATAATTGGAATTTTGACATGCTTCCCATCACCGTAAGTGAACTCGTCCCCATGCTTCAAGTGGCCATTGGACCGGTGGTGCTCATCTCCGGCGTTGGACTGTTGATTCTCTCGCTCACCAACCGTCTCGGCCGCGTGATCGACCGCGGGCGCAGTTTGGTGCGCGAACTGCCCGAGATTCCGAAGCAGAATCAAGCGGGCACACACCAACAATTGCGCATCCTGTCCCGGCGCGCCATTTTATTACAGCGCGCCATCGTCTGTTCGACGATTTGCGTGCTCTTTGCCGCGGTATTGGTCATTGCGTTGTTCTTCACCGCCGCACTGCAAATCGAGGACGCGTGGCTGATCGGCGTGTTGTTCATCGGCGCGATGGGATCGTTGATCGTTTCGCTGATTGCTTTTTTGCAGGAACTCAATCAATCGCTGATCGCCTTCCGGCTCGACATCGGCGAGGAAAAATAAACCGGCAACAACGAGGTCGCTTCATGCGTGAACAAATTTCCCGTTTCCTTGCGCGGACCCTGATCCTGGCCGCCGTTTTAGCAATCGGTTCCCTCGCCGCTTGCGCGCCCACTACCGCGCCCGCCGCCAACGTTCCAACGGATGATTGCGGCCCCATCGAACCCACGGATAAAGATGTGCAATTTACGCTGTCTTTTGGCAGGGATTTATTCTCCACCGCACAATGGGTGAAGAGCTACACCGTCGAACCGTATAAGATCAGTATTTCACGCCACAACGACACAGAAGGTTCGGTGGCCTATCTCGAATATCTAATGTACAACTGCGGCTACGGTCAGAAGGAATTGAGCGATTACTTCAACGATCAGAGCTTCAATATTGTCTTCGGCAGTTACGACAGTCACACGCTGGCAAATTTCTGCGAGATCAAAAGCCTGAGCTTGTATGAATATGACCTGGTTTCAAAAGGCCAGAATTATTTCGCGCGTTACTGGGTTAAACAGGCTTCTGACACGCGCGTGCTGGTGATGATGCTGGTCTATCCCACAGACAGCCAAGGCACGCTCGACCGGTATTCCAAACAACTCTTCCCCCAGCTTAGCGCCTGTCCCAAATGATTTTAACGAATCCGATCTTCACTGCGTTTCTATTTGGATCCCTCGCATATTTATGCGGATCACTGCCCTTCGCAGTTTGGATCACGCGCCTGTTCAAAGGCGTGGATGTGCGCGCCGCAGGGTCCGGTCACGCCACAACCACCAATACCATCCGTCAGGCGGGGTTGGCCGCGGGCGCGCTGGTATTTATTTTCGATGTTTCCAAAGGCTTCGTTCCAACGTGGCTGGCCCTGCGCTACGCGCCGGCCGAATCGCGAAATTGGATCGTTCCCATCGCTGTCGCGCTGGCAGTGGCCGGGCATTGCTGGCCGCTCTTCGCGGGTTTCCGCGGCGGCATGGGGCTGGCTTGCGCGGGCGGCTCGCTACTGGCGATTCACCCGCTGGCGTTTTTGATCTGTGCCGCGCTTCTCATCGCGCTAACTTTGCTGATTCATCACAGCGCCCGCGCCGCGGTTCTCACCGGCCTGCTGGCCGCGCCGCTTCTATGGCTTTTCAATTTGCGGGACGTGGTCTTTTGGGCGGCGGTTGCGCTCGGCGTTGTGATCGCCTTTCGCTTTCTGATCGATTGGAATCGCCGCTACCGCGAACTCTGGCTCGACCGCGCGCCGGCCAAAGACGATTCTTCCAAACCGCGAACTTAATATAAAAGACCCGGTGCGCCGGGTCTTTTACTCTTCTCCCAACAACCAATCGAGAAAGTTTCTGCGTTTCTTCGTCACCTGTCCGTTGAGCGGCACGCTCAACAACACCACCGTAATATTGTCGTGACCGCCGCGCTGGTTGGCCATTTCCACCAGTAAATCGGCCGCGTCTTTCAGGTTGGGCTTTTCCTGTAACGTACGCAGAATCTCATCGTCCCACACCAGGTCGGTCAACCCGTCGGTACATAATAGCAATATATCACCGGCTTCCAACTCGAAACCCTGATTATCCGCGGCCTCTTCATTATCATCATCCTTCTCGAGGAAAAGGCGAAAATCCACCTGAGGCAAGTGGACCGAACCCAGATAACGGCGAATCACATGCACATTCGGATGATCGCGCGCCTGTTCCGGGCTGATAATACCCTTCTCGATCGCTTCCTGAACCCAGGTATGGTCCACCGTCAAGCGGCGAATCTGTCCCCCGCGCACGAGGTAAATGCGCGAATCGCCCACATGCGCAATATATAATTTCCGTTCCACGATCCACGCACAGGCGCAGGTCGCGCCCATGCCTTCCTGTTCGCTCCTGCTGGCGGAATGTGCGGCAATCGCCTGGCTGGCATCGTGAATGACATTTTCCATGATCTTTAAAGGCTTTTTTCCGTTGCTCTCGGCCACCCCCTGGCTGATGTAATTCACGGCAAGTTCCGCCGCCACTTCTCCCGCGCGGTGACCGCCGATGCCGTCCGCGACTACTGCAAAGAGAATCGGCCGCGAATCGTCCGCGCTGGGATTGAACGAAGATACCGCGTAACGATCTTCATTATTCTTGCCCGACATGCCGGGATGGCTAAGCGCCGCGACGTGCAGATGAGCTAATGAAGAACGAATCATGCAATAGGCTTATCAGACGAAACCCTGGGCTTTGAACCCGTCGGCGGAGTGCGCAGTTGGAAGCGGTACAACATTTTTCCGAAGTTTATCATATCCCCATGCTGCAGCCGATGACCCTCGCGGGGGACTGGTTCGTAGTTCACCCACGTCCCCGCGATGGAATTATTATCGAACAATATAAAACCGTCATCCGTTTGTCTGAGGCGTGCATGCAGAGGAGAAACCGAAGCATCGTCAATCACTTGACTCGCTTGAACCGGGTCGGTGCCGAACGTGATCTCCTTTTCGGCCAGAGGAATCGGATTCGCGGTGGCAGGCTGACCGTCCGGCATGAGGCGGATCAGCGAAGCCGCGGCATTCACCGCCCTCGGCCTGCTTGCATCCGGACGCGTATTCCTCCGTTTGGTTTTTTCGGAAGCGGGCGCGGGAGCC
>CAZCUF010000020.1:0-26337 GCA_964502095.1 uncultured Anaerolineaceae bacterium
GGGACAAGGCGCAGCTTATTCACTCCCGCCCGACCGCAAGCACAGGTCGTTATGCCTCATTGTAAAAAGACAGACAACTAAGAATGAAATTCGGTAAGACAATAAAAATATTCCTCATTGACGGAGAACCAAACGGACGAATGAGTTGCGAACTTTCCAACTGGTCAGGGAAAGCATATAAAATCCCAAGAATAAAAATAAAGGACTGTTCAGACCGTGACGACCTTACAAGCACTGGAGTTTACTTACTCTTTGGGAAAGACGATTCAGGTAAAGATCAAGTATACATAGGTGAAGCCGAATCAATTTTAAAGCGACTTAATCAGCAGTTAACTTCAAAAGACTTTTGGAACGAAGCAATTGTGTTTATCAGTAAGGACGAGAACCTTAATAAAGCCCACATAAAATATTTAGAAAATCGACTCCACGACATTGCAAAATCTGCCAATCGCTACACAGTTGACAATTCCATAATTCCAACTCAATCCTCAATTTCTGAATCTGACAGAGCCGAAATGGAAGAGTTTATTGAGTATATAAAAATGCTTGTAAATACACTCGGACATAAAGTATTTGAAGAAAAAAGAGAATTTAAACCAAAACAAAAGCAAGAGTCATTTTTCATAAAAGCTGCTCGTGGTGCAGACGGACATGGCGAACCGACCTCAGACGGTTTTGTGGTTTTCAAAAATTCTAAAGCTGCTGCGACAATTGTAAATTCAATGACACCAAACTTTATAACTTATAGACAAAAGCTAATTGATGAAGGAGTGCTTGTTGATAAAGGAGAATACTTTGAATTTTCAGACGACTATATTTTTAGCAGTCCATCAACAGCTGCTGTTATGGTAATGGGACGTAATGCAAATGGACTGACAGAGTGGAAAAACAAAGATGGTAAGACACTAAAAGAATTTGAAACGAACGACAAAACAACGAAGGCATAACAAGGGTTTGGCGTAATGGGGGCTGACGTTCTTCGTATCAACATTATTGCTAAATTTGAACTTTGGTGCTTCGTATCAAGTGTTGTGCTGAAAAACCCCCACTACGCCAAGCCCCGAACCGTTGGTTGCAATATGGCCTTGGACAAGAGAGTAGCTACGAAAATAAAGACAAAAGACAACCTTGATAAAACAACTTTGACAAGACATGATTTGAAAATATGATATGGACTCTAATTATCATTTCTACTGTAATAATTAGTCTAGTAATTGGTTACCGACAATTAGAAAAGAAAAAATATCACGACACTACTTACCTATCTAATCTACAAGAAATTTCATCTTTCTTTGACACTATACAACGATTTGACGACTATGTTACTTGGATTCAGCGTGACAAAATAAAAACACGGTTTTCTACCGTTGGGCAATTCTTTAAAAGCAAATCCAATTTTTACAAGAAAGAGGAAAAAGTCAAAATGTTTAATGACATCTTTCAAGACTTTGACAACTACATTTTAACCTACAATAAAAACTACGTCCAATCTCAAAAAGAAAAACTAAATCTATATTTTGACGACATTGAAGGCAAAAAATTAGACGACCAACAACGAAGTGCACTTATAACAGACGAATATTCAAACTTAATAATTGCAGGTGCAGGTTCAGGAAAGACTTTGACAATCCTTGGAAAAGTAAAATACTTAATTGAACAAAAAAATGTAAAGCCTGAGAACATACTTTTGCTTTCGTTTACCAAAAAAACTGTTGATGAATTAAATGAACGCCTAAAAAACATAGGACTTGGTGCACGTGCAACTACTTTTCACAAACTTGGCTACGACATCATAAAAAAACACCAAGCAAATGTTCCTGCTGTAACAAACGAAAACACATTAGGTAAAGTAGTCAAAGAATATTTAGAAAAAGAAATCTTTAACGATGATGAGGCATTAAAAGCATATATCGTGTATGTGGCGTGCTATATGAATATTCCAGAAGAACATGATAGTTACAATTCACTTGGCGAAAAATTAGATACAGAAAAAGGAATCGATTTTCAAACTTTAAAATCTAAATGTGAACCAGAATCATTAAACAAAGTTACCAAAACATCGCTGGACACAATACAAGGAGAAAAGGTAAAAAGCGTTGAAGAACTTACTATAGCAAATTTTTTGTATTTGAATAGCGTTGAGTACGAGTATGAAAGACCGTATCCTTTCGGCAATACAATGTATCGTCCTGATTTTTATCTAAAAGACTACGACATTTATTTAGAACATTTTGGCGTTGACGAAAATAATCGTGCTAAATGGCTTACGCCATTTAATGAAAGAAAGTATGTCGAAGAAATGGAGTTAAAAAGAGAAGCTCACAAGATAAATAATACCAAACTTTTAGAAACATATTCTTATTACAATCGGGACAACGTTTTGCTTGACAAGCTAAAAGAAATGTTGATTACTGAAAAGGTAATCTTTAAGCCAAGAGATGTAAAAAGTATCTACTCAAAGGTCACAGACAATGACAAGAATTTTGGGAAAGAAATCACTAAACTAATTGAGACTTTTATAAACCTTAGCAAATCAAGACAATTAAGCTATGATTCGATAACATCGTTGTTTTTAGACAGAAGGAAATCGGGAAATGAATTTATGCATGAAAGGCAAGGTATTTTCTTAAAGTTCGCTCTTCAGATTTTAAAGAAATACGACAACAAGCTTAAAGAATTAAGCGAAATTGACTTTAATGATATGATAAATCAGGCAACTGACCTCATAAGAGCAAACAAACTGGAATACACTTATCAGCATATTATTATTGACGAATATCAAGACATTTCATATTCACGATTTAATTTAATCAAAGAAATTCGAGAGTTATCGGGCGCAAGACTAATTTGTGTTGGGGACGACTGGCAATCAATTTATCGTTTTGCAGGGAGCGACATTTCTCTATTTAGCAATTTTGAAAAATATGTTGGTAAATACGAGCAGTTGTTTATTGAACAAACGTATCGCAATTCACAATCACTTATTGACATAACTTCTAAGTACATTCAAAAGAACAAAAAACAAATCCAAAAGAGTCCAAAATCAAAGAAAGAACATTTGGAAAATCCAATCAAGTTTGTCTATTATTCACAAGACAATGCTGAAAATGTTTTTATAAATGAAATTCAAGCACTTATAGACAAACATGGAAATAAACCTATTTTAGTTTTAGGTCGTCATAGTTTTGACATAAATGAATTTATCAAACTCACACCAAACAGCAAAATAAAATATTATGAACGCAGCGATAAATTAGAAGTAAACGACTTTGACGACATTGACATTAAATTCATAACAGTACACAAATCAAAAGGGTTAGAAGCAGACAACGTAATTGTGTTAAACCTAAAAAACCACTTACTAGGTTTTCCTAACAAAATGACAGACGACCCGATGCTGTCGCTATTATTGAGCGATGACGAAGAATATCGTTTTGCAGAAGAACGCAGATTGTTTTATGTAGCACTAACTAGGACTAAAAACGAAGTTGTACTGCTCATTCCTACTGATGTTTCTTTATTTGCAGAAGAACTAATTACAGACAACGATTTTTTGTTTACTGCAAATAATGAAAAACTAAGCAAAACAAATTGTCCGTATTGTCAAACGGGACATCTTGTAATTAGAAAGAACTCATTAAAAAACAATCAATTTTTAGGTTGTTCACATTATCCAAGTTGTAATCAAACATTTAATAGCATAGAAATCTTAGAAAATACTTTACTTTGTCCTGGTTGTAAAAGCGGTTTTATGACCAAAAGGAGTGGAAAGTTTGGTAACTTTTTAGGTTGTACAAATTACCCGACATGCAAAAACACGATAAATCTAAATTGACAGGGTGGTGCTATCGAATGACGAGAGACAAAGCAGCTTCGATATTAGATGGAGGGATGGCCATACAGCAACCAACAAAATGTATAATCCATGGCGCTGATAAGGAGGACATTTTTTTATTTTTGCTCAGCGCCACGGCTTATACATAAACGTTATGGCCCATGCTCTTTCAAAGAAAATCTCCCGACAGTTTTTCGATAAATCTCTTCATCCAAAATAATCTCTCTTCGGACAATTATTTCCACCTGGACAGCAATCTGCTCCGTGGATAACTCAACTTTAAATCCTTCGGACTTTTTTTGTGGAGAGTTTTGTGGGTTGTTCGACAGTTTTGCGCTCGTGGAAAAATTATTTAAACGCGGACTCGAACGCATCAACATTTTTTTCGGTGGACTCTGACGAGTCAAACAAAATTAACGGTTGACGTGCACGTGCTCCGTGGATAACTCGACTTTAAATCCTTCGGACTTTTTCTCGTGGAGAGTTTTGTGGTTGTTCGACAGTTTTGTGCTCGTGGAAAAATTATTTAAACGAGGACTCGAACGCATCAACATTTTTTTCTGTGGACTCTGACGAGTCAAACAAAATTAACGGTTGACGTGCACGAGGCCATAACAAAGTGCTCGCGTCAGGCGGGATTAACGGTCGACAAAATATTTTTGTACTTTTATCAGACTTGTGCGTGGGACAAGGCGCAGCTTATTCACTCCCGCCCGACCGCAAGCACAGGTCGTTGTATGCAACCCGGACGCAACGTTTCAGTTATTACGACTGTCATCCTAAAAAAAGATTTATGAAAAGATTGCCCTTCCTTTTGATTATGAGTCTTATCTTCTTAAGTTGTTACAAAGAAAGTAACACCGTTACTCAAACAGGTTGCGACATGCAACAAGTGTACGCAGACAATGCAAAAAAGGTAACTATAACTAATGGTATTTGGGGTACTGTTGCTCTCATGGAAGGCAATTGTATGCCTGTCGTTCCACCTACCCCTTCAACATGCAAGACCTGTCCTGTAAAAAGAACAATAAAAATCTATGATTACACCTTACAAAGTCAAGCCACTCCTCAAATCTCAAATGGATTATATGACAGTTTTAGTACTCAATTTATAAAAGAAGTTAATGCTGACGATAATGGCTTTTTTCAGGTTGATATTCCACCAGGACATTATACTATTGTTGCAGTTGAAAATGGGAAACTTTATGCTTTTGGCTTTGACGGACAAGGTGGTCTTAGCCCTGTAACTTTCACAGGTGGAAAACAAAACATAAACTTGACATTAATTTACGCTGTTTTTTAAAGTAGGGTATGCATACAACATGGGGTTTTGTGCAAGTGTGGCGGGACGTTGTAAGCATCAGCAGCAGTTCGCTATTTGGCTGCGGCTCTGGGCTTGACGTTAGCAATTTGGCTTTTAGTTGTTATCTTCATCACCGGTTTTTCAATCGGCTTTCGTTCCGGGCTTGACGTTCATTGAATGCCACACCTGCACAAAGCCCTGTTCGTTGGCTGCCATTTATGGGACGACTCAGTACATTTATTATTACGGGACAGGGGACTGGACTCAGTAAACGAAAAGACTCATCTACGAAACCCTCCCCTCCGCACTGCAACCGGCAGAGAGTCTCACCCACCGCACATTTGGCACATGCCATTGCCGCACGTGCAGCCGCACAAACCAAAGCAATGGCAAGAGCCAAATCCCCACCCGCAACAAAGCTCACTTAAAGAAAATAATCTCTAAACCCAACGTATTTGTGAGACCTGAATGAGAGTAATTGAAGCCTTGGTATTTAAATGAAATTGCTTTCACATTTCCATTTGATTTAAAATATGGCGGAGAGATTAGAATCTGTCCATTAGTTATGGATAACGGTTTGTCTACTTCTAAATAGTCTGACCAAGCAATATCATAAGTTCCATCAGGTATCGAACCCTTTAGCATCTTTCCATTGAATTTATCGAAATAAAATTCGCCCTTGATTTTTTCAGCTTGCAATTTCACTGTGACAATTTCA
The DNA here is from genome assembly GCA_964502095.1 of uncultured Anaerolineaceae bacterium. Classification (GTDB taxonomy): domain Bacteria; phylum Chloroflexota; class Anaerolineae; order Anaerolineales; family Villigracilaceae; genus JACPVF01. Next base: position 5,857 of record CAZCUF010000020.1, read on the forward strand.
GATTTAGCCAATGGCTTGATACCTTGAGTGGAAGGAAATTGGTAAGTTTTTATAACATTGCCCTCGATAAAGAGGGTTGCATTCTCAGGAAAATAATTGGACTCTTTAACGTAATACTTTCCATCTCGAAGAGTGTCGTTCATAATCCTCCACTGACTTTGCGTGACAGTGTACATACTTTTTATATGTGGCCTTAGCTCAGTAGCAATATCACCTGAATCCTTAATTCTTATTAAGCCATTTCCAATTGACACACCGTGATCTTCGATAGCATAACTGTTAGCTTGAAGCTGATTAATTGTATTAAGCAAATCTAAATTAATGTCTATGTAGTTAACGAATTTAGTTTGATTGTAAAATTCATTCGTGCTGGGAATTGACATAATTCCGTTTTTAATATGTCCATGTTTTCCAAGACTTAAGTTGTAAGAAATTTTCGCAACGATTTTAAAGTTCTTATCGAAAATGACATAGCTACTCTTATCAAACCCCTCTTCACTCGTTTTCTTTTCAATCATTGTTGCCATACTGAAATCTTCGTTTGCCCAAAAAGGCCAAACGCTATCATTTCTGTTTTTATGATCGTAAATTATTTGATCGGTATGAATATCTACTGCCACCATTCCCCCGTCCTTGCCCGTGAAAGCTACAAAACGATCATTAACAGCACAGGATGAAAAGTATGTTTTAGTATGGTCACGGCCTTCGATGATTTTGAAGCCTGCCTTTCGGAGGACTTGCTGCAAATCAATTCTTTTTACCCTGGCACCTGATTGCTTATCAAAAAAATCAACATAACGATTATAAAGTGTCTCAAGTGGTTTGCCATTGTAGTTACTGATTCTCAGTACTAAATCCACATAGTATGATTTTGTAGTATCATATCTTACTGACCGATCGCTGTAGCTTATTCCGTTATGATTTCTTTCAAGAGGATCGAGTTCCTGAGATAAAGCAGAAGAGTACCAGATGGTAAGAGATAATCCAAGTGCAATTGCTAGCCTGCTCATTTATTCAATTTGTCTTTGCAGTACTCCAGTTGTATATCTCTCCATTATATCGCTCAACAAGCGTAAGATTTTTCACATCGTCAACTGTTTCACCGAAGCGGTCGTAGTCGAATTCTTGGCTTCCAAAGGAGAAATAACCTTTACTCGTTACATAGGCTTCCTCTGTTACCGGCTGCTCCGAATCAACCCAATATGATACATATATCTTTTCTCCATCGTAACTTATTTTGATTGACTGTAACTTTCCTTCCTTATTGCTAACATAAAGACCTTCGACAGGACTAATTACTTCAATCTCTGAAGTAGTACCCGATTCATCGTTATTAGGGACTTGAATTTTAATTTTTTTGTAACGCTCTCCGGTTGGAGTAGAAAGAAACCCTATGTAATACGAATCTGCCAATGCTTCCTCATTTCCAGAAGCCGTAGGATTGCTACTACTATTTATTGAATCTATTGGCTTTGTTTCAACTCCCGAAGGTGTTGAATTATCTTCGCTCAATTTAAAAGGTGAATTGGCTTCTTCTCTTTGAATCAGCCAATACCTATACAAAAAGAGCACGACAAGAGTGACGGTTATCAAGCCAATTGAAAACATCAATCGCTTCTTGTTAATTGGCTTTTTAATCCTTTCAGCTTTTAGCTGATGGTCAATAATAACCTTCTCAACAACAGGAACCCGATTGCCGAGTACCTGTTTTTTAATTTCAGCAAATTCATCTTGAGTTAACAAACCTGAGTCCAAAAGTTCCTTCGCTTTGTGCAAATCATTAATCGATTTTGAAGGCTCATTTTTTATAGTCGGTTTAATAATTTCTTGTTTGATTGGAGTCGCAACATTTGTTTCTTGAACACTATTTTCAGTTTCACTCACTTGCTGAGTTGCTACTTTCCCCTCTCCAAACAGTCTTGCTTTTACTTCAAAGAACAAAGCCAATGCAAGGCCAATAAATATCGTCCACCCTTGCCATGTGCCAACACCACTTTCTCTACTCATTGGCGCCCAGCCGACAACATACAATCCACTATTGTCATAAATAATCATATTAGTAAATGATCTTGCTGAAAGGGAATTATTTCCAAATCCACCTCCTTCCATTGTGAAATTTATATTTCTATACTTGCCTGATGAGTTCGTATAGCCCTGAACCGGGCTAAGCGTGTATGTTCCTGTTACGTCCGGAGAGGAAGCAAAATTTGGTGTATCATCTGTGTAGGCTGACTGCATCCATCCTTTAAACGAGTTTCCATTAATAACAAGTTTATAATGAGTGTAAATGCCTCCTTCATGATCATACCCCGTCCAACTTCCCTGCATGTTTTCAATGACATCTTTTGTGGAATTTATATCAGTGCCCCCTATTCCAATTGCTAATCCAATGATAACGGCAAGAACAATCAACGTAAGGCAACCATATCGACTTCTCATAAATTAAGGTTTATCAACTATTGTAAATATCCACCCCAAATTCCCAATGAGCTGTCGTCTTCATATTCCTTTAATGGAATTTGATCTAGGTAAAGAGGTGTTAGTAAATATTTTCCCTCGATCTTATAATAAAGGCAATAACCTTCAATTCCGCGACTGCTTGAATATTTGATTATGGAATAGTTCTTATGGTTCAAGCCATATTTAATTACAGCTTGTACAATGTTTTCGGGTATTTCATTAACAATCTCCCAAGAACCTGTTAATTGGCTATCATGCCCTTGTGTCACTCCTTCCGTTATTTGAGTATAAGTTTCGCCTGAATGAAATTTTCCATCGCACTGTAAAACCGTAGTTCTTGTAACGGTCACTCCAATGCTCGAGACAAATTCATCCTTCTGAAACGTCTTGTCACAAACATCATCTTTCGTTATATCTCTTGAGTTATCACAAGAAGCAAACAGAAGTATCGCGATGAAAGGAATAGTAAAAAACTTCATACAATGTTTAGGTTAGAAATATTAATTTATAGGGAACACTACATTAATTATTTTTTTGGGCAGTTGAGCGAAAGCTTCGTGAATTACTATTAATGTCTTTACCGCCATTTTGCACCATTACATAAAGGTTTCCATAGTCATAGTAAACCTTTTCGCTATCATTCATGCTTTGTATATCCTCAACAATACCTCGACCATGACCGAGAGCCTTAATAAAGACAACCAAATGTTGCTTATTCATATTTTCGGAATGAACATTTCTATTTAAGTAAATCCATGCGTAAACATTTCCATCATCAAATTCTCTTATCATCCCATCTATTTCAGGAGAACCCAACTCATTTTTACATTTATTTATGCTTGCTCGTAAAAGCGATGTCTTTAACACAGTAAAATCCAAAGCACTCTCAGTTTTTAATTTTTCACCTTCAACATCTTCACCTTCAACTTTTGGAGCTTGTTTGCATGAAATTGAACAAACGATGATCATTGATATCAATGAAATGATAAAGTCATTTTTTATATAATAATTCCGGAGGCTAGAGTGTAATAAATAATTCATTCTATCTCTTTACCTGTTTTATCAATGTAAAAAGTTCTATCCCCTAATGTGACTTTTGCTTTTCCTTGGAAAAAGTTTTCCGCCTTATCAAACTTAAAGGGGATCACTTCCTTATTTGTTTTGTCCACATAACCCCACACGTTATTACTTTTTACTAACACCAGTTCTTCTGATAAGTAGCCCACTTGTTCATATATCAACGGTATTATTTCATTGCCAAGTTTGTCTATAAAACCTCTTTTTCCGCCAGCGCAGGAATAGCCGTCCCATTTGCAACCAATACTTACTTCAATTATCTCTTCTGAAGGATTGTTACTTACGTAATCATATTTCAATGACGTTATTTCTTTCCCCGTTTTGTTTATGAAGCCGTACTTTACTTCACCTCTTTGATTGATTTCAATTGCAACTGGCGCAAGGCCAACTCTGGAGAAATTTAGATTGCCAGTATTACGATACTTTAAAGGCGTTATTTCTTTACCTGTTTTGTCAATGAATCCCATTTTACTGCTTACTTCTACCCACGCAAATCCATAGTTAAAGTGACCAACTTCATTATATTTTAATGGTGTTATTTCTTTACCTGTTTTGTCAATAAATCCTTTTTTCCTGTTTAATTCCACCCATGCAAATCCATCGTTAAATTTGCTTGCTTTATCATATTTCGGAACAATAACAACATTGCCATTTTTATCTTTAAACCCCACTTTGTGGTTAGCACCCTCAAACTTGACTAGGCCTTGTGCCATCAAAGAAGACATAACAATAGTTAATAAAAATGTTAGAAGTATTTTTAAATGTGTTTTCATATTTAGGTCGTTTGGTTATTCGTAAACCCAGATGTAGCTGAGTTAAAAGAAAATAATTTTAGTTGCCTTTCTTTGGGTAATAAACCAATTCGTAGAATCGCTTTTTATAACTTTCAAAATCTTCATTTTTCACGTTTGGTTTGTCAAGAGCATTTCTTATTTCTTCCAATGGCTTTAACAGCTTGTTTACTTCTTCAAGTAATTTTATTGGTGTGTTTATTTCTTTCATGTTTAGATATTTAGTGTTTTCAAGAATGCTCTTTACATCTGTTTTTATTTCCTGTATTAGCTTCTCTAAGTGAATTAATTTTTGATTCTCCATGACCATTTTTTCTCTTCGTAAACCCCCAAATCCAGAAGTAACTGAAATCTTAAAATATTTTTCAGTTACTTTCACCTAACTCAACTTACTAAGCCCTTGAACAGCAAAATCCACATTTTGAACCTCGAAACCTCAGCGATCATCGAAGCCATCAAGGCTGGCAGTGAAAAAATCCTGTTTCAGCTTTATGAAACCTATCGCGATGAGTTTGTAAGTTGGGCAATCCGCAACCATCAGGTATCTATTGAAGAAGCTAAAGATGTATTTCAGGAATCAGTTGTTGGACTATATAGAAATGTAAAGAATGGAAAAGCCGATACCTTGGAAGCAAGCATGAAGACCTACTTGTTTGGAATCGGAAAGAACATCATTCTAAATGCGCTAAAGCGAAAGGGAGTTGAGGCCAAAGCATATGAAAATTTTTCTGAAGGCTACGACAACGGAATAAATGAACACTGCGAGCACGAGCATTTAGTCAATCTGGTGAAAATGCTTTATCGCGCAATGGGTTCACCTTGTAAAGAGATTTTGGAAATGTATTACGAGAAGAGCTTTGACATGGAATCGGTAGCCGCGCGAATAGGATATAAGAATGCGGATGTGGCAAAGAAGAAAAAGTACGAATGCCCACGCGGAGTGCTTCACACGCCTGACGTTGGCTCAATCCATGTTCCGATACCATGAATTGAGTCAGCATACCTTTTTCATCAGGCGTTAAAGCTTTTTTGCAACGGCATCTTTTAGAGCTTCGTGAACAAGGCTTAAGTTGGCAAACATGCGCTTGAGCCGCGAATTTTCCTCTTCCAACTCTTTCATCCTTTTAACATCGCTAACCTCCATACCTCCGTAGCGTTGGCGCCACTTGTAGAAGGATGCTGTGGTGATACCTAACTCCCGGCAGATGTCTTCCGCCTTGCGGCCTGCCTCATGATTCTGGATCGCTTTTACGATCTGTGTCTCTGTAAATTTTGACTTTTTCATATTTAACCATTTTAAAGTTGATATTTATTTGTCAACTTTCAAATGGCCCAACTTTGGGGGAGCTTACACACCAACGGTTCTCGGCTTGGTGCAGTGCGGGATTTTTACCACAACACTTGATACGAAGCAGAAACTTCAAATATACCACAAATGTTGATACGAAGAATGTCGCCCCGCATTGCACCAAACCGATGTTGGGTGCTGCCCTTCTTGTTCGTCTGTCTGTCGTGCGGTGGCAAGCAAGCTCTTTTGCATTTTTTTTGTTTGGCTTTGTGTGTCGGAAAAAATGCAAATGTGCTTGCTTTTAGCGTTGGCTTGTATTTATTCGTTTTTGTAGTTCTGTCAAGCGTTTTATGAGTTCGTCAAATGGTAATGGATTGTCGTAAATCATTGTTTGTATCATTGTTTCATAGTCCTGTTGCCAATCTTTTAAGATTGTGTCGGGTGGAATGAAGCGTATTTTGTCAGGCGAATGATTTGCGTAGTCAATGCCCGAAATTGGTGTAAATATTTCTCTGTGTTTTACGATTGTATTGTAAAGTTCTGTGTCCTGCAATGCAATTTCTGCGTATTCCGTTTGACTTAGTTTTTCAATGTCGTAAAGATGTCGGCTTAACCGTTCAACTCGTATTTTGTCTTGTGTTTTTTGAAATTCCTCGTGCAGTAAAAATATCTTTTCAAGAAATGTCCGTTCGGGATTTACAACAGGAATTGAAATCGGTTTGTCTGCAAATGGTCTGTCAGTAAAAACTTCAGAAATGATTGTTCCAAAGCTTCTTTGCGTAAACGGTTCTTTCAATGAACGACTGCCAACTTCTACTAAAACCGCAGGTTTCAAATAACTGTCTTTTGCTGTAAGAGTAGGAAAGTAGATTTCAATAATTAAAGGGTCTTGGTCGTGATTTTCAACTTTACGATATTTTACCAAAACGTTTTCAAAACCCAATTCAGCAAATTTGTTTTTCAATTCTTCGGTAAAAGTTTCCGTGATGAATTGATATGATTTTCTTCTTAGTTTTTTGATGTCGCCTTTGCTTAATTCGCCTTTAAAACCTAAAAACTCTCTATCCAAAGCTAAATCAATATCTTCCGAAAATCGTTGTATCAAATTCCAACCTTTGCTCAATGATGTTCCGCCTTTAAAAATCAAAACTTCGGCATATTTCATTGAAAAAATAACGGACAAAGTTTGAACAACCCACCAATCTTTTTCAACTGATGATTCGTGCAACGATGTTCTTTCTGCAACTTCCAAAAAGATGTTCAACCTGTTTTGGTCGGTCAATTTAAACCATTCTTGTAATGCTAGTTTATTCATTGATTGATTTTAAAACAGGTTTCATAATTTCTCTAATCCAAGCTGGTGCAAGGCGAATGTCGTGTTCCAATCGTGTCGATTTTTCTCTTTTCAATAGTTCCTGAATGTGTTTTATTTCTTTATCAAGCACTTTTTCTTTACCGATTTCTTTTAATGCTTGAATTGCCAATCCACTTATTTCGCCAACCGTAGCAACGTTTTTCGGACTTGCTTTTTTAAATAAAATACTTCGCTTACCGATTTTTATTTTTCGTGCTGAACCGTCAGTTAAAAAAACTACGTTCATCGGAACTTGCGTAGAAAGTCCTAAGCGATTGAGAGCATAAGCACCTGTGGGAACAATCCTTGCTTTATCTCTTTTTGCAATGGCTTTGGCAATATCTTCAATGCTTGGCGAAACTTTTCCAATTACGTTATCAATAACAGGACGAACGTAAATACCTGTGGCTACTCTGTCCAATTCGCCTGAATTAGTAAGGCGTTGCAGAGCTTTCTTTACCGCTTCTGTGCTTCCATAGGAAACAAAACTTTCGGTAAAAAACAGCACACCTCTCCCTGCTTTTTTTATTCTATCAAGTATTTGTATTTCAATACTTCCAGCCATTTTTGCCTTAAATTTTGTCCCAAATTTAGTAAATATTTGGGACAAAACAGGAGGAAATTACTTTACAAGTCATTCCTCAATTTTCCAAGTTACAATTTGAGGCGACATGCCTTGTCCTAAAATTACCTTTCTTTCATTGGCTGGCGGATAGCCGACAAGCAACACAATTTTTTCTCCGCCACCATTAACCGCTTTAAATTTTGCGAACTCGGATTTGTTGTATTTGAGATTTGGTAAAATAATTTCTTTGTCAATAGTGGCAATTAGAATTTGTAAGTCAATAGTGTCTTGATGATTTGAGATTGTAATTCGGACTTCTTTGTCTTTTGCCTGTTCAAGCAGATTTTTGTATGCTTCAAAGGGAACAACGCAATCTCCGTCAAAACATAAATTGATTGCGCCAACGCTGTTACCTTCATTTGGTAAAAAGCCGACATCAACTGCTGTCACCAAACTTTCTTGAATATCGTCCCAAATAGTTCTCTCTACTTCAACTTCATTCTCTGCTTCATCTTTTACGTCTTTTTCTTTCCGTTTTGCAGGGGCAAAATTAAATTCGGGGTCAGTCTGTTTTATGTCCTCCCCAAAACAAGTATGGAAACGAACAAAAGAAAGCAGTCCACCGAGAACTTCGGCAAAGACTTTCCAACGGATTTTCATCTACACATTTGGCTAATCCGTCTCCTTTTCTTTATATGAAATGTATTTTGTGGATACTTATGCCGTTGTAATAGCATAAAGATTAACAAAAAAACAAAAGTATGGAACGCAAAGAATTCCTTAAACACCTTGGCATTACAAGCATTGTTATGCCCATGCTCATCAATTGCAACAAAACTGATGACCCTACTGCTGCCAATACCACAAGTAGTAGTAGTAGTAGTAGCTCTAATTCCAACTCCAACGGAAGTTGCACCGTTACAAATTCGGAAACAGAAGGACCGTTCCCTACAAAAACTCCTTCATCGTTAGTACAAACCGATATTCGTTCCGACCGTACGGGTGTTAATCTTTCAGTAGAGATAACCATTCAGAACAAGAACAACAGTTGCCAAGCCCTTGAAGGTGCTATCGTTGACATTTGGCATTGCGACAAAGACGGCAATTATTCGGAATACGGTGGTACACAAATGCAAAGCACGGATTATACGACAGTCCATTTCTTGCGTGGAAGGCAAGTAACCGACAGTAATGGAAAAGTTAGTTTCATTACTATTTTCCCTAGTTGGTATCAAAGCCGTGCTACACATATTCACGCACACGTTTATAATTCTTCGGGAAAATCTTTGTTGGTTACACAGATTGCATTCCCAGAAGGAAGCAACAGTGCTGTAGAGTTGGTGAATGCAGCTACTACTTATGGTTACACCAAAGGCATGTCGGGTTACACATACAATGCCAATGACAATGTGTTTAGTGACGGCACAAGTAACGAAATGTCAACCGTTACAGGAAGTGTGAGCGCAGGTTATGAACTAACGATCACGATAGTTGTTTCAGCCTAAAACAAATGAAAGGCATAATCAAGTTGGCATATAGCAAACGGATAGACTCATCGTCAGCTTCTCAGTGGGAACGTCAGGTGTTTGCTGCCACGCACATGGAGTTTTATATGCAGGCGCAACAGTTTGACCAAGAAAAAAAATTTGACACGTTTCAGGAAATCGTATCCAACAAACCGAAAGCACATGCCATGCACTATTTGGTAAGCACTGCGGTTACTACATACATACGCGATCTGAACAATACATTTCCTGACGTGTTTAACACGCAAGGGAAAAGGTGTGTCCCTTTTACTAAATATCAGTTTGAAGTTTTGCAGTCAAGTGTGTCAAACAAAAGTTTGCACAGCGTGGTTATTCATTTTTATAGCGACCCGTTAATTTGGATTGACACGTTAAACGAAAATCAAATGGTGATAACAAAGCGGGCTAACCTTGATAAACTTCAAGTGGGCAATGAGATTGAAACGGAAACGATTAACCTCAATCCATTGGTAGGCATTGTATCTTTTTCAAAACTGTGATTTTGTATCACGACTATGTTGACAACCTCAAGTGCAAAAATTTATTTAGCAGACCAACGCGGTTTTACTAAATCCAACAATCACCAAAGTTTCCATACTTTTAATTTTGGTTCTTACGTAAATGAACATCGTCAACCGTTTTCTTCTTTGCAAGCACTCAATGACGAAATCCTTGTAGCAAGCAAGTCGATAACCTATACGTTGTCGCGCCCAACTGAAATAATTATTTTTCCGTTGGTTGGACATTGTCTTTGCAGTGTGCGCGGGGTTACTACTAAAATAGATGTTGGTGAAATTTTTAAGTGTTCACTTGATGAAGCTGATGCAATTGAACTGACAAATCCATTTAAGGAAGAACTTATCAATTACCTGTATATCGAATTATCTTCACGGCAAACATCGTTGAACGCAACAACAAACGGATTTGAAATTGAAAGTCAACTCAATCATTTACACAAAATCATGACTTCTTACTGTGCTAATTTTTATTTGGGCATCTATGACGGGCGCGAAGAAGCTATATTGAGCTATGAAGAAGACAAACAATTTTTTGTTTACGTCATTGAAGGTGCTTTTGAAGTAAATAAACGGCTACTCCACAGGCGCGACAGTCTTGCTCTTTGGGACACTCACGAGTTAGAGTTTGAGGCATTGTCTAATCAAGCCATTATACTTGTTGTAGAATTGCATTAAAATCAATAACCTTTCGTTAGATTGCTGTATCAGGTAAAAATGAATCTTAAATCGTCAAGAAATTTTATCGTAGCAGCTCACATATGTGGTTGGCTCATTATGTTTCTTCTCCCTATGATTTTTGCGCCTGGTGCAGGTTGGAGCCAACTCATCACTAATCCTAATGCAGTTTATATTTTCCTAATCAAAAACATTTTGTGGATGAGTGTTTTCTATTTGAACTTCTTCTATGTTGCGCCTATTGTTCTCGTTCAAAAAAATGTGGGGCGTTATCTGATCTTAATTGTGTTAATAATTTTAACCATTGGTTTTTCGGTGAGTTGGGTTGATAATTACGTTACTCAAAAACAACCTCCCAATAAAATAATCCACCACACTCCACCACAAAATCAACCGCCACCACCTGACAGACCAATGCCACGCGAACCACGGGGTATGCCCCCGCCAAACACACCACCATTTATAAGCGGAGTATTTTTTTCCAATCTTTTAATTACGGTCATCGTTGTTGTGATTAGCACTTTCATTGTGTTGTGGAACAATTGGCAAGCATCAAAAAAAGCCGAACAAGAACAAACCTTGCAAAAAGTAGCTGCCGAGCTTTCGGTATTAAAACTACAAATAAGTCCGCACTTCCTTTTTAATACATTGAATAACATACGTTGGCTCATCCGTTCCGAATCAAAAATGGCAGAGGCTGCCGTACTTAAATTATCACAGATACTGCGATATGTTCTTTATCAAGTGAATACTGAATACGTACTACTCGAAAAAGAATTAGAACTTATCTACGATTTTATTTCATTGCAGAAAATGCGTTTGACTGATACTGAAAAAATTTTATTTGAAGTTAAAGGCGAACCGAAGGACAAAACCATTGTGCCTTTATTGTTTTTGCCCATTGTAGAAAATTTTTTCAAGTATGCCGATTTTGAAAGTGATTTTGTAAATAAAATAAAAATTGAATTAACGGAAGATGAACTGCGTTTTTCTGTTGTTAATAAAATTTTAAAATCAGCAAATCAGAAAACTGGAGGAATTGGCATGGAGAACCTAAAGAAAAGGTTAATGCTTCACTATCCTTACAAACATGATATACAAATCATTAATGCTATGAACGGACTGTACTCACTTGACATGACCATTAAACTTAAATAGAAAGTTTAATGCCTTTAAAGCAAAAATACGATTACACGCTAACTTGTATTGCGGTTGATGATGAGCCTTTCGCACGAAAACTCATTGCCGATGATATTTCGAAAATCCCATTTCTGAAATTGCAGACAACGTGTAGTTCTGCTATTGATGCGGAAAAATTTTTGAGAAATACTCCTGTTGATTTACTCTTTCTCGACATTCAGATGCCAGCCATGACCGGTCTTCAGTTTTTGAAAAATTTAAAAAATCCGCCATTGGTTGTTATCACTACGGCTTATGAACAATATGCCATTGAAGGATACGAACTGGATGTAATTGATTATTTGCTCAAACCTTTTTCGTTTGACCGTTTTCTAAAAGCTACTACCCGAGCCTACGACCAATTTGTTCTTGAAAAAGCACACATACCTTCCAGTGGTTTCTTTTTTGTTCACTCCGAATACAAAGAGATTAAACTTTTTTACGATGATGTGCTCTACGTGGAGGGGTTAAAAGATTATGTAAAGATTTTTGTGCAATCACAACAACGCCCCATACTCACGCGTCTTAATCTGAAAGCAATGGAAAACAAATTGCCGCAAAAACAATTTTGCCGAATACACAATTCGTACATCGTTTCATTGAACAAAATAAGTTCTTTTCAAAAAGCACAAGTCTTTATCAAAGAAAACATCTTGCCCATAAGCGACAAGTATGCGGAATTGTTTGAAGCAAAATACAAATCATTGTTTTAATTAACGTCAAAGTGAAGCGGCACACATGGCAAAGCCGAGCATTCTGACACACAAGCCCAAAGCTTTGCTAAGAGTGCCAACAGATGATTGAGAATTGCCACAGATATAAAAAATTATTCACCACACCTACTCATGTCCATTTTTGTAATTTTGTCAGGTTAACTAAAAATGGATGAAATCATTTAAAATTTAAAAAGGTGTGGTGGATTTACGCAATACTATCTGCTTTGTTTGCTTCGCTGACAGCCATTTTCGCAAAAATGGGAGTAGCAAACATCAACTCTAATTTGGCAACCGGCATACGGACAATAGTAGTTTTGGTTATGCTCTGGTGCATCATACTTGCACGGGGCGAAGCCAAAGGTTTTGAAAACATTTCCAAACAAAATCTTTTCTTTTTGGTTATTTCAGGAATAGCCACCGGGTTGTCTTGGCTGTTTTATTTTAAAGCATTACAAATGGGAAATGTATCACAGGTGGCCCCTATTGATAAATTGAGCGTGGCACTAACGCTTATTTTAGCCGTTACTTTTTTAGGCGAAACGCTTTCGCTGAAAACGGCCATTGGAGCAGGATTAATTATTGCAGGCACGATAGTAATGATTGTAAAATAACCGTTTAAAGTTTCGTTGATCTTATCTGTGGAAGGTAAGCAAACCTAAGCCGGAATTTGTAAGAATATTGCTTACCTTAATATCGACTGCAATCGCATCACCTTCGCATCTATCCGACATAATCGTCTTAGAATGTTTTTGCTATGAAGGGTGGTTACAGTATTCAGTAGTTATTTCTAAATTTATTAAGAAAAAGGTCATGGAGAACAACAAAGAATTTCAAAGAAAAGAAAAAGGCAGTTCGTCCAACAGACGAAATTTCCTGAAAAATATCGGGCTTGTGAGTGCAACCGCTTTGGTGCCTGCTGTGTTAGTAAAAGCAGGTACTTCACAGCAGAACACAATTTCAAACGAAACAAATAAAAACGATAAAATGCCAACCAACTTACCACATCGTACCCTCGGCAAAGGCAGTGCCGCCATGCAGGTTTCGGCTCTGGGCTTTGGTGTCATGGGAATGAATTACCACCGGGGCACACATCCTGATAAAAAAGCCATGATAAAACTGGGACATCAGGCCGTAGAAAAAGGAATTACACTTTTTGATACTGCAGAAACTTACGGACCTTTTATCAATGAGGAACTGGCAGGCGAAATATTTTCTTCTTTCAAAAATAAGATTGCCGTTACTACCAAGTTTGGTTTCAATTATGCAGGAAACAAAATCAACACCATGCCGGCAGGTCCCAACAGCCGACCGGAGCGCATCCGTGAAATGGTGGAAGCCTCGTTGAAGCGTTTAAAAGTTGATGTGATTGAATTGCTTTATCAACATCGGATAGACCCGAATGTACCCATTGAAGAAGTGGCAGGCACGGTGAAAGACCTTATTGCCGAAGGAAAAGTAAAACATTTCGGACTGTGTGAAGTGGGTGCTGAAACCATTCGCAGAGCCCATGCTGTGCAACCGCTGACGGCTATACAAAGCGAATACCATCTGATGTGGCGCGAAGTAGAGAAAGAAGTGTTACCGGTTTGTGCAGAACTGGGTATCGGTTTTGTGCCATACAGTCCCATTAACCGGGGTTTTCTCACCGGAGCCATTAACGAATACACCCGTTTTGATTCGGGCAATGACAACCGCAACATTCTGCCTCGTTTTACTCCAGAAGCCATTCGTGCCAACCTTAGAATTGTGGAAGAGCTAAACAAATTCGGTCGCACGAGAGGTATGACCATTGCGCAATTAGCATTGGGATGGCTCTTGCAAAAAGCGCCTTACATTGTTCCCATACCCGGCACTACCAAACTCTCGCATTTAGAAAAAAACCTGAGAACGCTGGATTTTGTTTTAACCCCGCAGGAATGGCTGGAATTGGAAACTGCCGTGGCTAAAATTCCCATCGTTGGCGACCGTTATCCAGCTTCGGAACAAAAGCAGGTGGAGAAATAGTTGGAAATAAAAAACAATCTAACAGAAACGAATATGAAGCGCACTAAAAATAGAATATTATTGATTTTCGGTTTTGTCGTGGTATTCATATCCGCTTGCCAAAACAGTTCAAACAAAGAAAGACCAACACAAAAAGAAAATACCATGGAAACAAACATTCCCAAAATCAGTGACTTCCCTTTAGGAGAGGAAAACACAGGATATGCCCAATACTTTACGGGTAAATCGTGGTTAGCACCCTTAACCACCAACAAAGATTTGAATGTGCCTATCAGCAATGTAACCTTTGAACCGGGCTGTCGCAACAACTGGCACAGCCATACGGGCGGACAAATCCTGATTGTAGTGGGTGGTGAAGGATATTATCAGGAAAGAGGCAAACCTGCAAGAAAAATTGTTACGGGTGACATCGTAGAAATCGCTCCGAATGTAGAACATTGGCATGGAGCTGCTCCCGACAGTTGGTTTTCACACCTCTCCATCATCTGCAATCCTCAAATCAATAAAAACACCTGGCTGGAGCCGGTGAGCGATGAAAGCTATAAGGAGGCGGTGGATGGGAGGTAATTAAATTTTGCTAAAGTTCTAAATTTTGAGAGGTTAATTAAATCGCTCTTTATCCTACTTCATCTTCACCACTACTTTCCCTTTGGCATGTCCATTGGCTGTATATTCCATGGCTTCGTTGATTTGTTGATAAGGGAAAATTTTGTCCACTACCGGACGAATAACACCGGCTTCCACAAGTGAAGTAATTTCTGATAACTGATTTCCATTAGCACGCATAAACAAAAACGAATAATCCACGCCCAGGCGTTTTGCCTGCTTGTTTATTTTTCTGCTCATCAAAGAAATGATCGTGCGCATCCACCACGGCAAACCAATTTCTTTTGCATAGGCCACATCGGGAGGACTGGTGAGGGATAGCGCTTTACCACCCGGCTTCAAAATGCGTAATGATTTTTCAAGTGTTTTTTCATCCTGGCTGTTCAATACCACATCATAGTTGCTGAGCAGGGTTTCAAAGTCCTGGGTTTTGTAATCAATCACTACATCGGCTCCTAAGGTTTTTACCAAATCAAAATTCTTAGCGCTTGTGGTGGTAGCAACACTTGCACCGAGGTGTTTAGCCAACTGAATGGCTATGGTGCCAACTCCACCCGAACCGGCTTGTATAAATACTTTTTGTCCCTTTTTCAACTGGGCTTTTTCTACAAAAGCCTGCCAAACCGTTAAAGCTACTAAGGGTAGAGAAGCTGCTTCTTCCATTGAAATATTTTTCGGCTTCAATGCTACATCGTTTTCATTGATAGCAATGTATTCGGCAAACGTGCCAATGCTATAATCAGACGGACGGGCATACACTTCATCTCCTACTTTAAAACGGCTCACATTGGTGCCCACCTGCGTTACAATACCAGCTACATCATGACCTAATACCAATGGGAGTTTATAAGGCAATACTAATTTATAAGCACCGCTTTTTAGTTTTATGTCTAACTGATTGATAGCAGTCGCATGGACCTGCACTAACACATCATTATCGCTGACTTTCGGTTGAGGCAAATCCACTTCCTGAAGTAAATCTTTCTTACTGTAACGATGGATGACAAATGCCTTCATTGTTTAGATATTAGCTGGTAGCTTAGCCTGCATTTTGCACGTGTAAAAATAGATATTACTTATGTCATGTAAGTGAATTAGAAAAAACAGGATTTCATTTTTATTCCCCAATCCGTAAAAAAGGTAAAAACTTCCGTAATCTGCATACAGCCAATCCTTATATTCTGCTCTACCTTTGTGTTATCTATTTTTAATCAGTTTTAAAAATCAGAATATGAAGAAAATAATTTTATACACCCTGCTTGCTTTAAGTTGCTCTTGTTCAGCAACTGCACAGGTGAACAATCAAAATAATCAAACCATGGACAGAACCGCATTAACTAAAGAAATCTACCACCAGCTTTTTGGTGGTGAGGCATTAACCGGACAAGGCACAGACCCTGAACTGATGAACATTTTGCAAAAATTTATTTTTGGCGATGTATTTCACACGGGCGTCCTCAACAACAAACAACGGGAACTCATCACGGTGGTAACCCTGGTAGCACAACAGGCTTTACCGCAGTTGAAAGCACATACCAATGCCGCGTTGAATGTGGGCGTAACACCGATTGAACTCCGTGAGGCAGTGTATCAATGCGCTCCTTACATCGGTTATCCCAGAACGCTGAATGCAGTGGGCGTTATCAATGAAGTGTTTAATGAAAAAGGAATTCAACTTCCGCTGGAAAATCAGGGTACTGTAAATGATGAAAACCGTTTTGCAAAAGGGAAAGCCATCCAGCAGTCGCTTTATGGCAATGAGATTAAACAACTGATGAGCACTTTGCCCGGAAAATTCAAAGACTATGTACCGCAATTTTTGAACGAAGCTGACTTTGGTGACTACTACACCCGTGGTGGTTTGGATATAAAGGACCGGGAACTGCTAATGTATTGTGTGCTGGCAACACTCGGTGCCGAGTTTCAATTAAAAGCTCATGCCAAAGGATGTTTGAAAGCAGGTGTTACGAAAGAAGAACTGGTAGCGGCCATGGTGCAATGCATTGGTTATATCGGTTTCCCCAATGCCATCAATGCGATTAACATTATCAATAAAACAGAGCTATGATTTTAGTAGAAAATTACACGCTATCCAATGGCATTGCTATTCCCAAACTCGGTTTAGGCACCTGGTTTATCGATGATAGCAATGCAGCACAAGCTATACAAGATGCGGTAGTGCTTGGCTATCGCCACATCGATACGGCACAGGCTTACGGCAATGAAGCCGGAGTAGGAAAAGGCATCCGCGAATGCGGTGTGGACAGAAACAAACTTTTTGTTACTACTAAATTAGCCGCTGAAATAAAATCCTACAAAGAAGCGGTAGCCTCCATTGATAGTTCGCTCAGAAAATTAGGATTGGATTACATTGACCTGATGATTATCCACAGTCCGAAACCCTGGGTTAAATTCTTAGAAAGCGAACCTTACTTTGAAGGCAACCGTGAAGCCTGGCGGGCTTTGGAAGAAGCGTATCAGACAGGGAAAATCAAAACGATTGGTGTTTCTAATTTTGAACAAACAGACTTAGATAATATCCTCAACAACTGTGCGGTAAAACCGATGGTGAACCAAATTCTGGCACATATCAGTAATACGCCCAAAGCGTTGATTCAATATTGTCAGGATAAACAAATTTTGGTAGAAGCCTATTCTCCCTTTGGGCACGGAGAGTTGTTTAAAAACCAGCAAGTACAGACAATTGCAAAAAAATACAACGTAACCATTTCGCAATTGGCTATCCGCTACTGTTTACAGCTTGGTTTACTTCCGCTACCCAAGACTGCCAATCCGCAGCACATGAAGACCAATGCAGAAGTGGATTTCATTATCAGCGAAGCCGATATGAATGTTTTGGAAAATATTCAGCCGATAGACAGTTATGGTGAGTACAGCAAATTTGCCGTATTTGGGAAAGTGTAAAAGAAAAATAAATGCACATTGAATTTTATTAGAAGAAAGGCTGACAACATTTTTGCCATTAGCCTTTTTCATTACTTTATCTCACAGAAAAAAGGGTCTCTACTCAACGACCGTACTATGAAGAACAATCAAGTTAGGGATTGATTTTCTAAGGTCACTCCTGTACACGATTAGTTTTTTGAAATAAGAGAAGCGTACATCGCACCACCGTATGCCGATTTTTGAGTTCCGATTTTTTCTATTTGATGATAATTAAGTTTAGTAAAAAGTGTTTTTAATTTTTCAAATGGAATAGGATATGGCACCCACGGATTCGCCTGATCACGGTCGTATTCAACAAGTAAAAAAGTTGGATGATGCGTAAAGCATGGTTCTAATTTCAGAATGAGTGCCTCCTTATCGCGTATAAAATGAAAAGAATTTGCCAGGAGGATTCCGTCCAGTTGACGAAGCGGCAACCTGTCTTTTTCAAAATCGTAGATTTTAAAATCCACATTTACTGAATCCCCCATTTTTTTTGGTACTTGCTGAGCAGCTTTATCTATTGCGGTAATCGTGCTTCCATTCGGTAAATATGCCGCCAATGCTTCTGTAAATACACCGGAGCCGCAACCCAAATCTGCCCAATGCACAGGCCTAAGCATATTAAATTGAATAGAGATAGGTTGAAGTAATTGGTTGTATTTATTCAATAGGTTAGAATTAAAACCAACGTGATTTATTTGATCTGGCCTAAGTTGTGTACTTTAACATTAACTGGTTTTTAAGGGATATTGCAAATAAATAATTACCAGGTTCAGCAGAAAGAAAGGGATTTCGATGGCCGCGCCTTTTAAATCTTTGTGCAGAAGTTGCATGCAGATAATAAGCAAAATACCGGCTGCCATCAGAAAATTTCCCCACACAAAGGTTTTAGGAAACAAAATAAACACAGCGGCCAGAAGTGTTACAGCACCGTTTGCCATTACAAAATTATTATTGAGATTCCACTTGTCAAACATTTCCAGCATTTCGGGTTTTGCCGTAAGCATATTCCAACCGTGCTTAAGTCCCATAAATACTGCGAAGAGGATAAATCCTGAATTTAAGATTTTTGTTATCATTGTGATACGTGTTAGGTTTTATAGCTAATAATCAATACGCATTCAAAAGTAAGCATTCAATAAAGATGAATTGTAAAAAATTTTTCGCTTTTTGGGTTAGCTGCAGGTTTACTTTTTCCGAACCAAGATTCATTAATTTAGTGCCTTTAGAAACAACATGCCCATGTTATGACCAGAAGTGAAATTCAAAAATTTTACAATAGCTTCAGGCACTTCAGCAGAATAATAAAAACTTACGCTTTTCGGAAGTACAACCTATTGGATCTATTGATTATCTGGTTAAAGCGGCAATTAACCCGATTCCAATTTTTAGTGCTGTCAGGTGTTATCGTTGGTGCCTTAGGAGGTGTGGCCGGAATTTGCCTGAAAACGGTGGTGCATTATATCCAGATAAATTCGTTGGGCAAACTCTCTGATGGCCAAAGGATGATAGCGTATGGCGCACTCCCGATTATTGGCATTTTAATAACCACGTTAGTTGCGCGTTACCTGTATAAATGCAGAGAAGATATTAAACTAAGTACGGTATTGATAGACATTGCGCAGCACGAAAGCAATATAAATAAGCGCGAAACACACTCGCAGATGGCACAAAGCGCCATCACCGTTGGGTTGGGAGGTTCCGCAGGCCTGGAAACTCCAATGGTAATTACGGGTGCCGCCATTGGTTCCAATTTCGCCCAACGCTACAGACTGGGTTACAAGGAAAAAACATTATTGCTGGCAGGAGGTGCAGCCGCGGGTATTGCTTCTGCCTTTAACGCACCTATTGCGGGTATCATGTTTTCCTTTGAAGTATTACTCGTTGGTATCGTTTTTTCCGATTTTATTCCTCTGGTCATCGCTTCAATGTGCGGCAGTTTGCTCACCACTGTTGTGCTGAATGACGATATGTTATTTAGTTTGGGAAAACGAGATCCGTTTGATTACACCAATATTTTGTATTACGTAGTACTCGGCATCGTATCGGGTCTCTACTCCCGTTACTATATCGTAATCGGGTACAGAATAAAAAAGCTATTAGAAAATTTTCAATATGGCAGTATTCGCAGAGCACTACTCGGAGGCATTATAATGGGAGTTGTATGTGTACTTTTTCCGGCTGTGTATGGCGATGGTTATATCAACATCAAAATGCTTGACCACGGCAATATTCATTATTTAGTATATCAAGATATAATCAATTTTTTCCGCAATCCTCAGGCGGCCATCTTTCTCATGCTTTTATTGAGTACCCTGGCCAAAGCCGTAGCTACCAGTGCTACTTTAAATTCCGGTGGTGTGGGTGGAAACTTTGCACCATCACTGATTGCAGGCGGATTAATGGGTTATACGTTCGGTTACGGACTTACATTGTTAGGATTTGACCATGCTCCTGTTACCAACCTGATGCTGGTGGGTATGGCTGGCGTACTTTCGGCCGTGATGTATGCACCGCTCACGGCAATATTTTTGATTGCAGAAGTAAGCTCGGGGTACGATCTGTTTATTCCGCTGATGGTTGTATCGGTTACTTCTTTTTTGATGAATAAATACTATTCTCCGGTTAATCCTGACATGAAGCACCTGGCTGACGAATGAAAAATATTCACCTCTCAATTAGATAGAAATACGATTACACAGATAACGTCGCAGGAACATATGGATGTGCAAAGTATTCAGGTGAGCAATCTTGCAACAATAGATGAAATCAT
>CAZCUF010000021.1:0-21979 GCA_964502095.1 uncultured Anaerolineaceae bacterium
GAAGAAATCGTGAATGCGTTCGAGCATGTGAAGCTCTTCGGGATTCGCAGATTGAACGCCGAAAGAAATGCGATTAATCCCAGCCGCGCGAATTTCACGGAGAAATTCAGGCGAGGTTGTGCCGGGATTGGCTTCAATGGTGGCCTCGAGACCGGGAGAAAACACAAAAACGGCGCGTAACGCGTCCATGATGGAGGCAAGTTGAGGCGCGGAAAGAAGCGAGGGAGTCCCGCCGCCAAAAAAGATGGTATGAATGTTGGTCTCGATACGCCGCTCGCTGTCGCTCGCGGCTACTCGACCAACGTAATCAATCTCTTTACACAACGCGTCCACATACGCGGGAATCGAACTTTCTTGTCCCGCGTATGTGTTGAAGTCGCAATAGGCACAGCGGTGGGAGCAGAATGGGATGTGCAGATAAATGGATAGCATGGTTAAAGATTTGAAATTAGGGGCGGCGCTTTTCGAGGCAGACCGATGAGAAGAGCAAGGGGGCCGAGGACAAGAATCCACATGGCGGCGGCGAGACCGAATTGATCGGCAAAGAAGCCGATGAGAAGCGGGAATAATTTTGCAAGCGGAGCTGTCGCTGCGCCGATTGCCATGATACTTGCGCTTTGGCCGGGCAGGCTGGAGTATAACCGCCCCTTCAAAATGGGGTACCAGCCTGTATTAAGCAGGTTGACGAGGATCACGAAAATTAATTTGGGGATGAAACCGGGGACCAGCAGGGATCCTGAAAAAGCAAACAACTCCATCAGCGCGGTGCCGCGAAGAAATTGCATGGTGTCCTTCTGCCGGTCAACGAACGGGATGAACAGAAAGTCTGTGGCGAGCCCCATGGCAAGCCAGGCAGTGACGGCGATTCCCGCCTGCGCTTGAGTAGCCAGGCCCACGTCCACGAAGTACAACGCGAGGAAGCTAAACAATACGTCCAGCATCAGGTCGGCAAATTCGAGGAGCAATAACCAACGCCAGACCTCGCCGCGCTTGAGGGCAATCAATGCGGCGCGAAAACCGTCGAAGACGCTTTGGAAAGACGGAAATGAGCCGGCTGATTCGAGGCCGCGCGGGATGCGCCGCCAGGCGAGGATCAAAATGAAGGCGGACGCGGCGGCAAGCAGGGCATACGTCCCGCGCCAGCCGAGCCCGAGGTAAACAAAAAGCCCGAGAAGAATCGGTCCGGCTAAAACTCCGAACGAGCCGGCAAAGGTCCAGCGCGCCATATTTTGCTCGTGGCGATTCGTGTCTGAATCCATGAGATTCGCCTGCGATAGGCCGACGAACGCGCCGGACATCGGGAAGAAAAGGATGAAAGAAAAAAGAAGAAAAAGGAAAGAGTGACTAATGGCGGTAAAAACGAGGGAAAGCGTAAAGAAGACTCCGCCGCCGAGGATAAGGACGCGCCGCTTCCATACGTCGCCGAGGATGCCAACGAAGGGTTCAATGAATGCGCCGATGATTCCGGGCAGGCTGAGGAGCAATCCAATCTGCGTGTACGTGAGATGCAGGTCATCGCGGATGAGCGGCCAGGCAGTCTCGCCGACGCCGAAGATGAGTTCGTCGAGGAATTCGATGAGGAGATGGATGGATGTCATGAGTCGGTTTGTTCGAGATTCCAGATATAATTTTACCGGAGAGATACTCCTCCGCCCAGCATAAAGAATATCGAGAAAAGGGAGGGTCAGGATAATTTCCAAAAGTCAACAGGAGCGACCTTTGGGGAATTGTAATTGTCCCTAAAGCTTGCTATGATATTTGCAACGATTCAGAAAATGCTGAATCTCCCTTTCAAAAAGCGTTACAATATTTATAAAGACCTTGGATGATCGAAAGAGTATGCGGCCGCAAGGAGAATACATGCCTGTCAATCGCACCAGGACCTTGCTCCAAATCTTCTCCGCATTGATTATCGGCACGCTCTTGCTTGGCGTACCTTCCTCCCGCGCCCACAGCCGAAATGCCGCGGCCTTTTCGCAAATCAGTTTCGTTGCCAATATCGAAACGGCCGGCATCGCAGTCAGCGGCGCAAACCTGCCCAGCCGCGCACAATTATCTTATCGGCCCAACAACGATCCAAACTGGCACACCGGCCAGCCGCTTGTGCAAATTCCCGACGGCCGCCTGATCGGCAGTTTATTCAACCTTACGCCGGGCGCTTCGTACGAGGTCAAAGTTACGGATGGGACGACCGAGATTACCGGCACCGTAACGACTCAACCGGATGCGCTTCCCTTCGCCCCGATAACTGTTCTGCACGTGGACAGCCGCGCCGCCGCTGGAGGCGATGGCTCGGCCTCCGCGCCGTTTCAAAAGATTCAAGACGCGGTCAATCAGGCCGGGCCCGGCACACAAATCCTCGTCGCGGACGGAACATATCACGAATCGGTTTCATTTCCAAAATCCGGTACTGCCAATCAATGGATTCAAGTCAAAGCCGCGAACGGCGGCGCGATCCTGGATGGTTCCGTGGATCTGGCGGATGTCGATTGGAAATCGCACATAACCAAGAAAAATGTCTACTTTATCAAGGCCAGCCCGATCACATATCTTGGGCGCGATCAAAAGCGATTCTATAACTATGACGATCTTTCGGAATTGACTCAGGGACTGGGTCACAACGGAGTCCCGATCAGCGAAGGCTGGTATTACGAGCCCGGCACGGGCAATTTATACATCCGAAGTTCAAGCGACCCTTCCAAACATAGCTGGCAATTTCCCACTTTGAGCAACGCGTTCGACATCAACGGACAGGATTGGATTTGGATCGAAGGATTCGAAATCCGCTTTTACGGCGCGAACTACGGCTGTGGCATTTGCACCACAAACGCTTCGCACACGGTCATCCGCTTGAACAGGATTCACAATATTCAACTTGGAGTTTTCACCAATTGGACGAACGGCAGTGACCGCGGCAACGATACGCGCATCGAATACAATGAAATCTACGATCTGTCCGTTACAGATTGGCCGTGGGCGGCGCTTAAAGCAACTTCCATGGAGGGAACGGCCATCGTCATACGCGGGCACACGGGTACGATTGTGCGCGGCAACGACTTGCACGATATTTTCAACGGAATCTATACCGGCACATCCGCCTCTTCTGCCATCGAAAATCCGGAAGTTGCGTTCGACGCGGATATTTACAATAATCACATTCATGCCATCATAGATGACGGACTCGAGCCGGAGGGCGCGAACGTCAACGAACGTTTTCGGGATAACGTCATCGATTCATCGCTGGCCGGCATTTCCATCGCGCCGATCACACAAGGCCCAGCCTGGGTACTGCGAAATCTTTTCGTCAATTTCACCGGCACAAGCATCAAATGGGACTTGAACTCGGACGGATTCGTATTCGCCTACCACAACACCAGCTGGACCAACGTTCCCAACCTGAACGCCATGAGTCTGATTCATCCCGTTCATAACTCGGTATTACGCAATAATATTTTCCAGGGCAATGGATACGCGTTTGCAGAACCGTTCATCGGCTCGACGGGGCACGATTGGAATTATGACGATTGGTACACCACGCGCGGCTCGGGCGGCCCGCACTTTCAATGGGAAAAGGTGGACTACAACACGATTGCCCAACTCTGTTCCGCCACCGGCCTGGAGTGCAACGGCTTCGAGGATGCGCCCGGGTTCTCGAACCCTAATGGCGGAGATTTCACACTTTTGCCCGGCAGTCCCAACATAGACCGCGGTGTTTTGCTCCCCGGCATCAACGATAATTTCTCGGGCGCCGCGCCCGATCTCGGCGCGTTCGAATACGCGCTTCAAGTTCCGCCCGCGGTTCAATCCATTACAAGCGTAGATACAAACCCCACCAACGCCGCGGGCGTAAATTTCACAGTCACATTTTCGAAGCCTGTCACGGGAGTCGATGCGAACGATTTCGCGCTGACGACTTCAGGCGTGACCGGCGCGTCCATCGCAACCATTTCCCTTGTTTCTGGCACAACTTATTCCGTGAACGTCAATACCGGCACGGGCAGTGGCACCATTCGATTGGATTTGATCGACAACGATTCGGTTTTAGATAATACGAACACGCCTCTTGGCGGACCCGGCGCAGGCAATGGAAATTTCAACTCCGGCGCGACTTATACGATTGACAAAAACCTTGCCACTGTTCTCGGCATCGTGCGCGCCGACCCGAATCCCACGTCCGCCAATAGCGTTCATTTCACCGTGAACTTTTCCACCCCGGTCAGCGGCGTGGATGCGGGCGATTTTGCGCTTACCGTCACGGGCAATCTCACAGGCGCAAGCGTGGCAGAGATCAGCGGCTCAGCCAGCGCGTACAACGTGACGGTCAATACGGGCAACGGCGATGGAACACTGCGACTCGATTTGACGGATAACGACAGCATCGTCAATGCGACGAACAATCCGCTTGGCGGCCCCGGCGCGGGCAATGGAAATTTCACCGGCGGTGAAGTTTATACGATCAACAAAAACGCACCCACCGTGACCTCGATCCTGCGCGCCGACCCCGACTCGACCTCCGCTGGCAGTGTTCGATTCCTCGTCTCGTTTTCCGAACCAGTGACCGGCGTAGAGGCGAGCGATTTCGCGTTGTCAACGAACGGCATATCCGGCGCGAGCATCATCAATATCAGCGGCGCAGGCAGTCAATATGTAGTAACAGTCGCAACAGGCAGTGGAAGCGGCACACTGAGGCTCGACCTATTCGATAACGACAGCATCCTCGATGCAAATGGTCTTCCGCTCGGAAACGCGGGCGCGGGGAATGGAAACTTTACCAGCGGCGAAACCTACGCGGTCAACAAGCCTGTTGTAACTTTGGTCACACAAAATTTTATGTCTAATGGCGCGAATGATGGCTGGATTTTGGAGTCCAACCGATATAGCAACAAGGGCGGGACGAAGAATTCCAATGGGACGATCATCAACCTCGGCGACGATTCCAAGAATCGACAATACCGCGCCATTTTGGAATTTCCAACTTCCGCCCTGCCCGATAACGCCGTCATTACTTCCGCCATCCTGATGATCAAAAGACAGGGATTGATCGGAAATGATCCGTTTAAAACGAATGGGAATATTTTGATCGACATCCGTAAAGGCGCCTTCGGCAACCTGGGTCCGTTCCAGATTCCGGCGCTGTTGGCCTCCGATTTTCAAGCTCCAGCCGATAAGGGCGCGGTGGGGATGATCGCGAATAATCCCGTCAGCGGCTGGTATTGGGCCGGGCTGGATGCCGCCGCGTTCCCGTACATCAACTTGAGCGGCATCACGCAATTCCGTTTGAGATTCCAACTCGACGACAACAATAATAAAAAGGACGATTATCTAAAATTCTTCAGCGGTAATTACGCTTCGCCCAATGAGCGCCCTCAACTGATAATCAATTATTACGTTTCACCGTAATCCCGCCGTAGATGACGCCCTTTATCCGCCAATATCAGCGCAGGCGCTTCCAATTCGACGACAACAGCCACATCAACGATCAGGCGCAATACAAACAGTTCACATCCGATCTTATGGATTGACGCCCCGGAAGTTCTGCCACAGAATGGCGGCATGGCCGGCAATTAGTCAAAAAGGAGAAGCGCCCATGAAATATGTGCGATTATTCATGCTCTGGATGTTCATTTCCTCTCTGACTGCATGCAACCCGGCTTCAACCCTGATCAAGGTCGGAATAACTCCTTCAACATCTCCCTCACCAGCGAATCCAACTGCAACTCCGCCTGCGATCGCGGAAAGAGCAAGCGTCATTTTTATGAACGGCACAATCCTCACCACGGACGGCGCCAGCGCGATCGCGCAGGCGATTGCGCTGAACGGCGACACGATCCTCGCGGCGGGCGATACCGCGGAGATCCTCGCGCTAAGCGATTCTCAAACGCAAATCATCGACCTGGGCGGTCTCACCCTCATGCCCGGTTTCGTGGACGCGCACAGCCACATGTTCAACGAGCGCTTGCTCCACGATCAAGACCCACTGCCCGACCAGCAAATGGCAATCCAATTCGGCATCACCACCGAGGCGGAATTTTTCGTAGATGAATCCATCCTCAACAAACTGAAGACGCTGGCAGAGGCGAACAAACTACGAATGCGCGTTAATGTCTATCTCCTCTACACAAACAATTGCGGCGACCTCATGGGCGATTGGTGGAAAGCCTACCAACCTAATCAGCAGGTTGCGCCAAATCTTTACATTCGAGGGCTAAAGATTTTCGCCGACGGCGGGTCGTGCAAAATCCCCGCCATGAGCGTGGAATATCCCGGAGGCGGCAAAGGCGACCTATTCTTCACGCAGGACCAAATGAATCAAATCGTGGCGGAGGCGCAGGCCGCAGGCTTTCAAGTCGCCATTCACGCGCTGGGCGATCGCGCTGTTGAAGAGGCACAAAATGCAATTGCGTTTGCACTGAACGGACAACCCAACACATACCGCCACCGCATCGAACACAACGCCACCATTCGCCCCGAGCTTCTGCCGCGTTATGGCGAGATCGGCATTATCCCGGTCATCTTTGGAGCGTATTCAACCTGCATCCGCACCACCGGCGAAAGCAAGAAATTCAAGTATATTCTCGGCGAAGAATACGGCGCATGGGATTGGCCCTGGCGCGCGCTAGCGGATGCAAACCCCGGACTTCCAATTGCATGGCAGTCAGATTACCCGATCTTCCCAACGAATAATCCGCTGTATCATTTATGGGGCATGGTCACGCGTAAACAGGTCAATGAAGACGGTTCCATTTGCAATCCGCCTGATTGGTTGAAAGCGGGAGCGTTGCGCGTCGAAAAAGCCCTGCCGATGATGACGCGTAATTCCGCGTATGCGTTATTTTTCGAAAATGAAATCGGGACTCTCGAAACAGGCAAATTCGCCGACCTCATCATTCTCAACGACAATCCCCTGCAAGTGGAATCGGATTCTCTCAAGGATATATCGGTCTTGATAACGATGATCGGCGGAAAAGTTGAATACTGCGCTTCGGGATCGGAATCACTCTGCCCCTCCACTTCGCCCTCCGACGTTGAATCTGGTTCCGCCATTGCAACCGCCTCTACCTCCCTGCCTGATTCTCCCGCATCCAATGTTTTGGACGGTAATCTCGAAACAATTTGGAATTCCGGTTCGGGACCCGAACAATGGATTCAAATTGACTTGGGAAAAACCACTACGCTTAGCGCGATTCGGCTTCACATTTCACAATATCCAGAGGGCGAAACTACACACCAAATCTGGGTCGGTGCGGACTCGAACAGCTTAACCCTTGTCCACGAATTCAGCGGTTCGACTAATGATTCTGATATTTTGGAATTCATCCTGCCTACCCCGCTAACGAATATTCAATTCGTAAAGATTATCACCACGCAAAGCCCCTCCTGGGTGGCGTGGCGCGAAATCGAAGTCGAAAGCGAGCAGCGATGAATTTAAAATCCAGCGCTTCATCCGTTCTATTGATTTTGTTCCTTGTTAAATGCGCCGCAGGACAAACGAAACCATCTGCACTTCCGCCTGCGACAGATGTTCCTGTCAAAGTTTCCACATCCACGCCTTCCATTAAAAAACTTGCCTTGAACAAAACTGTTATCGCTTCTGCGCAAACAGACCAGGAACCGCCGAGCAATACTGTTGACGGAAGCGCGGAGACCGTCTGGAACTCCGGCGCAAGCCCTGAGCAATGGATTCAAGTTGACTTGGGAACGACCGCGACCGTTAACAAAATCCGCCTGACCGTCGCGCAATATCCGAGCGGCAAAACGATCCATCAGGTGTTTGTGGGAGCATCCACTTCGGATTTGAGATTGATCCACCAATTCAGTGGGGTCACATCCGATAATCAGGTTCTCGAGTTCAGCCCAACCATCCCGCTTTCGAACGTCCAGTTCGTCAAAATAGTTACAACGGAAAGCCCATCCTGGGTGGCGTGGAAGGAGATTGAGATCCTTGGTTTTGAAGGCGGGCAAAACCCGATTCCCGAACCTGTGGTCAACACGGCGGACATTATCTTTTACAACGGTACGATCCTGACCATGGAAGAGAATCAACCCGTTGCGCAAGCCCTCGCCATCAAGGAGGACATCATCCTTTCAGTCGGAAGCGAGACGGAAGTGATGAAGTTCAAGGGCGATTCAACAAAACTGGTTGATCTGCAGGGCATGACCCTTACCCCCGGCTTTATCGATTCCCATGCGCATCGCATCGGCGACCGCTGGCATTTCGGCGAAGTCTCCGCTGAGCAGATGATGGATAAAGCGTTATCACAGGGCTGGACAAGCCTGCACGAGTTGTTTGTCTTCGACCAGCGACTGAACGAGTTGGTCAACATTGACCGTGCAAACGCCATGCCTCTGCGCGTGTCCATGTACCTGACGATGAACTTCGAGTACGAGTACACCAAATGGTGGCAGGCGTATCAGCCACTTCATCAATATAGTCCCTACTTGCAGATCGCCGGACTCAAGATCACGCTCGACCGCGAATGGGGAGAGCAGGTCTTCTTCTCGCAAGAACAATACACCCAGATGGTGCGGGATGGAACACAAAGCGGCTGGCAGATCGCTACACATTCGTTCAGCCAAGGCGAATCAAATCGTCCTGAACGGATACGAGGCTGGATTGAACGGTCAGGGCAATGACGCGCTGCGACTGCGTCTCGAACACATCGGAACGATGACCAATGAGCAGCTTCGCAGAATGGCGGATTTGGGAATCATCGGCTCAGTGGGATTTATCAATGCGGGCTCGCTGGTTGAGGATGCCTCATTTAAAAAATACATCCCTGCCAGTGAAGTACAGCACACCGCGCGCTGGCGCGACCTGATCACTGCAGGCGTTTTTCTCATCGGGAACACTGATGACCCTTGGTGTTGTACCGATTGGCGAAACAGCTTCAACGGTCCAAATTACGATGCGAGCGTCGTGCAGGCGATCTATCAGGGAGTCAGCATGACCACGTTCGCAGGCAGACAACCCGAGGCGTGGCAATCCGCTCAAGCGGTTACCGTGCAGGAGGCGCTGGAAATGCTGACGATCAACGGGGCGTATGCCGCGCATCAGGAGGATGTCATTGGCAGTCTCAAGCCGGGCAAGTACGCGGACCTTGTTATTCTATCTGCCAATCCGTTGACTACCTCCACCGAGCAGATCCCCAACATCTACGCGGTGATGACCATGGTCGGTGGCGATGTAAAATACTGTAACCCAAACAATGGCAGTGTGTGCGGATCAATCCCTTAAAACAAAAACTTCCGAAGCCACACTGATCTTTGGCGCTTCGGAAGTTTCCTTTTTACACCAACATCAGCGCCGGCGTTTCCAAATACTTCGCCAGCGACTGCATGAACTGCGCCGCCTCCGCGCCGTCACTGACGCGGTGATCCACGGAGACTGTCGCTTTCATGCGCCAGCCAACTTTAATTTCACCATTTTCCACAACGGGAACTTCTTTGGCAGAGCCAACCGCAAGGATCGCGGCTTCGGGCGGGTTGATAATCGCGATGAAATTTTCCACGTCGAACATGCCCAAATTGGAGACTGAGAAGGTCGAGCCGTCTATATCGTCGGGCTTGACCTTGCCGTCGCGCGCGCGGGAGGCTTTCTGTTTGATATCCACAGAAACCTGGCGAAGAGGCATTTGGTCGGTGTTTTTGTTGACGACGGTCAGCAGGCCGCCAGTGACCGCGACCGCGACGCCCACATTCACCGCGCCGTGACGAACGACCTTGTCGCCCGCGAAGGTCGCGTTGAGGTTGGGGAATTCGCGCAATGCCAACGCCGCCGCCTTGACGATGAAATCGTTGACCGAAAGTTTCTGGTCATCGGGCAAATATTCGTTGACCTGCCTGCGCATCGTCATGACCGCGTCCATATTGAATTCATGCGCGACATAGAAATGCGGAACGGTTGTTTTCGATTCCGCCATGCGGCGTGCGATGGCCTGCCGGAGTTTGGTGAGTTGAACGGTTTCGTCTTCGTGTGAAACCGCCGCGAACGATGGAATAAATGCAGGCTTACTGCTTCCTGCAAATTGTGCGCCGCTTGCAAGCGCAGATTCAACATCCCTGCGAACCACGCGTCCGCCGGGACCTGTTCCCTGGACGGAAGCGAGGTCGATGTTTTTATCGCGGGCGATTTTCTTTGCCAGAGGGCTTGCTTTGACGAATCCATCCGAGGGCGCGGAAACTGTTTGGGGAACGGGAGCAGGCGCCGGCTGAGCAGGAACCGAAGCAGGAGCCGCCGCGGGCTTGCTCTCAGTCTGCGATCCTTCATTCTCATTCGTAACCGGTGTCAGCTCCACTTTTTCCCCGGCTTGTCCAACTACCGCAATCGGCGCGTTGACGGGAACCACGTCACCCTGACTGGCGATCAGTTTCAGCACAACGCCGCTCGCCGGCGATTCGACTTCCACTGTCGCTTTGTCGGTTTCGATCTCGGCCAGTACATCGCCTTTTTTGATCTCTTCGCCTTCGTTCTTCACCCAGCGAACCAGCGTGCCTTCACGCATATCAAAACCCAGTTTGGGCATATTGATGGTTTCAGCCATTATTTCAAAACCTCCTTCACTGCCGCGAGAATATCCGGCACTTGCGGGAGCGCCGCTTGTTCGAGATTGCGGTTATACGGAAGCGGCACTTCTTTTTGCGCCACGCGCAAAATAGGCGCATCTGCGTAATCGAATGCTTCTTCGTAAATGCGGCTGGATACCTCCGCGCCGACACCATAAGAGCGCCAGCCTTCCTCGACGATCACGGCGCGATTGGTCTTCTTGAACGATTCCAAAACGGGTTCCATATCGAGCGGGCGCAAGGTGCGAAGGTCAACGATTTCAACTTCAATGCCTTCCTTGGAAAGATCGTTCGCGGCCTGCATCGAGAGTTCGAGGCCCCGGCAATACGTGACGATGGTCACATCCTTGCCCGGACGCTGGATTTTGGATTTTCCAATCGGGATCGTATATTCGCCCTCGGGAACTTCGCCGCGCGACTGATACATGGCGGCATGCTCGATGAAGAAAACCGGATCATCCGACCGAATGGCTGTTTTGAGCAATCCCTTGGCGTCTTCCGGCGTCCCGGGCGAAACCACTTTCAAGCCCGGAAAGTGAGCGAAGATCACATCGGGAGTCTGTGAGTGAGTGGCGCCCAGTTGACGCCCGCCGCCGCCGACAGTACGAATCACCAGCGGCAGTCTGAAATGCCCGGCGAACATGTAATGCAATTTGGCGGCCTGATTGACAATATAATCCATCGCGGAGAAAGCAAAGTTGATGGTCATCAACTCCGCGACAGGTCGCTTCCCCGTCATCGCCGCGCCGATGGCTGAGCCTACGATCGCGTTTTCCGCGATGGGCGTATCTCTTACACGCTCGGGGCCGTACTTGTCAAAAAAGCCTTTGGTGACTGCATAGGACCCGCCCCATACGCCCACTTCCTCTCCCATAATGAATACGGAGGGGTCGCGGTCCATCTCCTCCATTAAAGCCTGCGAAATTGCTTCGCGCATTGTTATTTTTGCCATGTTGCGATTCCTTTAGCGCAGAGTTGCAGAGATTGTGAAGCAACTCGTAATTTTTATTAGTTATTCACGTAAACGTTATCGAACAGCGATTCCAAAGCAGGTTCGGGGCTGGCCTCGGCAAATTCCACCGATTTCTGCACCTCGGCCTCCGCCTGGGCTTCGATTTCATCCAATGCTTTCGCCGTGGCGGCCTTCTTCTCCAATAAATATTTTCGGAAGATTCCTATCGGGTCGCTCTCTTCCCACTTCTTGACTTCTTCGTGTTTACGATAGCGTTCGGGATCGCCCATCGAGTGACCGCGATAACGATACGTAACGGCCTCCAGCAGAAACGGTTCCGAGTTCTTGCGCACATATTCGATCGCTTCCTTGGCCGCATCATAGACCTTCATCACGTCCATGCCGTCAATGCGCTCGTTTTTCATACTGTAGCCTTCGGCCTTTTGACGAATCTCGGAGACCGCCGAAGCGCGTTCCACCGAGGTGCCCATGCCGTATTTGTTGTTTTCACAAACCCACAATACCCGCAAGCCCCAGGTTTTGGCCAGGTTCAAGGCTTCGTGAAAATAGCCGATATTAGTGGCGCCGTCGCCAAACATGCAAATTGTGACGTTGTCGTTTTTGGCATATTGATCGCCAAGCGCGAGTCCTGCTGCGATGGGCAGATGCCCGCCCACGATGGCGTGTCCGCCCCACATATTTTTGGCCGGATCCGCCATGTGCATCGAGCCGCCTCGCCCCTTCGAAATTCCGGTAGTCTTGCCAAGCAGTTCAGCCATCACTTCATTGGCGGAAATGCCGCAGTTCAGCGCCACACCGTGATCGCGGTAGGCAGTAATCACGCGGTCGCGCGGCTCACGCGCCGCCACAAGACCGGTCGAAACGGCTTCCTGCCCGATATACAAATGCATGAAACCGCCGATCTTGCCCTGCTGATATAACTCCGCGCCTCGTTCTTCCAGGCGGCGAATCAGCACCATCTGATGATACATATCCAACTGTTGTTCTTTCTTCATAAATGTCTCCGCTAAGGATTTATGCGACAAAAGTCGCGCCGTGCGATCGCACATAAAAAACACCGGAGCGCGCCCGGCGTTGTGCTTGAAGCGTTCCAAACATCTGATTATATCAGATATAAACGGGCCAAATTAGATGAAAAGAAACGCTCGAGAATTTATCTCATCTTACAATGGAAACATCTAAACAACCAAAGGTTTTCATCCAGCGCGTTATTCCATCCATCTTGTGCGATCTTCATAGGAGGGGCGCGGCATCGGTTCAACTTTCATCTGGGGATAACCGACATACAAAAACGCGATCAGGTATTGATCCTCGGCAAACCCCAAAAACTCTTTCACCCGCGCGTCGCGCGCCCATTCGCCTGTGCGCCACTTGGCGCCGAGTCCCAGTGCGTGCGCGGCCAGTAGAATATTCTCGCAAGCGGCCGCGGCCGCGCAAACATTTTCCAGTTCCAGCACTTTCGGCCCGTTCGGCTTATCCACACCGACCGCGATCAGCAATGGCGCGCGCAGAGGCAGACCCCGGGTTTTGTTAAAAGCTTCAGGCGGCAGGTCAGGCTGACGGTCGCGTTGTGAAGCGGCCATGACTTCGCCCAACCGTTCGCGGGCTTTCCCGGTCAACACTACGAATCGCCACGGCCGAACTTTATAATGATTAGGCGCCTGCACGGCCGCATCCAATAATTTTTCGATCCAGTCACGCGGCACAGCCTCCGTTTTCACGTCGCTGACCGAATGACGAGTCCGGATTGCATCGAACAATTCCATTGAGCCTCCCAAAAAGATTCCAAGCCCTGATGAGCGCGGGTAAAATATCCTTACCATGAAAATTTTTTATTCCGACGCGCATCTCCAACATGCACCCGCCTTCGAGGTGTTCGACGGCGGTCAGCGCGTGCCAAGCTTCGAAGTGCCCGAACGCGCCCTGCGGATTTTATCGGCTCTGCAAAAAACGGATTGGGCCGAAATCTTCGCGCCGTCCGACTTCGGACTCGACCCGATTCTCGCGGTGCACGATCGCGACTATGTGGAATTCATCGCCTCCGCCTGGACCGAGTGGCTGGCCGCGGCCGCGGACGGAGGCATCCAGGCCGACAAGTCCGCGTTACTGCCCGCCACTTTTGCATTGAGACATCAGGCGCACCGCTCATCCTCATTGCTTGGACGCGCCGGATACTACATGATGGACCTCTCCGCGCCAATTGTCGCCGGGACGTATCGTGCCGCGCTGGCTTCGGTCAACTGTGCGTTGAGCGCGGCGCAGGCGGTTTCTTCCGGTAAGCGCGCCTCGTTTGCGTTATGCCGCCCGCCCGGCCATCATGCAGGCAAATCCAATTGCGGCGGATATTGTTATTTCAACAACGCGGCGATTGCCGCGCACCGGCTCTCCGCAACAGGCAGAACGGCCTTGCTCGATATTGATTATCACGCCGGCAACGGCACGCAGGATATTTTCTACGAGCGCGCCGACGTGTTGACGATCTCCATTCACGCCGACCCGGACAATGAATATCCGTATTACAGCGGCTATGCCGAGGAACGCGGCGCCGGCGCGGGACTTGGCTTTCACCACAATTTCCCATTGCAGGCGGGCGCCAGCGACGCGGTCTATCTATCCAGTTTGGATGATGCACTAAAATTGATTCGCGAGTTTGCACCCGCGCATCTTGTCATCTCCGCGGGCATGGACATTTACTCCGAAGATCCGCTGGGCAGAGTCAAAGTTTCGCGCGCGGGCATCGCAGAGATCGGCCGCCGAATTGCAGGCTTGAATATACCGACTGTCATTGTGATGGAAGGCGGCTACAACAACTCTGCATTGGGTGAAAATATTATCGCGCTTCTAGCCGCGTTTGCATAAGAACGCTGTCTTCACCGCAAAGTCGCAGTTCTATTTTCAGAGCAGTGTACCGCGCAAAATGAACGACGCGACCGAGAAATAGATGATCAACCCCGAAACATCCACCAACGTTGCAACAAACGGCGCAGAGGAAGTAGCCGGGTCCACGCCAATACGCCGCAGGATCAGCGGCAGCATCGAACCGGCCAACGTTCCCCACAACACGATTCCTATCAGGGCCGTTCCAACGGTCAGGGCGAGCAACAGCCAGTGCGTTCCGTAAGAATGAAACAATACGGCCCAGGTCGAAATACGGATAAATCCGATCGCGCCCAAAATCGCTCCCAGCGACAAACCGGACAAAATCTCGCGGTGCATCACGCGCCACCAATCCCGTACGCGGACCTCGCCCAGCGCCATGGCGCGGATGATCAACGTGGAGGCCTGCGAACCGGAGTTGCCTCCGCTCGAAATGACCAAGGGAACAAAGATCGAAAGCACCACGGCCTTGGCAATTTCATCCTCGAATCGCCCCATCGCGGTGGCGGTCAGCATTTCGCTCAGGAATAAAATGATCAACCAGCCGGCCCGCTTGCGCACCATGCGCGGCAGGGCAATCTTCATGTAAGGTTCATCGAGCGCTTCGGAACCGCCGATCTTTTGAATATCTTCCGTGGCTTCTTCTTCAGCTACATCCAGGATATCGTCCACGGTGACTATGCCGATCAGGATGCCTTGTGTATCGGTCACTGGCAAGGCAGTCAAGTCCGTATCTTTGAAAGCCGCCACAGCCACTTCGCGGTTATCGGTGGCTTTCAAAGAAACAAATCGAAAGTCCATGAGATCGGTAATGGGGGATTCGGGCGCGGCCAGCAGTAATTGACGAATTCTCAAGTCATCGGTCAGTTTGCCCTGCGCATCGATCACGTAGATCATGCTCATCGTTTCGCTATCTTTTCCGTAACGACGGATATGATCGAGCGAGCGCCCGATCGTCCACTGCTGGCGGATGCGGACAAAATCAGGAGTCATCAAACGCCCGATGCTGTCTTCGCTATAACCAAGCAGTTGGGCGGCGACCGTCCGCTCCTCGGGTGAAAGCAGATTAAGCAATTGCTGGATGACGTTGGCGGGCAGTTCCTCCAGAAAAGAAGTACGGTCGTCCGGCGACATGGCGTTCAAAATGCTCGCCACCTCTTCATGCGCCATCGCCTTGAGCAATTCCTCCTGCCGTTCATTGGAAAGATAGGAAAAAACTTCAGCGGCCTCTTCGCGCGGCAGAAGACGGAAAACAACCGCTTCCTGCTCCGCCGAGAGCGGCTCCATGACATCGGCAATGTCGCCCGCCTTCCAATTTTTGATCAGCTCATGCAGTTTGCCAAAATCGCGTGATTCGATCAACGCGCCAAGATCGTTTACCGTTTTCACAAGAACATCGTTAGAAAAGGCCATAGGTCCTCCATCGGTTGAGATTTGGAGACAGCAAAAGCCGCCTCATTCCCGGCAAAGGCGGCTTTTATTTCTCAACATGATTCTTTCTCCTGCGCTATCGATCAAGGACAAGCAGTCGAAGGAGAGTGCGCAGATACGCCAAACCACGCGGGCATGCCAAAAACACTTTGCCGGTTCGTATGCAAAATTTGTTTATGATCATCTATGTCCACGAGGCGCCTCCTTCCGCGCAACACCTTGGATTCGGCCAGTGACCGGGGCATCGCGGCAAATGAAAACCTCCCGTCAGTTTCGCGGGAGGCAGAATCACATGCACAATCATTTCGGCCTCCCTGGTTGAGCTTCAGCACTGCGCGTCGTAGGGTTTGTCACCCAGCCATTTTAAGTAGAGCCTTATGCCGACTTTACCTGTTATACCCTTTGGCGTCTTTCGACGTTTCAGGACAATGGCTTATGTCTCACGCAGCCGCCTGGCCTAACGAGGACTTTTCAATTGCGGGATACTTATAGTCCCGCGCCATGGAAACGTCAAGGGATTTAATGAAAATGTCCGCCAATTGAAATAAAAAACGGACAAGCGTCTGCTTGTCCGTTTGCGATTCAACCGAAGGCGGCTTACTTATCTTCTGCGATACGCTTGCCGCTGTACTTCAAAGCGACATGCGCCGCGGCCAGGCGCGCGACCGGCACGCGGAATGGCGAACAGGAAACATAGTTGTTGCCGATTAAATGACACCATTCAATGGACTCGGGATCGCCGCCATGCTCACCGCAGATGCCCACTTCCAGCGTTGGGCGCGTCTTGCGTCCTTCGGCAATCGCCCATTGCATGAGCTTGCCCACGCCGTCGCGGTCAATGGTTTGGAACGGGTTCTTCGGCAGGATATTCTGCTCCACATACGTAACAAGGAAGTTGCGTTCGGCGTCGTCGCGTGAGTAACCGAAGGTCATTTGAGTCAGATCGTTCGTGCCAAACGAGAAGAATTCGGCGTGTGTGGCGATCTCGGCCGCGGTAACAGCCGCACGCGGGATCTCGATCATGGTGCCGAATTTATAAGTCAGCTTCTTGACACCTTTTTCCGCCAGTACAGCCGCGGCGATACGCGTAAGGCGCGGCTGGATCCACTCCAATTCCTTGACTGTGCCGGTCAACGGGATCATTACTTCAGGATGGACCTTGATGCCGCGCAAAGTACAGTCTGCCGCGGCTTCGAAGATGGCGCGTACTTGCATCTCGACGATCTCAGGCATGGCAATACTCAAACGCACGCCGCGCAGACCCATCATCGGGTTTGACTCGTGTAGTGCCTTGATGTGGCTCAATAATTTTTCTTTGGCCGCCAGTCCCTCGGTCTCGCCTTTGACGCGCATAGTAATGACTTCTTCGAACAGTTTTTCCTCGTCGGGCATGAATTCATGCAGGGGCGGGTCGATCAGGCGAATGATCACAGGATGGCCATCCATCGCTTCAAACAGACCGTCGAAGTCTTTGCGCTGACTCGGCAGTAACTCATTCAACGCGGCCGTACGTTCAGCCGAAGTATCGGCAAGGATCATGCGCTGAACGATGGGCAAACGCTCGGGTTCAAAGAACATGTGCTCGGTCCGGCAGAGACCGATGCCCATTGCGCCGTACGCGCGGGCGCGGCGCGCATCCTTGGGGTAGTCCGCATTAGCCCATACTTGCAAACCGCGCGTCGGCCAGCCCTTGGGCGACTTGCGAACGTTCGGGCGGGCCGCGATCTCGTCTGCCCATTTGAGCAGAGTCATCAATTCGGTCTGTTCTTCGAGGCTCGGCGCGCTGGTAGGAATCTTGCCGAGGAAGACCTGCCCGGTTGTACCGTCAACAGAGATCCAATCGCCCTCTTTGGCAGTCTTGCCATTGACCGACATTGCGCGTCGTTCGGGATCGATCTCGATACTCGATGCGCCGACCACGCACGGGATGCCAAACTGACGAGCCACCACTGCGGCGTGCGAAGTGGCGCCGCCTTCGCTGGTAAGCACGCCTCTGGCGGCGATCATGCCGTGCACATCATCCGGCTTGGTGAACGGACGCACCATGACGACATCCTGCTTGTGTTCTTTTGCCATGCGTTCGGCTGTATCGGCGTCGAAATAAATCTGACCGACCGCCGCGCCCGGCGAAGCGTTCACGCCTTTGGCAAAGAAGGAACCAGCCTTCTCGGCGTCTTTCATGGCTTTTTCTTCAAATTGCGGATGCAAGAGCGCGTCCGCCACTTCGGGAGCCACTCGCAGAACCGCGTCTTCCTTCGTGATCAACTTCTCGTTCGCCAGATCCACGGCGATCTTCACCGTGGACTTGGCCGTGCGCTTGCCGTTACGGGTCTGAAGCATCCACAGTTTGCCGTGCTCAATCGTGAATTCAACATCCTGCATATCCTTGTAATGCTTTTCCAGTTTGCCGGTGATGTCCATAAATTGTTTATAGACACCGGGCATGTTCTTGGAGAGATTCTCGATTTGCTCGGTGTTGCGGATGCCTGCCACCACATCTTCGCCCTGCGCATTGAGCAGGTATTCGCCCATCATTTTTTTAACGCCGGTCGAGGGGTCGCGCGTGAAAGCCACGCCCGTGCCGGAATCGAAACCCATATTTCCGAAGACCATCGTCACAATGTTGACAGCTGTACCGAGATCATCTGAGATATTCGTAGCGCGGCGATAATCCTGCGCGCGCTTGGCGTTCCAGGATTCGAACACAGCCTTGGTGGCAAGTTCGAGCTGTTTATATACATCCTGCGGGAAATCAAAACCGACATGTCGCTTGAAGATTTCCTTGAATGTGGAAACCAATTTCTTCCAGTCTTCAGCGGTCATGTCGGTATCAACTTTGTAACCCCTCCCCGTTTTGTAATCGGCCATCGGGTGTTCAAAGACTTCGTCGTCGAGATTGAAGACGGTCGTGCCGAACATTTCGATCAAACGCCGATACGAATCCCATACAAAGCGCGGATTCCCGGTCAGCTTGATCATGCCATCCACCACCTCATCGTTCATACCGATGTTGAGGATGGTGTTCATCATGCCGGGCATGGAAAACTTGGCGCCCGAACGGCAGGAGACCAACAAGGGAGTTTCTGCACTGCCAAACTTCTTGCCGGTCTTCTTCTCGACGATTTTGAGCGCGTCCAGCGCCTGCTTCCACATTCCCGCAGGGAACTTCCCGGTTTTACGGAACGCGTTGCACGCCTCGGTTGTGACGGTAAACCCGGGCGGCACCGGCACGCCAGCGCGAGTCATATCTGCCAGGCCCGAGCCTTTGCCGCCGAGGAGGCCGCGCACGCCCTCCCAGGAACCTGTGTATTTCTCCACCGCTTTGACTTCTTCGAAAAGATAGACCCACTTCTTTTGTTTGGGGGCGACTTTCCGAGTCGTTGGTTTGGATTTCTTGACCGTTTTCCTTGCAACAGTCTTTTTTACAACTTTCCTGCTCGTGGAAACCATTGGAACCTTCTTTCAAAACAATTTTGAAAATTAAAAAGCTTAACGGCGTGAAGTTTACCACAAAGGATATATGACAAAAGTGAGGAGTTCAAAGAACAGTTGTCAGCATTTTGTAAAGTTACGATACGGCGTCCATTCTGTTAATAGCTTGCAAAGTATAAAGCAAGTCAAATCGAGGATAATAT
The DNA here is from genome assembly GCA_964502095.1 of uncultured Anaerolineaceae bacterium. Classification (GTDB taxonomy): domain Bacteria; phylum Chloroflexota; class Anaerolineae; order Anaerolineales; family Villigracilaceae; genus JACPVF01. The sequence continues at coordinate 19,480 of CAZCUF010000021.1, forward strand.
GGCGAGATTGGAATCCGAATGACCATCAATATTCTTGCGATCGATGACGATCCTGCAGTAACAGAACTGCTTACACTTTTACTGAAATCATTGAATTACGAAGTGATCTCCGCCAACAGCGGCGCTCGCGGCGTGGACCTGGCGCGCGAGAAAAATCCCGATCTGATAGTGCTCGATTTAATGATGCCTGAAATGGACGGCTGGCAGGTTTGTAAAACCATGCGCGCATTCACCAATGCGCCCATTATCATTCTCTCCGCCTTGAACGACCCGGCCGTTATCGCCAGCATTCTGGATGCCGGCGCCGACGACTACCTCACCAAACCAATCTCGAGCAGTGTGCTTGCCGCTCATATCAATAAATTAGTGCGGCGCACCACAGGCGGACTGAAGATCACCACAGACAAGACCTTTGGCGCATTCACGCCTCACTCGTAAGAACTGCCCGCTTCATTCTCCGCCCTCAATTGCCTCCGCGATAAAAACAGTTCCAGCCTGACGCGATAAAAAATCCGCCTGCGCTACCGCGTGCAGGAGGATTTTTCATTCGGATCCATTACCAAGAATTCAATCGCGGAAGATTGTTTTATCCCGTCCTGCGTTCGAAAAAATGGAAGAAGGCGCGCACCACCGTAATCGTCACCAGCAAGCCGGACATGATGCCGCCCAGCGCCAGCAGTAACGATTGCCATTCGCGCAGGCGCACCACGATCTGCTCGCGCTGTGGAAAACGCAGGCGCCCGCGCAGGCGGTAGATCACCTCTTTCGAAGGCTGAACCCGCCGCAAGGTCCCGGCCAGATGCGCTTCAATCGAGTCAAAATTCTTGTCCATATTGGTCAACTTGCTTTTTGTCATTCTCACTCACTACGAAGCAGGATACAACACCAATCCAACCGTTCCGGGGCCGAGATTGGCGGCCACAGAGATTGAAAGTTCCGTCATCACTGCATCTTCGGTATTAAATTGCTTTTTAGCTTGTTCGAGCAGGGCCTCCCCCGAACGAGGGTCGCGGGCCTGCACCACCGCCAAATAAATCGGCTTATCGCCAAATTCTTCTTTTGCCATAGCCACCACGCGTTCGAGCGCGGCCTTGCGCGTGCGGACACGTTCCGCCATGTTCAGCACGCCGTCGCGCAATACGGCAATCGGCTTGACGTTCAAAGCCGAGGCAAGAGCGGCCTGTAAAGTTCCAACACGGCCGCTCATACGGGCATAATCCAGTGTATCGAGCGTCAGAATCACCAGCACCTGACTGCGAACGGTCTCCAGATATTTAACGATTTCTTCCGCGCTCTTCCCGGCTCGCTCCAGCTTGCGGGCTTCGCGGCACATCAAACCGATACCCGCCGAACCGACCGTCGAATCTATCGGAAATACTTTGAACGTATCTTTTAATTCCTCCGCCGCGCTGACGGCCGAGGCGTACGTCCCTGAAAGCTTGCTGGTGACGTGGATCGAAATGATGGTATCGCCTTTCTGCGCGACCTTTTTGTAAAAATCCACGAACTGATGCGGCGAAGGTTGAGCCGTCTTTGGAATCTTCTTCGACTCGTCCACCAGTTTATAGAAACCTTCGTTGTCCAGGTCAACGAATTGAAGATAGGTCTTCTCTCCAAACTGGATGTTGACCGGGATCATTTGAATATCGTACTCTTTTTCCCAGCCGGGAGGCATGTCGGCGGCGCCATCGGTCACAATTCGTAGCATGGTTTAGTCTCCGTCCAAAGTAATGTTCTGGTCACCGATCTGGTCGCGAAGCGTCAGCAGTGTGCGATGATAGAGGCTTTTCACGGCGCCCTCACTGCGTCCCATGACCTGCCCGATTTCCACGTTCGAAAGATTCTCGACGAATTTCAAGATCAACAATTGCTGTCGGTCCGGAGGCAGGCGTCGGATGAGGCGCAGAAGCGAATCCTGTTCCTGAGAGTGAACCAGCCTCGACTCGGGAAGATCGCTTTTCGAGGGCAGTACCGGCAGGTCATTGATCGGAATCTCCTGGCGGCGACTGCGATCCCGATGCCAGTTCGCCACAAGGTTGTGAGCGATGCGGTACAGCCAGGCCGAAAATGGCACGCCGCGGTCGGTGTAACTACGTATGTGGTTCATCGCCCGCTGGAATACGCGGGCGGTCAGGTCCTCCGCGTCGTGCAGGTTGCCGGTTCGATAATAGGTATAGTTGAAGATGCGCTCCACGTAACGCTCGTAGAGAATCCCAAATGCATCTTTATCTCCCTGCGACGCGTTAGCGAGAAGATCTTCCTCTTTGAACTCAGTCTCCGGCACTAGCTGACCTTACCGGCGAGGCTGAAAAACATAACCCCGGCGGATTTGAGAAGTTTCATGCAGTATATCATGCCGCATTACAAAAGCATTCCAAAGCGGCGCAAAAGCGCGGCTGGTATAATTTAAGGTCTTGCGCGCATCCAAACGTTCGCGTTTGGCCTGGGAGTGGCGAAGAATATGTGTAAAATAAGGGGATGAAATGTCCAAAATGTGAGC
>CAZCUF010000022.1:0-17820 GCA_964502095.1 uncultured Anaerolineaceae bacterium
GTCGGATATGTCCTGCTGTGCCGACGCGATCATCTTGCCGTGGTTTGTCACGCGTTCTTCCAGAATTGAAATTCGCGTGTTGTTGTTGCTTTGCTCCTTGATTGCCTCTTCGACGGCCTTGAGGCGCTGTGCGAGAAGGTCAATCCTGCCGCCAATGCGAGAGAAGGCAACTGCAAATCCGACGAGCAAAACACCGGCATTCAGGACAGCACCGAAGGTTATCGTTGGATCGATAGTCATCATGCCCCTATCGCTTGATAATGCGAGCCACGTTTTCAAACCCTCTCTTGGCGAAATACGACGCCACCACGAGGTTTGCCGTCGTCTCGATCCAGCCCCCGAGCGGATCGGTCGAGCCAAGCCCTAGAACCTTGTCATAGATCAGTAGCTTGCCGACATAGACCGCAACGCAGTAGGCCATGAGCTTGTCCGGCTCATACCAGCGCCCGAGCGAGGCTATCCGGTATTCGGACTGAACCTCGATTTCGCGCTGCTGCACCGCCAATTCTCGCGTTGCCAGATCGGCCGCGATCTTGTCGGCATCATTCCCGGCCGATAATTTGGCCCGATATGCGTCTAACGCTGCATTGAAAATAGGTGCGCCAAACAGCGACAAAAGCCACGATAAAAAGCTAGCCATTGTAGGTTATCCTATTTATGCGCCAGCATTAATGGTAAGATCATCAGCACAAAAGAGGTGACGAAATGCCATCAAAACCTTCCACTGTTGTCGGCGCGCGATATGGGCGGCTCGTCGCCATTTCGTTCTTCGATAAAGACCGTCACAATAATCACAGATGGAAATTCATCTGCGATTGCGGGAGGGAGCACGTCGCGTTCGCAGCCCACGTCAGGCACGGGAAAACGCAATCTTGCGGTTGTTTAAGCGTTGAGGTCGGCTCTGTTGCAGCTCAGAAGTATCTAACAACGCACGGAAAGACAGGAACACCGGAGTTTAAACTTTGGTGTTCTATGAGGCGTCGATGTTCCGACACGAGAGACAAGCGATACGATTCTTATGGAGGGAGGGGCATCAAGGTTTGCGACAGGTGGCAAGACTTCCAAAACTTCCTCGACGACATGGGTGAGCGGCCATCCCCGCACCATTCAATCGATCGGATCGACAATGACGGCAACTACGAGCCAGGCAATTGTCGATGGGCGACCGACGAAACCCAGCGAAGAAACAAACGCACCACGCGAACAGTTTCTCTGCAAGGGAAGGAAATGCCATTGGTTGATGCCTGCAAGAAAACCAAGATCAAGTACAGCACCGCCAACTCTAGGCTGAATAAACTCGGGTGGACTGATGAACGCGCATTACTGACGCCACCGCAGACATAGAGGCCTTGTAGCCGTCGATCACGCCATTGACGATCGGCCCCGTCAGCAGTGACGCCAGCCACGACAGGATAGCGGTCATTTCTGCCACCCGAATTTCTTGGCGGCCCAGTACCACCCCTCTCCCGCTAGAGCGCATAGCGCCGCCCCGCCGTAACTGATGGCCGCGACCAGATCGGGATCGTCGAATATCCCGGTATCAGTTTGCGCCAGAAAGCCACGGGCGGCGAGGTAGCCGCCGAGATACCGGAGGCCGATGCGGATGAACGGTGCCATTACTTCCTCTTGAAGATGCGGACGAGAGCCATAAAAAAAGCCGTCAAAACTGACGGCGATGGAGTGGGTTGCTGCGCTGGTTCGGGCGCAACGGGATCAGGGATAGGCTCGGGCGGCGGCTTGCCTGGCGCGCCGAATTGGACGCTGTGATCGGCCGCCATAATCGCCAAAATAATGCCCGCGCACCCCGGCTGCGAGTCGATCACGTTGGGGTCAAACCGCCCGTCTGACACGTACTTGCCACTTACATATTGATCCGTTCCGGCCCACAGGTAAGGCGACGGCAGGCCCTTGTTGGCGTAGCCAAGGCCATTGTACTGCTCCAGAAGGAGCAGCGTCCCACCGACCGACCAATCCTTGTTGCGGGCAGCGTAGGGCGCGCAGTTCACCAGCGCATCGACCGCCGCATCTTCCCATGTCGCAAACGGCCCCCTGCCCTTCGGGACGAGCTTTGTCAGGCGATTTGTGCCGATGATCCGCTCGCCATTGTGCAGCACGCCGAGAAAGCTCCGGGACGATTCCCGCATGTGGATTGCGGCAATGACGAACCACGGCACGCCGGTCTTGGCCTCGACGATGCGATAGCGCGACTTCGCGGCAATCAATTGATCGGCAATGGCGCTGAACGGCCGCGTCAGCCTCACAACCGCCCATCGGCGCTCGTTGGTGGCTCGGAGCTTGGCAAGATCGGTCATAGCGCCCCCTATGGCGCAGGCGTATAGGCCAGCGCATCCCAGTTCGCGGTTGGCGGACTGAAATTATCGGACGCTCTGGTAATCGCGGTGCTGGAGATGTCGTAAAGCGTGATTGTGGTAGATGACCCGACCGCAAGGCGGTTGCCATCCCAGGCGCAGGTCCGTCCAATGCCATCCGGCAGGTTGGCTGTGCCGGGCCTACTTAATGCCGTGAACGTCGTCCCGCTCTGCTTCCAGACGGCAAGACGCGATCCGGTCTGATAAATCGCCGCGAGATAAGTCCCGTCAGGAGACCAGGCAAGACGTGTGACGGTCGCGCCATCGATCGTCGGCTGCGTTATCAACTTGGTGAAGGTGTCGCCCGCGCGCGAATAGATCGTGAGATAGGGCGAAGTGAGCGAGCCAACGGCCAGATATGTATTGTTTGGCGACAGCGCGACCGCGCGTGCCGCTCCGGGTGGCAGGCTGGCCGGGTTTGACAGTTTGGTGAAGGTGCCCGAACCGTTGTTTTTGTAGATCAGGACATAGGGCGAGGAATCGATTGTCGTGGCAAAATAGGTGCCATCCGATGACAGCGCGCAGCTTTGGAGGCTGGCTTGCGAGGGCGACAGGCCGGTAAGTGGCGTGAAGGTATCGCCAGAACGCGACCAAATTTTCGCACCGCTAATGCCGACTTGGGCTAGATAGCTGCCATCCGACGACCATGCCGTGGCAATGGTATAGCCGCCAGAGGCGTCGATCGCGCCGGAAGGCCGAACTGCCTCTCCGGCATAATACAGCCCAATGCCTGCCACGGAGATGAACTTGCCGTCAGGCGAGACGGCTATCGAACTCGCTCCATCTGGAGGGCTGGCGAACGAAGTGGCTTGCGGATCGGTGATCGGCAGCGAGGTGTAACCGTCCTCAATGTCAAAGTTATAGAGGTACGGCGACAGGTCGGAGCCTGCGACCAGCTTCTTGCCGTCAACGCTGCCGAGCAGGAGCAGGATCTCCATCATTAGCTGACATCCCGCATTGTCAGCTTGCCAACCCAGGACGTACCGGCGTTGCGCGTGATGAAGACCAGGATATCGGTCCCGCTCGTGGTCAGCGTCGGCTCTACACCGTTCGGCCACTTGACCGATGCAGGCCACGTCTGTGCGTATGCGCCGCCGTTTGTGAGTTCGAGAATGAAGCCGTCAAGCCCGCTCGAAGCCGGGTTTGAGAAGGTCCAGGTCAGGGCCGTGGTGGCGGTCTTGTAGAAGTGCCGGCCGCTTGTCGAAAGATCGATGGCGCTGCTGCTGACGCTGGTCGTTGGCGACAACGCCCCGCCGATCTGTCGGATAAACCGCGCATCGCCCGCGCGCCGGTTCAGCGCGTCCTGATCGGTTGTGGCGTCGCCAAGTTCAGTTATCTTCTGATTTGACCATGGGATATTGGCGATGACCGTGGATTGCCCATCGCGATAGATCGCGTTGGAAAGGGCGGTTGCGAAGCCGTCGGCGTCGGCATCCATCTTCACAGGATCGATATCGTTGCCGGAATTAGCTTCTGTTACCCACGAGTATGGGCGGGTCATCAGGCCCGATCCGTTCAAAGGCATTGATTTTCCTCATGAAAAAAGCCGCCCTTGCGGGGCGGCTGGGAGTTTGGCTAGACTGAAGGGATGCTTTGGAAAATTTTGCAGTATTTGATATTCGCAGCCATCGTCGTATCTAATGGCGTCTACCATTGGACCCCGAATGGCTACCTTGCCGGACTTGAAGGCATAGCCTGCGCCTTCCTCTTTACGGTTGCAGCGAACAAGGGCCTTGAACTCGCGTCACGGGCCTTCAAGCGCCCGCGTCCGGTCCTGCGAGAGCAGAGCGCGGATAAGGGCGTCTCTGGTCGGTCCTGAAGCCGGGGCCGCTCCAGCAAGTAGCTGATTTGCCAAATAGGCTTGAGCCGGGGCCGACATCAGAACTCGACCTGATGCGGCCGGGATCGCTCCAAATGTGGCCCCGTTCAGGAGATCAAAAACGAAATTACGTTGTGCCGTGCCAGAGTTTGGCAGCGGAGTCATGATGCCAGAACCGGCCCGCGCCAATTCAGAGAATTGCCCCTCGCCCCGTGCAAATGCCCCACGATTGCCAACGGTGGCCGCATTCCGTAGTTTAGCTGGCGTGATTTGCCCCTCGGCAGTTGCCTCTCCTGCGCCAGTTGCTGCCTTCTCCAATGTCTTTTGCGCAGCATATTCTTGCCGCGCCGTTTGCCACGCGTGAAGGTCGTCAGGCGGAATAGATCGGCCCATAGCATCATCGAGTGCGTTGCGCATACCGCGAAGCGCCTCAGACAACGTAGGATCGCTCTGCCGCAAGCTATTGGATTGCCGTGAAAGCCGCGAACGCATTTCCTGATATTGCGGCCCCGGCATCGCACCTGCGTTCACATGCTGAATAATATCATCAACGTATCCCTGCACCATTTGACGCTGCTGGCTGTCGGGCACCCGCCGATAATTGCGTACAGCATCGGTCAGGTCGGTGATGAACTGGTTATCGGGGATAAGGGTGTTGCGCGCCGACAAATCCCGGAATGCTTGTCCTAGTCTATCGTGATTTTGGGCCAAAACCTCCGGCGTTGCATCAGGGCCAGTCCCCGCTCGACGCATAGCAGCCTCAGTAAACTGTCGCTGCCCCTCTTGTTCGATCTGAGCGGCCCTGCCGCCCGATAATGGCGCGTTGCCAAGCGCGTTTTCTGCGTACTGTAGCGCCTTGTTGCCGGTGATCTGCCCAGCCGTAAGCGAGGTCACGCCCTCGTTTTGCAGGATATCGACTAGCCGCTGCCGTGCGGGAGAAATCGGGTTTGGCGTGATGGCGCGGGCCAGGGCTCCCGGCCCCATTGCGCCTAGCGTTCCTCCTGCAATTCTGGCTGCTACCTGCCATCCTGGGCTTTGCCCTTCGGCAAGCTGCCCAGCCGCCTCTGAACCAAGACCGCCCCCGATCGCCGCTATAGTCTTTGCGGCAAGACCACCAGGACCAATGGTCGCCGCTGGCACGAACTCACCAACGCTCTGCGCATACCGGCCCGCTGTTGTCTGCGGCTGCGGCAATGTCCCAACATTGCTTTGGATGAAATCGAGCACCTGCGAAGCTGTCGGCTTGAGACTAGGAGGCTGCGGCGCATCCGGTGCCGGACGTGGAAGTCCAATCTTGTCGCCAAGGAACTGAACGCCAAGGCCGATTTGCTCGCTAATGTCTCCAGGAAGCCCAACAAGCCCAGCAGCGCCGCGCACCAATCCAGAGCCAAGCGACTTGGCAACGTCAAGCGTTGCGCTTGGGGCCGTAGCGGGTTCAGGAGCGTTCAGCGCCTTCATCAGGTCCGCATCGCTCATGGACGACAAGTCCGAATGAGGCCCGTTGAGAGCCTTCATCAACTCGTCATCTGACATTGAGGAAAGATCGGTCATTTAATCAGCCCTCGGCGGCGGGCTTCCGCCTCTAGCGCGGCGCGATCGGGCGTCGTCGTCGTAGCGGGCTTGGCATTTTCCTGTTCCCTCTGGAAGGCGCGCCACCCTTCCATCGGATCGGGCAATTCCCGCAACTGCTTTTCGGCTTCGTCGCGGCTGATCTTGCCGGTGAGAGCGTTCGCGCCGATCTCCGCAGCCTTCAGCTTGTTGGCCTGCAAGCCCTGCATCGTCTGCGCGATGATCTCGTTGCCCCTCGGTGTATTGCCAAGCGACGGCAGCGATTTCAGGAAGTTCTTCAACTCGAAATCCGACTGCGCGCCAGAACCCTTGACCCGCAACGTCGGGGCCACACGATTGACGATCGAGTCATAAGCCTGAATGTCGCTCAGGCCATCGACTTTGATGCCAAGTGCGTCAGCAACAGGGCCAATCGCCTGCCGGACCTGCGCGCCCTTGCCGGTATGGATGACCCGTCCGAGTTGCTGCAACGTCGCAACGTCAGACATCATCTGTTTTGCGGCAGGAGCCTCAGAGGCCAGTTCATCAAATCGCGTTGCCTGCTGCTTGCCGGCGACCTTGGAGAACTCGTTTTCGCCGCGCATGTCGTTGGTGATGGCAGCAGCACCTGCCCGTTTCAGCCTTTCCTGATAATCGGCAAAGCCAGGGGTTTGCTGGCTGAACTGATAGTTCTGAATATCCGTCGTCGGCTTCGGCTGGCCCTGGTAGATCGCTCGTCCCTTGCCGACATCAACAACGGTATCCCCGACAACCGCCGTCTTCGGATCGCTGAAATCGGCAAGGACCTTGAAGGTTCTTGGATCGACCAACCGGCCATTCACCTCGATGGGCTTTTGCGGCGTCATCTGCTGCGCGATCAGCGCGCGGATCTGCGACGGCGTGCGCGGATCGGCCAAAAGCCGAACTGCAAGCGCCTTGCGCTGGGCGTCCAGATTGACCTGCGGCGGGTTCTGGAGAGCCTGCGCCAGCCTTTGCGGTGTGGGGCCTGACTGAGCGGGAGGCGCACCAGCGGGCGCTACGCCAGCCCTCGGATCGAGGGAGGCGACCTGTGCGCCTGCTGGGCCGAGATTATTCCTAAACTGTCTCGCATAGGAGGAAACCGACGTGCCGAGGACATCCCGCGCGTTCGGGTTCTTCATCCCGTCTTCGCCGGCAAACCACGCCTTGGCCGCGCCTTCGGGCCCGTACTTTTGCACGTAGCTGCCGAACTTGTGCGCAAACACCGCTTCCTGAGCCTGTGGATCAGCGCGAAATTCAGCCGGCGTCATCGACTTGCCAAGCGCTTCCTTGGTCCACTCCGGCACGTTGGAAGCCATGACCTGATATTTGCCGATGGCGCGGTCGCCGCCTCTGGTTACCGGACCGATCAGGTCATAGCGGCCGCCGCTTTCAATGCCAGAAATGGCGTTGGCGTATTGCGGCATCGGGTTCGGAATATCCGCCGGCGGGCGCGGCACCGGATCATTCGCGAACGGCCCCGAAGGCGCGAGGCTCGAAACCTCCCCGTTAGGGCCGATCGGGACGGGCTTCACGGCCGCATTCGGAACGACCGTTGCGCCTTCGGACAAGCCGCCCGGCAGCGACGGGTTGAAGACGGTCCCCTGATCCAACCCACCCGGAGGAACGGCGGGAGACATCGGGGAGGGAGAAACCGGCGCAGGAGCCAATGGCGGCGCGGCAGGCGGCGCGTCGGGACGCGACTTCATGGCGTCAAAATCCCGCAACGTCTCCGCGCCTAAAGGCGTTGGCGGGGGCGGCACGACACCAGACTTTTGCGCGTCAGCCAGGATCGCATCCTGCTGCGACGAGTCCGCAACAGGCCCAAAGCCCGGCAGCGCGCCCATGGGAGGCGCGGAGACCGGCGAGGCCGGCACGTCCGAGGTATCGATCGCGGGCGGGGAGACGGGGGCCATAGGCGGCGGCGGATCGGTGCCGCCAAACAGTGACGCAATCAGCGCCGAGTTTTGGGCCTGCGCGGCCTGCGCGTCCCGCTCCGTTTTCCCTTCCAGATAGCCGCCGAGCGCGCCGGTCGCGAGCTTCATCAGGCCCGCTGTTTTCGAGTAGATCGGCGTATCCGTGCTGCTCGCCATTTTCTGCAATTGCTGGAAAGCAAGCAGCCGCCTCTCTTCCTCTTTCGTGAGATAGGTGTCCGCAGACGGTTGCGGCGCGGCGAGAATGGACGCGATTGTCTGGATATCGGGCATCAGCGCACCGCCTGTTCATAATCGACGGCCTTAAAGCCGCCAATGTCAAAGACCGCTTCGGGATGCACCTTCTCCACCTCGTGCGCCATGAAGCCGGCCTGCGGCTCATCATCCGAGAAGTAGCGGAAGCTATAGACCGGCAACCCGTTGTGATGCGTGTAGAGGTAGGCAATATCGCGCTTGAGGCGGATGTCTGAGAACCGCATCAAGCCGCCGAGCAGCGCACCGCCCATGCCGTAAATGGCGGCGTTGTTCTGCGCCGCCGCTTGGGCTTGCGTCTGCCACTGCTGATTGGCGAGCGCGGCGTTGCCCATGATGTTCTGACCGATCGTCGAGCCCGGCACCTGGCCGCCCTGGAATTGCTGGAACTGGGGCGCGGTCACCTGCCCGCCATTCATCAAGGCCGAAGTCTCGTTGATCGGTTGATTGCGCAGTGCCAGCCGTTCCTGGAATTGCTGCTGCCTCGCCGTGTTGTCGAAGTTCGCGCCGGTCACAGCATTGTTGAACATTTGCTGCTGCGCCGCGTTCGCGAATGCCGCAAGTTGCGAGTTCTGGGTATTTTGCTGGGCCTGGGCCGCGTTGAAGAAGTTGCCCGCCGACTCCCGCGCAGCGTTGTTCAAGCCAATGCCCTGCTGAGCGAATTGTCCCCGCGCCTGCTGCTGTCCGAAGTCCTGGCTCTGCGCCGCGTTGGCGAACTGGCCTTGCTGCAAAGCCTGGTTAAACAGCGACTGCTGCTCTTGCGCGCCGGTCAACTCGGCCTGGGTATAGGCGTCAGTGATGCCGCGATTGTTGGCATCCATCGCCGCGTTCCATGCCTGGCTGCCCATCGTGATGCCCTGGTTGGCGAGCCTTGCCGAGAGCGCATCGGTGTTGCGGTCAAGCTGCGGCTGCACCCGCGCCAACACCGCATTCACCACCGCGTTGCGGTCCTTGGTGAAATCGGTCGGGCCGACGCTGGTTTGAATATTGCTCGCAGTCTGCCCGAATGTCGTCGGCGCGTTCACATCAAGATTGAGCGAGGTTTGAATAGGCCCGCCCAGGCCATAGCCGGTCGCGAGCTTCGGTCCTGATCCGATCGGGTCTGCAAACTTCGGCAAGCCGCCCAGCGTGATCGGCTGGCCCAAGGTATTGCCGAGCCGCGAGAGCTGGCTCGTCGCCAGTTGGTTCATCTGCGCGCCGATCGCGGTCTGCTGATCGAACAGCTTTTGCTCGGCCGGGGAGAGGACCTGGGTCTGCTTGTATTTCGGAACGTCGATCGGGTTGCCTTGCGCGTCCTTGATCGTATAGGTGCCGATCTGCTCGCTCGTCATGCTGCCGAATGGCGTGATGACATTCGGGTTTTGCAGGATCGAGTTGGCAATCGCGCTCTGGACATCGCCTTGGGTCTGAGCCGCGGCTGTCTTGTAGGGATCCGGAAGCGGTGGCGGTGCCGGAGGGCTTTGTTTACCCATGAAGCGTGTCCTTCAGAAAGCGGCATTCCTCTTTCAAAATGCCGAAGATGATCGCGTCGTGCTCGCCGTCCCATGCCTTGCGGGCGCGGCCCTCTTGCTTAAATCCCGTGCCGGTCAGAATGCGATGCGTGCGCACGTTGTCCTCGCGGGTAATCGCCGTGATCCGCGCGCAGCCAAGCTGGCGAAATGGATAGCCAAACATCTGATCGAGCGTGCCGCGCGTCGCCCATCGGGCGCTGTCAACGGCTGCGCTAACCTCGATATTGTGCCCAACGAAATTGCTGAAGACGAAGCCGCCGATAAGCCGCCGATCGCTCACGATGCCAAGGCCGACAGCATGAGTTGGGGTAGCCATCCCAGGAATGCGCTGGCGTACAAATTCGATCACATCCGCGTCGGCGCCATACAGGACCGAGCCGAGCACTTTCAATAAGGGCCACCTATTTCGTACATGATGCTGGTCTCATGCCATTTGATCGGAGACTGTGAGGTCACAGTGAGCCGCGGCGAGGCCGCAGAACCATGCCCGATCACGCTCTGCCAGTTCGAGATGGAAACGATTGGCGGCCCCCACGGCGAACCCCAGGGCGAACCCCACGGCGAACCGCCGCTCGGGATAACCGCCTGAGATACGGACGCCGGCGAGGTGTCATAATCCGTCTTGATCTCAATCGGCGGGTCGGTGCCCAAAACCGCCGTGAACAGGCCCCTCGCCTGCAGGAAGAACTTCTGGGACGCCACGCCATAGTCGGAGAATGCCGGGAGCGCATCAGCCTGGATGGGCTGCCCGTCGTCCAGGCACTTATCGCTCAGCGCCATGACCCGGCCATCAGCCGTCGCATAATAGAGGTCGTCACCAAGCGGTGCCCAGCACGTCGCCGGCCAGCCGGTGAATTTGCACCATGCTCCGGTCGAGACGTTCATCACGTACTGCTCAAAGCTGACGCCATCGGCCAGGGGCACGTTGATAATCATCAGTTGCTTGCGCGGGTATTCAATGATCTGCCAGCCCGGCAACGCCCCGGTCGCAAGATAGGCGCTGTTAAAGGCCCCATTGATTTTGTTGGTCACCGCAACGCGAGCGGTCTGCGAAGGCGCCAACGGCAGAATCGATGATAGTGCGATCACGCCCTGCGAGGTAATGACGCCAACGTCAGCGCCGGATTTAACCGCGCAACGCTGGCCTATCGGCGGGGCAATCTTGAACTTGCCGACGAGCTGCCATGTATCGACGGAAGCCGGGTCGATGCCGGAATAAAGGACAACCTCGCCTTTTGAACTAAAGATCGCGAGAACATCATCTGATCCGACACCGCCGTCCCGCGTCCATGACGCCATCGCGACAAGCGAGCCACCGGAGTTCAGGAGCGGTCCGAGATCAAGCGCGGTCGCATCGCCTTGAATGGCATCCGTGGCGAGATACCAGGCTTTAGTCGAGCCCTTTTCCAGAAACCACAGCCGCCGCGCATGGGATACGACAAAATTCAGGCTGATCGAGTCCACATTGTTGATTGTTGGCTCGCTCCAGGTGCTGCCATCGTAGTTGCGAACCGTGTCCAGCCCGTTGCAGGCCACCATGAAGCTGCCGCCTGAATTGGCAAACATGGTGGTGATGAATTTGTCGCCGGTCAGCCCGGTGACAACTGCATCGGTAGCGGGATCGACAGTCGCTTCCGCTGTCACGTCGAAAATCTTGCTGCCCGAGGCCGCAAACAGCTTCTCAGCCCCGCTGGAAGACGAGTATTGCAGCAGCGAGTTGATCCTAGCCGCGATGCCAGAGGCGTGTTCCTCGCATCCGCCGCGTAGCTCGACACCGCCGAGACCGGGTATCCAGTTGACCAGGGCCACGGCGTCAGTCGGCTTCATCGCGGACAAAGCGTCCCGTGCATTCCACCCACCGATCGGCGCTGGAATGATCGCAACCTTTGATTTTGACGGCACTAACGCCCCCAGGAATAGATTACAGCGTTACAGCGAGCCGCCAAATATCGTCGATTTCGTCGCTGGTCTTGCCGAGCGCGCCGCCGCGCAGCGCGACCATGGGATGATGCCGCTGGAAAGTGGTTGCTCCGCCGAGCAGCATATTTGCCGCGAACTGCTGCTCCGTATCGGTCATCGCATCGATAATGGCCTGGAGCTGCTGCGGCACGGTGCCGACCTTGACCCATTCCAGCGCCTCAACGTTTGTGATGAGCCCATTGAGCGCCAAGGCTTGCGCAAATTGACGGTCGGAGATGTCTTCGGGGACAGGAGGGGGCGGCGCGTCTTCCAGCGTCCAGTGCCGCGCCACCGCACCATTGGTAAATTCAAGCGTTGATCCGGTCGCGACCTTGCCATCCGTGATCGCATCGTCCGTGATCGGATAGATGCCATGCGCCGCGCGCTCCGAGTCCGACCACAGCAGCATGGTCTGATAGGAGAACTGCACGTTGCTGGTCTCGATCGCGCTGCCGGTGATTTCGGCAGGCGCGCTGTTGGTGATGAGAGCGTATTGCATGGCTTACTTCGGTTTAATGCCGACGAGGATGGAGCCGAGATTGCTACTTCCGCCAGAGGCGGTGCGCGTCCCTGTCGCGCCGGCCGCCATCGGATACTGGCTGAAAAGATACGCTGACACGCCGCCGCCTCCTGCAATAGAGGCGACAGCGGCCATTCCGCTCGGCGCTGTCAACGTAGAACCACCTGAGACGCCAAAAAATCCAAGAAGCAAGCTGTTACTCTTCGCGAGCGTGATGCTTGTTGCGGTCAAGCTCGCCGCAACTGTTCCTGCCACATCGAGCGCGCCGCCGCGCAGCGCGACCATGATGCCTGCGCAATTGACTGTGGCATGTGTGAAGGCGTAGCTAGCAGGTTCGCTCCCCGAGGCGACTTTGTAAGCAACACAGAGCGGCGTGGTGTCTGCCAGTTCGGTCCAGCCAGAGGGCGGGGTCCATGAATTGCTACTGCTTGAGAAAGTATGCCAAAAGGCGACAAGCAAATCACTGGCTTGAACGCCAGACGGAACATTGATGGATGGGTTTGCGGCCCCTGCCCCCGCATAATTCGCGGTCGTGCTGTTGCCGATGGTAATAACACCTCCACTGCGGCCGATCAGAATCCCCGCATTCATGTTCGGGATCATGACTTACGATCCCGCATTGAAGGCGACACGAAACAGAGGCGTCGAGGCATCCAGACAAGTCAGGATCAGCAAGTCCATCTTGCTTGCGGTCGTCGAGAGTGTCGGCGTCCCAGCCCCGCCAAAATCGAAAATCGTGCTGGCTGGGAAGGTCAGCGTGCGCGAGCCGGTCGCGTCTTGAACGACCTGCAATTGATAGACGCGGCCTGTAATCGCATTGGTCGGCGTTGCCAGCGTGCGGTTACCGCCAAGCGTCACCTTGGCGTTATAGCCGAGCGACATATCCCATGAGACCGTCGCGCCATCGGTCAAGGTCTGCCATGCATGGCTGTCGGCAATGTTCTTCGGCGTCGAGAACAGAACGTCGCTGGTGCCGGTCCAGACAGCCGAGGCCGAGGCTTTTAACGCGGCCTTGAGATTGGTCCAGAGCAGTTTCTTGAAGCCGTAGGTCGCGGCGCTATCGGAAATGGCGATTTCATCATTATCGGCTGGCGTCACTTTCGAGGTGCCGGCATGGATCACAGCCGCAATGTTCGCCGCGCTGGCAAACTTGTTCGTCGTCGCGGAATCGCTCAGATCGTCAGGGTTGAGTGTGACAGCCCCGGTCTTGCTGTTGACCGATACGACGTCGGCCGCAACCGTGACCGTCGTGTTGGCACCGCCATCGGTGATCGAAATCCCGGAGCCCGCCGTCAGCACCCGTTCGCCTGTCAGCGTCGCGTCGCTCGAAAGCGTGACATAGGTCGAGTCTATCGGCGCGCTGCCGCCTGCCTCCGTGCCCCACGCCACGCCGCCAGAGGAGCCAGAATCCGCCGTCAGGACTTGCCCGTCCGTTCCGACCCCCAGCGCAATAAAGCTCGTGCCGTTACCGACAATGAGATTGCCTTTGGTTCGGCTCAGTCCAGCCACGTCGCTAAGATCGGTGACCAGCCCCTCGACTGTGGTTTGTGCCGCCTCTGCCGCGCTCTGTGCCGCCTGTGCGCCGCTTTCCGCGGTCTCTGCCGCGCTCTGCGCAGTTTGAGCGACTTGCGCCGAAGCAGCGGCGCTGGCCGCGCTGTCAGACCCGCTCAGAAGCGTTTCGAGTGTCGTGAAAGCCTCGTTGAGCTTTTCACCAAGCTCGCGCGGCTTATCCCCGGTCCCGTCATTTGCGACAGTCCCGATGTTAAAGCGAGGCAGATCGACCATTGTTATTCCTCGTCCAGCGACCAGCCGTCAGAATCCAGCGTATTGCCGCCGGGCCCACCCAGCACGCCCGGATAGGCCATATCGGCAGGGACGCGCGGGCGGCCTATGGTGAGAATGCGCGAGCCCTTGTCGGTACCGATTTCCTCGGACAGCGCGACTTCGTAGTTGTTCAATTCGGCCGCAAAATCGATGCGCTTTTGTGCCCGCCAGCGCCACACAATCCCAAGCGACAATAGCCGCTCAGGGAGGCGGAACGTGTCGGTATCGACCGTAAACAGCGGCTTGATCGACCCGCTTGCGGGCTGCACGATGTTCTTCGTGATGTAGTAGAATTTTGCGGTCTCAGTGCTCGGCATCGCCGGATAGATCTGCATCTGGCCGCCGAGAATGACCCAATTGCCGGGCGAGGAGCGAATAGCGCCGCTCTGGTTGAGATACAGCCACTCATCAAGATCAGCCGCGCGCTGATAGGCCATATTCATGTAGGCTGTCGAATGGACCTGCGCCTTCTTCGGCATCCGGTCATAGTCGGTCGGCAAGGCAAATGACGTGACCGAACCATCGCCCGTCAGCGTCCCAAGCGTCGTCAATGCCCGCCAGTCATGCGTCTTCATCAGCGCAACCGCCGCCCGGTTGGCGTGAAGCAAAAGCTCACGCGCAAACGGGTTCGACGTATTCGTCGCAATCGACGACGGGATCGGCTGGCTCAATTCGACAGCCGCATCCTGACAGGCGGACAGAAGGGTCATTAGGCCGCCACCGCCTCTTGAGTCTTAGCCTTCGCCAGTTTTGCGTTGGCCTCATCGGCCTGAGCAACGAGCGTCGCATGGCTCGGGTTGCCCCTCGGCCTTGCTCCGGTTGCCTCCGCGATCCAGGTCTTGAGATCCTCGACCTCCCACGTTGCAAAAGGCGATTGAGAGATATCCGGCGTCGCGGTTCCCTCCTGCTGCGCTTTTTCAAGCTGATCGAGCCTGCGCTTTAGTTCTTCGTTCTCCTTCGCCAGTTTGAGAACGTCGGCGCTACCGGCCGCATTATCGAGATATGCTTGCGCCTGGTTCTTCAACTCACGCCCGCCCATGCCGAGATTGGCCAGCGGCTTGCCATCGAGCGCGGCCAGAGCTTCGGCGGTGTAGATGCTCAGCGCCTTCAGTTCATAGCGCTTGGCCTGGGTCAGGAACGGCAGTTCCTCAAGCGGCGTGCCCGACATCGCCTGCGCATTGCCAGCCTTGAACCGCTTGTATTGCTCTTCAAACCGCATCGCATAGGTCTGCGCCTCGCGCCCGTTCGGGCCATCGACCCAGCGCCACACATCATGCGCCGGAAATACGCCTACGGTCTGCCGGTTGGCGGCCAAGCGAATTTCAACGACTTCGAGGTCCTTGTAAATCGGCCGCCCCGCCTCTTTCGATTTAGCCTTATCGAGCTGCGAAATGACCTTGAACATCGGCACGACGAGCGGCTGGTTATTCTGTTGCATTTGATCTTGTCCTGTCTGAGAGGCTGAAAAGAAAAAGGGGGCTAAAAGCCCCCTTCAAATATCCGCTGAAAGAAAAAGGGGGCCGTCCAAGGCCCCCTTCAAATCACTTAGGCAAGACCGTCATTGACGAACGGTCGCGACAATTCCACATCGGCAAGGCCCGACGTGCCATCCACGGCAGACGCCCCCTTCATGCCAAAGATGTAGTCGCCGGCCACAACAGCATCATCAATGCTGCCGGCCGTCGAGGTCAGGTAGCAATTGGCGTTGTCGGCAAAGCCGGTTAGCGCCTTCGCCTGTCCCTTGCCGCTGATCTGATACCAGCCGTATTCGCCAGTTGCGGTCGCGGCCATGGCAACAGCCACCGGCCCGATCGCATTGGCAACGGCCAGCGTGGTCGAATAGTCGTCGGTATTGTAAGTGACGACGGAGCCGACAGCCGTGGTATCGAGGCCCTTGAGATAGATGAACTCGCCGGCCCCGTAAGTGGGATCGACGGCCTGAGTGACAGTGCCGAGCGGGATTGCGGCGACATAGCCCGCTGCCGCGTGCGAGTCGATCGCCGGCGCGCCGAGACTGGGTGAGGTTGAAACGAATGTCATGATGGGTTCTCCTTACGCCGACGGGTTGCTGTCGATCAGCTTCCAATTAAACATGGGGTTCACCATGGTTAACTCGCCCATCCAACCAATATACTGGACGATGGCGTCCTGATTTATTGGCTTCATGCCTTCGCCCGCAAACAGCTTGTCGAAGTTGCGGTTCGGGTTGTAGCGCATCCGCAGGCTGTCGGTGTCGATGCCGTAAGTGGTGTTCGCCGGCATGTTGGAGCCGATACCACCGTCCTGCACGATTTCCGCCGTCCGACCCGCGCCGTAGTAGCGCAGCGACTGGAAGCCAAGCTTGCCGAGCACGCCGCCGCCATCCGTGATGCGCTGAATGGCAACCGTTGCCGCGTCATACGCCGCATAATGCTCCGGCGACATCAACAGCAGATCAGCACCGCGTTTGCCGCGCGACCGCTGCGTCAGGATCGAATTCAGCATCTGGCGAATGGTGGTTGATGTTACCTGCGTCCCGATGCTGGAAAAATCCGAGTTCGCATCGAACGTCGTGGTGCGCCACAGCGCGTTATCGGCCCGCGAGATGCCGCCATAGGTGCCGGAATCATCGACGGTCGGGATAGCGAGCTTGAGGCCGCCCAATTCCTTGCCGCCGTTGCCGGTGCCGTCCGAGTGGATCGCTTCATCCATATCGTCCTGCATCGAGCGCTCGGCGGCCTCGACATAGGCGCTCATGATATCGATGATCTGGTTTTCGCCCTCGTTGTTGAGGATTTCCTCGTAAGACAGCGTGATCGGAACCGCGACCATCTTCGGCGTGAAGTATGCGTCGTTGAACAATTCAACCGGCGCTTTGTCGAGGAAATCGTAGCCCGAGTACCATTGTCCCGATGGTTTGTTGATCTGCAACGTCTCGCGAATGCGAGGGCCGCTGTAGGTCTGCCACAGGCCCTTGCGGTTCATCAGCGCCAGCAGCGCGTTGGAGTTGGAAACAAGGTCCTGATACCCCGGAGCCCGATCTTCAAGCGCCGTGGACAGGACCTGCTGATAATGCACAACAGGATTGATCGACATTTGTCATGTCCTAGATTGCATGGTCAGCCCGTGCGCGCAGCGGCGCGTTTGAGAGCTTCCCGGATGGATGAGGACGGTTGCTTGCCCGCCGGGGATGAGCCGGGAGTGGGAGCGCCCGCAATGGATTTGCTGCCCTTCTGGGTTTGAGCCACAAGGTCAATGACCGGCGCGGATGAGGCGGCCGCAGGAGTTGAGGCTTGCCTGGCTGGCGCGGGGTTGAGCCGGTCCGCCAGTTCGTAAGCCTCGGAAAGTGTGGTGGCGCGTCCCATTTGCAGGAACAGGCCCATGTCTGATCGCAGTTCATCGAGGCGCGGATGATCGGCCTTAAAGCTATCAATCACCTGCTGCGCTTCGCGGGTTTCCAGTTCGCCCTTGAATGACGAAAAACCCTGCTGAATTTGCTGGATTTGCTGCTTGAGCTGCGCAATCTCGACATCCTTGGCCGACTGCTGCGCCTCAACCGGCTGGTTGAGATAGGCCGATGCCAGATCGCGGAACGAAATCCCGAGCTTGGTGAACAGCGATTCCGCGCCCTTGATCGGGTTGGTGCGCAATTCCTGTTCGGTCGCAATGTAGCTTTGCAGGGCGTTGAGAACCGTTGTCCCGTTCTGCCTTGCGAAATCCTCATAGGGCTTGAAGGGCTGATAGGACTCGGCGTCGGCCTTGTATTTCTCGTGCCCTTGCGTCAGTTCGCGGATGGCGCGCTCGGTTTCGCGGCGGATCGGTTCGGGCGCATCCTTCCAGATCGCCTTGGCATCGTCGCTAAACCGCGCAGGAGCCTCGCTGACGGGCTTTGCGTCTTGGAGCTGCGTCTGTGCCGGAGCGTCCTGTTGCGCGCCCTGCGGGGCTTCCTTGGCGGCGAATTTGCCATCCGGCGCGCGAGCCACCGGCTCGGCCTTGGGAGATTCCTTGGGCTGCTCTTTGGCGTCGGTCTTGGCCTCGGTCTTGGTCTCTGGCTTGGGCTCAGTCTTGGCTTTGGTTTCAGCCTTGG
>CAZCUF010000023.1:0-17246 GCA_964502095.1 uncultured Anaerolineaceae bacterium
CCTGCCTTCATTGATGTTGCTCCCCCAAGTTGCCCGAAGCGTTGATTACGTTCATTTTCTGCTGCTACTTCTGCATTTAAAGAAGCATCGTTAGCTGCCCTTAATATTGCAGGCATCCCTGCTATTGCGCTTCTTCTATCTTGAAGTCCTTGCATACCCGAAGCAACACCCCTACCTACATTCTGCATTTGTCTTTTATACAAAGCACTATCGGTAGGGGATACGTTATATCGGGCTAATGCTTTATTGTAATAATCCAATATCCCCTGATTCTGTTTATAAACAGGGGACTGCATTTTTTCAAGTTTCTTTTGCGTTTTTCGGGCATTAATTCCCCCGATAATAGACTGCGCTAATCCTGCAACAGAACCTATTAAAGTTAAAGGGCTTGGCATAGGTTATTTACTTTAAATTTAATGGACTTTCAATAAAATTGACATCTATTGAAAGTAAAGTTATTAATTTGTTTGCGTTTTGTTTTATTAATTTTATTACCAATATAGAACCTTTCAAACTATCGCCGTTCACCCACCCACCTCTGCTATTTTCATCCCTAAAAAAAGCTGCGTTGAACTTTGATTCCAGTCTTGAAAAGTTGGCTGCGTTTAGTTTGCTTTGCTGTACTTGTCCTGAATAGGAATAAGTATCTGTATAAATATCGCCTTTTGTGGGCGATTCCCAAATATCGCTTCCTGTTTGGCATATAGACAACCAAGATTTTTTATTATAAATATTCTGATTAAAAACAAAGGTTACTTCAGAATCATATTGAGTTCCATAAAAATTACAATAATTATCGCCCATCACACTGTGTTTCCAAAGGTGGCCGCCATCCCAAGTATAGGTTATTCCGTTGGCCGATATCGCCCATTCGGGATGATAGTCGTATTGGTCGCAAACATAGCCTAATCTCGGTTCGTGAAAGGCAAAATGCCTGTCCTGATAGGTGTTTCCGTTTGCCGTTCCCCCCTGCAAAATAGTGTGGAAGTCGTTATCGTAATCGTCAAAAAAGGCCATTACCTTAGCCTTTGTTCCGTTACTCCGTAAAATAGTTTGGCTATAATTCAATACCCACTTAGGGAAGGTATATTGCCCCTTATAAAGAACTCCTAAATCGGTAAATCCGTCTGCACCCAACCTGATACCCCTACCCGTTGCCATGTCGGTAAAATAATCTGCATAGGGAGTACTTGTTAGGTTTGTAGGATACTGCCCTACTCCGTAAAAACCACTATAATAATTGATATTATTAGCCGTAATTATTTCGTTGGTTGTAGTTAGTTGTGTTTCCCCTTCGTTGTTCTGAATGTACCTTGAATAAATACCATACTGACCTACTGACCTATCCTGAAACACCCTTAATATTCTGTCCCTTGCTTTTAGTCGGCGAATATCACCTCTGCTGCGGTCAATAGCATCCAAATCTGAAGGGAAAAACCTGTTTAGGTTGTTTATATTAGTGTCCTGAAGATAACTACCGCCCCACCGTAAAGTAGTTCCATAGTATTGCGTTTTAGCATTTATATCAATAGGCCATCCCCTTGAATTGCTGTTAGCCTTTGATTGTTGAAAATCGTTGTAGTTCCTATCCATAACCTTGTCCGAACCCATTGTGGTATTATCAATAATTCCCGGAAACGTCCTTAGTTTACGATATACATACCCTTCTGTCCATTCAAATAAGGCAGGTTGTACCGCTGTCTGGTTTTGTGTTTGCCCCATGTGGTAGCCGCCTGTTATGTTGTATTTTTCTCCAAACTCCCAAAAAACTGCGGTTTCGTCTGTTTGGTTTGGCGAAGGTGTGTAAATTTCTATTAAATAATTAGGATAGCCCAACACAACACCTGCCGCCTTTTTTATTTTAAGAAAAGAACCCGATGTTGCAGGTGTGTAGGCTGTTCCGTTCATCGTTCTTTCTACTACTTCCAAAATTTGGAAGTCTAATATTGGGGAAAACGAACCTGAAACATATCCCATTACTCTTACCCTATCTCCTTTTTGGAACTCGTATGATGGAACAAAACCAAATTTAGAATTGTTATTTATTAGCGACTGAATACACAAGTACATAAACGAACTGTCTGTTTGCAAGTCGTTTGTCCAATATTGTAAGAAAAATGGAGGGGCTAAGTCCATTCGTACCCATTGATAAGTTTCTGCCCAAGACGGGGGTAAATGATTAATGCTTGCGCTTATTTTAGGTATATGATGCGATAACGCACCTCCCTGATAGTCGGGTGTTGTTACATTGAAATTATTGGTATCAATAGACGCATCTGCTAAGAAGGAAACCACTCCATTTGTTTTGCCAAATTTGTCAAAATAAATAAGCCCAAACCTCTCGTTGTTTGCCCATCTATAAACAGGAATAACATTATTGCTTGTTTCACCTACCGTTGTCGCTGTTATCTGAACATTCACATCAGACCTTTTCAGGGCATTATACCCTTCTGTTACGCCACCATAAATAATAACATTTCCGTTTAATAGTTCTAACGTATTGGCTTTATCTGGAATCCAATCAAAACGTAGGTCGCTTTCAGAAGGAAGTATAACGGGGTATGTACCGTCGTTATAGAAATTAAATGTATATGTACTACCTCCTATATCACTTTTATCTACTGAATCTATTAGGAAAAAATCACCCCATGATGAACCATTAAACTCCTGTGCATACAGTTCCATGCTTTTAAAGTCGGCTCTTGTGCTTGCACTAAAAACTACTTCAATATAGTTATTTTGGGTAGCCTGAATTTCATTTTGAGGCTCTGAAAGAGCAGGTATAGGTAATTCTGACGTTGGCGAAAATGTTGATTTTTCAAAATTTTCGTAAACCCACCTATTGGCAAATCTAAAATACCTGTTCTTTACAAAGTTTGCAACCTTTGTTGCATCTGACTTGTATGTAGATGTTGGAGGCGAAGAAGGCGGCGTTTTTGCTACGGCCAACATATCTACGGTAAATGGAGATAGTGTCGCTACTGTGGACATATTCAGATACATCGGTATTCCCTTCCCGTCTGTCCAATACAAAAGATTTCCATCATCCCTATAAACAATAGCGCACGAATGAATAGGATAGTTCCTGTCAAAACCCAATACATCAGATGCACTATTAGTAAAACATTCAAATACTCTTGTAACTGCTTCTGTATTTATATCAAGTGAGTAGATGCCATTTTTCCCTGTTGAGTTCCAATTAAACCAAATTATCTTGTTGTTTATTCTATCAAAAAAAGCGCCTATACACTCATTGTCGTTTCTGTTGGCGTTGTTGCCGCCCGGCAATAGGCTGTTGGCTATTTTATAGTTACCTACTATATTTTGTGCCGTCTGCCCGTTTTGTCCACCAACAAAGCGTATATTCTTAGCCCCTATGTGTTGTGGCTGAAGTACGGAATAATTATCGTCATCCGTATTCAAAATACCGCTAAATCTTTTTACGTCTATCATGGAATTGGTGGTGGCTCTATTGATGTTAATAATACTGCATCTTGTTTTATAATCGTATAATTTTTTGCATTATACGCTAACCTTGCTTCTATTCTCCTGTTATCAAATAAAACGGTGTCGCCTACCTGCATGGTAGTTCCGTTTATCCCATATATCGTTCCCCATAGTCCTGCTACTGGTGGAACAATATTATACAAAGAGCCAAACCAACCATCTCCAAAAACAATAGCTGAACCCTCTGGTAATATTAATGGTGGTATTTCGTAGCTCATTTATGTTAAGTTTTTACTGCAAGTCGGGTCATTTCCTGACTTATTTGATACATATCATTCACTCTAATTGGCTTCCATCTTGCTATCGCCTTTCTTCTTTCTGCATAAAAATATTTTTCCCTCATGGCTACATTTGCGTTGTGGAAATGAGCCTTAGCAGGTACGCTTATAATGTCTTTCCATCTAACCCATGCTATTAATGCTTCTCTGAACTGAAGTGGAACATAATACTCGCCACCTTCTTGTGGTGAAGCAACATATTCAAGCATGATATAATCTTTATTAAACCGCTCGTTTAAAATAATTACGCCGTTGCTCAAATCAATTTTAAAATCTCCTGCGAAGGGTGCGCCTGAAGGAACTCCATAAATATTCACATAGTCATAACCATTCCAATAGTTTACCCAATTATTTAATCCAAAATCAGAACCGATAGGCGAACCGTCTGTTGTTTTTGACTTTCGGTCTGCCGATAAATCGGCATAGGTAGTTAGTTTATCATTATAGTAAAGCGGTATTATTTCACCCCTATTATTAAGTATTCCTAATTTCGCCCAATTTAGGAAGTCGGCGGGTATATCTACTGTTTTGTTGCCGTTTACGGGGAGTTTAACAGACTTAACCTGATAGAAAAAATCTAACCCCAAATCCTCCATTCCACGCCATGCTATTTGCCATACTTTATAGTACTTGTTTTGCCCCTGTTCGGATTCGTTAAGATAGTCGGTAACAATACTATCAAGGGTTATGTATGATAAATGTTGAAAGCTCATTGTTTGGCTATTACGTTTTTGGCATCCATTAAAAAATAGGTTTCTCCGTTATCTACAATTTCTTGCCCCCAATCTTTTACCCTAAAAACAACATCACCCTTTTTCAGCCCATTGACTTTTGCTCCGAAGGCAAAAACAACACATTTGTTACTGGCTGCTCTTGCATTTTCGGGGATAAGCAAACCGCCGTCTGTAAACTCTGGTGGGGCAAGTGGTTTTACTAAAATATTATTTCCTACTGGTTGTATCATGTTTAAACTGTTTTTACAAAATCTTGTCCGTCGCCAGGCGAAGTGTCCACAGGCTGCATCCTTTCAAATTGCAGTTGTGCTTTCACATATTCCGTTACGGCAATTAAATAATCATCAGGTACGTTTATTTCGCTGTCCAAATCGGAATTATCACCGCCGCTTACCATTATGACAGAAGCGGTAAGACCATCTAAAAAA
The DNA here is from genome assembly GCA_964502095.1 of uncultured Anaerolineaceae bacterium. Lineage (GTDB taxonomy): Bacteria > Chloroflexota > Anaerolineae > Anaerolineales > Villigracilaceae > JACPVF01. Next base: position 4,948 of record CAZCUF010000023.1, read on the forward strand.
TAATCACTAAGGATATAAACATTTTTACCGTTTATGTAAGCAAGCACCTTGTTTGGGATTTTTCGCATACCCCTGTGAATTGATTGTTGATTAGCAGTAAGCCATACAACGGGGTAAGAAATTAATCCTGCACTATCTTTTAGCGTGAAGGACGAAATAGAATCGTTTGCTCCTAATCCTAAAGGGATTTGTGGTAAAGTTACTTTCCATATACCGTTCCCATCATTTGATATTGAAAGGTTTTTGAATGTAGTATAGAATGAATTATTTATGTATGAAATACCTTCTATCTTCTGATTGTCTGTATAGTTTTTTTGCGCTGCTGCTGCAATGCCCAAATCCAACCATTTGTTTACAAGCCCTACTGTTATGGTTGCATCATCGGCAGGGAAACTATTATAAATCTGCCGTCTTATTAGTTCTATGTAGGTTCTCCTTGTCATTGGCCTAATTGTTTTACTTCGTTAGCATATTGGCTTATTACAGATGATTGTAAATTAACCCCTATCAGTCTTAATGCCCTTGCGATAATTTCCATCATTACACCATCACTCCAAACAGGGTTTTGGCTTGTAGCAGGATTCCAAACAGGGATACCATTACTATCTAATGTATAACCCCACACAATACTCGGCGGTGTCCTTACATAACTCATTTTTGCAGAACCAATATTTTCAGGATAAAATTGAATACCTGCTTCCCGTAATGTATAAATAGGATTATCTACAACGGGGTCAATTACAGATTGCCATACGCTTGCAAGCCTTTGTTGTGGGGTAAAGCGAATATTGTAAAATCCGTTGGCTTCCCACATTGCATCTACTGAATCAAAGTCGGAAGGATATGATGCAATTCCGGTTACCACATTTGGCGTTAATGTTATTTGGTAGATAAGAGGGGATATGGTTTGTCTTAAACTTTCCTTATCCCCTACTTCTACTGGTGCAATCGGACGGCCTGCCTGAAATTTTTCAAATTCGCCAATCAGGTAATTAAAATACTCAATCTGTCCTGCGTTTATTATAGTATAAAAATCGGAAGGGCTTACATACCCCTGTTGCAAATTTTTACTTGCCGCATAAAGTACTATTTGATATACCTGATTGCTGTCCATTTTATGTTAATGCCTTTAATCGTTCTAAAAATGCCCTACCTTCATCGCTGTTTGTCATTGCAAGTTCGGTCAAATATTCGTGTGCCTTTCTGCCCTGTGGTATTTTGGCTATAAATCCACCACCCTTCGCCCAAATTGCGTTTCCTTCCTGCGCTTGTGTAAGCGTATCAATTTTTGTGGAAACAAGAGCCTGTCTAATCAACCACGAAATTTCAACTTCTTTGCTATCCAAATATTTTTGGAATGTTTCCGGTGCGCTATCAGCCTTTACCATCAATTCTGTTCTGATACCATCATCCGTTTTTACTACTCCTATTTCATCTACAAAAGAAATACCTAAAAATGATGCAAGCATTTTAGCTTTATCTATCGCCATTTCTTTTGCTTTTATTACCATTTCAATTTTTAATAACTGTTTGCGGTGTCTTTCCTTAGCTTCCTCTGCGGGGTTGTATTCGTAAAAATCATACTTACCGCTTCCATTTCTCCTCTTACCGCAATTATTTTTATTCAATCTTAAAAATTCCAACTTCAATACGTCAGTGCTTGTTACTCTGCAAATACCATCTTCAAATAGAACGTCCATTCCCCTTCTTGCCCTTTCGTATCTGTTTTTATCCCGTAGGATATGTTCTAATTCTGAATCCCAAATTGAATTTGCTCCGTTTAAAAGCCAAATTCTTTCAGGTCTGTTCGTTTTTGGATTAATCACATTATCGCAACAGTTGTCAATCCAAATACGGCCTCTTTTTTTCTTTACCAACTTAAAAATTATGTTATAAACTTCGGGCTGTTTTTCAATTTCCGAAGCCGTTGGTCGTTCTTCGGGTAATACAAACTGCTCGTTTTCTTCTTTTTGCTGAAACTCTTTATCAGCAAGTTGTTGATGTTTTAATGTTGCCATTTTGTTTAGATTTTAGGTTTTAAGGCTTTTTGCCCCTCAACATTTGAGGTTATTTTAAAATAGGGGGCGACATTGGGTCGCCCCGTTGTTTTCGTAGGATATACGCCCGATTAAGCGGACACAATTACAAATTGATTAGCTCCTGCTACTCTTACACCACGATAAGTAACCATTGAGATTTTGTCTTTCAATGTACCATCGGTTGCAGCCAAACTACCACCACCATAAGGCCATACACGAATACCATTACCTACTGTACCGCCGCCTTTTGGTTGTTGGTACATAATGGTTATGTTCTTCAGGTTGGTGTAGGTTTTAGCATCAGGAACGCTACCCATAGGAGCAATTACTCCGTAATCTCTAAAGAAGTCAACATTGGGTGTAAGGCCAACCTGAACTTCTGAATTGAATGGAGAATACTTCTTAACACGAAGCATATATCCATCAATAGAAATAGATTGTACACCGTAATTAATCATTGCTTGTTCAGATTTTTCATTTTGCCCCCAAACCCAAGCTCCGGCAGGATATTCTTTAAAAATACCATCGCTAAAGTCTTGTCTTTGGTAAATGTCTTGTAACCAAATGTTTTCTTTGGCACATCCATTTACGTCCATGATACGGGTGATTTGATGCAGTTTTGCAATGTCTAAAGTACCACTTGTGTAGTTTACTGTTTCGCCGTCTGCGGTAATCTTAGGAATAAATCCTTGTGTGCCTGTTGTTGGTGAATTTGGTAAACCTGTGTTGGTTACTTGGTCGCCACGCATAAGTCTGCTTTCAATGCTGTTAAGGAAGCGGCGGTCTGTTTTCACAAGGGCTTTATAAGTGAAGTAGCTGTTTCCTGATTGGTTCACACCATTCAAGGCTGTTCCACTTACCCCTGAATCATACCAAACTTCACTCATTTCAGCGAAATCTGTTGCTGCATAATCTTCTCTGATTGCAGTTACATTGTTGTCGTATCTTACGTCAAGGTGTGTTTGTGGGTCTCTTTCAGATGAAGCCTCGCCAACGTCTGTCAAACCGCCAAAAATCAGCACTTCGCCTGCAAGCAAGTTTGCGCTACCTGCGCTAACAAATGCCTCCGTAGATTTTTTAGGTCTGATGGTACATTGAGAAACCGAAGCCACTCCCACTACAATACCTGCAATGTTTGATGAAGCCACATAAACAGTTTCGCCAACTCTTAACGGGCTGTATGTACCAGAATCGTATAGTTGCGAAGCAGGTATATCCACCGTTACGGTAGCCCCTGCTGCTGGTGCTGATACCTGCGTTAAGTTGGTTACTGCAATTTGGTTCTTTCCCTTGCTTTCATACCAAAAAAAGTTTTGGTTTTTAACAAGTTCCATACCGCCAAATGTTCCTAACCATTGGAAGAAATAGTCGTATGCTTCTGAACCATATTTTTCTACATAACGCTTCCAGTATTGTGGCGTTAATAATTGTAAACCGGAAATAACATTAAGGTCAATCCCGTTTGATGTTGATATTACGCCGGGTTGTGATATATTCCCGGTCGGTATTCCTGTGCTTGCCATTTTTTTTAATTTTTATAGGGTTATTAATGAAAATTAGCCGCCCCAATACGCCTCCTGTAATCTTTGAGATTCGTTTTTTGCATCCACACCTATTGGCACTCCTTTTTCCTTTGAAAAATCAATATTTTTTTTATTTTTAAGGAAAAGTTCAAGCCTCTGATTGGCTGCATCCATTACCATTTTTTGATAATCTTTTTCTTCGCTAAAAATTTTGGACAAATCTTTCACCATTTGTTGAACATTAAGGGTTTGGTCTTCATTTACCCACCTTGCGGCGAAAATGGCATTTGCATCTAAGTTTCCTTCTGCGAAGTTTTTTAGGTTCTCATTGATTACGTCTTTTTCTTCTTTAGACAGGGTGTAGTTTACTGCGTAATTAATGTCATCATCTTTTACGTCAACTTTGAACCCGTCAAAATCAGATACAGCTTTGTCTGCTGCTTCCAAAAAAGCCGTTTTTAGTTTCGTTAGGTCTTCCTGTGAAACCTCTTTGGCTGATTCGGAATTTATATTGGGTAATGCTAATTCTGTTTTTATTTTTTCAATGTTTTTTCTTTCAATTTTTGCATCCATTAAAAGTTCCGCTTCAATTTCAGATACTTTTTCTTCCCAATCTTTTAGCCTTTCCTGATACTCGTCGTCATATTCATCTTCTTTTTGCTCTGGCTTTTTGATGGAAGGATATATTTTGTCAAACTTTTTATCTATTTCTTTGTCTGAAAGCTCCTTATACTTGTCTTTCATTACTAATTTAATAATGTCTGCTGCATTATCTTTTGTTACTTCGCCTGTAATAATATTTTCAAGTTTTTCTTGCTCCTGCAAAAACGATATTACGGCCTTTCTGTCATTGCTTAAAACCGCTTCGTAAAGTTGTTTGCTTTCTTCATTCTTAAATTCGGGTTGTTTGATTGACTTTAATTTGTCAATTTCTGTTTTTGCTAATTCTTCAGATTCCCACCCGAAATTCTTATACCAGTCGTTTTCTTTTGGTGGTGTATCACCTTCTGTTTTTTCTTGTTGCGGCTCTGACGGTGTAGGTTGACTTTCCTGTTCTCCGCCGTTTTCTGCTCCCCAAAATTCTGTTTCTAATTTAGAAACATGTTCTTGTGTTAATTCCATGTGTTAGCTGATTTTTGAGTGATTAAAAGTTAGTCCATATACGGACGTTCCTGCCCCTGCTGGGCTACCTTGTAGCCTTAGATATTGATTATTTATATCTACCTTATACGTTCCTGCGGCTATTATTGATGATACCGCCGAACCTGTCGCAAGGTTTACTGCTTGTATGGGTTGAAAGTTTTGGGCTAATTGAGCATTGGCCATGCTATAATCTGTTTGGCCTCCGTCGTTTGTCCCATAAACATAAAGTTGTCCTGCAAGTGGGGCTTGCACCTGTATAGTCGTTTTATCCCATCCCGACATATCTAATGTAATTTTATAAACGCTGTTTATGTCGCTTGCATAGTTTTTTGATTGATAATTCAGTGCCATTTTTTTTATGTTTTAAGCAACCATTTCTGGCTGCTGTTGAGAATCTGGTTGTTCTTCTGTTTCTGGTTGTTCTTCCATTTCGTCCTGCTCTTCGTTGTCGGGCATACCTTCTGTTGGTTCTTCGCCCTGTGTTTGCTGCTGCTGTTGTTGTGCTGCCTGCATTTTAGCTATCATTGCTTCTTTTTGTTCATCTGTTTGAGCGATAGCACCTATTAGGATATTTTGGAACACGCCATCTACAATGGGCTTAAATTCGTCTGGTATCTTTCCTACTACTCCTTCGCTATTGGGTTTCAGCCAATTTGCCACCATATTTACTACTGCTGATTGGTTGTCGGACAGTGAACTTATCTTTGTTCGCCTTTCCTCAATTTCCATTTCCATTTGCTTCGTTGCTCTTTTTTCTTCTTCTGCAACCTGCGCTGATTTTATTTGTCCTTCAATGGTGGCTTGTTGGTTTTGTTGTGCCACTTCTTGTTGGTGAATAATAAATCTTTTTTGGGCTTGCCTAAATAACATTCTGGCAAGTTTTACGTCCTCCTTTGCCACACTTAAAAGTTTGAAGGGGTCTAAATACTGTAACATATCGGGTGTGGCTGCAATGGTTTGGTTTAAAATTGCTTCAAACTGTTGGACTTCTATTTGTGTTGGCAAAAAGCGTATATCTGCCGTAAATTGCCGGCCTGCTACATCGTCTTTTTGTAATATCTTCCTGTATGCTTCGCTGCCGTATTGAATAGAATCTTTAATAAGGCAAGATATTTTTCTTGCTGTCTGCTTCATACATTCCGCAAAACCTCTATAAATATAATCAGTAGCGAAGTCCGCTAATGTTTGTGAAGCCTCCACATTGCCCGATGTTACTCTTGGTTGCAGGGCTGCGCTTATTAAGTTAGGGTCTTCGCCTAATTCGTCCTTTAATGCCTGATAGTTAAATTGATAATTCCTGATTAAGCCCTCCATTTGAGCAGAAAATCCTGCATTTGCAAGTTCTGTTATGGGGGGTGCTATTCTGCGCCCTTCTTCATCTATGCCATTATAATACAAAAGCCCCGTTTGGAAAAACTGTCTTGTATGGTCAACTGCTTTGTTCCCTTCGTTTCCTAATCCATAATCAATATTTTGAAGTGCAGTTTCATCAATAGCCCAACCTGAAGGAACAAGCCTTGCCATTACCTGTTGCATTTTCAGTAAAGCAAGCATCATTCCGTCTATTGCCGCTTCTATTTTTTCGGGGATTGCTAAATTCCGCATAAGGTAGTTTTGCGGCATAACAAACGAAAATGAAAATTCACAGTTACCTATTTCTCGGGGGTCTTGTGGGCGTATCATGTTCTTTTTAATACCCCATTCTAAAAGAACACCACTATCGGGCATAAACACTCCTCTATAAATATTCCAATTAGAATCACCTAAAACTGTTTGTGCTTCTGATGGTTCTTTTTCTTTGCCTGATTTTGTTTTAGGGTTTCCTTTTGCAATATATGTAGTCCCTGTTTTTTTGGATTTTGTTACCGTAAAAGGCTCACTATCCACTGTTTTTATTTCAAAAATCATTACCCTTGCGTTCCATTCGTCATAAGGTCTTAGAAACGAAAGTTCCCATGTGTCTTGCCACGTTATGTTTGACTGATATTGAAATTCCTTTGCGGTAGGAACTACCTTTTCCCATATTTCTTTTTCGGTCAAAGCAAGTGGGTTATTAGGATTAAACTCTTTGCCCCACTGCCGCCTTATTTGGCTAATCTTTAGCGATGGAATATGCCCACGCCAAGTAGTATCCCTCATATCTATTTGTTCAGAATATGAGTAGATTGCATCTTCGGGTCTTATAATATTTATCCTGATAACACCTTCACTATCCATTACTGTTTCCGTTCCAAAAAAAAGAACTTCTGCTCCATCGTGCAGCAACTTCTCTTTCATTACATCAAAATAACCATTGGAAGCCAAAACATCGTTGCAGGCCATTTCATTCAATATTTCTTCGGGTAATTGCTGCTGCTCTGTCCTCCATATATTTAATGCTTCTTTATCTTCGGGTAGTTCATCTTTGTTTGGAATTATTTGTACTCCTGATTCTTGTTCTAAAGCAAGAAGTTGCTCTTTATATTGTAGGTAGAAAAGAGTTTTATTGTATTGCTCCTTCTTTTCTGTTTGAGAAAGGTTGTCTATTGCTTTTATTTGTATTTTTTCACCTCTCTGCATCCATCTTGAAACCAAGCCAGAAATAATCCTGTTTACAAGCTGAAGCGTATTCCAATTTAGGGCAATGTAATTCTGTTTTGCGTTCATCCTAAACCTGTCCTTAAACATTCCCTCAACGTCTATCCTGCCGTTTGCATAATTCCGATTTTTTATAAATCTGCTATTCCGTTGAAAATAGTAACCAGTAGAAAATGAACAGGTAGATGCGATATATTTAGAGATAGCAAGCCCAAAGTCCTTTGATGACTTTTCTTTTATTCCGGCGGTCGTTAGCTGAAATAGTTTCAAACTCTCGCCGCCACCGTCAGGAATTGGTTTTTCTGGCATTTTCAGGGTATTCATGCCAAAAATAAATAAAATTATATCATATTAAAAAAAATCTTTATGTGTAAGTCTGAATTAGCGGGCTTGTTCGTGAAGTGTGCCTCCTTAGTGGTTCAAAAAGAACGGTTATGAGTATTAATAAAGATACTATCATATCATATTCGGTTCTTTCATCGGGTCTAAATTTTTTAGCAAACGGGAACACTTCTTCAAAGTCTATTTTGTGTGTATATTTTTCAAAGTAGGCTATTCCGTTGTCAAGTTGTTTTGTTATGCTAAAGGGTGTTATAGGTGTGCCTCTGTGTAGTTCTTTTTTTTCTTTTTTCGTTCTGTCTATAAGCGACATTGGATATAAGCCCAAATAGCCCCTTTTCCCTCTATCCCCAAAATATCCATCGTAATCGTCTGCTGTGTGTTCATAATATATCGGATACCCGAAGTATATGCCGCAAAGCATTACCTGTTTGTGTAGTTCGTCTTTCTCTTTCGGCCTACCGTAAAGGTGTCCAACGGGTTTGCCTGTGTTGTCGGGGTCGTCTATATCTAATCTTCTGCCAACCCATGCAGAACATTTTGAGCCATATTTCCTGCCGCCCTGACTGTTAGAATAACTATCTATGGCTATTGCACCTTTGTTTGTCCTTGCAGGTTTTTGTTTCCCGTTTTCAATAATAAATTTATTGTTGTCGCTAATATTTAATTCAGCCGAAGGCGAAAATCTCCAACAAAAATCCAATTCGGACTTTGTTGCATCTCTCCAAAAAACCTTTTGCGTTTCGGGGTCAATATCAAAAATTACGTTTCGCTTGTATATTGGTTTTTCCCTTAATTCTGCCTCCCTATTGGTTATGTTGGTCATATTGAAAACACAATCTTCTGCATCTTCAAGAAAAGCCTCCTCTATTGTGAGTGGTTCTTTTCTAATCCTTGCATTTAAGGCTCTTGGGTTGCTTTCTACTGACCGCCTATCTGCAAGTATCGCCGCAAGCGTTTTTTCTTCATCGGGGTATCCGTATTTATCAAAATATCTTGTTCTTTTTGCGGGCATAAAAAAGCGATACAATCCACTTCGGGTCATTCCATTTTCGCCACGTTGGTCTTGGTCGCTTTCTTCCCAAAGTAATTTAAAGGCATCCTGAACTCCGGTTTTTTCCGATTCTACTTTTTCAACAGTAGTGGTGTAAAGTGCTTTCCCAATAATGTTTCCCCCGTCGTCCAAAAGACAATACCTCACTACTTCGTGTCGCTCATACACATCAACCTCAACCGTATTATGCACAACTGTTCCATCATCTAATAAAAATAAATGGTTGTTATTGACGGCAAATCCATAATATTCACCAACCCCAACAGATTTTACCGAAAAGCCAGTTTTTAATGGGTTTCTTCTATTTTTTGTTCTTGAAACATAGATTTTCTTGTGCTTAACTTTTGTTGGTATTTGGTCAACATCTCCATATATCCCAACTCTGTAAACATCGCAAACATAGCAACTGCCATCAACTCTCTTCATTCTCGCCTTTTTTTTGTTTACCGATGCGTAAAATCCAACTGATATTGCCAATTCGGCTATGTTTTCTGCTAATATCTTTCTCTTTTGTGTAATTTCTATTTTAGAAGAAGGTTGTTTTGAGTTTACGTGTCCGTCAGTGTCTATAAGACCAGCCAAAAGTTGTAGCCTATTGTCCCTACTATCCAGTAGATACTCTGTTGGTATATGCTTATTTTTTAATAAATTAAGCCTCCTTAATTCTTTAGTAACGTGGTTCACCCCGACAAGGTTAGATGTTACGTGATAGCTTATATTATCTTCCTTAACTCTTATGTTTAAATTTTGCTGTTTCGCAAACTCATACACATGATTAACTATTTCTTTATCAGTGTTGGTTATAGAAAAATCCCTTGAATTTCCATCACCAAGCCACACACCAAGCGTATATGGGTCTATTTTATGTTCTCTTTTAGGCAAATCCCATCCAACACGGTAAAGGCATAAACACTTTTTTGTTGATTCCGAAAGTTTTAAATAATCAGAAATGGATATAGTTAAAACATCCCCAACTACATATTTTTTACCAAATACATATATTCTATCTGATACTGATAATGATAAAATATGCGATTTGTTACAAACAAACGGTTTACCCTTATTTGGAATGATTTTAAACATTTCCTCTACCCCTTTTGTCTTACCGTACACAAGTCTTGAAGATGAATCATCACCCATAACCAATTCACCGTTTTCTATATCCTCTATATTTTTTACTGAACCATCCCACATTCTAACCTTAGTCCCCTTTGCAAAACATTTACCCGCTTCATCGCCAACGTATCTGTGTATTTTTTGACCGTCGTAGGCTACCTTATCCGAAGGTTGGTGGTCTATGCCGCCGCCCAATTCGCTTTTATCAACTTGGCTTTCCGCTTTTTTACCCCTTACGTTTGTCTTTTGGAATCGTATTTCTGATTTCGGGTTAGCACCCAAAGACATATCGTATTCGGGTCTAAAAAATTTAGGCAACCTTCTGAAAGGGTTTACCACAGTTTTACTAAAAAACTTACCTGCATCTTTCCCTGTTTTAGACTGGATACCCCCGAAAGCCATTTTAGTACGGCTTACATATTCTACAATAAAAAGTCCTGCAACAAAGGACTTACCAAAACGCCTTTTTGTTACTTCTACCGCACCCATACATAACGGGTCGTTAATGCAGTAATCCAGAAAATAGAATTTTTCAAGGTCTGGAATCCTAAATGAAGGAGAACCAACATCAATCTTCCACCATACAAGGTATAGGTAATACAACCCCGTTATAAAACAGGGTGTTCCGTTGTTCATAAACCAAAAACCATTTAGCCGCCTGTTCCATTCTTGTTCCTTGAATTGCTCTAAGCGGTCGTCGTAAAAATCAGGGGCATCATCTTTTTTGTGTTTGTCATAATTATCCCACTCTAACATAACATTTTTATACCACGAAGGCAGTTTGGGTATTTCCCAATATTGTTCTGAAGGGTTTTCAGAACGGGAATATACACCAACGTATTCAAGTTGCTTGGTTCTTATGTCAAATACATATCCAACAGGGGGGATATTGCAATCAAGCCCCTGCACATTCATTACGCTTCCGTTTTCTATTTTATTAAACATTAGGTTTCGTCTGCTATACTTTCTGGTGTAGTTATTTTCTTATATGCTGCATCATTCTTTTCAAGTTCTTCAATATCGCCCTTCGTTAATTTCAGCATACTACGAAGTTCTGAAACTGATTTTATTGCCGATGGTATCCTATCAAACATTTCCATTGCCCTTTTATATTGAGGGCTGTCCTTATCGGCAGTATCTATATGGGCTTTAATCGTAAAATCCGATAAAAATGAAGTTTGCTGTGTTAGCAATTTAAGGTAGATAATAAACGCCACCTTAGCAGGGTCATAATCGCCTATGCCAAGCATTTTTTTGTAATATTCAAGTTCTTCGTTTTTTGTCATTTTACTATTATTTTATTAATTCGGTAAGGTTATGGTCAATAGCAACAATTTCCTCTCTTTCTATTTCTTCTGTATCTGAATGTCTTATTCTTATCAGGGATTTTTCCTTCCCGTCATCGCCCTGAAAAACAATTTCATAGTCTGCCGCTTGCAAGGTGTGGCAAACCATACCTTTTAGGTCGCCCGTTGTTATGTAAAGCGTGTTTTTTATTAATTCGGGTTCTATTCCAGACAAAAGCCCCGAATATGGTTTATACACCCGTAAACCAAATTGGAAATTTTTAGCGGGCTGCCATTCGCCACCCTTAGTTCTCCATGCAAAACAATCATCTGTGGGAATAGAAAAATACCCAATATGTGTTCCGTTTTTGTAGTCAAATATACGGTTTATGTCATGTAGTGCATTATGCGAAATAAGAATTTCATCCCCGTTATTCATCCCATCTCCGCTTATCACAACTGCATTTACGGGTTCTGTTTGTCGCCTATTAAAGTTATTGTACTGCCGTTCAAGCCTTATTTGTTGCCCGTTTTCAAAAGTGTGGAAATTCTTTTTTAGCATATCCACTTTGATTACTATTCTGCCGTTTACATGGATTAGGTTATCTTCACAATCTAAAAAACCCTGAAGTTCTGCTTCCCTGTGTCTTTTTTCGGTTTGTAATGAGAGTTCCTGCCGTTCTCTATCAATTTCAATCAATTTTTCTTTCTTTACTTCTTTTTTATCGCCAAAAATGAAATACTTACCCATATTGTGTTTTTTTGTTATTTTTGAATTGACATACAAATTTACTCACTTTTAAAATTCAAACCTATGGCAGCAGCAGCCCATTTAACGGTTAATGTTTACGGTACTGTGCAAGGCGCACCTCCTTACGGGGAAGGTATTGGCAGCCCTGCAAGAGTTGTAAACTGGGATACGCCTACAACCATGAGTTTCCCTACTACTGGAACTATCTTTCATCCAGTAAATCCGGGAATCAGAGTTGGCAATTCCTCAAACTACATCTATTCAGTGGTTGAGGTGCAGGCAACAGGCACTAATGTTCATGGCCAAAAGTATTCAAGCAACCAATCGGTAGCTACTTTAGCAACATTAGCAGGTTAAAAACAGCGTACCTAAAAAAAGAACCAAAAAGCCCGAAAGGGCTTTTTTTTGTGTGTATAGTTATTCATTTCAATATCAGCATTTTGCGTGGCTAAGTTGCGCCAATCTACGTGT
>CAZCUF010000024.1:0-12879 GCA_964502095.1 uncultured Anaerolineaceae bacterium
GTACCTCGGTGCTAACGACGCTGATGGTGTTTATAAGAGAGGTGGCTGCGTCTACGTCAGCCTGCGTCGTGGTGTATGTCGCTGTGTAAGTCCAGGTTTCCCCTACATCCAATATGCCATTGGTTGAGTTGCTTTCTACTGCTGCACTCAAAGTGCCGGCTCCGGCGCCAGGATAGGTCTCCGTCGGAACTACGCCCGTCAGGCTTACTGTTCCCGTATTGGTCACTACTATCGTATAGGTCAGCAGCTGGCCTGCCGCTGTAACCGTGGTCGGGCCAGATGTCTGCGTCTTGGATACCGTTAAGCTTTCCGTTCCGTTGACCGGCGTGGTCTCTGTGTCTGTGGTCGGCCCCGGTACCTCGGTGCTAACGACGCTGATGGTGTTTATAAGAGAGGTGGCTGCGTCTACATCTGCCTGAGTCACCGTATAGGTAGCCGTATATGTCCATGTCTCACCTATGTCTATTACACCATTTGTATTTATGCTCTCTGTTGGACCTGATAACGTTCCTGTCGAGCCATCAGGCAAGATGTCCGTAACCGATACCCCGGTCAAGGTCTGATTACCGGTATTAGTGATAACAATGCTGTAATCCAGAACCTGATTGGCTGCCGTCACAGGATCAGGACCTGATGTTTGTGTCTTCACCACCGCCAAACTCGGCGAATAAACCGTTACATCAAAACTGCAGAACGCCGTGTTGCCACAGACGTCAGTAGCTGTCCATGTTATTGTGGTTGTACCCAGGTTCAGGTTCACTCCGTTAAGCGTCGCACTGCCGGAACCGGTTGTTGCCCCGGTTAAAACATATGTTGCATTCACAGAAACACAGTTATCAGAAATAGCTGTGTAATCAAACTCTACCCCTGAAACGGTATAGGTGGTTTGTGCAGGACCTACTGTCTTAATCTGCGGGGTTCCAAGACAACTTATGGCAGGCACCACCCCATCCTCCACCTCTATTAGCTGCTGACAGCTCTCTGTGTTGCCATAGTTGTCGGTGATGGTCCAGGTGCGGGTTACCTTTATGGGACATGGACCCGCATTGGTGATAACATCAATATATGTTACTGATGCAATGCCGCATATACTGTTTATAGTGCCGTTGTTGGGAGCAGAGGTAAATTCAGATACTGACGATGATTTCGTGGTTAATGAGAATTCAGGAGTGGTAATAGCCGATGATAAACAACCATTGATGTTACGTGCCACCGGACAGGCTGTTATAAGGTCTACCGGCCTCACCGTGACATCCACCAACTGGAATGACGCCGATGTGCAGCTCCCTATCGACGGGGATATGGTGTACCGGACAACGCCGTTGGAGGTTCCGCCGTTGATAAGTGTCTCGGCAATGGGTGTACCCGTGCCGCTGCCAAAGCCGGTCACACTGCCCGACTGCAGTGCACCCGACCAGCTGTAGTCAACCGTTGCCCCTGTTATGGGAGTGGTCAACGCTATCGAAGTCGTCTGACCCGAACATATCGTCACATCCGATGGATCGTTCAATTCAGGAGTGGAATATACTGTGACTACAACCGTCACAGGTGTTCCATCACAGGTGCCGATCCATGGGGTAATAGTGTAAGTTACAGATTCAGGGTTATAGGCATTATTAACTAAGCTTTGTGAAATGGTATTTCCGCAACTGGTATTACAATCAGAGAAATATCCAATATTAGCAGAACTTCCCACTGCAGTCCATTTATATTCAATTCCGGAGATCAATGAAGACAGGTTAATATTTGTATTATCACCATTACAAATCGTCTTATCCGCCGGCTTGTTCATGGTGGGGTGCGGATATACCGTCACCGTCACGGTAAACGGATTTCCCACACACACACCCGACCAGGGTGTAATGGTGTACTCCACATCAAGGCTAACCGTGGAGGTGTTGGTGAATGCATCGCTCTTTATCGCATCAGGATCTGTGGTGGTGCCTGTATATGCTGTTCCCGTAAGCCCCGGATCTACCGAGGCGCTGATAACGTATTGTGTGATTGGGGATGAATTGGTGCCTGCAGTCGGCAAAGAAACATCCGTTACTGCACCACTGCAAATGGTCGTGGAGATGTCGTTTACAGTAGGATTGACACATGAAATAAATACCTCTTCGTCATCACTCTCCGAATAATTCTGCCCATTGTAACTGTATGCCACAGCTGCAGTGTTGGTCACACTGCCTGCATCAATATCCGCCTGAATAATAGTGTATGTTGGGTTGAAGGTCACCGGCACGCCCGGATTCAGAGTGACGTTGGTCTGATTCAATCCGGTTAAAGGATCGGTCACCTCCACCGTGGTCATTGTAACCGTTCCGGTGTTGGTAACCACAATATCGTATTCAAGAATATCTCCTACAACATCATATTCGGTTTTTGATTGATTGCTGTTAACCGACTTCAGTGTTTTGGTAATTGTAACGCAAACATTCTCTATTGTCACAGAAGCCGTGGTACTGCATCCTTTAACGTCGGTTACCGTAACCGTATACGTACCTGCTGTCAACCCTGTCGCCGTGGCACTGTTCAGTGATGGATTATGACTCCATGAATAGGTGAAAGGTGCAAAACCACCTGTATGTGTCACAGTGGCAGAACCTCCATCGTTGTCGCAGTATTCGTGCACAGTATTGGTAACCTGCACCTCTGCCGCAATGGAAGATATATCGATGGTAAGTGTTGAAGTAACGGACAAACCGGTGGGGTCTTCTACTTTGTAGATGATCACGACGGTTCCGGAATAACCGGGTTCAGGAAAGAATTCAAAAGAGCCATTGTAAGTGCTCTGATCCCAGATGATCACCCCCTGGTTTGTCCCCGGGGAACTAAGCGGGAGCCACTCAAGCAACGCATTGGCATGATCCGGATCTGAATCGTTCGCTGCAACCGAACCAGTAAAGGTGGTTCCGCAGGTAAGGTAATAGTCCGGCACCGCTACTGGTGGCTGACAACTAGGTACACCCACAACACCACTGGCCGTGGAAGTACAACCATCATTGTCTGTAACCACAACTGCGTATGTTCCTACATCAAGACCTGTGATGGCCTGGGTGGTGTTTGCGATCGGATTCCCGTCTTTTGTCCAGGTGAATGTGTATGGCTGTACCCCTCCACTGACATCCGCTGTGACTGAGCCATCAATCCCAAGGCAACTCTTGTCATTAGCCTGCACACTAACAACCAATGCAGGTGCAGTAGATACCGTAATACCCGTAAGAGTACCAGTACATCCATTAGCATCGGTGACGGTCACGCTGTAGGAGCCGGCTGCCAGACCGGTAGGATTCTGAACGTTTCCTATGGCGGTAGGTCCACTCCATGTATACGTTACTGGTAATGCTGTAGCATTCAGTACGGTAATATCAATCTCACCTGAACTCACAGCACCACAGGCAGCCGAATTGCGTACCACTGCAAACACTTGTATCGGATCCGCCGGCTGGTTAATCACCACACTGCCTGTGGAAGTGCATCCATTAGCATCCGTCACTTCCCAGCTATACGTACCGGCAATTAATCCCGATACCGTTGTCGTAGTAGCTCCGTTACTCCATAAATAACCGTAAGGTGTTGTTCCACCACTTGTTACAGTGATTGTGGCAGCGCCGTCGCTGCCTTCAAAACAGGTTATATGGCTGTCAACAGTTGAGGTCACCTGCAGCGGATCGGGCTGCGTGATGGCAGCCGAGGTGAAATAGGCCTCGCAACTATTGGCATCGGTCACAGTCACCGAATAAGTGCCTGTACCCAGCCCTGAAATATCTTCTGTGGAGGCACTGTTCGACCACAAATAGGTATATGGCGAAACCCCGCCGCTGACCGACAGGTTTATGCTTCCATTGTTTGCACCGTTACATGAGATATTGGTGTTGCTCATAGAAAGGCTGATGGCAGAAGGTTGCGTGATGTTGTAGCTCGCCGTGGCAGTACAACTGTTTGCATCAGACACTGTAACCGTATAGCTGCCAGCAGCAAGACCTGAAATGTCCTCGGTGGTTGGACCATTGGACCAGACATAACCAAATCCGCCTGATCCCCCTCCTGCTGTAATATCGATGATGCCAGTAGATGCCCCGTTACACAACACATTGGTCACAGCCCCTGAGATGGTGATCTGAGTGGGCTGCCCCACCGTTGCACTCGCCTGCGCCGTACATCCTTTGTCGTCGGTCACGGTCACCGAATAGGTGCCGGCCGGAACATTGGAAAGATTCTGCGTTGTGGCACTGTTCGACCACAAATATGTCATTGGGGTGGTTCCACCACCAACGGTTAAAGCAACACTTCCTGTAGATGTTCCATTGCAACTTGCATCCGTTGGCACGGCAGAAGCGGTCAACAAGGCAGGCTCTGTAACTGTGGCTGAGGTGGTGGCTGTGCAGCCGTTGGCATCAGTGACGGTTACAGAATAAGCTCCGGCACTTAGCCCTGAAAGGTCTTTTGTTATGGCTCCGTTCGACCATGAGTAGCTGTAGGGTGTCGTACCTCCGCCCGGGGTAAGGGTTATGGTTCCATCCGTACCCCCGTTACAGCTTACATCGGTTTTTGAGGCCGAAGCGGTGAGCACCGGTGGCTCGTTCACCGTCCAGGAATCACTAAAAGTACATCCTTTAGAATCGGTGATCGTCACGCTGTAAGAGCCATCGGAGAGGCCGGTGATATCTTTGGTGGTAGCTGCATTCGACCATAGGTAAGTATAGGGAGCTGTTCCCCCTGCAGGATAAAGGACGATCTGACCGTCGCTCCCTCCGTTGCATTTTACATCCGTTACCGTAGAAGTGGCAGATAGTGCATCTGCCGGCTCCGTAAGCGTGATAGCAAGGGTGGCTGTACAGCCGTTATTGTCAGTAACCAATACTGTATAAGTACCTGCTGTCAGGTTTATGCGATCCTGAGGTTGACCCGAACCGGATAAATCACTCCAGTCATAGACATAGGGTGTTGTTCCGCCCGAAACCAACAGATCGATGCTGCCGGTGTTATCCCCTTTACAATTGATGTTCACCTTCGTATGATCCACCAGCAAAGGATTTGGCTGGGTAACCGTTGCCGATGCCGCCCCTTTGCACCCAAGCGCATCCGTAACCATAACACTGTATGTCCCTGCCGGTAGGTTCTCGATCTTTTGTGTTGTGGCCCCGTTCGACCATAAATAACTGTATGCCGGTGTTCCTCCGGAAACACTAAGATCTATCTCCCCGGAAGAACTGCCAAAACAAGCGATGTTTGTCACCGTGGGAGTCACCGATGGCCCGTCGGAGTCAACAATAGAATACACTGCAACCGTTTCACATCCGCTGGCGTTGGTTACTGTAACAGTATAGTTCCCGGATGGTATTGAAGTCAAGTTCTGATTGGTTGAACCATTCGACCATAAAAAACTGGTGCCGTTGGTTGCCAGTGAAATACTTCCGGTAGAGTTACCACATGTAGTATTGGTAACTGTGCCGGTCACAACAGGTGAATCATTCACGGTAACCGTTACATCGGCGGTTGCCTGACACCCGCTGGTGGCCGTAACTGTTACATAATAGGTTCCATCGTGAGTAAGCGCATCAACATTGTAAATCACCGGATTTTCACTCGATGATGAGAAACTGTTTGGTCCGCTCCATTGATAAGTGCCACCACCACTGGCATAAAGGTATAGATTACCCCCTTCACACACCGGATCAGCCTGTGCTGTGGCCACCGCCTGGTTTACATAAACTGTCTGGCAGGTTTTCTGGGTGGTACCGCAGACGTTCTGCGCAACCACACACACCTCGTAACCACCTACTGGAACTGAACTCCAGTCAACAGTAATCGACGGAGTGAGATTGCCCGTAATGATCCCCGGGTAGAGAATACCCGGTGTGGGTAACGACTCTATTGTCCAGTTGTACGAGATATTGTCAGGATGAGGAGTCACCGAAAACGGGCTCGCTATATCGGTCTTGCAGACTATTTTACCCACACAACCTGAAGGTGTGTTAAGTGTTAATGTTCCCGATGAGACATTACACCCGTGGGCATCAGTCACCGTAACCGAATAGCTGCCCGGAAGCAACCCGATCCTGTTCTTTGTGTTTGAAGCGCCGGGAATGTCTGCCCAATCGTAGGTATAAGGCAGTGTGCCTCCAGAGACATCCAAGGTGATACTACCCTGACTGAAACAGGTGGGCTGGGTGATATTTGGAACCACGGCCAAAGCGGCAGCAGGCTCCGTGAGAGTGACTGTCATGCTCACCGGCCCACAGTCGTTTGCATCTTTCACATACAGGGTATAAGTGCTGGCCGCCAGTGCGCTGAAAGTTCCACTCGTGTTGGAATAATCAATGTCGTCAAGACTAAATGTGTAAGGTGGAGTGCCACCGTTCCCCGCCACCGTGATGCTTCCGGTGGTGCCTCCGTTGCAAAGTACATTGGTTTTAGAGGTGAGAGAGATGCCCAATGCGGTGGGTTGGGTGATGGTGATATCAGCGGTGGTCATACTACATCCGTTTGCATCCTTGACCTTCACTGAATATGTACCAGCGTTTACAACAAAGGTATTGCCTGTCTGGAAACTGCCCCCATTGAGGCTGTACTCGAAGCCTCCGGCTCCTCCTGTGGCGGTCACAGTTAAAGTTGTATTATCCCCATAGCAAAGAAGAGGGTTCTGACTTGCACCAAGACTTGCTGTGATTTCCGGATTAACAGTAATTGTGAATGCTGTTGTTGGACTATAGCAATAAGTGGCAGGAATACCGGAACTGGCATCTTCAAACGCTACATAGTAAGTACCTGCTCCTACTGCTGCAGGAGTACCCACTTTATTTCCCGAGTTGGCAGGTGTGGCTGTATGCCAGGTAACATTGGTGCCACCAGGTTGGTTACAAGGATTAAGAGAATTCAAATCATAGGTTTCGCCATAACAAATTTCAATGGTACCGGGTATTGTGCTTTGCGGGTCTATGGTTACGCTGGCCGTGTTGTTCGCTGAAACAGGATCAACTTTAGTGCCCGTGATGGTTGCAGTATTTATATACCCAGTTGCACAATTCACAGTTGCCACTATGGTAAGTGTAGCACTAGCTGCATTGGCAAGGCTACCAATAGTCCAGATACCTGTGCCCGGCACGTATGTACCAACTGAAGCTACAGGTGTTCCAAAAATTGTGAAACCATTGGGCAATAGGTCGTTTACAACCACGCCTGTTGCATCTGCAGCTCCTAAATTTGTGGCAGTAAGGGTAAAAGTAACATTGTCACCCAAAGTGGGCTCATCCTCATCAACTATCTTTGTAATTGAAAGATCAGCATTATCATTTGCCTTAAGAGCAACTAATATGGAACCCCAATTTTTTGCTTGACCTAAGTTAGC
Source organism: uncultured Anaerolineaceae bacterium (assembly GCA_964502095.1). Taxonomy (GTDB): domain Bacteria; phylum Chloroflexota; class Anaerolineae; order Anaerolineales; family Villigracilaceae; genus JACPVF01. The sequence goes on from CAZCUF010000024.1 coordinate 7,352, forward strand.
TGAACCATTTCCGGTTGCTCCTGCGGAAGTACGAATCCCCCAACCCATTCCGATAGTACCACCAGCGTTATTGGATGAATAAACTGAAGAAAGCGTAGGACTTGTTGCAACAGAAAAACCCGTTACAGAGGTTGCATCATCCTGTGCTGCAACTAACAATAGCACTGCTGCATTATTGGTCGTTGTAGTAATCGAGGGTACTCCTGAAATACCTGCGGCAGTACCAATTGCCCAGGTTCCGGTAACATTTATAGGTGAACTAGTATTAACGCCCCGAAAGGCCTGAATAGCCCCGGCACCTTTTTTCTTAGTACCACCGATACTAAATTCATAAGTGGTAATAGCTGCATCAGAGGCATCTAACACACGATACAATACTGTACCGGAATGTTGCCCAGCCCCGCCTTCATAATTAACATAAGCGATTTGAGTCCAGGTAGCATTAATTGCTGTGACCGGTGTATTAATTGCTTCCGGATGAGTCGAGAAATTAGCGATAAGAATATCACCAACCTGGACCCCTGTTGGCTTAGCTATCTGTATGTCTTGTCCACTTGTAGCGTCATCTGACGTGAAGGTTCCAACTTTAGTTATTTGTGCAAATAACATGGTGCTACTGAAAAACAGTAAAACCAGCAATAAAATTGCGCGCCAAGAGAAGCCACTTTTTTCTGGCATCATTGCCTTATTTTCCTTTGTTGGTGTGAAAATATTTTTCATACTCTGCAGTTTTTCATTTTTGAGAATGTCGACAAAACGGCTGTACTTTAATTATTGAAAAGAGGCTTTGCTCCGCCTGCCTGGCATATCCTTATCTTGGCGCTTGCACTGTCGTTTCCCGGAGTGGGATCGGTTACTGAACCGGAAATGACTGCCGTATTGGTGTATGGGCCACTTGATTTTGCAATGACAGTTATAGTTAAAGTGGCTGATGCGCTATTATTTAGTGTGCCAATACTCCAAACACCGGAACCAACATCATAGGTTGTTGAGCCCGACGGAGTAGAGCTAACATAAGTATAACCCGCAGGAAGCAGATCACTCACCACAACATTGGGTGCATCAACCCCCACAGTCTCATTGGTTGCGGTAAGGGTAAAGGTGATGGTTTGTCCTGCATACGGTAATGAATCACCTACCTCTTTTGTTATTTTGAGGTCGGCATTGGGAACTGCGTTTAATGAAACAGCTGCAATGGACCAATGTTTATTATCGCTTCCAACTGTCCAGCTAACGGCTGTGGGATTGCCAGATGCTGCCTGATACCTGCCTGCTCCTCTGACTTTACCGTATGAGACGTTCCAATACTCACCTGAAGGATTTGTGATGTCCTTTTCATTTGTTGCGACAACCGAAAATACAACACTATTTGCCGGAGCAATGGCATTTACCGATAAGGTGGTGGTATTACTGTTTCCACTATTCGAAACAAATGTGTTATATGGATTCGAAAGGTCAACATTTGAAAAAGTCATCGCACCAATAACAGCAGCGTTGTTACTGTTATCAATATTATTGTTAAATGTCACACTCACTGAACCATTAACCTTATCTGGTTCTGCATATCCGAAAATGTACGTTTTGGCATCACCCTGATCCGTAACCAACCCAATTAATGTCATCGGCTCGCCCTGGAATGTAACAGTTGTTACCTCCTCTCCAGCAGTCAGAGTGCCATCCACGTTTCTTGACCTGACCGAAACACCCACTACGGTATATAAATTATCAGCTGTAATCGCGTTAAGGTCGTGCGTTAAGGTAACCGGATTACCAGTTGGTGTCGAGGTTTGGTCTCGTTTTTGAAAAACCGGTTGAGCAGCGATTTGACTGGATATAACCACCAAAACCAGCATCAACAATGCTGGTTTCAACAGGCCGGATAAACCTTTCGGGATCAGAGCGCTTATAGTTGGTATGAATATCTTTTTCATAATCGTATGTTTTTTCATTTTCTTAAGCTGCATAGTGAGATAACTTCTAATTATTAATACTTGCCGGCTGCACCGGATTGGGATTAAGATAATTCAGCGTTACAGAGGCGTTTTGCTGGCAACCGTTGCTGTCGGTTACCGTTACCGTATAGGTGCCGGCTATGAGACCGGATATATTTTGAGTGGATGCATTAAATCCGTTGGGCCCCACCCAACTGAAGGTGGTGTATGTTCCCGAGCCTCCCGTTACTGTGATGTTGATGGTGCCGTCGCTGCCGTTCTGCTGCGCATCGGGCGGACAGGTGGGGTCAGTTTTGCTGGTTGCAATGCTTATGGCCAGAGGCTGGTTGATGGTCACCTGCAAAATGGCTGTACAACTTCGGTCATCAGTCACGGTAAGCGAATAGTTACCCGCCCCAAGGCCTGTAAGGTCTTCGCTGGGCGAGTTATATCCTCCGGGCCCTGCCCAGGAATAAGTGTAGGCCGGCGTCCCCGGTGTGCCACCACTCGCCGTGATGTTTATCACTCCGTTTGTCTGCCCGTTGCAGGCTACATCCGTCTTGGAATCGAGTGCAACCGACAAGGCAGCTGCCGGTTGTGTGACAGAGATATTCGAATAAGTCATCACACAACTGTTGGCATCGGTCACCGTTACACTGTAACTACCGGGCGCCAGTCCCGTGCGGTTCTGGCTGCCGTTGCCATCGCTCCACAAATAAGTATATGGGGTTGTTCCACCGGATACCGCCAGCGAGATCTGCCCGTTGTTGAAACCGAAACAACTCACCGGCGTCACCGAGGGAGTGATCACAATGGGATCGGGCTGGGTTACAATGGCAGATGAATTTGCCGTACACCCCTTGCTGTCTGTCACCGTAAGGTTGTAGGTGCCTGCCGCCAACCCGCCGGGATTCTGCACCGTGGAGTTGTAACCGCCAGGTCCGCTCCAACTATAGGTGTACCCCGGAATGCCGCCGCTTACCACAGTACTGATACTGCCGGTGGATGTTCCACCGCAGGTTGCCGCTGTGGGTGTGGTTGTGATAAAGATCTGGGGTGATAAAGTGAGGGTGGTGGAAAAACTTCCTGTGCATCCGCTGCCACCGCTGGAAACCACTGTCACATCATAGGTTCCTGCATTTAACCCTGAGATGGTAAAAGGTGAACCCGCTCCAACACCGGATCCACTGTAAGGAGCATCACCACCCGTCTTGGTCCAGCTATAATTGTAAGGCCCGGTTGCATTGGCAACCGTAACAACTATTGATCCTCCATTGGGGGTAGTATAACATGGATTTACCACCTGGCTGCTGAGGGTGATGCCGCACTCAATTACCAGTCCGGTTGAAGCCTTATATATTCTGTTGCAGCTGTCTGTAAGAGTAATGGTTAGTATGCAGTTTGTGGGCGTACTGACGGCAGGTGCTGTAAAAACTGTATTTACCTGATTATTCGGCACAAATGTGCCCCCACAGGACGACTCCCACAGTATGGTATGAAATTCATTAATGTCACGATTCCCCTGAAGCGTGAATGAGAGGTTGTTGGTGGTGCCTGAATAGATGGTTGATATCTGAAGTGATACCTCCGGATCGGGTTCCTTCTCTTTGGCTGCCAGCAGTGAAAAATTGAAAAAAGCACGCTGAGCAGCAATATTCGTTTCCAGAAGTGCCTTGCTGAGATCATGCCCCGCCTCGTACATCACCATCCCCCGGTTAGGGTCTCCGAAACCGTATCCATACATCAACACAGAGGCGGCATATTGAGGTGCAGTGGCAGGGTTGTATAATGTTGCCTGTGGATGATCGGGATCCAGAATGCCGACAAAGGTGGTGGGACGCCAGCCGGCATTGAGTTGCTGAACGGGAATATATATCTGCTCAGAACCGTTCAGCATCGCCCCGTCCATGATACCCATAAACTGCATCACCGGATCACCCGGCCAGAAATACTGGTAAGGTGGAGTCCCGTTCGAATGTGAACCCCAGATGATCAATGAGTTGTTGGGTGATGAATATGGGCCGGCACCTCCGGCATTACCTGTTTTCAATGACAAAAAGTTTGTTTGCTGTGATGGGTTGGCAGGATTGAACATAAGTTCAATGGCACTTCCTGAATGACAGCCTGTCCATATACTCCCCTTGTGATCAAGATTCCATGCTAGCAGATTCTGATGGGTTGCCCAGATAGGGTCGGCATGGGGCATCGCAAACACATCATCGCACTTATCCAGGTCGGCCGGATTTTTCCATCCCGATTGGTCAGCGCCACCATGCGCTGATGCAGGTATGCCCGCATTGACAAAAAATGCTGCCGCAATTTTACCCGATTGCTTGTCAAGAGTCCATCGTGGTGCCGTACTCACAGTGATGGTTTTGTAAACGGGTACTGTCAAAGGGGAGGTGGTGGTTACACCTACAACCCCCTGCCCCTGCCAGTAAGTAATCCTTGCATCTATGGTTGCATTGCGGTATATGGCAGGAATAACAAATGGTCCCCCCTTGTAATCCACCCCCGCATAGGTGAAGTCAACACCATCTTTTACCTTGTTGGTATCAATTATCCAACGGATCGGAATACCGTAATTGATCACCAGATCATACACCATCCCATAAGGCTTCAAAGCATTCCCAACTGTCTGGGGTAATACCCCCATGTTTACAATAAATGCCCCGGCAGGAAATGTCTCCATCGGTTGCCCAAATCCTTTCATTCCAGGTATTGCCAGAATAGAAAAAAAAACAAAAGCTATTATTACGCCTTTGCCCTTGAATGAATTTATTCGTGTTGGTTCAGCCAATTTTTTCATATAATATCTTGATATGTTATCTACTATTTCACTCTCTTTTTCATAAATTACCTCGTGATCCTACCTCTTCACCACCATCCTGATCCTGTTCACCGTCGCAACCCTGATGCACCCCACCTCCAGCCATACCGAATCCTGTGAGACTGGTTCTGTGACCAGCCAAAGGTCAAGCGGAGTAATGTCGGGAATCTTAATGTCACCGGTGTAGCTCTCCGACCCTCTGTAAATCGGCTCGAAATCGGCATTATCACTCGCGAAATAGAGCACATAGTCTGCACCATCGGCGAAGGCACTTATCTGTTTCACCCGTGATACATCCTGCCCCTCTTTTTCCTCTTCAACAGTTTCCTTCACCTTCATTACAACAGGCTCATACGGCTCACACGACGCCATCAGCAGCAATAAACACAAAACTGCAAGTATTGTTTTCATTGATTCTCCTCCTTCGTTTCGGGTTTTCCATTCTCAACCGCCACGGTCAAATCCTCCGGGGGATATGGATCCTTCCCTCCAAGTTTCTTCCTGAGGTTCTTCAGGGCTTCGATAAGATCGCGGTTTTTAAGATACAGCAGATCAAGCTGCTCGTCATGCTGCGGTTGCGGCGTATTACACATGGTAGTCTTTGGTTTAATAATAAAAAATCACATTGCAAAGAGACCACATGTTTGGGGACTACGCAAAAATCCCACCCCTACAACGTCTTTACAGGCACCTATATAAAATCTATACAAAATGGCTGTTGGCTGTTGGCTGTTGGCTGTTGGCTGTTGGCTGTTGGCTGTTGGCTG
>CAZCUF010000025.1:0-10392 GCA_964502095.1 uncultured Anaerolineaceae bacterium
TTCTGATTTTCGTGCGCACGAAACATCGCGCCGACAAGGTGGCGAAGCAGATCGCGCATGCGGGGTATCACGTCACGAGTCTGCATGGCAACCGCACGCAGGGACAGCGCGAGCGCGCGCTTCACGGATTCAAAACGGGACACTTTCACATCATGGTCGCCACCGACATCGCGGCGCGTGGTCTTGATATTGAGGGCATCACGCACGTCATCAACTACGACATGCCCGATACTGCCGACGCGTATATCCATCGCATTGGCCGCACGGGACGCGCACAGCACACGGGCGACGCGTTTACGCTGGTCACCGATGAAGACAACGACATGATTCGGACTCTCGAACGCATCATGAAGCAACCTCTGGATAAAAAGACTCTCCCCGATTTCGACTACTCGCCTCCCGCGCCGCCGAGATCTGCTTCTCACCATCGGGAGGGACAGCGCCCTCCACGCCCCGCTCCCACGCCGACGAGTTTTCATAAGAATCGACTTGCGCCACGGCGCTCAAAACGCTAGTTTTGGAAACCCAATTTCTCCCACAGATCAATTATGAAACGATTCACCGGAGTCATTCTTATCGTCATTTCAGCCGCCGGGTTCGGAACGCTGGCCATCTTCGGACGATTTCTCTATGCGGCAGGACTCGACACGATCACCCTGCTCTTTTTCCGTTTTGCTCTCTCCACTGCGATTCTGATCGTAATCCTGATTCTCCGCCGCGAGTCGCTTCCCCGCGGGCGCGTTCTCGCGCAGTTGATCGGCATGGGCGCGCTCGGTTACGCGGGACAATCCTTCACGTATCTTTCCGCCATCAAATATGCTTCGGCGGGGCTGGTTGCCCTGCTTCTCTATCTCTATCCGGCATTCGTTCTCGTCCTCTCAGTCATCTTTCTTAAAGAAAAAGTGACCTGGATCAAAGCGGGCGCGCTGACGCTTGCGTTGATTGGCACCGGGCTTACCGTTGGCCCTGCAGGCGGACAGTTCCTCGGCATCCTGCTTGCGATTGCTTCCGCTGTAATTTATTCGGTTTATATCATTGTGGGGGCGGGCGTAATGAAGAAAGTCAGCGCCATTCAATCTTCGCTGGTCATCTTTGCCTCCGCCGCTTTGGTCTATGGCGCTCTGACTGCGGTCAACGGCGCGCACCTTCCTGCAACCGGCACGGGCTGGTGGTTCCTGGCGGGAATCGTCATCGTGGCAACCGTCATCCCTGTGACTGCCTTCCTCGCGGGCCTGGAACGCATCGGCCCCACGAACGCCTCCTTGCTATCCACGCTCGAACCTGTTGTCACGGTCCTGCTTGCCGCATGGCTGTTCGCCGAACACCTCGCCCCGATTATACTCATCGGCGGCGCGCTGATTCTGGTCGCGGTGCTGGTGTTGACGAGGAGCGAGATGAAACTGATTCCCCCCGCGCCTGAAGTTTGATCTTCATGAATCAAAATGCTCGATCAGCACGGTGGGGGTGTGGATATTTTGACGGCCGGCCAATATCTGCTCGATAGTCGTAAGAAATAGAATCGAAAAGTGTCTATTCTATAAAAGGAGAGCGATATGAAGACCTTTGTCAAACCGCCTGACGCGGAACTTAAGCAAAAATTGACTTCGCTTCAATACGCGGTGACACAGCACGAAGATACCGAGCGCCCGTTCAAAAACGAATTTTGGAATAATCACCAGGCCGGCATTTATATGGATGTTGTCTCTGGCGAACCGCTGTTTAGCTCGCTGGATAAGTTCGACTCGGATTGTGGCTGGCCCAGCTTTACCCAGCCTTTGGACGCGGAGAACGTCCACACTAAAACCGATTTCAAATTATTCGTCCCGCGCACCGAGGTCCGCTCCAAATATGCGGATTCGCATCTCGGTCATGTGTTTCCCGATGGCCCTGCGCCAACCGGATTAAGGTACTGCATCAATTCCGCTTCGCTTCGCTTTATTCCCTTGGAGGAAATGGAAGCGGAAGGATACGGCGAGTATTTGCGGCTCTTTCAAGCAAAATAAGCAGGCTTACCTAATGTACCGCTTCTAAAATTGGGAGCGGCTGATAAAGTGGAGATTTGCCCCTCCACTAAAAATCTGGCTCTTGACAAGCCAGATTTTTAGTCCTAAAATAGGTAACTGAATGGTTACATATTATGAGACGAGACGTATTCCAGGCCATTGCCGACCCCAACCGCAGAGCCATCTTAAGTTTGCTGGCAAAAAATAAAAGGCTGAATCTAAACGGTGTTGCCGGGAATTTTCGCATCAGCCGTCCGGCGGTCTCGCGTCATATCAAAATCTTGAAAGAATGCGGTTTGGTGATTGTCGTTCGGGAAGGCCGTGAACGCTATTGTGAAGCGAAGTTTGACAAACTCGATGAAGTGACCGATTGGATCGAGAAATATCGTCAGTTTTGGGAAGAGCGTTTTAGCCGTCTGGATACAGTTTTAGACGATTTGAAGAAACAGGAGAAAAAGAAACATGTCAAACAATAAAACGATTGTGACTGCCGAGCCGAATAAACAGGAACTTTTTATCACGCGTGAATTCGACGCGCCGCGCGAATTGGTGTATAGGGCGCACACCGATCCGAAGCTATATGCGCAGTGGCTGGGTCCGCATGGATATGAGATGATTCTCGAAACCTTTGAGCCTGTCAGCGGCGGCAAGTATCGTTACGTCCACAAAGATAAAGCGGGCAACGCGTACGGCTTTCACGGCATATTTCATACCATGAGCGAAGAGTTGATGATCCAAACCTTCGAGTTTGAGGGACTGCCCGAACCTGGGCATGTGACTCTCGACACGGCGCGGTTGGAAAAATTACCCAACAATCGGACGAAGATCACGATTCATTCCGTCTTTCAATCTGTTGCGGACCGCGACGGCATGGTCGCCTCTGGAATGGAAGGCGGCGTGCGCGAGGGGTACGAGCGGTTGGATGATCTGTTGGCAGGGATGAGGTAATGTAATTGGTAAATCGTAAGTTGTAATTTTTCGGGAGGAGATTCCTGTGGCTGTCAAAAAAGGTTTTAGTTCGGTAGCTGAGTACATTGGGTCATTTCCGACTGACGTGCAAAAGGCGTTGAAAGAAATGCGCGCGACGATCAAAGAAGTTGCGCCGACCGCCAAAGAGAAGATCAGTTATCAGATCGCGTGCTTCGAGTTGAACGGGAAGAATCTCGTCCATTATTCGGCGTGGAAAAGGCATATTTCAATGTACCCAATTCCAGACGGGAGCGAGGCGTTCAAAAAAGCCGTCTCGAAATATGCGGCGGGCAAAGGGACGATCCAATTCCCGCTTGATCAGCCGCTCCCGTTGAAGTTGATCCGTCAGGTGGTGAAATATCGCGTGGCGGATAATTTGAAAAATACCCTCACCCAACCCTCTGCCCTTACGGGCACACGTCCCAAAGGGAGAGGGGCTTAAAGGAGAAAATAAAATGTCATTTCAAGCCTATCTCGATAACATTGAAGAAAAAACTGGCAAGACGCCGAAGCAATTCATTGTCGAAGCTAAAAAATTAAAAATAACCGAGCACAAAGACATCATCGCCTGGTTAAAGCGTGATTATGGTTTGGGAACGGGTCATGCGCAAGCGATCTCGTATGTGATCCGCAAGGGCGCGGAGTTTGGGTTGAAGCACACCACAGGCGTTCACCGTGATGCGTCTGGCACGTTGAATTTAGCAGGCAAGAAGAAAAGCAAGAAGGCTGTTGCGAAGAAGGTTGTGAAGAAAAAGTAAGAGGACGATTGACGATGGCAATAGGCCATAAAATCGTCAATCGTCTATGGTCCATCGTCCAAAGTCTTAACACGAGCAGACAAATGAGCATCACCCACGAACAACGATTATCCGACTCGCCTTATGTGGAAACGGTCACGCATGGCTGGACCATGAGTGAGGGCTCCTCTATTCGACCCGCCGAATCCAATTGGCACATGGTCTTTGTGAAAGAGCAGGGTCGCACACATTCACTTTTGGTAGGTCCGCTCCCAACGTCTGGCAAAGTATCGTGGGGCGCAGGCGCGGAAATCTTGTGGGTCAAGTTCAAACTGGGCGTGTTCATGCCTCATATCCCTGTGCAGGAAATTTTGGATGTGGAAAAACCATTTCAAGAGGCGGCGAGCAAATCCTTTTGGCTGAAGAGCGCCGCCTGGGAATTGCCCGATTTCGAAAACGCCGATACGTTTGTGAATAAACTTGTCCGCAATGAAATTTTGGCGATGGACCCTGTAGTAGACGCCGTGCTGAACGACCAATTGCCAGACGTCTCGGCTCGTACAATGCGCCACCATTTTCTGCGCGCCACAGGCATGACCCGAAGCCGCATCTTCCAAATGAAACAAGCGCAACAAGCGAAAGCGTTGCTGCAACAAGGAACTTCCATCCTTGATACCGTGTATGAGACTGGTTATTTCGACCAGCCGCATTTAACCCGTTCGCTTAAACAATTCATTGGGTACACGCCTGCCCAAATTGCCCAAACGAGTCAGCCTGAATAGGTTTGCCGTTTTGTACAAGACGCCGCTCCTGCGTTGAATTATTATGTGCTTGTTGATACAACAATAATTCAAATAGAAAACAAAAGGAGAAATAAAATGAAAAGAATTACCCCGTTTTTATGGTTCGAGTCACAAGCGGAAGAGGCGATGAATTACTACGTCTCCATCTTCAAGAATTCAAGGGCGATCGTTTCCTCGCCCTATTCCGTGCAGTTTGAGTTAGACGGGCAGGAATTCATGGGTTTGAACGCGGGACCCGAATTCAAGTTCAACGAAGCAGTCTCGTTCTTCATCACCTGCGAGGACCAGAAGGAAGTGGATTACTACTGGAACAAACTCATTGCCGAAGGCGGCGAAGAAGGTAAATGCGGCTGGTGCAAGGATAAGTTCGGTCTGTCCTGGCAGGTTGTTCCGAAACAACTTGGCGAGTTGATGGGCGACCCAGACCAAGTCAAAGCCAAGCGCGTGGTGGATGCGATGTTGAAGATGAACAAAATCATCGTGACGGACTTGGAGAAGGCGTATAATGGCAAGTAAACAGGTCAATAGGTAGACAAGTAAACACAATCCGCAGAGGACGCAGATTCCGCCGATTTTTTATAGATCTGTACAATCAGCGAAATCTGCGGATTTTTTAGATAGGGAAAAATAGCAGAAACTCAATTCGAAAGGCGGGAATCTGATCCATTGTTCGGCGTGGAAAAAAGCATATTTCGACGTGCCCAGTTCCAGTCGGGAGTGAAGCGTTCAACAAATCTGCAGGGGAGGAAACTCCCCTTACCCTGTTGCCCGGAATCGCCCGTAATTTAAAAAGTAGTTGAATTCTTGCCGAAATTCCTATACAATAGGAACGGTAACTCCAATTAACTTCCGAATTCGAAGGGATGGTCCTTGCAGATGTTAATTATCCATATTCGTTAATTTCCCCCGGCAATCAACGTTCCATCCATACCAACGAGGAGAATAAAGATGAAGAAGTATTGGCCCAAAGCTTTTTCCATCGGTTTGATTCTGGTCGTTATTATTAGCTCACTGTCTGTCTTTAGCAGTCCGGCTGGGGCAATCTCAGCGGATATCGTCATCAGCCAGGTATATGGCGGCGGGGGAAATGCTGGAGCAACGTACACTCACGATTTCATCGAATTGTTCAATCGGGGGACTTCGGCAGTTTCACTCACCGGGTGGTCCATACAATATACCAGCGCCACAGGTACTGGAAACTTCGGCGCAACTACCAGTCAGTTGACCGAACTACCGTCTGTCAATTTACAGCCGGGTCAGTACTTTTTGATACAGGAGGCGAGCAGTGCGGCAGTGGGTTCTCCCCTGCCAACCGCTGATGCGACCGATGCGACTCCCATTAACATGAGCGGAACCGCCGGTAAAGTTGCCATTGTCAACACGACAACACCGCTTGGATGTAACGGCGTCTCCACGCCTTGTTCGCCCGCTCAACTGTCACAAATTTTGGATATGATCGGGTATGGAAGCGCCAACTTCTTTGAAGGCGCGGCGGCCGCGCCGACTCTCAGTAATACAGCTTCGGCGTTTCGGGCGGACAATGGATGTACCGACACCGATAACAACAGCGCCGACTTTAGCTCCGCAACCCCATCGCCGCGCAACACGGCTTCACCGCTAAATCCCTGCTCCGCGGGGGACGCCGCGCCGAGCGTATCCAGCACTACGCCCTCGAATGGCTCCACAAATGTAGCGATCAACACAAATATCGACGTGACCTTCAGTGAAGCGGTTAATGCGGGCAGTAGCTCGTTCGATGTTTCATGCGGAACCAGCGGCGCGCATACTTTCGCCGTCAGCGGCGGACCGACGAGCTTCACGCTCGATCCCGATGCGGATTTTGCCAACAGCGAGTCGTGTACAGTGACCGTCTTCGCCGCGCAGGTCACCGACCAGGACGCGAACGACCCACCGGATAACATGGCGGCGGATTACGTCTTCAGCTTTGATACTGTGAGTGTTGCGCCACCCGTTGCCTCGCTGGTCATCAATGAAATTGACTACGACCAACCGGGTGCAGATACTGCTGAATTCATTGAGATCAAGAATGTGAGCGCCAGCGCGGTTGATTTGGACAGCTATGGCATCCAGTTGATCAATGGAAACGGCGGAGCACAGTATCAACTCTTCGACCTGCCGGCGGTGAACCTGGCCTCGGGCGATTATTTTGTGCTGTGCGCCAATGCAAGCAACACCCCCAACTGCGACCTCGACGTTACGCCTAACACAGACCTGATCCAAAACGGCGCGCCGGACGCGGCGGCAATATTATTGGGAACAACGGTCATTGATACCGTCAGTTACGAAGGCGATACGGTCGCCCCGTACACGGAAGGCTCAGGCACAGGGCTCGAAGATCCCGGCACGACCGGCAATGTAAATTTGGGCATCTCGCGCTTCCCGGATGGCGTGGATACCGACCAGAATAACGTTGACCTTAGCCTGCGCTGTATCACGCCCGGCGAAACAAACTCGTCCAGCGCGAGTAGTTGTACCCTGGACCTGCCTCCTGCTGTTGCCAGTACGAATCCTCTCAACGGCGCGGCGGGCGTAGCAGTCGGCAATAATATTGACGTCAACTTCACCGAGCCGGTGACCGTCACAGGGAATTGGTTTACCGTCTCTTGCGCCAACAGCGGCGCGCATACCGCGGCGGTCAGCGGCGGTCCGCAGAACTATACGCTCGACCCCGATGTTGACTTTTCTTTCTCCGAGTCCTGTTCCGTGACGATTGTCGCCGCGAATGTTACCGATCAAGATGGCGCGCCTCACAACATGACCGCCGATTACAGCTTCAGCTTTACCACCGGCGCCCAGCCCTTCGCCTGTGGCGACCCTGCCACGTACATTCATGACGTTCAGGGCAATGGGCCTGCCAGCCCGTTAGTTGGAAGCGTTGTGACCATCGAAGGAATTGTCGTTGGCTCCTTCCAGGGGGCGAATCAACTCGGCGGCTTCCACGTGCAGGAAGAGGATGCCGACGCAGACGCGAATCCATTAACTTCGGAAGGCGTCTTTGTGTATACCAGCGCCGATACACCGACAGTCGGCGATGAAGTCCGCGTTCAAGCCACAGTGGATGAGTTCAACGGCCTGACGGAATTGAAGAACGTAACCAACTTCCTCGACTGTAATAGCGGTAATCCGCTTCCCGCCGCAGCAAGCCTGTCCCTGCCGGTAACCTCCGTTTCGGATTTCGAACCCTATGAAGGCATGTTGGTCACCTTCCCGCAAGCGCTCGTCATCTCCGAATACTTCAACTTCGGGCGTTACGGCGAAATCGTGCTGACATCGGAACGCCACCTCTCCCCGACCGCGGAGTTCGACCCCGGCCCCAATTCGATTCAAGCCGCGCAAGATTATCTTCTGGATAAGATCACGCTCGACGACGGACGGACGAATCAAAATCCCGACCCGGCGATTCATCCCAACGGGAATATCTTCGACCTCTCCAATCTGTTCCGCGGCGGAGGCACAGTTCAAAATGTGACGGGCATCCTGGATTACTCCTTCGGCCTCTATCGCGTTCAGCCGACGCAAGGAGCAACCTACGTCAACGCCAACCCGCGCACCTCGCAACCGGAAAGCGTGGGCGGAAATGTGAAAGTTGCCAGCTTCAATGTGCTCAACTATTTCACTACGCTCACCAGCAGTGGCTCGGTCTGCGGGCCGCTCGCCAATCAGGATTGCCGCGGCGCCGACACCCCGGAGGAATTCACACGCCAGCGCGACAAGATCGTCACCGCCATCTCGACCATTGACGCCGATGTGGTCGGCCTGCTCGAAATCGAAAATAACCCCACCGACGCGGCACTGCAGGACCTCGTCAACGGTTTGAACGCGGCGTACGGCTCGAACGTCTATGCCTATGTTTCCACGGGTCCCATCGGCTCGGACGCCATCAAAGTTGCGATGATCTACAAGCCGGCCTCTGTGACTCCGGTTGGAACGACGGCAGTTCTCGATAGCGTCGCCTTCGTTAACGGCGGCGATAGCAGTCCGCGTAGTAGGCCTTCGCTGGCGCAAGCCTTCACAGTGAACGCGAGCGGAGAAACCTTCATTGTGGACGTCAACCACTTCAAGAGCAAAGGCTCCGCATGCGACGGCCAAAACGCCAGTAATCCCCCCGCCACCGGCGAAGGAATGTGCAACCAGGTCCGCGTGAACGCCGCCACTGCATTGCTGAGCTGGCTTGCCACAGACCCAACCGGTACGGGCGATTCCGATGTTCTGATCATCGGCGACCTCAATTCCTACGATAAAGAAGAGCCGATTGACACCCTCGTCGCCGGTGGATTCACCGATATGGTTTATGCTTTCAAGGGCGAGGATGCCTACTCCTACGTCTTCGACGGGCAGATGGGCTACCTTGATTACGCGCTGGCAAGTTCCACGCTGGCAGGCCAGATCACAGACGTTGCCGACTGGCACATCAACTCGGACGAGCCCAGCCTGATCGATTACGATATGAGCTTCAAAGCGCCCGCTCAGGATGCCATCTATGCTCCCGATGCCTATCGCTCTTCCGATCACGATCCGGTCGTTGTGGGAATCAACCTGGTCGCTCCAGACACCACCGCGCCGGATACGACGATTGACAGCGTGCCGCTGAATCCCAGCACCAGCGCTTCGGCGTCTTTCACCTTCTCCGGCACGGACGATATGACAGCCTCCGACGACTTGACTTTCGAATGCGACTTGGACGGCGGCGGATTCTCCGCCTGCGTTAGTCCGCAGAACTATACCAGCTTGACGGATGGCAGTCACACGTTCCAGGTACGCGCGATCGACAGCGCAAGCAATGTCGATTTGATGCCCGCTTCATTTACCTGGACGATTGACACGGTTGCGCCACAAGTGACTCTCAATCAGGCTTCGGGGCAGGCTGACCCAACCAGCGCCAGCCCGATTCACTTCACTGTTGTGTTCGATGAATCTGTTACTGGGTTTGACGGCAATGATGTGGTCATCGGCGGCACTGCCGGAGCTACAACTGCCGTAGTCACTGGCGGACCTGCAACATACGATGTAGCTGTCAGCGGCATGACCGGCAGTGGAACGGTCACTGTCACCGTTCCAGCGAATGCCGCGGCGGACGCGGCCGGGAACATCAGCAGTGCCTCGGTTAACGGAGATAACACAGTCACTTTCACCGTGATCGCACCCGCACCCACGTGTAACGGTCAGACCGCTACGATCTACGTGAACGATCAGGGTAAGATCGTCGGCGGCCCGCAAAATGGGCAGACCTATCACGGCACATTGATCGGTATATCCGGCATTGATGTGATCGTCGGCACGAACGGCGCAGATACGATCCTCGCCCTTAATGGAAACGACGTTGTTTGCGCATTGAGCGGAAACGATTTCGTTCTGGGCGGTAATGGATCGGATTGGGTCGATGCGGGCGCAGGCGCCGACCTCATTGATGGCGGATTGGATGCAGACACCCTGTTCGGCGGCGATGGCCGCGATCTTATCCTCGGCGGGCCCGGCGCCGACTCGCTCAATGGAGGCAGTAGTACCGACACTTGCAGTGGAGGTTTTGGTACAGACACTGCGTCGGCTTGTGAGATCAAAATCTCGATCCCGTAACCCTGCCGATACATAACAAAAAGAAGGCTCGCCAAACGGCGGGCCTTCTTTTTATAAAAGGTATCGCAAAAAACCAGAAAATAACCATTTAACCGTTACGCGCGCCTTATTTGATCAGCCCCGCCTTCATCGCCGCGAGCACGGCCTGGGCGCGGTTGGGCTGGTTCATCTTTTCGAGAATATTTTTGGCATGCGTGCGAATCGTCTCCTCGCTCACAAACAGTTGTTTGGCGATCTGCTTCGCCACCTTGTCGGCGCGATGTTTCGTGCGCACGAAAATCAGAA
>CAZCUF010000026.1:0-9563 GCA_964502095.1 uncultured Anaerolineaceae bacterium
CTTTTTGAGGCACTCGACTCTCATTTTACTTGGTCACATTTTATAGAGCAGGTCATGTGAGCGGGGTGTGAAGCGAAATGAAATCCGATTCTTCCAGTAACGTTTCCAGTTCCACACTGACAGCTTTGATATCGGGATCGGGTTTGGGTTCCAGCGGATCGTAATACATGACGCGCATATCGAAGCCGGCGGCGCGGCGCGCCATCGCCTTGCCGATTCGTCCAAAACCGATCAATCCCAGCGTCGCGCCTTTAAAATCCACGCCGAGCAACAGTGAAGGACTCCAGGTTTTCCATTTTCCGGCGCGCACATAGCGCTCGCCTTCCATCAGGCGCCGGCCAGCCGCCATCATCAACGCAAACGAAAAATCGGCAGTGGCATCGGTGAGGATATCGGGCGTGTTGCCCACTGGAATGCGGCGGGCAGTGGCCGCGGCCACATCGATGTTATCGAAACCCACCGCGTGATTGCTGACGACCTTCAATGAATCCCCGGCGGCCTGTAACACTTCGTCGTCTATGCGGTCGGTCAGCATACTCACGATGCCCTCCGTGCCGCGTACCTTTTCGAGCAGAACTGCACGACCTGGCGGCAGTTCGTCCTGCCACACTTCCATATTGCAAAAATCGTCGATGATCTTTAATCCGCGCTCGGAAATGATGCGCGTGACGAATACTTTCGGCTTTGCCATCTAAAACTCCTGAACGTTTCTGTTATGATAACAAACATGGATGCAAATCGTTTCGCCGCGCGTAGTTTGCGCGATGCCCGCGTGTTAAGAATTCTCGCCGCGGCTTTGGATGCGGTGGAACCGGGCGCGGCAGTGAAACGTTATCTTGAAGTTCATCCATTGCCCGCGGCCGAACGCGTCTTTGCTTTGGGGCTTGGAAAAGCCGCGCTTCCGATGACGGAGGCTTTGATGGATTCGATTCAACTCGCGGGCGCGCTCGTTGTCACCAAGCACGCTTCCGTCTCGACCTCCAGCCTGCTGACCGTTATGGAAGGCGGGCATCCCATCCCGAACGCGGACAGCCTCGCCGCCGGCGAAGCTGTATTGAATTTTGTATCGCGCCTCAACGCGAACGATCTGCTCGTTTGCCTGATCTCCGGCGGCGGCTCGGCTTTGATGACCGCGCCGCTGGTTCCGCTTGCGGATTTGCAGGCGCTGACCGCCGAATTATTGGCTTGCGGCGTGCGCATTGACGAGGTCAACACGCTCCGCCGCCATCTTGACCGCCTCAAAGGCGGGGGATTAGCCAAAGCCGCCGGCCCAGCCGAAATTCTAAGCCTGATTCTTTCCGATGTGGTGGACGATCCGTTGGAAGCCATCGCTTCGGGACCCACTGCGCCGGACCCGACCTCGCGCGCAAACGCGCTGGCCATCATCCAAAAATACGAACTTGAATCCAGGATTCCACATTCGATCGTCCCGGCTTTATCCGAATCCATGAAACCGAATGAGGCGGTCTTCGCGCGCGTTCGAAATGAAATTATCGCCAGCAATCGCCTTGCGCTCTCAGCCGCGCTGAATCAAGCGGAGCGCGAAGGCTTTGAGGCCACTTTACTTACTTCCGGCCTGCAAGGTGAGGCGCGCCAAGCTGGGCTTGACCTCGTCACTGCCTTGCGCGTAGCCACGAAAGACAAAACGCGGCCATTTTGTTTGATCGCAGGCGGCGAGACAACGGTCACATTGCAAAAGAATCACGGCCTCGGCGGGCGGAATCAGGAATTGGTTTTATCGGCTCTGCCCGCATTGGCCGAGCTGGAAAACGTGATGTTGATCTCCCTTGCCACCGATGGCGAAGACGGCCCCAGCGGCGCGGCGGGCGCGGTTGCAACGGACAAGTCCAAGTCAAGGGCCGAAGCGCTGGGTTTGAATCCGGCTGAATTTCTGGCGCGCAATGATTCGTATCACTTCTTTGCCGCGCTGGGTGATTTGCTCAAGCCGGGTCCGACTCACACGAACGTAAACGATCTGACATTATTGTTTGCATTTTGATGGTGCGGATTTGTTCAGTAATTGAGATTACAAAGGCGTAATTGACTTTCGTTCCAACATCGTCTAAACTTTTTCCATGTTAGCCCGAATTTTTTCATGTGCAGTGATCGGACTCGATGGCGTGATCGTCGAAGTCGAAGTGGATTACACCTCCGGCATGGGCGGCATGATCATCGTCGGCCTGCCAGATGCGGCAGTGCAGGAAAGCCGCGAGCGCGTACAGTCTGCCATCAAGAACGCGGGCCTCGCCTTTCCGCGCAAACGCGTCATCGTCAACCTCGCGCCTGCTTCCGTTCGCAAAGAAGGTCCCGCCTACGATTTGCCGATTGCGCTCGGCGTGCTGGTATTGACCGGCGCGCTCTCGCCCGAATCTTTGGAAGGCGCGTTGGTGGTGGGGGAGTTATCGCTGGATGGAACTGTTCGACATGCGCGCGGCGTTCTGCCGATGGCCGCCACCGCGCGTCAGCAGGGCTATCAGCGGATCTTCGTCCCCGCTTCCGACGCGGCCGAAGCGGCTCTCATTCCCGATATCGAAGTCATCCCTGCCGCGTCTCTTGCCGAACTGTATTTGCATTTGAGCGGGGAACAACCCATCGCGCCGCATCCGCCGGTGACGGCTGAACCGATGTCCGGTCCCGCGCCGACCGATTTCCGCGAGATCAAAGGCCAGGAACACGTCAAGCGCGCGCTTGAAATCGCGGCCGCGGGCGGCCATAACGTGTTGATGATCGGCTCCCCAGGCTCAGGGAAGACACTGCTGGCGCGCGCCATGCCGGGGATTCTGCCGGAGATGTCTGTAGAGGAATCGCTGGAGGTGACGCGCATCTATTCGGTGGCCGATGCGCTTCCGCCCGAGATGATGATGCGCACGCGCCCCTTCCGCGCGCCGCATCACACGATCTCTCATGCGGGGCTGGTGGGCGGCGGCAATTGGCCGCATCCGGGTGAAATATCGCTGGCGCACAGAGGAGTTTTGTTTTTGGATGAATTGCCCGAGTTCGGTTCACGCGTGCTGGAAGTGATGCGCCAGCCCATCGAAGATAAAGTGGTCACGATTTCGCGTGCACAAGGCACGCTGACGTTTCCCGCGAACTTCATGCTGGTGGGCGCGATGAATCCCTGCCCGTGCGGCTGGTACGGCGACCCGGTCAAGCCGTGTACCTGCGCTCCCTCCACGGTGACGAAATATCAGAAACGAATCTCGGGGCCTTTGCTCGACCGGATCGATATCCACATCGAAGTGCCGCGTGTGGACTATCAGAAATTGAGCGATGATCGTGCGGGAGAATCTTCTGAAACGATTCGAGCGCGCGTTCAATCTGCACGGGATATTCAACTCGCCCGATTTACCCATCCTTCGACAGGCTCAGGACAGCGTTCCCAATCTACCAATCCCCAATCTACCAATCCCCAATCTACCAATTCCCGTTCTACCGATATTATTTGCAATGCGGATATGCGGGTGGGGGAGATACGTCAGTTTTGCAAATTGCAGGACGAAGGTCAGAGCCTGATGCGTGCGGCGATGACCCAGATGCAGTTATCGGCGCGGGCGTATCATCGCATTTTGAAACTGGCCAGAACAATCGCTGATTTGGCAGGGAGCGAGGAGATTCAATCCGCCCATTTGGCGGAGGCGTTGCAGTATCGTCCGAAGTTGATGCACAGCACAATGTGATGGGGTAAATCGGGGAGAGCCTTGGTCATGTACACGCCTACGCAGAACTCTATTTCACCGTGTAACTATCTCTTTTCTGGTAAGCAAGGGCTGAAGCAGGCGAGCCAATTTCTTTTATTCATTATTGCCTCCAGATAATCATAAGAATTTTATTGAGAATGTAAACGGCGCAAAATATGATCGTCAGGTCGGCTCTGCCTGTGCTGTACAATGCCCAACAAGTCAGCGCAAAGATGACGAGTTCCAACAGGAACGACCAGGGTTCTTCCAGCCGCATGGGCGATTTCGGCGCAAGGAAGGTTCCCCACACCACGGCGAACAGGATGGGAGCGCCCAAGCCCAACAGGATTTTCATAAAGTTGTTGCTGCCTGTTTGGAAGCCCCAGTATCCGAAAATGACGAGGATACAGAGTTCGAGCAGAAATCGAAGTCCGATATTGATTACTTTAAGAAGTTCCATGAGTTCTCCTTTTGAAAATTTAACGAAATCATCCTATTTGACCAGAAAAACAGCGGGAGCGATCAGAAGCCATAAAAATTTTGCCAAATCGGGATCGATAAAAGACAGTCCGATGGAGAAAAGAAAGATGGTAGGGGCAATGAGGTTTCTGATCACGGCGCGGCGGATCGCAGTAGGTTTTAGATCGGCTTTCACCAGACGGCGATTGTAGGATGCGTAAACCCAAAGCCAGGTTGACAGAAAACCCACCAGCGAAGCGTTCAAAGCGTATAAAATGGTCGCAGTCCGATTTCCATTTTCGCTGATCACGGCAGTCGAAAACGGGATGAACGCAACTGACATCAACACGAGCAGATTGATGAACATCAGGCGGGTATCATATTGCTCGATGTGGCGATACTGGCGATGATGAATGAGCCAGAAACTTCCTATGCTCAAAAAGCTGATAAAGAAACCGAGATATTTCGGCCAGAGGGAAAGCAGGCTGTTTAGTAGTTCGGCGTTACCTTCATGAGCGATGGAGGCAGGTGGGCGGATCTCCAGCGCCAACAGCGTGATGGCAATCGCAAAGACCGCGTCGCTAAAAAAGACAAGCCGCTCCAAGCCTATTTCATCGCTTTCGACATGAGGAGGGTTAAGTCGTTTGCGCATGGGTTGCCTCCTTTTTACTCTTGCTTAGAAAGAACGCCCTGCGCCAACGTCACGATTCCTAGAGAGATCAGGATGAAAGGTCCGTAGATGCGCCAAGGGATATTGCTGATCGAGATTACAGCAATGGCGGAACAGATCGCAAGCCCCAGCAGAGCCTGCATGTATTCTTTGTGGAAGACTCGCTCGGCGGTAACCGCCAGACCGATCACCAACAACATGCCAGGCCACCAACTGCCTGTGACGATCAACACGCCCAGCCCGATCAAAAAGATTCCACCCGAAATTCCTGATTTAGCATTTTTTGCGTTCATTGGTTCTCTCCATTTCTGAAATTATTTTTCGAATGACATTCACTAATTTGTCATCCGTTTTTTGTTTGGCAATAAATGCCGCCGCGCCAACTTGTTCGGCGCGTTTGCGGTTGGACGGCTCGTCGTATAATGTCAGGATGATCACCGCGCATTGCGGCTGAAACTGCCGTAGCCGTTCTGCCGCGCTCAGACCATCCAGAGACGGCAGGCGGATATCCATCACCACAATATCAGGCTGAAGTTCGCGCGCGAGCCGCAGGGCTTCCCAGCCGTCATCCGCCTCTCCCACGACCGAGAAATCGGGTTCGAGCGCAAGATTCATTCTCACTCCGCGGCGGATGTTTGGATCGTCATCAACGAGTAGGATTTTGATCATGTCCCCAGTGTAACCAGTGAACTCATGCCATACATCGGTAAAAGGTTATTCTCCCATCTCAGCCTTAAGTCTGAAGTGTTTTTGATCAATGGATACTATAATTGGACGTGAGGAGAAACGCTTATGTCCATTCGTACCCTGATAGTCGATGATCATGCGGTTGTCCGCCAGGGGTTGAAAATGTTTCTGGGGCTGGATCCAGATTTGGAACTTGTGGGCGAAGCGGAGAACGGGGAGGAAGCGGTCCACCTGACAGGGGAATTGAATCCCGACGTTATCCTGATGGACCTGCTCATGCCTGTTATGGACGGAATCACGGCAATATCAACCATCCGCCGCGATTTTCCCGATATTGAGATCATTGCATTGACCAGCGTGCTCGAAGACGAAGCCGTGATGAAAGCCATGCGCGCGGGCGCCATCGGATATTTGCTGAAAGATACACAGGCAGAAGAACTGCGCCGCGCCATCAAAGCCGCCGCCGCAGGGCAGGTGCAACTTTCCCCGCAAGCCGCCGCGCGCCTGATGCGCGAAGTGCGCGCACCCGAAAGCCCCGAAAAATTGACCGAGCGCGAAACGGACGTGTTGCGCCTGCTGGCATTGGGGCGCGCCAATAAAGAGATCGCGCTCGAACTCACTATCGGGGAGAAGACCGTCAAAACGCATGTCAGCGCGATCTTGCGAAAGCTGGGTGTGCCGAGCCGCACGCAAGCCGCGCTTCATGCCGTGCGAATCGGATTGGTTTCCATCGAAGGGGAGAATTGATTTTATGTTTCACATAAAGCATATCAGCGTCAAGATCACAGCGGGCGTCATGGCTTTTATCGCGCTGTTGGCATTGGTCACCAACCTGCTCGTAGCGCGTGGATTCAATCAGGCGGAGCAAGCCGCCGTCCAACGCAGCGCGGACAGTTTGCAGACGCAGAGCTACACCACGTTCATCCAACTGACCGAGCAGGAGGCGCAACTCTACGATCTTGACTTACAGCAAGCCGCGCGCGCAACGAAAGTTGCGGCGGACTTCGTGGCGCAGTTGCACAATTCGGGCGCGGTAGTGGATTGGTCAATCGTGCCGAACGTGGTGTATCGCTCGTCGCAACTAACTTTGAGCGACAATGGCTTGTTGTATTACGACGCCAATCCAAACCGCCGCACAGAAATTTTGCATATCGGTGGAATCACACCCAACGCGGTGACCGATCAAAGCCTGCGCGATTCGGCGGCATTGGAAGAATTGTTCCCCTCTTTGCTTGCGCAAACCGAAACAGGCGTAGGGATTTATTTTCAAGGTCCGCAACTGACGTTTCGCTACTATCCCGTGCGCGGATTGCCCGAACTCGAATTGCAAAGCGGCGCGGCAGAAGCGGCGCAAAACGTGCACATCGAAGATTTTCCCGTCGCGCCGAATCACAATCTCAAACGTGAGACCGTTTGGCTCCCACCCTATCTTGACGACGCGGGGCAGGGCTTGCTCGTCAGCGCGGATACGCCGATCTATTATGGCGATGACTTTCAAGGCTACATCGGCATGGATGTTTCCCTCACGCGCCTGATCGAACGGTTGAATCAACTCAAACCCACCGAAAATAGTTTTGCTTTTTTAATGGATTCAAATGGACTTCTTATTGCCGTTTCACAGGCGGGCACGGGGAAACTTGCAAGTCGCGCGCTGACCGAACAGGAGCAAGCGTCCAATGGTTTGCTCGGCGCGTCGCTGACCGATATCAATCCGCAATTTTCAAATTGGATGGAATCCGCTACATCTTCGGAAAGCGGCGCATCGGAAATTACCCTGAATGGACAATCTGCCCTAATCACGCACGCGTCACTCCCCGATTTGGGCTGGACACTGTCCATCGTTGTGCCTCTCAACGAAGTCACTGCCGAGTCGCAGAGCGTGGCACGCTCCATTCAAGCGGACGCCGCCTCCACAGTGCGGAACACATTGCTGATCATGGCGCTCTTTTTCATCGGCGCGGCGTTGGTCACCATCTGGCTTAGTCGGCGTTTTCTAACGCGCCCGATCACGCAAATTTTGGACGGCGTGCGCGCCATCACCGCGGGAGATTTGAAAGTATCCGTCCCTGTTGTATCAAAGGATGAACTCGGCGAACTCGCGGCTTCGTTCAATCAGATGACCGACGAACTTAATCGACGCACTTACGAACTTGCCCAAACCAGCGCCGAATTGCAATTGAAGGAAACGCAGGTGAAAGTGGCGGCGTTGGAAGAACGGCAACGGCTAGCGCGCGAATTGCACGACTCTGTTTCGCAAGCCTTGTACGGAATCGCGCTGGGCGCGCGCACGGCTCAGACCCAGTTGGAGCGCGATCCCGCCAAACTGGCGGAGCCACTCGACTACATCCTCTCCCTCGCCGAAGCGGGACTCTCCGAGATGCGCGCGCTCATCTTCGAGCTTCGCCCCGAATCGCTTCAAAACGAAGGGCTGGTTGCCGCGCTTACCAAACAAGCGGACGCTCTGCGCGCCCGCTATAAACTGGACCTGATCACGCGTTTTGATCCCGAACCCGATCTATCGCTCGAAATCAAGGAAGCCCTTTACCGCATCGCTCAAGAAGCGTTGCATAACATCGCCAAACACGCCCACGCCACGCGGGTCGAATTATCTTTGCAAACTAAAGAAGAAAAACTTGCGCTAGAGATCCGCGACAACGGCAAAGGGTTCGATCCTGTGCGGGAATACCCTGGTCATCTCGGCCTCAAGTCCATGCGTGAACGCGCCGCACAAATTAACGGAGAATTTTATATGGAAAGCGCGCCAAATGCGGGTACGGTAATTACCGTTCGGCTTCCATAGTAAAGCTATTTACATTTTTCAAAAACGCTCCTCAAAATGGGAGCGTTTTTGATTCTTAACTTTCAGGCGAAAGTAGGTCAGCCCTCTCCGCCTTAAGACCGAAGATAAAACGATCGGTACTGGATACAATGCCTTCAAGATTTCAGATTCTTATTTTACTGGAGGCATCCATGCAAACCCAAATTTCCGTTTCATCGTCTGACAATTCGCAAAGCGCAGTTAAAACGTTCTTTGAACAGCGCCCCATTGTCTCGGCTGTGCTCATTTTCGTTGCGTATTTGACCATCTCGACCCTGCTGGGTCTAGCCGCCAAAGCGCTCTTTCCGCAGGTTCAGCCCGAGTTCATCGCCCTGATCGCACTGTCGGTTTTGGTGGCAATTGCTCTTTCCATGCTGGGCTGGTGGAAAGTGGCGGGCTTCAATTTCCCTGCTGAATGGCGCGACTCTCGCCTAATGATCATCCCATTTCTTATCATATTGGGATTACCTTTCCTCATGGGCGTCAAAACCACCAATATAAGCACATTTTTTTATTTGCTGATCGGTTACGCCCTGACAGGCTTCATGGAAGAAGGACTCATGCGCGGCATCGTCTTGCGCGTGCTCAAGCCTACAGGGACGACTCGCAGTGTGGTCATCTCTTCCCTGCTCTTCGGCCTCATGCACATCGGCAACCTGCTGTATCGCAACCCTTTCATCGTATTCGCCCAAATGATCGGCGCCTTTGTGGACGGAATCGGTCAGAGCGCTTTTCGCTTGCGCACCAACACCATCTGGTTTCCCATTATTCTCCATGCACTGCATGACCTCGCGTTAAAGTACACCAATTTTCCCGTCATTCCGCTGGATGTAGTAGAAGTTACGTTATTGATGATCTACGGTATTTACCTGCTAAGGGGTTGGAAGGAACCGATCGCGAAGTAATCAAAAATAACATTCGAATTTCAACGCCTCTGCCGAAGTGGCAGGGGCGTTGCTGTTTAACAGGAGGGAGGTAAGGGAATCGATGAATTGTGCGCGCCCGAAGTTGATGCACGGCACAATGTGATGGGGTGTGGTGACCCTCCTCTAAAAGAAGCAGAGGTCGGGATTTCTCCGGAAGATTTATGCCACAAGCTCAATGTACTGTGGTTTTTCTTGTAAAAAGCGGCTGTTTCAATATTTGTACGTGAAATACGCAGACGGACGCGGCAAATTCAAAGTATAATCACCGCATCAAAACATCTACATCAGCAGTCCACCGCTGTTTTCGTTGAGGGAAACTCAATCTT
>CAZCUF010000027.1:0-8727 GCA_964502095.1 uncultured Anaerolineaceae bacterium
GTCGTGCAAAAGCATACGAATCAATTGTGAAAGGCGAGAACATGCGCAAACCAAATATTCCTGAATCATTCAATGTTTTGGTTCATGAACTGAGAGGCCTTGCACGAGAAATGACGATGGATTAAAATTCAACAGTCGATAGTCCATGGCCGGATAGAGGCAATGGACTATTGACCATTGACTATAGACGGAAATAAGATTAGTTAACTGAAAATACACAACACATGTCTTTCAGAAAAAATAAAAAAATCAACAACGACTTCTCAAAGATCACCATCAGTCTGGCTTCTCCGGAACCTATTCTGGAAAGTTCGCATGGTGAAATCACCCAACCCGAAACCATTAACTACCGCACGTACAAACCCGAGATGGGCGGGTTGATTTGCGAACGCATTTTCGGACCCGTTAAAGATTGGGAATGCCATTGCGGAAAGTACAAACGAATCCGCTACAAAGGCATCATCTGCGACCGTTGCGGAGTAGAAGTTACTGAAAAGAAAGTAAGACGCGAACGTATGGGCCACATCGAATTGGTGGTGCCAGTGGCGCATATCTGGTATTTCCGTTCACTGCCTAATAAAATCGGTTACTTGTTGGGCCTTCCCACCAAAAAACTTGATCAGATCATTTACTATGAACGCTTCGTGGTAATTCAACCAGGCGTTAAAGAAGAAGATGGAGTAAACCGTCTTGATTTTTTAACCGAAGAAGAATACCTGGAAATTGTTGACAAACTTCCTCGCGAAAATCAATTATTGGACGACAGCGATCCGAAAAAGTTCATTGCCAAGATGGGTGCAGACGCCCTTGAAATGTTATTAGGTCGCTTAAACCTCGACACATTGTCCTACGAGTTGCGCCACCAGGCAGCAACGGATACATCTCAACAGCGCAAAGCCGAAGCATTGAAGCGATTGAAAGTAGTGGAAGCTTTCCGCGATGCGAACACACGCGTTGAAAACAAACCTGAGTGGATGACCATTCGCATGGTGCCGGTTATTCCGCCTGAGTTGCGACCGCTGGTGCCGTTGGATGGTGGCCGTTTTGCCACTTCTGACTTAAATGATTTATACAGACGCGTAATCATTCGTAATAACCGTCTGAAGCGATTGATTGATATTAAAGCACCTGAAGTGATTCTGCGTAACGAGAAACGCATGCTTCAAGAGGCTGTTGACTCATTGTTTGATAATTCGAGAAAAGTTAACGCAGTTCGTTCAGATGGTAACCGTGCGTTGAAATCATTGAGCGATATGCTGAAGGGTAAGCAAGGACGTTTCCGTCAGAACTTACTTGGTAAGCGTGTTGACTATTCAGGCCGTTCGGTTATTGTGGTTGGCCCCGAGTTGAAATTGCATGAGTGTGGTCTTCCAAAAGATATGGCTGCCGAATTGTTTAAGCCATTCATCATTCGCAAACTCATTGAAAGAGGAATTGTAAAGACGGTTAAGTCGGCCAAGAAAATTGTAGACCGCAAAGATCCTGTTGTGTGGGATATTTTGGAAAACGTATTGAAAGGACATCCGGTTCTTTTAAACCGTGCCCCAACGCTTCACAGACTGGGTATTCAGGCATTTCAGCCCAAACTAATTGAAGGGAAAGCAATTCAGCTGCATCCGCTCGTATGTACCGCGTTCAACGCTGACTTTGACGGTGACCAGATGGCTGTGCACGTTCCGCTAGGGCAGGAAGCAGTTTTGGAAGCTTCCCTGCTCATGCTTTCTTCACACAATATTTTAAACCCTGCCAATGGTGCACCGATCACCGTGCCCTCGCAAGACATGGTGTTGGGACTGTATTACCTCACGAAAGGAAGAAAAGGAGAAAAAGGAGAAGGTAAAAAATTCTATTCACCGGCTGAGGTAATAGTGGCTTATAATGAAGGCAAACTTTCAAAGCATGCCATCATTAAAGTGAAAGTAAATATCAAAGACAAGAAGGCAGGCACAATAGAAAAGAAAATGATCGAGACCGTAACCGGTCGTGTGATCTTTAATCAGGTAATGCCCGAAGAAGTAGGCTTTGTAGATGAATTGCTAACCAAGAAAAAACTACAAACAATCATTGCCGATGTTTACAAATTGGCAGGACAGGCAAAGACTGCAAAATTCTTAGATGATATCAAAGAACTTGGATTTCAGATGGCATACCGTGGAGGGTTGTCGATGGGGCTTGGCGATGTGAAGGTTCCGGCTGAGAAAAAGAAATTGGTAGAAGAGGCTCAGAAAGAAGTTGATTCAGTTTGGAACAACTACATGATGGGTTTGATCACCGACAACGAACGTTACAACCAGGTAATCGACATTTGGACACGTACGAATACCATGTTAACCAACACGCTAATGAAGCAGTTGGAAGAAGATCAACAAGGATTCAACTCCATCTACATGATGATGCACTCCGGTGCGCGCGGTTCCCGCGAACAGATTCGTCAGTTGGGAGGAATGCGCGGGTTGATGGCGAAACCTCAGAAAAATTTGGCAGGATCGGTAGGCTCAATCATCGAAAATCCTATCCTTTCTAATTTCCGCGAAGGCTTGGACGTGTTGGAATATTTTATTTCTACACACGGTGCACGTAAAGGGTTGGCAGATACAGCCTTGAAAACTGCTGATGCCGGTTACTTGACCAGAAGGTTGGTTGATGTTGCTCAAGACTTGGTTATTACAGAGGAAGATTGCGGTACACTTCGTGGATTAATGGTTACCGCATTGAAAGACAACGAAGATATAGTAGAGCCTTTGTCAGAGCGGATTGTAGGGCGCACATCGGTGCATGATATTTATGATCCGGTTTCTGAAAAATTGATTTGCGAAGCAAATCAGGAAATCACAGATGAAATTGCAAAGCAAATTGACGAAACGGCTATTGAAGAGGTAGAGATTCGTTCGGTGTTGACTTGCGAAACTAAATTTGGTGCTTGTGCAAAATGTTATGGCCGCAATTTGGCTACGGGCAAAGTGGTGCAGATGGGCGAAGCCGTTGGTGTTATTGCAGCTCAGTCCATCGGTGAGCCCGGAACTCAGCTGACACTCCGTACCTTTCACGTGGGTGGTACTGCTTCCAACATTGCAGTTGATGCAAACATCAAAGCGAAATTTGCCGGAGTTGTTGAATTTGAAGGAATCCGCACAGTTGATACAACTGACAAGGATGACAACAAAGTAAAAGTTGTGATGGGTCGTACAGGTGAGATTAGAATTGTTGATTCAGAAAAACGTGTGCTCATTGCCAATAACGTTCCGTACGGTGCATTTTTACGAGTAAAAGACGGACAGAAAGTAGAAAAGAACGAAGAGCTTTGCTACTGGGATCCATACAATGCCGTTATCCTTTCTGAATTTGACGGAGAGATCGGTTATGAAGCCATCATCGAAGGCATCACGTATAAAGAAGAATCAGACGAACAAACCGGTCACCGCGAAAAAGTGATCACGGATACACGTGATAAAACGAAAAACCCGGCCATCATTGTAAATGGCAAATCGGAAACAAAAGGATATAATATTCCGGTGGGAGCGCACTTGGCTGTTGATGCCGGAGAAAAAATTAAAGCCGGTCATGTGTTGGCAAAAATTCCGCGTACGATGGGTAAGAGCCGTGACATCACGGGTGGCTTGCCTCGCGTGACGGAGTTATTCGAAGCGCGCAATCCGTCTAACCCGGCCGTGGTTTCTGAGATTGATGGTGTGGTAACGTACGGAGGAATCAAACGTGGTAACCGCGAAATCTTCATCGAATCAAAAGACGGTGTACAGAAACGCTATCTCGTACCGCTATCGAAACACATCCTGGTGCAAGACAATGACTTTGTTCGTGCAGGTCAGCCGTTATCTGACGGAGCCATCACTCCTTCGGATATTTTGTCAATCAAAGGACCGACTGCCGTGCAAGAATATTTGGTGAACGAAATTCAGGAAGTATACCGCCTGCAGGGTGTGAAGATTAACGATAAGCACATTGAATGTATTGTTAGTCAAATGATGCAAAAAGTAGAAATTGTGGATTCAGGCGATACCACTTTCTTGCCAGGCGAATACGTTGATAAATTTGAATTCCGCGAAGTGAACGACTTGGTGCTGGATAAGAAAGTAGTAACCGATGCTGGTGACTCTACCCGATTTAAGATGGGTCAGATTATTACCGGCCGTGAGTTGCGCGATGAAAATTCTTCGTTGAAGAGAAAAGATCAGCGTACCGTGGAGACACGCGAAGCTTTGGCAGCGGTATCACGCCCTACGTTGCAAGGGATTACCCAAGCATCGTTGAAAACAGAGAGCTGGCTGAGTGCGGCTTCATTCCAAGAAACAACTAAAGTATTGAGTGAAGCGGCTATCCGAGGAAAAGCAGACCAATTGATGGGATTAAAAGAAAATGTGATTGTAGGTCATTTGATCCCTGCTGGTACTGGTCAGCGCGAGTTTGAAAATTTGTTGGTAACTTCTGAAGAAGAATACCAACAATTGGCCGGAGCCCCCGAACGCAGAATAAGAGAGCGGGAATTGCAGGATTGATGTTCAATTAACTACTGAATGAATTAGCCAATGTGAAAAACCATTGGCTAATTTTTTTCTTAGATATATGAATTAGACAACTTGAAAATTTAAAAATCATGGCAGAAAACAAAAACGTTCCTGAACAAAACCAGATCAATATCGAATTGTCTGAAGAAATTGCTGAGGGTGTTTATTCTAACCTGGCAATGATTGCTCACTCAAACAGTGAGTTTGTAATTGATTTTATTCGCCTTATGCCAGGTGTGCCAAAGGCAAAAGTAAAATCGAGAGTTGTTATCACGCCCGAACACGCCAAACGTCTGCTCGCAGCGTTGAAAGACAACATCAGTAAATACGAAGCGAGTTTTGGCCCGATCAAACAGACCGATGACATACCAAAGTTTCCCATAAATTTTGGTGGAGCAATGGGAGAAGCATAAGCCATTAGCGACAAAAAACAAGTTAGTTCGCTCATCACAGATTAACACCGGCACTAAGGCGTTGCAAGTGTGGTGCCCGTTGCCGGTACGATAACCCCAAAACTAAAGAGTAGTTTTTTGAGTTATTTTTACTGAGCAAAGGTTGCTATTGTTTTTCCAATTTTACGCGGATGGGTTTTCAAATTACAGATGGATTAAATTTTATATCAAAGCAAAACTTTGCCAGGCTTAGGAATGCCGCTCAAGTCTATTCCAGTTTTAAGATATCAAAAATTTACAGCCGGGTTCACCACCAGGGTATGCCGCTCAGTATTTCAATCGAGCCGACCACCTCGTGCAACCTAAGATGCCCCGAGTGCCCCAGCGGCCTGCGATCATTCACCCGTCCTACAGGTAGGATGAAAATAGAATTGGCAGAATCAATTATTAATCAATTAGCCCCCACACTTTCCTATCTCATTTTTTATTTTCAAGGCGAGCCATTCCTTCACCCGCAATTACTGGAAATGATCCAAATGGCTTCATCACGTAAAATTTATACAGCCATATCTACCAATGCGCATTTTTTGAATGAACAAACAGCCAGAAAAACAGTAGAATCAGGGCTTGACCGGTTGATAATTTCAATCGATGGTAC
Organism: uncultured Anaerolineaceae bacterium; assembly: GCA_964502095.1. Lineage (GTDB taxonomy): Bacteria > Chloroflexota > Anaerolineae > Anaerolineales > Villigracilaceae > JACPVF01. The sequence goes on from CAZCUF010000027.1 coordinate 5,574, forward strand.
TACACAAGAAACTTATGAATCGTACCGCATAGGCGGAAAACTGGATAAGGTTATTGAAGGAACAAAAAACATTGTACGCTTGAAAAAAGAATTAAAATCAAGAACACCCCATATCATTTTTCAATTTTTAGTAGTGAAACCCAACGAGCACCAAATCAATGATGTGCGAAAAATGGCCAGTGAACTTGGTGTGAATGAATTGAAATTTAAAACCGCTCAGATTTATGAATACGAAAATGGATCAGAGCTCATTCCCACAATTGAAAAATATTCGCGCTATAAAAAAAATACAAATGGCACATATTCAATTAAAAACCAGTGGGCTGACGAGTGTTGGAAAATGTGGCACAGCTGTGTCGTTACGTGGGACGGCAAAGTAGTGCCGTGCTGTTTTGATAAAGATGCCCACTATGTGTTGGGCGATTTGAACCAATCAACGTTTAAGGAAATATGGGAAGGAGAAAAGTACAAACAATTTCGCCAAACGCTATTTTCAGCCAGATCATCAATTGATATGTGCCGTAATTGCAGCGAAGGATCAACCGTATTTTCTTGAGGTGTTATTCTTGCACCACACCAATACTCGATTTCGTTTTTATAACGAGCGCGAAAAAAATACCATGAAAAAGCACAACCGACAACAAGCACACTTCAAACATATATCTCAGATTTAATGACACAAAGAAAATAGGTCAGGCTCATCTTTGTGGCTCATTGAGCAGTCAATCAATGCAGATGTAATATTTTGATCAGAAAATTATCAACCACCCCCATTTGCAAGATTACTGGTTGATTTGCCGATAGCCTTGAATTATAGAATTCAACGGACTGCCTTACCTTGATTATATGCGTATATTTGCAATTCACTATGACATCAAACCCAAAACAATATGAAGCAGTAAAACACATTTTTACCGCCTATCTGGAAAATAAAAAACTGCGCAAAACATCAGAACGATATACAATTCTGGAAGAAATATATTCACTCACCGGGCATTTTGATGTAGAGTCTTTATATGCCCATCTTAAGGGGAAAAAATATGGCGTGAGCCGGGCTACAGTATACAATACGTTAGACTTACTGGTAGATTGTGATTTGGTAAGCAAACATCAGTTTGGAAAAAACCTGGCACAATACGAAAAATCGTATGGTAGCCGGCAGCATGATCACCTGATTTGCACAGATTGCAATAACGTAGTTGAGTTCTGTGACCCGCGAATTCAAAACATCCAAAACACAGTGGAAGATCTGCTTCGTTTCAATGTAACGCACCATTCCTTAATTTTGTACGCTTCTTGTAAGAAAGAGAATTGCGAAAACAAAAGAATATGAACTTTGCCCAAGAAATAAAAAACAAAAAACTGATTTTGCGAATTAGCGGAGATTTAATTGGTGAAGATAATGGTGCACAATTAATCTCTGCCGTAAATGATGCAATGAGCCATGAAGTGCTCGTATGCATTATCGACATTGCCGGGTTGCGTTACATCAACAGTGCAGGAATCGGTGTGTTGATTACCATATTAACAAAATTCAGAAATAAAGGAGGAGAAGTGTATTTAATGAACCCCTCAGAGAGTGTTAAGAAATTATTGATTATCACCAAACTCAATTCTATTTTTCAAATAATTCAATCAGAAGAAGACTATAAAAAATAAATTAACTTCTTCACAATTCAACGTATCTATTAAAATAAAAAAATGAAAGTAGATGTACTGCTCGGCCTTCAATGGGGCGATGAGGGAAAAGGAAAAATTGTAGATGTTCTTGCCCCGAGGTATGATGTGGTGGCTCGCTTTCAAGGTGGCCCAAATGCTGGACATACATTAGAATTTGATGGTATTAAACACGTACTTCACCAAATCCCTTCAGGTATTTTCAGACCAAAAACAAAAAATATTATAGGCAACGGAGTAGTGCTTGACCCGATAATTTTTAAATCCGAAATAGAAAAACTATCCCAGTTTAACCTAGAAGTAAAATCAAATCTTTTTATTTCCAAAAAAGCTACCCTGATAGTTCCAACACACCGCTTGTTAGATCAAGCCTACGAGTCAGCCAAAGGAGATAATAAAATTGGCTCCACCCTAAAAGGTATCGGGCCCTCTTATCAAGATAAAATAGGCCGCCAAGGACTACGCGTAGGAGATATTTTATCACCAAACTTTATCGAAAAATTTAAGAAGTTAACCCACATCCATACAGAAATTCTTGACAAATACGATATAACGTATAACTGGAGTGAACTGGAAAAAAGTTTTTTTGATGCCGTTTCCTTCCTCAAAGAATTCAACCTGGTCGATAGCGAATACTTTATTAATCGCGAGATAAAAAACGGATCATCTATTTTAGCCGAAGGTGCACAAGGCTCACTATTAGACATTGATTTTGGCAGCTATCCATTTGTAACAAGTTCTAATACGGTTACAGCAGGAGCATGCACAGGCCTGGGGGTTGCACCGCGACACATAGGCGAAGTCTATGGAATATTTAAAGCCTACAGTACAAGAGTAGGCAGCGGCCCCTTCCCCACAGAGTTACTCAACGAAGACGGTGAACGACTGAGAAAAGCCGGAAATGAATTTGGCTCAACCACAGGCAGACCACGAAGATGTGGTTGGATTGATTTACCATCTTTGAAATACTCAATAATGATTAATGGAGTAAGTCAATTGTTGATGATGAAGGCAGATGTATTGAATATTTTTCCCGAAATTAAAATTTGTACACACTATCAGTTGAGCAATGGAAAAACCTCTGAAGAAATGCCGTATGAGTTGGTAAATGAAAAAATTATTCCAGTCTATACAACATTGAAAGGATGGGAAACGTCCTTGACAAACATCTCAGAAAACCAAATGCCAATTGAATTGACTCAGTATATTTCTTTTTTAGAAAATGAACTCTCGGTTCCTATTACATTGATTTCTACAGGGCCAGATCGAAAACAAACTATCCATAGATAACAAAACGCAATAAAAAATTTAGTACTGAGTATTGTTTTAAGATAATGTTGTTATACCTTTGCGCTCCCATTTGGGAAAAGGCTTAGTTTTTGAATTAAACATGCCTGCAAAATTGAGGGATTGACCCCAATTAAACGTTCATTGAAAATAGACTAGGTTGATAGCGGGTTAAAGGATTGCCTGTACG
>CAZCUF010000028.1:0-7829 GCA_964502095.1 uncultured Anaerolineaceae bacterium
TGCATCCGGACGCGTATTCCTCCGTTTGGTTTTTTCGGAAGCGGGCGCGGGAGCCTCGGCGGGAATCGCAACCGGTTGAGTCAGCGGATCTTCGTACGCGCGGCGGGCTTCACGTCTCGCGCGCAGTGAAACTCTCAAACGGCCCGTCAGCAGTACGAACAGTAAAGCCAGTCCTGCCAATGCCACCGCACCGATGGTAATGGGCTGGCGATATTTGGCGAACAGGGCCATCACGCCGCGCGGCGGCTGTACCACTGTAATGGTGACGGGAATGGACATGCTGGTTTTGCTGAGTCCGAGCGTATCCACCGCCTCGACCATGATCTGATGTTCGCCGCTTAGTTCATAATTCTTCAAATCCCAATTGAACTTATCGAACGGTTCGGCTTTGTTCTCAGCTTCGACTTTTCCGTCCACATATAAGGTGGTGCGCACAAGCGGACGTTTGTGGCGGTCGGGAAATTCGATGATGATCTGCAGGGGCTGGACTTCCGGCAGTAACAGATTCGTATTGAACGGATCGTCGGCAGGCGCCTGACGCGTGATCTGCAAAGGCGGGTTGACGAAGATCGGATTCGGCGGCTGAATATCGATATTGAACGATTGCACGGCGGAAAGCACCTGCCCGCCGGGAATCTGCACCTGAACTTGCATGGTATGCTGGCCGCCGCCGGTTAACTTCGAAGTATATTGGAGAGTATAGATGCGCCGCAGAGGCGCAAAATAAGATTCGGGATCGGGAAACGGCTGTGTGCCCGAATATGCGAACAGCGCCGCGCCGGTCTGTACGGCCAGCGTATTAAAGGCGGCCGCGCTGGTCGTAAAAAAATACGAATCCAAATCCACGAACCAGACGAAGACGCGGATCTTGTTTTGAACCGCGCGTTGAATCAGCGGCTGGAGCGCCGTATCGATGTTCGCATCGTCCATGTGCGGCGTAATGAACAGAATGGCGCGCTTCATGCCGGGCTGTGTGGTCTGCGCGCCGACTGTGTCGATGGCAGTGGCCAGCGATTGAAGATTGGGGATCGTATTGCGAAAATCGGGTTTGAACGCGTTCAGGCTGACGAGAAAATCGTTCGGTTTGGAGTGGCTGATGATCTCGCCCGAAGTACTGACCAGGCTCAGATCATCCACAGGATCGGGCGGACGCGTTTGCACCCAGCCGCTCAACACCTGTGCAATTCGTTGAAAGCGAGAAATGCCCTGCGCATCGCGCACGTCCAGGGCCGGGCCGGAATTGACCGCCACCACGATCTGCGCGGGGAGCATCCGCTCGACGAGATCGTCCACAGGGTAGGGCTTGCCATCTTCGATCACGGAAACAGCTTGAGGTTTGAGTCCGGTGACGAAAATATTCTGGGCGTTGAATACATCCAATAACGCGGTCACCGCCGGGAATGCCGAGGCGTCCGGCGGATAGAGATCGGCTTCCGCCTGTCCCTGAGCCGATACCGGCACAAAGAGACTCAAAATCATCAACAGGCCCAGGATGAAGCTGAAAAATTTGTGATGGTTCAACCGACGAATCAAACGAAATTCCTTCGCGTGTGTCAAAATCAAATGCCGCACACGAACTTTTTTCACTCCCATTCAATCGTCGCGGGCGGCTTGCTGGTAATATCATACACGACCCGATTGATTCCGTCCACTTCGTTGACAATACGGTTGGCCGCCGTTGCCAGCAATTCATGCGGCAGGCGCGCCCAATCAGCGGTCATAAAATCCTCGCTGGTCACAGCCCGAATCGCCGCCGCCTCTTGATACGTCCGCTGATCGCCCATCACACCCACCGAGCGAACCGGTAGTAAAACCACAAAAGCCTGTGAAACCTGCGCGCCTTTGCCCAAAAAACCGGCTTTTGACAATTCTTCGATCAGGATCGCGTCTGCCGCACGCAAACGGGACACGCGCTCGCGCGTCACCTCACCGAGACAGCGCACGGTCAAGCCCGGACCTGGGAACGGTTGCCGCCAAACGAACATTTCCGGCAATCCCAGCGCCTCGCCGACGGCCCGCACTTCATCCTTGAACAAATAACGTAACGGCTCCACAAGTTCAAACGGCATGTCCTTCGGCAGACCGCCGACATTATGATGCGTTTTTATTTTCTCGGCTTTATTTCGATCCGGCGCGGACGATTCGACCACGTCGGGATAGATCGTCCCCTGCACTAAAAATTTCGGCTGACCCAATTGCTTTGCCTGCTTTTCAAAGATGCGAATAAATTTCTCGCCGACAATTTTTCTCTTTTGCTCGGGTTCGGTTACGCCTTTCAGCGCGGAGAAAAACTCGTCGCTGGCATCCACCGCGGTTAATTCCGCGCCGAAGTATTCGCGGAACGCGGCTGTCACTTGCGCGCCTTCATCTTTGCGAAGCAGGCCGGTATCCACGAACACGGCTGTCAATTGATCGCCAATCGCTTTGTGCGTCAGCGCCGCCGCAACAGACGAGTCCACGCCGCCTGAAACCGCCGCCAGCACGCGTTGATCGCCCACTTGTTTTTGAATCCGCGCGACGGATTCTTCGATGATGGATTCGGGCGTCCAATTCGGTTCGACCCCGCAAATGTCTATGACAAAATTCTTCAGCAGTTTTTCCCCGTTGGGCGTGTGATGAACTTCGGGGTGGAACTGCACGCCGAAATAATTTCGCTTCATATCGCCCATCGCCGCGAAGGGACTGTTTTCACTGCTCGCCAAGACAGTGAAACCTTCAGGAAGCTTATTGATTCGATCCCCATGTGACATCCAAACCTGAGAGAGGCTGGAGACTAGAGGACTAGTGACTAATGGACGAATTTCTGCCTGCCCATATTCGCGTTGTGCGGAGGAATCAACCTTCCCGCCGAGGGCGTGAGTGAGGGCTTGCATCCCGTAGCAGATTCCGAGAATGGGCAAACCCGATTTGAAAATGAATTCTTGAATGAACGGCGCGTTCTCTTCGTATACTGATTTTGGTCCGCCGGAGAGAATGAATCCCTTGGAGTTGATGGAGAGAATCTTTTCCTGTGGCGCGTCCCACGGAAACAACTCGCAATAGACGTGCGCCTCCCTTACGCGCCGCGCGATGAGCTGGGCGTATTGCGAGCCGAAGTCAAGGATGGCGATGGAGTCCATAGGATTCCTATGACGGTGCGGTCAATAAATGTATTGCTCCGATCCTAATCGCAAAATTCCATTTTTCCATTTTCCATCGAACCGATACACACCAGCGATTCAATGGGGATATTCAAATGCTTCAACGCTTCGCGCCCATTCTCGAAATTCTTTTCGATCAACGCGCCGATACCAACCACGCGCGAACCCGAAGCCTCGGCAAGGCGGACCAAACCCAGGATGGTTTGCCCGCTGGCAAGGAAATCGTCAATGATGAGAATCTTTTCGCCGTTTGCCATATATTCGGGTGAGACGATCAACTCGACCATGCGGCCTTTCGTGTGCGAGGGCGCGAGAGTCAAAAATACCTGATCGGGCATGGTGATCGGCTTGGTCTTGCGCGCGTACACTACCGGCAGTTTCAAATGAATCGCGGTCATCAGAGCGGGGGCAATGCCGGAGATCTCGGCGGTCAGCACCTTCGTCGCGTGAACCGAAGCGAAGCGCCGCGCAAATTCCCTTCCACAGGCGTCCATCAAAAGCGGGTCCACTTGATGGTTGACGAAACTATCCACTTTCAAAATCCCATTCCCCAACATCTGCCCGTCGCGTCGAATACGATCTTTCAACTCTTCCATGGGGCCTCCGTTCTTGTGTCAGTCTAGACGATTTTACTGCGCGCCGCGCGAACCTGCCAGTGAAGAGTTGTGCTCATGCGCGCTTAAGGCTCGTAAAAAGGTCTGTGTTAGAATCCTGCCCGTGCACGCGAAGACCCTGCTGTTATTGGCGTCCAGTTCACCGAGACGGCGCGAGTTGCTTTCGCTGGGAAACTGGATGTTCGGCATCGTTGCATCCAATGTGGATGAAAGCCTGCGACCGAATGAAACGCCTGCCGAATATGTAGTGCGGCTGGCCGAAACCAAAGCGCGCGCCGCGGCCGCAAAGGCACATATGGACAATATCATTATCGGCGCGGATACCACCGTGGCGGATGGCGGTATCGTCCTCGGTAAACCGGCAGACGTTGCCGAAGCGATTGCAATGCTCAAACAGTTGCGCGGACACAGTCACAAGGTCTATACGGGAATCGCTGTATTGCGCGTTCGGGATGGAAAGCTGGCCACCGATCTATGCGCCACCGACGTTCCGATGCGCGCCTATACCGACGAAGAGATCGAGGCCTACGTGCTGAGCGGCGATCCGTTCGATAAGGCCGGCGCGTATGCCATTCAGCATCCGCGTTTCCATCCGGTGGAACAGCTTTCAGGTTGTTATGCCAGTGTGATGGGACTCCCGCTTTGTCATTTGATGCGCACTTTGAAACAGTTGGATATTCAGGCTCCGGCGGAACTGCCGGCGCGCTGTCAGGCATTTTTGAATTATTCATGCCCAATTACTGCCGCCGTTTTGCGCGGCGAACAGATCGGTTGAAAAGGTGAACATGAAAGTATTTCGCTGGTTGAGTTTTTTCATCGTCTTCGCGCTCCTGCTGGGCTCCTGCGCGCCGAAGACGAACGGCGGCGATGGAAACGGTCCGTTTTCCCTCTTCGCAACCAAAACACCTCTGCCAAGCGCGCAACCCACCATTTTTCACGCGCCGGATGCGCGTGCCGCCGCAAAGGCCTATCTGGACGCCTTCAAGAATGGCGATTATTCCAGCATGTACGGCATGTTGAATAAGGCCAGCCAGCAGGGAATCAGCCAGGACGATTTCGCCAAGAATTATGACGACGCGCTGAACACCATGAGCGCGGGCAGTTTCGATTACGAGATCATTTCATCGTTACTGCATCCGTTCACGGCTCAGGTGGGATACAGCATCACGTATCACACCGCGCTGGTGGGAGATCTTCAACGCAATATCGCGATGAACCTGACTCTGGAAGGCGATGCCTGGAAAGTGCAGTGGGACAACAGCCTGATTCTGCCCGAACTGGCTGGCGGGAATCACCTGGCCATGGATTATCAGATTCCGTCGCGTGGCGACATTTACGACCGCGGCGGCCTGCCGCTTGTTACGCAATCGGATGTATACGCGTTCGGCATCACGCCCGGCCAGATCAACCCCAAATCCGAGGGCACGCTTGTAACCGAGATTGCCCGGCTTTGTAATTTAAAAGAAGACGATATCGAAGATCAGATCGCTTCATCCGGCGCGGACTGGTACCTGCCGATGTGCGAAGGCAGCGCCGATGAGGCCGCGCGCTTACTGGCGTTGAATCCCGGCGGCCTGACCGTGACCTCTTATAACTCACGTTATTATTACGGTCAGGGCATGGCCTCCGAAATCACCGGCTATGTTCATCCCATCGATCCGACACAAGTGGATGAGTATCGTCGTCTCGGATACCGCGGCGATGAGAAGGTGGGCCAGGCCGGAATCGAAAAATGGGGCGAGGATTATCTGGCCGGAAAACATGGCGGTTCGCTATATGTGGTGGACCCGAGCGGTCAGATCAAGGTACGGCTCGGCCAGAGCAACCCACAACCCGCCGATTCGATCTATCTCACGATCGATAAGAATATGCAATATTACGCACAACAGGCGTTACTGAGATTCCGCGGCGCGATCGTGGTGATGGAACGAGATTCGGGCCGCGTGCTGGCCATGGCTTCCTCGCCCACCTACGATCCGAATCTGTTCGATGCCAACAACCCGAATCAAGACCTGTTGACGCAGTTGCTCAACGATCCGAATCAGCCGCTCGTCAACCGCGCCACACAGGGACAATATCCGCTTGGTTCAGTGTTCAAGCTCGTCACATTCTCGGCCGCGCTCGAAAGCGGTTTGTACCTGCCTCAAACCACCTACGACTGCCAATACGATTTCACAGAGTTACAGCAATACGGCGGGCCCGTACTTCACGATTGGACATGGCAACACTGCCAGGATCGGCTGGCCTCCGGTAAAGAGTGCAACACTTCGGACAGCCGGCCTTCCGGCCTGCTCACCCTTCCCGAAGGCCTGATGCGTTCCTGCAATCCATATTTCTGGCACATCGGCCTGGATCTCTTCAACACCGACCGCCCCAATGACATTGCCAACATGGCGCGTGCTTTTGGCTTCGGCCAACCCACCGGCATTGACCAACTCTCCGAAGCGCCCGGTCAGATTCTTCCTCCCGACGGGCCGATCGACGCAACCAACCAGGCCATTGGGCAAGGCTCGGTGCTGGTTACGCCGCTGCAAGTTGCAGATTTGGTCGCGGCAGTGGGCAACGGCGGAACATTGTATCGTCCGCAGATCGTGGATAAGATTCAACCTGTGGATGGACAACCGGTTTACGCGTTCAAACCGGAGGCACGCGGCACACTGCCTCTGCGCGCCGACAATTTGAAGCTGTTACAGGACGCGATGGTCAGTGTAATAGAGAACCCGCTCGGCACAGCCAATTTCCGTTTGCGCGGCCTAAACATTCCTGTGGCGGGTAAAACCGGCACTGCCGAATCGGGCAACGGCAACTCGCACGCGTGGTTCGCAGGATACAGCAACTGCGCCAATAATACAGTCAACTATCCGGCTTGCACAAATAAACCGGATATCGCCATTGCCATTATTGTGGAGAATATAGGCGAAGGTTCCGATTGGGCCGCGCCCATGTTCCGCTGGATGATCGAAACGTATTATTACGGCGCGCCGCAATCCATCCCCTGGTTTGGCCCGATTGGGAATCCATACACACCGACGCCTCAAGGCGGCATCCCAACCAGAACGCCGCGCCCCAGGTGATTTAATTTGCGGTAATTTTTTGAACAGCGCAACACACGAAGGTTTGATCTTAAGGGCCCAGTCCGGTTTCTTCACAGTGGAGACCGGGCAGGGCCTTGTTATTTGTCAGTTACGCGGACGGTTGAAACAAGGCAAAGCGTTTGGAGATATAGCCGCCATCGGCGACCGCGTGCGGATTACAGTTTTAACGGATGGGTCAGGGGTGATCGAATCAGTCGAAGAACGGAAGCAGGCTTTGGTCCGTTCCGATCCGAGGCCGCAGGGCGCATATCAGCAGGTATTGTTGGCGAATCCCGATCAGGCGGTCTTTGTCTTCGCCTGCACGCATCCGAATCCAAAGCTGAGAATGTTGGACCGTTTTCTGGTCATCGCGGAAAAACAACGCGTGCCCGCTCTGATCGTGGTCAATAAAATCGATTTGATGGAGTTGGAGCGCGCGCGCCAAATGTTCGAGATGTATCCGCCGCTGGGATATCCGCTGATTTTTACATCGGTGAAAAACGACGCTGGACTGGAAGAATTGCGCTCGCGTTTACGCGGAAGGATCTCCGCGCTGGCGGGACCGAGCGGCGTTGGAAAGTCGAGCCTGCTCAACGCGCTGAACCCAGATTTAAAGCTGGCGGTAAACGAAGTGAGCGCGGCGATCAAGAAGGGCAAACATACAACGGTGACGCGGCAGTTGATTCCGCTCGAAGGCGGAGGCTACGTGGCCGATTCGCCCGGCTGGAAATCGCTGGCCTTGTGGGATACAACTCCCGAAGAAATGGACGCGTATTTTCCGGAGTTGGCGCATCTCGTGGCGCAATGTCAGTTCAGCGACTGCACGCATATTCATGAACCGGGTTGTGCCGTGCGCGCCGCACTGGAGGCAGGGAGGATTCATCCACAGCGTTATGAATCGTATGTAAGACTGCGCGCGGGGGAAGAGTAAGTGTCTGCACGCCGCGCGGGAGTGGCGAAGAATATGTGTAAAATAAGGGGATGAAATGTCCAAAATGTGA
>CAZCUF010000029.1:0-7514 GCA_964502095.1 uncultured Anaerolineaceae bacterium
GCACCCGGAAGCATCGTCGCCGGATCGTACATCCCGCCGGTGACCGGGCTTGGGCCGCTCCACGTGCCGCCCGCTTGCGGCGCGCCGCCCAGCGCGGCGAAGAGGCTCACCGCAGCTGCGCTGGAACAGATGTTCACATTGCCATTGGTTCCGGCATTGGCCGGTGCCTGTTCCGTGACCGTCACAGTGGCAGTTGCATTCCCGCAGGGAGCCGTACCGTTCACCGTGTACACGTAATTGCCCGGGTTCATGGTGGCCGGATTGTACATGCCACCAGCCACGGGACTTGGGCCGTTCCATGCACCTCCCGCAGCAGGCGTACCCCCAAGTGCATTGAACAGGCTTGCGGCCGCACCATTGGCACACACCGCCAACGCACCGTTGGTGCCCGCATTGGGAGGCGCCACTTCCGTAACTGTCACAGTAGCCTGGGCGGAAGCACACCCCCCGCTGCCCGCAACGGTGTAGACATACACTCCGGGAGCCTGCATTACTGGATTGTAATTGGCCCCAACAGTGGTGCCCGTAACTTGTTCCGTCCATGTTCCCGTGGCATCAGGAGTCCCCCCCAGCCCGGTGATCAAGGGTACCGGTGCTCCGTTGCCGCAAACGTTCAACGTGCCGTCAGTACCTGCATCCGGCGCATTTGGCGTGAAACTGACCGTCAGCGTCGAACTGAAATTCAGGCAGGCATTGCCCACCATGTAGGTGTACACTCCGGCCACATCCGTGGCGGGATCAAACTGTGGGCCATGGGGCACATTCCCTGGGCCGGTCCATGTGCCGCCGGCATCCGGGGTGCCTCCCAATTGGTCGATGAGGTTGAAAGTGGTGGCCGTGGGGCATACTTGCACTATCGCGTTTGTACCTGGATCAGGTGTTCCGCCCGGTGGGTTCACCGAGGTTATGTTCACGGCTGTGGTGGTGGTGTTCACGATGGGGCAGGCTCCATCGTTCACCTGGACCAACAGGTTCACCGGGCTGTTGGCAACGTTGCCGGTCCAGCAGATGGTGATGGTCATGGGGTTAGTGCCGGAGATGGTCGATGTGGCACCGGGCAGCAGGGTTGCGATCTGTGAGGTCAGGGCAAGCACATCGCCGGCATCGGCATCGGAAAACACCATGCTGAAGCAGAAGGGCGAACCGTTGCACACTTGGATGGCATTGTTGCCCGTGACCAATGCACCGGTGCCTGGTGGATCGCCCGGTCCTCCGGGGCCCGTAAGCACGGCAGGGCCTTGGGCCACTGGCGCTGTCCCGTTGCATGGCATGGCGATGACCATGATATCACGCATCACCGATCCGATCAATACCCCGTTGGCATCGAACTGCTGCACCTCGATCACGAACACATATTTCCCGATGACGGGAGGAGTAAACTCCAACTGCCCCGTAACCGGGTCCAACGTGGTTCCCGCCACGGGCTGCGCTGCACTATAACCCGGCTTGTAAGCAATGGGCGCCGAACTGTTCGCGAAGCCCCGGGCACCGACCAAAGAGTAACTGATCGAATCGCCGTTGGGTTCCGTGACGCCGAAGTTGTAGCTCACCGGATCGCCTACGCAGACATAGGGAGCGGAGTTCTCCGTGAAGATCGGGGAGTCATCACAAGGCACCAGGTCATTCCGAAGCTCCGCCTCCAAATAAGTGCCAGCGGCCCCAACAAGGTCAACCGTGGTGGCACGGCAGCAGGTAACCCAGGAGATGTTCCAGCCACCGGGGCAGGGCGGCAGGGTTACCGGAGTTTGAAAGCTGTACCAGTTCACCCCTTGGAGCCCGCCACCATTGCATGAACTGTTCACTAATTGGGCCGGGCAGATCTGGCTTACCTCTTGGGGCGTGGGCGGTTGCACCACGATGTCAAACGTGTTGCAGGCACTGGTGAAGTGGAGCGTTTGCGCCAAGGCCGCCACACCGGAACAATCGTAGAACAGGTCCAAGGTGACGATATAGTTGTTGCCGCTTTGGCAGTCGTAGGTGATGGAACCGCCAAGAATGTGCGCTGCCTTGGCCTGCATGCCTACCAAGACCAGGGCGATCAGCAACACGCGCCGGAAGATGCGTGCAACGGCGGATGTCCTATGGAACAGCAGCGGATTCACTTGGCATCGGGATCTGCAACCTTCAAAAGTAGGAAACCGCAACCTGCCGGAAGGCTTCCTTTTTAACAGACGCAGATGGACCCACTTCCGGCGCTCGGGAGGTCCATTCTGCGGGAGAGCCCCGTGCAGCGGGCAGTTCCGGCCTCCTGAAATGCCTTCCACGCATGATAGCTGCGGGTTGCTACTTTTGGCTCCCTTTTACCCAACCATAACCGGCACCGGGTATTGAATGATCGGCTTATGAGCAGAGACATCCACCAGAACACCAGGCTCAGCTGCAACCAGCGGTTCTTCCTTTCCTCGCTGCCGGTACTGGCCGCCTTGCTGGCCTCCCCGGTACTCGCACAAAAAGACACCACCCGCACTTTCCGGGCGGACAGCAGCCTGCTCACCACCCGGCCGGACACCTCCGTGGCCAACCAAGACCTGCGCGCCGGGTCATTCACGGTTTCCGCCAGCGACCTGGATGCGGACATCGCCGGGCAAAACGTTTCAGGCATCCTGCGCTCCTCGCGGGACGTGTTCAATGCCACCGCCGGATACAACTTCGGCGCGGCGCGGTTCCGCGTGCGCGGCCTTGAGGGCGAATTCAGCCCGGTGAGCGTTAACGGGATCTTGATGAACGACCTGGAGAACGGCTATGCCTCCTGGGCGCTTTGGGGCGGATTGAACGACGTGACGCGTTGGTCGGAAAGCCGCGCCGGCGTGAGCACATCACCTTACAGCTTCGGGGGGATCAGCGGCTGGACCAACATTGACCTGCGCGCATCGCAGCTCCGCAAGGGGACACGCATTTCCTATGCCCTTTCCAACCGCAGCTACCGCAACAGGGCCATGGCCACCTACAACACCGGCATGATGCAGAACGGATGGGCCTACAGCGTGAGCGGCTCCCTGCGTTGGGCCAATGAAGGCTATGTACCCGGCACCTTTTACAGCGCAGGCGCCTATTTCCTTTCGGTGGAGAAGAAATTGAACGCCAAGCACAGCTTTGGTTTTGTGGGCCTGGGCGCCCCCACCGTTTCCGGAAGGCAAGGACTGGCCGTGGCCGAGGCGCAAACACTCACCGACGACCATTACTACAACCCGAACTGGGGCTGGCAGGACGGCAAGAAGCGCAACGCCAACGTGAGCAACGACCACAAGCCGCTCTTCATCCTTTCCCACTATTTCAAGCCGGACGAACGCACGGAATGGAACACCAGTGTATTGTACACCTTCGGCAGGGACGGCTACACCGCGCTGAACTGGTACGATGCGCCCGACCCACGCCCCGATTATTACCGCTACCTGCCCAGCTACAACGAGGAGGAATACCCCGCCATTGCCGCCCAGATGGCGAATGCCTGGCGCAACGACCCGAACACCAGCCAGATCAACTGGGCGCAGCTCTATTTCGCCAACGGCAAGAACCTGTACACCGTGCAGAACGCCGAAGGTATCCAAGGCAACACCGTCACCGGGATGCGCAGCAAGTACATCGTGGAGGACCGGCGCGCAGACCCCACCCGCTTGGCCGTGAACAGCGTGTGGAGCCGCGACATGGGCAACCAATTGAAGCTGACCGCAGGCGCCAGCTACAACAGCCAGAAGACCCACTACTTCAAGGTGATCGAAGACTTGCTGGGCGGGGACTATTGGTTGGACCTGGACCAATTCGCCGCACGCGACAGCAACGACCCGAATGCCGCACAGAACGACCTGAACACCCCAAACCACGTGGTGCGCAAGGGGGATGAATTCGGGTATGACTACGACATCAAGACCAACCAGGCGAATGTTTTCGGCCAGGTGGAAAAGCAGTGGCGCAAGGTGGAAGGCTACGCTGGCATCACCGGGACCACCACCACATTTTGGCGCGATGGGCACTTCAAAAAGGCGCTCTTCCCCGAGTCCTCATTCGGAAACAGCCCGAAACAATCCTTCCTGACCGGCGGGGTGAAGGCGGGCGTGGTGTACAAGCTCACGGGGCGGCACTACTTCACGGCCAATGCCGCCTTCGTTTCCAACCCGCCCACTGCGCGCACGGCCTACCTCAGCCCGCGCACGCGTGATGCCGCAGTGGACGGGCTTACCACGGAAAAGGCCTTCAGCGGTGACATCGGCTATGAGGCCCGCATGCCACGCTTGAATGGACGCGCAACGCTCTACTTCGCCAACATCACCGACGGCGTATGGTCACGCAGCTTCTACCACGACGTTTACCAGACCTTCGTGAACTATTCCATGACCGGCGTGGCCCAGCAGCACGTGGGCATTGAACTCGCGGCGCAAGCCAAGCTCAGCCCCACTTGGGAGCTCACCGCCGTGTATGCCGAAGGGCAATACGTGTACAGCTCAAGGCCCACCGCAACGGTGACCCGCGACAACAGTGACACCGCCATTGCCGTGGACCGCACGGTCTATTGGAAGAACTACCGCGTGGGCGGAATGCCGCAGCGTGCGGCATCGCTGGGCCTGCGGTACAACGCACCCAAGTACTGGTCCATCGGCGCGAGCGTCAACTACTTCGGCAACATCTACCTGGACCCCAACCCCGACCGCCGCACCGCCGAAGCGCTGGGCAACTTGGTCAGTGAAGACCCGCAGTGGAACACGCTTTTGGAACAGACCAAGCTGGACGACGGCACCACCGTGGACCTCTTCTTCACCAAGAGCTGGCGCCTGAAGCACAAGTACCGCATCGGGCTCAACCTTTCGGTGAGCAATATGCTGGACAACACCGACCTGGTGACCGGCGGCTATGAGCAATTGCGCTACGACCCCATGCAGATCGACAAATTCCCGCCCAAGCTCAGCTACATGTACGGCCGCACGTTCTATGCCCAGGTCAACCTCAGTTTCTGACAACACGCATCATGCAACGCATCACCCCCGCCCAACGCACCGCCCTGCTGGCCCTGCCCCTGATCCTCGCAACGGCCATCGGCTGCAAGAAGGAGTTCGATACACCGCCCGTGCGCACCATCCCTGAAGGAAGCGTGGTCACCATTGCGCAACTGCGGGCCATGTTCTTCGATCAGACCACTCCTACGCCCATCCACTTCAGCGATTCCGCCGGCGCGGTGAACACCGTGTATGCCGTAGTGACCGCCGACGAGCAAAATGGCAATCTTTACAAAAACGTCTATGTGCAAGACCACACAGGGGCCATCACCATGCACCTGTTGAACTCCGGCGGCCTCTACCAAGGGGATTCCATCCGCATATACCTGCCCGGCACCGTGCTTAGCCCATACAATGGCTTGTTGCAATTGGACAGCGTGGACGTGGACGACAATATTGTTAAGCAGGCCACCGGGATCCACGTGGCACCTACGCCCACAACGATTTCAGCACTGCTCACCCAAACCGGCCCCAACGGAAACCTGCAGAGCAAATTGATCTCCCTCTCCGGCGTGGAGTTCGCGGACAGCACTGGCAACCTCACCTATGCTAACCCGGTCAACCTCAGCTCGGAGAACCGCGACCTGGAAGACTGCAACGGCAACACCACCATTGTGCGCAGCAGTGGCTATGCCAATTTCGCCGCACAGCACCTGCCCACCGGAAAGGGTTCCTTCATTGGCATTGCCAGCTGGTTCGGCAGCGGCGGCAATGCTGGCCCACAGCTCTACATCCGCGACATCAACGAAGTGCAATTGAACGGCCCGCGCTGCGGTGCCACCGCCGCCTGCACGCCCGTGAACAGCATCAGTGAAGACTTCACCTCGGTGGCCAACAACGTCCCGGTGAACCTGGATTGCTGGACCAATACCTTTACACAAGGCAGTGTTGCATGGCGTGGGAAAGTCAGTGGATCCGATTTCAGCGCGGAAGCACGCCTTTCCTTGGGCCAGGCCAGCACGATGTGGCTCATCACCCCGCCGATCAACTACTCCGCTTCGCAAAACCTGTCCTTCACCTCGGCCCGCCTCAACTGGGTGCATGACGGCCTCACCGCGTGGGTGAGCACCGATTTCACCGGCGATGCAGGCACGGCCACGTGGCTGCCCGTGAGCGGCGCAACATTCGCCGGGCAGAGCGATGCGGACAACGCCTGGGTGCCCTCCGGCAACATTGCCCTCTCCGGGGTGCTGCCTGCCGGATATAGCGGTACCTTCGTGGTGGCTTTCAAGTACCAAGGCGATGCAACCAATTCCACCACTTACCGCGTCGATAACGTACAGGTAAACTAATCCCCCCTCCTTTGACACGAAACCCGAACATGATGAGAACAGCAGTACTCCTTTCATCCCTCGCGATCGCCGGCATGGCCAGCGCGCAGGTTTTCCAAAGCGGCTTTGAAAACTGGACCGGCACCACACCGGACGGCTGGATGGGCAGCAAGAGCAGCATTGCCGCAACGAACGTCACCCAGGTGACGGACAACGTGCATGGTGGCAGCTATGCGGTGCGCTTGGCAAACACCAGCAGCAGCCACGTGCGGTTTACCACCCAGCCGCTTACAGTTACGAGCGGGCAGAACTACGAAATTTCCTTCTGGGTGCGTGGTTCCGGCCAGATTCGCGTGGGCCTCTATGACGGGCGTGCCGGCAACGGATATGCGGGCTATACGCCATACACTGCGGCCACAAGTGATTGGCAGCTGGTGACGCAGACCATTCAAGCGGCTTATGATACGACCGGTGCGCAGTTCATCCTCTCCGTGATGAGCACAGCTGCTCCGGAACACCTCGTCGTGGACGATGTGAACATCGGCGATGCGGCCCCGATGGCACCAACAAGCATTTACGACATCCAGTACACTTCCGATGCTAGCGGAGATTCGCCGCTGAACGGGCAAGTGGTGCTTACCTCTGGCATTGTAACGGGCACCTACATCACTTACACGAACGATGAGCCACCGATGCCACAGTACCGCTACACGTACATCCAGGACGGAAGCGGCCCTTGGAACGGCATCGTGATCTTCGACTACTACAATAACAACAACTCCTCTGCCATTGGTGATTCTGTTGTGGTAACGGCCACGGTGGATGAGTTCAACAACCTCACCGAACTTTCGGGTATCCAGAGCTTCGAGGTGGTGGCCTCAGGCCTGGCCGGCCCTGCGCCCCAAGTTGTGGCCACGGGTGATGTGGCCCTTGAAGCTTTGGAGAGCGTGCTGGTGCAAGTGCAGCAAGCCACCTGCACCGTGGTGCCCAGCGGCGCCACCTTTGGCAAGTGGAACGTGGATGACGGCACAGGCGATGCCGTGGTCGGCAAAGTAATGTACACCGTTACGCCGGAACCCGAACTGGGCCAAGTGTTCAACGTAACCGGCGTGGTGTCCTACACCAATTACGAAAACGTGCCTGAGTACAACATCCAGCCCCGCATGGCCAGTGATGTGACCGGCACCAGCGGCATTGCCGATGCAGGCGTGCTGAACACCATCACCTTCGGCCCCAACCCGGCCATGAACCTGCT
>CAZCUF010000030.1:0-4980 GCA_964502095.1 uncultured Anaerolineaceae bacterium
TTCGATGGTTTTGTAGTTCATGTGCCTATTATGGCACACTTATGCAAGAGGTCTAATATTATAAGAGATTGAAAATGCAAGAGTAACCCATGTAAAGGTACAGGACTTTCACGTAAATTATTCTCGTGACTAATATTTTCTTCACACCCATACCAATATAAAAACAGAAGACCTTTCTCGCTGTCAATTTCATGACCACAAAATCTATCCCAGTTACCTCCATCTAAAAAATCAATTATTACAGCCCCGTTGGTCTCAACTAGCAATCTCGTAAAGAAGTAATTGACGATATTAATATCGTCAATTACTTCAGTCCCAAACTCATGGGCAATGTTTCGAAATATCTTATCACCTTCGGTATAAGGATCCATAAATCAGGTTATAGTATATGCCAAAAGTATGACAACTCTAATGGGTAGGACATCCCTCGGCTAAGAAAGAAGGGGTTCTTGGTCTCGATACGCCCTTCGCAAAAATCGCTCAGGGCTACTTAACCACCATCAAATTCTCCAGTCTCCACTCCCTAATTCCCATCCTTCAAAATCTCCTTCGCCGCCAACATCCCCGCCGCGCCCATCACTCCTCCGCCAGGATGCGCGCCGCTTGCGCCGAAATAATATCCTTTGAGCGGTGTGCGGAAGTCTGCCCATTGCGGCGTGGGGCGCAGGAAAAAGATTTGATGCAGTAACAACTCGCCGTGAAAAATATTTCCGCCCGTGATGCCCGCGATGGCTTCGATATCTTTCGGCGAAATCACTTGCATGCCCACAATACATTTGCGGATGTTCGGCGCGTATTGCTCGATGGTCGAAATCACCGCTTCGCCAAGTTCGTTGCGCTTCGCATCGTTCCAACCGCCTTCCAAATCATACGGCGCATATTGCACAAAGCAAGACATCACATGTCCCCCAGGCGGCGCCATATCGGGGTCAATCATCGAAGGGAAAATCATATCGAGATACGGTCGCTTTGAAATCTGCCCATACTTCGCGTCGTCATACGCGCGCTCGATGTAATCAATGCTCGGGCTGATCGAAACCGCGCCGCGATGCAAAATTGATTCGTGTCCTTTTTCAAACGGCATCGCCGTAAAGTTTGGCAATTCGCTCAACGCGATATTGACCTTGCCCGACGAGCCGCGCGTGCGGAAATTTTTTATAGACGTGACAAAATCATCGGGCAAATATTTTTGTTCAACGAATTGCAGGAACGTCCGTTTTGGATCAGCGGCAGACATTACGACTTTGGATTGAATCTCATCGCCATTTTCCAGGATGACGCCCACTGCGCTTCCATTCTTGACCTTGACCTGATTCACCGAACAATTGACTCTGATCTCCACCCCCAGCGCTTGCGCCGCGTTAAGAATGGAGCCGCTGACTCCGCCAGAGCCGTTCTTGGCAAAACCCCACGCGCGGAACGCGCCGTCAATTTCGCCCATGTAATGATGGAGCAGAACATACGCCGTCCCAGGCGAGCGCGGACCGAGAAACGTGCCGATGATTCCGCTGGCGGCTTTCGTGCCTTTGAGCGCGTCGGTCTCGAACCACTCTTCGAGCAAATCTGCTGACGATTGCGTGGCGAGTTTGGCAATCGTGTAAAGTTCTTTTTCCGAAAGGCTCGCGGCATATTGCCCGACTTTCAATAATCCCAACATATCGCGGATACTTAATGAAGATGGGTCAGGCGGAATCAAATTGATGATCGGCTTGATCGCTTTCGCCGCACGCGCCATCACTCGCGCATATTCATCATACGCTTCTGCGTCTTTCGGTGAATGACGATAAATCTCACGGCGAGTCAGATCGTGGTCATCCCACGCGGCGAGATAATCTCCGTTTTCCATCGGCGTGAATGTGCTTGGCAACGGCAGGATTTTGAGTCCGTGCTTCGGCAATTCCAAATCACGGATGATCTCTGGGCGCAACAGACTCACCACATACGAAAACTCGGTGAACTTGAACCCAGGGAAAATCTCCTCCGTCACTGCCGCCCCCCCGACAATGTGCCTGCGCTCAAGCACCACGACCTTCTTGCCTGCTCGCGCCAAATATGCCGCGGCGACAAGTCCATTGTGCCCGCCCCCGATGATGATTGCGTCGTATTGATTGGATGTCATGAATAATTCCTTTTTCCACCGCTGAGATGTGCCCTCTGCGACTCTGCGATTACCGTTTTTTCTTCCTCGGCCCATACTGGCGTGACAAACAGCAGAGATAATAAAACAAATTTCCCCGCCTCACAAGGCCGAGGGTTATGAGCAGTTGTAAAAATTGGAATTCCTCCCAAAAAACCGGACAATTGTGATGATTTTGATATTAAACAAAGGTAAATTGTGAAGTAGCATCAAATAGTTTTCATTATTGTAAGACAATTGACTGGCCTGAATTTTTATCGAAAGCTTTTTTTAGACCGCGCATGAAGGAGGAATGCATGCCACGTAAAGTGTACGCGTTTGCGATGGCCCTTATTCTGTTGGCAAGCCTGGCGGCCACGTACGAACCAGCCAAGGCAGTTACAGTACTGCCGCCCGGGTTTACCACCGAGTCTGTCGTCGCCGGTCTGACAGGATCGACCACCATCGCCTTTGCCCCAGACGGGCGCATGTTCATCGGCCAAAAAAACGGCAGGGTCCGTGTCGCTCAGAATGGGGTATTGTTACCAACGGATTTCATCGATCTATCTGCGGAAGTCAACGATTATTGGGATCGCGGCCTGCTCGGCATCGCGATCCATCCTGATTTTCCACAAACGCCCTATGTTTATTTAATCTATGTTTATGATCCGCCCGGTACAACCAACAATGGGTCGGGCGCGCGCGTCTCGCGCCTGGTGCGCGTCACAGCCGATCCCAACAACACCAATGTTGCCCTGCCGGGCAGTGAAGTGGTTTTGCTGGGCACGAACAGCACTTTTGCCAACATCGGCGATCCCAACAGCAACAACGGCCCGGCCTCCTGCCTGAGTGGGGCAGTTTATGTGCAGGATTGCATCGCCGCCGACAGCCCATCCCATGCCATCGGCATGCTGATCTTTGGCACAGACGGATCGCTGTTCGTCAGTAGTGGCGACGGCGCGCATTTCTTTTCCGCGGACCCGCGCGCTTTACGCGCATTGGACCTCGATAGCTTGAATGGCAAACTTCTGCGCATCAACCCAATCACCGGTCAGGGGTATGCCGATAACCCGTTTTACGATGGCGATCTCAACAGCAACCGTTCGAAAGTATACGACCTGGGTCTGCGCAATCCATTTCGCGTCACCATCGATGTCAACACCAATATTCCGTTCATCGGTGATGTAGGCTTTAACAGTTGGGAAGAAATCGATACCGGCCGCGGAGAAAACTTTGGCTGGCCGTGTTATGAAGGCGATGATACTGGCAGTGCCCAACAGGGAAGCTACAAGAATAGCGCCTCAACTTCGGCGACTTGCGCGGCTTTGTATGCACAAGGATTGGGCGCGGTGGAAGCGCCGATCTATGCGTACGATCACAGTTTGGGCGGAGCGTCGATCCAGGCGGGAAGTTTTTATCGCGGTTCAGCTTATCCGGCTCAATATAAAGACGCGCTGTTCATCTCGGACTACAACCGGGACACAATTAATTATCTTACCTTCGATGCCTTCGGTAATGCAACCGAGCACAGTTTCGGGACGGATGTTTCACCGGTGGGCGGAATTGTTCAAATGATCGCCGGCCCGGATACCAATTTATATTACGTTGCTTATAACGGTCCCATTCCAAATACAAGCGAAATTCGCCGCATACGCTATACGGCCGGCGGAAATACGCCGCCCACGGCGAACGCGAGCGCCAACCCAACCTCGGGATATATTCCTTTAACAGTAAACTTCTCCAGCCAGGGATCGTACGACCCCGATGCCCAGCCGCTCACCTATTTATGGGATTTCGGCGATGGCAACACATCTACCAGCGCCAACCCCACACACACCTATACCACCATCAACAATTTCACAGTCACGCTGACCGTTACGGATACACAAAATGCCTCCGGTTCGGATACCGTTAACATCACGATTGGCAACCTGGCGCCCGTTGCCACCATCCTGACGCCCGCGGACGGCGCAACTTACAATACGGGCGATACGATCAACTTCAGCGGCACAGGCGTCGATAATGAAGAAGGCAATCTCACCGGCGCGAGTCTGCAATGGAATGTTTTGCTTCATCACAATCAACACGTCCATTTTGATTTCGTCCCGGGTCTGACAGGCACCAGCGGGAGCTTTGTCGTTCCAGATCATGGAGACGATTCATGGATCGAACTGTGTCTCAACGCCACCGACAGCGGCGGTCTCACAGATCAGAAATGTGTTGCGTTGAATCCCAACACAATACAGGTGACATTCAACACCGTGCCAAGCGGATTGAAACTGGAATATGACGGCGTTGAATACACCACGTCGTTCAATGCTGTCACCATCGTCAATTCAGTCCGCGACTTGATTGCGCCGCTCCAACAAACATTGCCAAACAATCAAGGCTGCTATTCCTTCGTCTCCTGGTCCGATGGCGGAGCCGCGACCCATTCGGTCACGATTCCGGCCACAGATCAAACATACACCGCCACCTATGGCCCGTGTACTCCGGCCATCACCACGACTCTTCATGACGAAAGCCATTCCACGCTGACCTCCGCCGCGCTTGGCGATATTATCCACGATAGCGCCGAAGTCTCCGGCGCGGGCGCAACGCCAACTGGTACCGTTACCTTTAAAGTATTCTCCAATCTGACCTGTTCCGGCGATGCAACAGATGCCGGTACGGTGACATTGGATGGAAGCGGTATTGCCGACCCAAGCGATTCCGCAACCGTTGCGGAAGGCGGATTGTCGTATCAGGCAACGTACAACGGCGATTCGAATTACGTTGCGCAAACCGGCGTTTGTGAACCTTTGTATGTTCAGCCCGAATTCACCAGCGACGATCACACCACTTTCACAGTGGGAGACCCCGGT
>CAZCUF010000031.1:0-3488 GCA_964502095.1 uncultured Anaerolineaceae bacterium
CTCACATTTTGGACATTTCATCCCCTTATTTTACACATATTCTTCGCCACTCCCGAATGACTGTGGAACTTGACAGCTACACTTGCGGCCACTAAGATTGAGATGATTCTTAAGGGAAGAGTTTAAAGAGAAAGAGAGATAAACATGCCTCGAAGGTTCGTGCTTCGCATGCCGGAACTCTTTCTGGCGCTCGCGCTGATGCTGGCCGGGTTGGCCTCGATTCTGATTCTTGCCAGAACCGAGCTCGATATTGCTGGAAAAAACCTAACTTCCATCGGCCTTTTAATCTCCGGCCTGATCTTCTATTGCGGCATATTGGTGATCGTATCCATGTTCAAGCAGGAGATCTATCTCTCGATTGCATTGCTTCTACCGTCAATTGTCGCGGTCGCTATTTTCGTCTATGGTTTTATCGCCTGGTCCGTTCGAGTCTCTCTGAGTCAGTGGAAAGGCTTACTGCCCGACTACACCTGGGCCGGTCTGTATCAATATACTTATCTTTTTCACGATCCGCGTTTCATGATCGACGTGCGAAACACGGCTGTCTTTACGGTCGGTTTTATAGCCGGTTGCTTGATTCTGGGCCTGGGCCTGGCCATTCTATTGGACCAAAAACTTAAAGGGGAAGCGATCTTCCGCGGCATTTTCCTGTTTCCCATGTCGATCTCGTTCATCGCCTCCGGTGTGGTGTGGGGCTGGCTGATGAATCCCGCCTCCGGCGACCGGACGACCGGGATCAACCTGATCTTCAAGTCGCTCCATCTCGATTTTTTGATCAGCCAATGGCATGCTTCGCCCCAGCCGTGGGGGATGGTATTTACCGTCATCCCTGCCGTTTGGCAACTTTCGGGGTTCACCATGGCGCTTTATTTAGGCGGCATTCGCAGTATCTCCGACGATCTGCGCGAAGCGGCCCGCGTGGACGGCGCGACCGAGGTCGAAATCTACCGCTATATTATTTTGCCGATGCTTCAACCCGTCACGTTGAGCGCAGTGATCATCCTCGGGCACATGTCGCTGAAGATATTCGACTTGATCGTGGCGCTCGGCCATAAAGATTTGCGTTTGGACGTTCCGGGTATCTACATGTGGACCACCACCTTTGACGGCACCAACTATGCACAAGGCGCCGCCATCGGCGTGCTGATGCTGGTCAGTGTGGCGATTCTGGTTGTGCCTTATCTGGTTCAAAATATGCGCACGGAGACCGAAATATGAATCGCCGCATCGCGCTGAACGCTTTATTCTATGTAATTCTGATCGCGCTGGCGGTCGTCTATCTTTTGCCGATCTACCTCATGCTTCTCACCGGCTTTAAACCTTTGAATCAGGTGGATTTGAGAACGATGTGGAATCTACCGGCCAGCGGACTGCATATCGAAAATTTCATTGCCGGATACAAACAACTCGCTCCCAATTTGACCAATAGCCTGGTAATGGTGATTCCCGAGGCGATTCTTTCAGCCCTGCTGGGTTCGCTGAACGGTTATCTGCTCTCGAAATGGAAGTTCCGCGGCTCGAATTTGCTCTTTACATTGATCCTGTTTGGAATGTTCATTCCGTATCAAAGCATCTTGATTCCGCTGGTCAAGTTCATGCAATATCTTAAACTGTATGGCGACCTGCCCGGCCTGGTTCTGGTGCATATCATTTACGGTATTCCCATTACCACTTTGATATTTCGGAATTACTATGCCGGAATCGGCACGGAGATTCTTGAAGCCGGGCGCATTGACGGCGCCGGTTTGATGGGATTGTATCGGCATATCATTTTTCCGCTTTCCGCGCCGAGCTTTGCCGTGGTGATCATCTGGCAGTTCACACAAGCCTGGAATGAGTTCCTCTTCGCGGTGATTCTAACCAATCAATCGCACTGGCCTGTGACGGTTGCATTGAATAACCTGGCCGGCAGTCAACTTGTGCAATGGAACGTATTAATGGCGGCCACCTTGCTGGCGGCCCTGCCGACCCTTTTGGTTTACATCTTCCTGGGTCGTTTCTTCCTGCGCGGCCTGATGGCTGGCGCGCTCAAAGGCTGATGGAAGAGAATCACGAGAAATCTACACAGGATTATTGGCAAGAGAGATTATGGCTGAACATATTCTAAACTGGGGATTCCTTTCGACGGCGCGCATTAATGAAGCGTTGATTCCGCCGCTTCACGCCTCCAAACGGAACCGGTTGCTGGCTGTGGCCTCGAGGAGCGCCTCCACTGCTGACGCGTACGCGCGCAAATGGAATATTCCTCGCGCTTTTGGCAGCTACAACGAATTATTGAACGACCCAGAGATAGACGTGATATACAATCCGCTTCCGAATCATTTGCACGCCGAATGGACGGTAAAAGCTCTGCGCGCGGGAAAGCATGTTCTGTGTGAAAAACCACTGGCGCTCAGTTTGGCGGAAGTGGATGCGATTGCCGCCGCAGCGCGCGAGACGGGCAAGATCGCGGCCGAGGCTTTCATGTATCGGCATCATCCGCAGACCTTGAAAGTGAAAGAGATTGTATCCAGCGGCAGGCTGGGCAGTTTACGCCTTATCCGCGGCGCGTTCTCGTTCACACTGACGCGTGAGGACGATATCCGTCTGCGAAAGGAAACCGGCGGCGGCAGTATTTGGGATGTGGGCTGTTATCCGATCAGTTACGCGCGTTATCTGGCAGGGGATAATCCGCAGAAAGTGTACGGCGAACAGATTCTCGGTCCGGGCGGCGTGGACGAAGTTTTCTTCGGACAGATGCATTTTTCCGATGATATCTATGCCCAATTCGACTGCGGATTCAAACTTCCTTCGCGGCAATTTATGGAAGTGGTCGGCACGGAAGGCTCACTAAATATTCCCCTGCCGTTCAAACCGAATCTGAAAGAAGAATTGTATCTGACGCGCAACGGCAGAACGGAAACGATTAAAATTCGCGGCCAGGAATTGTATATCGGTGAAGTGGAAGATATGGCCGATGCGATTCTGGTGGCCGGCACGCCGCGCGTCAGTTTGGCGGATAGCCGCGGAAATACAGCCGCAATTCTGGCTTTGATCGAATCGGCGCGCACCGGAAAGCCGGTGTCTTTATAAATTCAAATCGATCGGCTATTTCGCGTACACTTGCGGATTGACACAATTCGGCAATCGCTGGCCTTTCAACCCGGCGATCAAATTCTGCGCCGCGATCCAGGACATTTTGTCGCGCGTGGTTTTGCTCCCGCTGGCAATGTGCGGCATCACCAGTACGTTTTCCAAAGTGAGCAGGGGATGATCGGCGGGCAAAGGCTCGGGTTCGGTTACATCCAGCCCGGCCGCGAAGATGCGATGTTCTTTCAAAGCCTGATATAACGCTTCGAGATCCACAACCGGCCCGCGCGAAGTGTTGACCAGCACCGCTGTGGGTTTCATCTTTGCCAGGGAGGCCGAGTCGATCAGGTGACGGGTGTTCGGTGTTTGACCTGCCTCAGTTATTGTGTCCAGTCGGAATGAGAGTCTGAGCGGGTAGA
>CAZCUF010000032.1:0-3041 GCA_964502095.1 uncultured Anaerolineaceae bacterium
TCGTGAATGGTTGAAAGGCGCGCATCAGCGGGCTCCGCGTTTTTCGAGGGATTGGCTAAGGGCAGTAAGTTTGGCGAACAACGAGTCGATGCGGGCATCAATGGCGGCGGCCGGTTCGACGTATTTGAGTCGCACGGAAATTTGCAGTTGGGTATCGAGTTCTGACAGCGATCCGCGTGCGATGGCGAGGAATCGCAGCAATTCCGGAGTCGAGCGACGCGCGGCACCCTCGGCGATGTTCGACGGGATGCTGACTGCCGATCGTCTGGCCTGAGAAGTCAGGCCGAAACGTTCGGAATCGGGAAATCCGGACGAAAAGGCGTAGACGGCCTCCACTAGCGCCATGGACTCCTGCCAGACATCCAGCGCTTCGTGCGGCCGCTTTACCGATTCACGATTCACGATTCACCATTCACGGCTTTCACTCGATGACAAACAACGGCTCATCGAACTCGATCGGCTGGCCGCTGCTGGCGAGGATCGCTTTGATCGTGCCGGAAACATCGGCCTCGATCGGGTTGAACATCTTCATCGCCTCGATGATCGCCAGCGTCTCGCCGGCTTTCACGGCCTGCCCGACCTTCACGAACGGCGGCGACTCCGGGTTGGGCGAGGCATAGAAGGTGCCGACCATCGGCGAGCGCAGGACGTGGCCTTCGGGCAGTTCGCGGCCACCCTTGCCCAGATGGGCCAGATCGGGTGACGCCGCCGACACTGGCGTCGCGCGTGGGGCTTCGGCGGCGGGGGCGGGGGCCGCGGCGGTGTAGTGGACCTGGGTGGCCGGCGCGGCCGCGAAGCCGCCCTTGGGCATGCGCGACAGGCGCACGCTTTCCTCGCCTTCCTTGATCTCGATTTCGGCGAGGTTGGATTCGTCGAGGAGGTCGATGAGTTTCTTTATCTTGCGAAGATCCATGGCGTTCGTTCCTGTGTCTTGTTCGCTGCAAATCATCTCTTGGGCTTGCGGCTACCCGTGCACCATCTCGCGACTGGTTGCCCGGTTCCGGATGCGCCTCAATGCACCGGCTCGCCCCTGAATTCGAATTTGGGAAGGTTGAATTCGTCGTGCAGTGCAATCAGTTCGGAGGAAAAGTTTCGCCTGTTCTTGATCGCCATCGGGTTCGTACGCCAGGTTCGTGATGCAGTTCAATTTGCAGTCCCTCGTGACGACGTTGCGCGACTTTGCGCTGGCGCACTGGGTGTCCTTAGTTCCTGCTAATTTTTACTTGCAACTCGCAATCCAAATCGAGCGGTCTTTGTCATCTAACATGCCAAATCGAAAAAGTCCATTTTTTTGATAAGTAATCGTTCTTTGTGCGCCGAAGTGAACAAATTGACGCTGCATTAAATCGCCACTCTTTTGCCATTCTTTATCGACAAAAACCGAATCAAATCCGGGAGCGCATGAATGACTTTTGATGAATTCGCGTGCGTAAGTATCTGTATCGATTATTACTAAATGCCTGGACCAAAGCGCAAACCCAATGAACGTCAGGCAGGCACACGCGCTATAGAGACAGATTTTATTGCGTTTGGCAGCAAATGATCTTAACAATAGTACTACAGAAATACCGGCAATGAGACCTACGGAAATTACTTGCAATATTTCCGATCGTGCACCAATCCAAATAATGACAAGAAATAATGCAATAACAACGAATACGTTATTCATTTGCCGCATCCACAATGGCTCTTTACGAAGGCAGGAAAATCAACAAATTTTTTCGCGGCATCTATTCCCATTTGAAGCCCGCGCTCATCAGGGAAAAGGTTGTTTGGTTGAAAATACGATTTCTTTTGTGCAAAGGCCATGCCCATCATCCATGTGAAATTTAGAGCATGAGCTGCAAAAGCATCGTAAGTATGCGTTATTGACCAGCCGACTTGAATATATTTTATGTCATAGTCTTTGCCGTTGCCGTCGGTGAAGTTCGCATTAATTCCGCGTCCATGGCCACCTTGAGGCACGTACTCTTGTCCAACATTCAGTGGATTAAACACCGCGCCATTTATAAAGCTACTTGGATTTTCAGTATCGTGTTTGAGCATATCCCTCAAAGCTTCACATAGGGTAGTTAGCCCGAGAGGATCGATTTCAGAAATTGGATTCCCGCCGACATAGGCATACGTATTTATCCCCCCCGCCAGCCCGATGGGGTCGGATTCCACATAGGCGCCCATGCTCGAATCATAGTCGCGGAAGCCGTTGTTCCACAGGCCCGTTTCGGCGTCGAAGTACTGACCGGGAAAGCCGAGGTTCAAGCCGTCGATGTTGTCCTGGGCGACATCGCGATGGAAGGCGTAGTTGTTGGCGCGCCAGACGATCGCCTGCGTCGGGCTGGTCACCCTCTCCGGGCGACCCAGATGGTCGGTGTGGATCGCGTACAGCACGTTGTTGCGCACCATGCCGACCAGGGTGCCGCCGAGCCACAGGTAGTCGGTCATCCCGGCCGGCCCTCGTTCGGTCAGCAACGATCCGTCCGCGGCGTAGACGAAGCGCGTCCAGTTGCCGCCCGGCGTCGATTTGGTGGTTCGCTGTCCCAGCGGATTGACGTGGTAGCTGGTGGTGACGCCGGCCCAGGTCGAACGATCCATCCGGTTGAACGCATCATAGTGCAACGACAGCGTGCCGCCGGCGCCGGTGTCGCTGATGCGGTTGCCCAAGGCGTCGAATCCGAAACTGCGGCCGTTGGCGCCGCTCACCGCCAGATACTGATTGCTCGCCGCGGCAACGCTGTAGGCGGCACTGCCATACGAACTGGTCTGGCTGCTGCGGTTGCCATTGCCGTCGTACCCCCAGGTCCAGTTGCCCGAGTTGGAGGTGACGCCCGTCAGCCGCGTCAGTTCGTCGTACCCGAAACTTTGTGTCAGCGAGGCATTGGCGCCGTTGCTGATCGCGGTGATGGTGTCATTGGCATCGAAGCCGTAGGCCAGACTTTGGATGAGCGCGCTGCTGGACGGCACCGTCGTGCTGATGCCGGTCAGGCGTCCGTCCAGATCGTAGGTGTTGGCGCGCACCAGGCCGTTGCCATAGGTCCGCCGGC
>CAZCUF010000033.1:0-1992 GCA_964502095.1 uncultured Anaerolineaceae bacterium
CTCTCTGGGGCGGACTCCAAGTCTACGGCGTACTATTCACGGGGAGCAGGTCGCACCGGGCCGTCGTCGGTCAGGACGGTCTTGCCGCTGGTCCCGTTCCGGTGGTTGCCCTGGCCGTCCGGCCGGCCCTCGCCGGGCGCGTAGCCCAGGTGCTGGTTCAGCTCCGCGCCCATGGCCCGCTCTATCACCGCCTTCTTCAGCGCCCGGCAGACCGCATTGACCTCACCAGCCGTCATCGGCCCCTGCACCACATGGTCCAGCAGCTCCGCCGGGATCCTGACCTCAGGCTCGCGACTCAGGCCCTTCGCTCTCTTGTGCTTGATCGGCATACTGACTCCTTCGTATTGTCATGATATGCCTCGCACACAAAAATCCTGACAGGCCCCCCTGACCCGTCAGGGGAAGGATCTGACCTGCCGCTGCCCCTGGCACGAATCCGACGACACCCCGAGCTGCGTGTAGGTCACTCACCCAGTCAATAGTCTGCCGTCACAGCGAGTCGTTCCATGAGAAGAAACGCCATCCTGTCCTGTGCGCTGCTGATGCTGCTGACCGGAACGCCCGCCCTGGCCGCCGCCGCTGACGGGATGCGCGAGCAACCGGGCGGGCGCGACAGCGGCACGGCGGTACAGCAGGCGCCGGGCAGGCAGACGCTGAGCTACGGCAGCGACCCGCTCCAGCAGCTTGATTTCTGGCCTGCGCAGAACGGCGACAGGCGCGCACCGCTCGTGGTGTTCGTCCACGGCGGCGGCTGGAAGCGCGGAAGCAAGGACAACGCCAGCGGCCCGTGGAAGGCACCGCACTACACGGGCCTCGGCTACGCGTACGCCTCGCTCAACTACCGCCTGGTCCCGGCCAGCACGGTGGAGGACCAGGCCACCGATATCGCCGATGCCCTCAGGTACCTGATCACCGACGCCGCGCGGCTGGGTTTCGATCCCGCCCGGATCGTCATCATGGGTCACAGCGCGGGCGCGCACCTCGTGGCGCTGGTGGGCACCGACGAGCAGTACCTGAAGCGCGCGGGGCTGGGCTTTGTGAATATCGCCGGCGTGCTGCCGATCGATGGCGCCG
Organism: uncultured Anaerolineaceae bacterium; assembly: GCA_964502095.1. Lineage (GTDB taxonomy): Bacteria > Chloroflexota > Anaerolineae > Anaerolineales > Villigracilaceae > JACPVF01. The sequence continues at coordinate 1,075 of CAZCUF010000033.1, forward strand.
CCTATGACGTCCCGCGCCAGATGGGCACGAGCGGCAGGTTCATGTCGGAAACCTATCTCCAGGCCTTCGGCAGCGACCCCGCCCGCCAGCGCGCGCTGTCACCGACGCTGCACGCCCAGGCGCCGAATGCCCCGGCCTTTCTGATCATCCATGTCCAGCGGCCCGATGGCGTCGAGCAATCGAAGGAACTCGAGGCTGCGCTGAAGCAGGCCGGTACGCGCGTGGAGCGCCACGACTTTCCAGGCACCGGCTTGCGGGGCCATGCCGAGATCAATCGCCGCCTGGGCGACCCGGACTATGCGGCAACGCCGGTGGTGGACCGCTGGCTCAAGGCGGTGTTCGGGAGCGGACAGGTCCGGGCCGGACTCAGTTCCGGTCCGCAGCCGCCAGGAGTTGCGGCAGGTACCGCGCCGTGATGTCTGCCCACTCCAGTTTCAGCCAGGGCGTGAAGGCGGCCGGGTTGGCGGCGATCTCGGTGTCCAGCGATCCGGGGCTGACGTGGCGCCAGGCGGCGATCTCGCCGGCATCGGCGTGCGGCTCCTCGTCGGTGAAGCCCGCGAACACCCAGCAGAGCTCGTGTTCGCTGCCGACCTGGCCATAGGCCGCCTGGTACTCGAATTTGTAGAGGAGGCGCAGCTTCGCGCTGAGGCCGAGCTCCTCGGTGAGCCGGCGCTGCGCGGCGGCCTCGACGGACTCGCCCTGGCGCGGATGGCTGCAGCAGCTGTTCGACCAGTGCAGCGGCCACAGCGGCTTGGCGGCGCTGCGCTGCTGGAGCAGCAGCTCGCCGCGGCTGTTGAAGAGGAACACGGAGAAGGCCCGGTGCAGCCGCCCGGCACCCTGGTGGCATTCTTCCTTGCTGAGGAAGCCGATCTCGCGGTCGGCGCCATTCACCAGGATCAGCTGCTCGCGCGGGTTGTT
>CAZCUF010000034.1:0-1496 GCA_964502095.1 uncultured Anaerolineaceae bacterium
TCGCGCTCGATCCGGCGGCGGGTTTCGTCGGTGATCTTGCCATCGCGCAAGAGCTGGTGGAGATGCGCGCGCTCGATGCCGATGATCTCGCGCACCATGGATGCTCCCTTCGTCGCCGGCGAATGTTCGTCGCCGTTCCGCGGCGGATCTGGCAACGCCCGCATCCGCGTTTCATGTCGCGCTTCGAGAAACTTGGCGAGGCCCTCGGGCAGCTTGCGTTCGGTGATGATGGTGGTGAGCGCGCCGCGCGCAGCCTCGATGATGGTTCGCCGCGCCGCGATCTCGGCCTCACGCTCCTTCAGCGCCTCGCGGCGGCCCTGCTTCGAGACGCCGAGCAGGTCGACGACGAACGGCAGCGTCAGGCCGATGCCGAACAACGTCACGAAGATGACGCCGAAGCTCGTCAACTGGATGAGGTCGCGATAGGGAAACGCCTCGCCGCCCGGCAGCGTCAGCGGCAGGGCTAGCGCCACCGCGAGCGACACCACGCCGCGAATGCCGGTGAAGCCGATCACCACGATATATCGCCATGGCGGTGTCGGATCGCGCCGCCGGACCCGCGCGCTCAGGATACGGGTCAGGTAGCTGCCGGGGAATACCCAGATGAATCGAGCCGCGATGACGATGGCTGAGGTCAGCGCGATCGCCACCAGCACCTCGCCGATCGGGACCGCTTTGGCCTTCTCCATCAGCACCCGGACCTCGAATCCCATCAGCAGGAACAGCACGCCCTCGATCAGCCAGATCGCGAGATCCCAGAAGAAGATGCCTTGAAGCCGCGTCGCCGCCGGGATCAGCAGCGGTCCGTTCCAGCTCACATAAAGTCCGGCGGCGACGGTCGCGATCACGCCGGAGCCGCCGAGATGTTCGGGCACCCAATAGGCGAGATAGGGCGTGAGCAGCGACAGCAGGATTTCCACCCGCGCATCCTGGGCCCACTGGCGCAGCCGCAGGCTGAGCCAGCCGACAGCGGCGCCGAACGCCATCTCGCCGAACAGGATGAGCATGAACGATCCCGCCGCGGTCGGCAGCGAAAAGGTGCCGGTCGAGACTGCAAGCACCGCGAATCGATAGAGGATCAGCGCGGTGGCATCGTTGGCGAGGCCTTCGCCCTCGAGGATGACCAGAATCCGGTGCGGCAGATGCAGACGCTTGGCGATGGCAAGCGGCGCCACCACGTCGGGTGGCGAGACGATTGCGCCGAGCACGAAGCCGACGCCCCAGGGCAGGCCGAGCAGCCAGTGCGTCGCAGCCGCGACCGCGCAGGTCGTGAAGATGACGCAGCCGATGGCGAGCAGGGCGATCGGCCGCAGGTTGGATTTGAATTCGCGCCAGCTCATGGAGACGCCGGCGGAATAGATCAGCGGCGGCAGCACCATCAGCAGCACGCTTTCGGGCGCCATTTCAACGGGAGGAAAGCCCGGCACGAAAGCCAGCACGATGCCGACCACCAGAAACACGATGGCGGGCGCCGTCACCAGTCGCCGGGCCAATGC
>CAZCUF010000035.1:0-1465 GCA_964502095.1 uncultured Anaerolineaceae bacterium
ATGTCGGGGAAAACTGGTTAATAAACGGAGGGCTCAAATGGCATTGCAGGCAACGGACAGGGCTTTATGCAGGTTGGGAAATAGTATTCCGTCTGACCGAACCGCTGCCGATTGAAAATATTTTGATGAAGTTAAGTACAAAAGCTGATAGTTATTCGTCTGACCGAACTGAAGCCGGGATTTGCAATTAGCTGATGTTACAATGTCCAGCCCAACTTGCATAAAACCCCATGTTAGCTGTAGCCTTTTTTTATTTCTCTAAATTTGTCTCGTATAAGTGCATATTCTATACACTTTGTAATAAATTCTTTTGTTTCTTCTTGTTCAGATTTTATTTCTTTTGTAAAATCAAATTTCCCTAAATATACTTTTCCGTTTTTTATCAAATTAGGTTTTCTTTCGGATATAAATTCTATTAATTCACTTCTTTTTGCTGAACCTAATTTACCGATAGTAATTGTTCCATCGTGAATTATTTCTGCATAGTTTTCATTAATAGAAACATATTTGTCAACTCTTAATTCTAAAGATAAATGAAAGTTACCTTTTACATCTACTGCTACCATTAAAGATGTGTGAATTGGAAAATTATCGCCTCTTGTCATTGAAGAAAGTGAAAAACTCACAACAGCTTTAGAAGTCAAATCTAAAAATGCTCTATACACTCCAAAAAATTGTCCACCACTTGCATTTCCATACTTCGTTACTTTTATTCCAATGTCTTCTATGTTTTTAAGTGATTTTAAAATATCGTTTCTGTCAATGAAAAAGTTATATAAATTGATTAGAAAAGGGTAGTAGTGTTTAGGTGTATCTTCTCCAATCATGCCATTGTCAATAAAAACATCAATTTCTTCTTTAGGTATAGGTTCAATGAATGTGAATTTTTCAAATGGTGTGTCATCTTCTACAAAATATTCTACTTGTCCGTTTTCCATTAACGTCTTAAAACTTGGAAATTCTGTTAATGTCAAAAGTTTGTTTTCTTCTTTCATCAAAAATAAAAACTGGTTTCCAATTGCAATACAAAGATTTTCGGAATTAATTACTTCGTCATATTTTAAAATTTGGTCAAGAACATTGTCTGTAAAGTATTCGTTTGGCTCTTTACATTCTATTATGCAAAGTGTATTTTCGTCATAATCAGATATAATAATGTCTGCTCTTCCTTTTTTTCCTTTCCCGTTTGGAAAATGTGTCAATGGTTTTTCAATAGAAATATTTTCAATTGGATAACCTTTTTCATTAACTAAAAAATTAATAATTGACTGTCTAACTTCTTCTTCTGGTGTTGCAACTATTAATCGCTTTCTTACGTTACACAAATAAGTATTGTCAATTTTCCTTTTGGGTTTGTGTTTTTTTAAATCTACTTCAAACATTTACGGATTGTCGTTTAAGTTACAGCTAACGGACAGGTATTGCCGATGGTGGGGAAATAGAATTTCGTCCGCCGGAACTGCCG
>CAZCUF010000036.1:0-1431 GCA_964502095.1 uncultured Anaerolineaceae bacterium
TGGCCGGACTCAATAATGATTGCACCTTCGCGCGCGCGTTCGGACCCTGCACGGCGATCATCGCCAGATCCTTGCGCTCGGTGACCTTCACGCCAAACGCGGCGGCCTGCTTTTCGATCCAGGCCAGGTCCTTGTCGTGGGTGGCCGCGTTGACGACGACGCGGAAGAAATCCTCGGCCAGGAAATACACGATCAGATCGTCGATCACTCCGCCCTGCTCGTTGAGCATGCACGAATACAGCGCCTTGCCCGAGACTTTCAGCTTGTCGACGCTGTTGGCGAACAGATGGCGCAGGAAATGCCGCACCTTCGCGCCGTGCAGGTCGACCACGGTCATGTGCGAGACGTCGAACATGCCGGCGTCGCGGCGCACGGCATGGTGTTCCTCGATCTGCGAACCGTAATTGAGCGGCATGTCCCAGCCGCCGAAATCGACCATCTTGGCGCCGAGCGCGCGGTGGGTGGCGTTGAGGATGGTGTGCTGGGTCATGGCGGCGCGATCCTGAGGCGGACGCGCATTCTAACAAGTCTGTGCATCTATCCGGCCGCTTTCACCTTCAAGGTCGAACCATCCACGCCGACGACTTCGATCGCCGCGCCGGTCGGCAGGTCCGGACCTTCGGCCAGCCACAGCGAATCGCCGACGCGCGCCTTGCCCTGGCCGTTGACGATGGCGGTTTCCAGCACGAAGCGGCGGCCGATGTACTGCTCGGCGCGGCGATTCAGGTTTGGCCGGTCCGAGCGCTCATCCATCGCATGGCGCACGAAGCGCCAGTAGACGAAACAACTGATCAGCGCGAATACGGAAAACACGATCGCCTGCATGCCGAACGACATCGCCGGGACGAACAGCAGCACCACGCCCAGCGCCGCAGCGGCGATGCCGATCCAGATCATGAAGAATCCGGGCGCCATGATCTCGGCGCCGATCAGCACCAGCGCGAGCAGCCACCAGCCGTAATGCAGGGTAAGGTTCGTGAGCATGTCAGGCCTTCACTGCCGGTTTGACCGCCTGCTGCTCGGTCAGGCTGTTCTTGGCCAGCTCCGCGATGCCGGCCAGCGAGCCGAGTACGCCGGTCGCTTCCATCGGCAGCAGCATGATCTTCTGGTTCGGCGCGCCGACCATGGCCTTGAGCGCATCCACGTACTTGGTCGCGACGAAATAGTTGATCGCATTGATGTCGCCGGCGCGGATCGACTGCGACACGAGTTCGGTCGCCTTCGCTTCGGCCTGGGCCTGGCGCTCGCGCGCCTCGGCTTCGCGGAACGCGGCTTCGCGGCGGCCTTCGGCGGCAAGGATCACGGATTGCTTTTCGCCTTCGGCTTTCAGGATCGCCGCCTGGCGGAAACCTTCGGCCTCGAGGATGTTGGCGCGCTTTTCGCGTTCGGCCTTCATCTGCCGCGCCATCGAATCGACCAGGTCGCGCGGCG
>CAZCUF010000037.1:0-1410 GCA_964502095.1 uncultured Anaerolineaceae bacterium
CGCGTGGGTGCCCCACGACACCCGTGACCAGGTGGTCGATTACGTCCGCGACTGGAACCGCAAGAGTGACATCAGCGTGTCACTCTTGCTTCGTTGGGTGGGGATCTCGTCCAGCAAGTACCACGACTGGAAGAAACGCTTCGGCCAAGTCAACGAACACAACTCTTCTGTTCCACGCGACCACTGGTTGACCGACGACGAGAAGGCCCGCATCCATACCTTCGCTCGTGCTCATCCGTTGGAAGGCTATCGGCGGCTGACCTTCATGATGCTCGATGCCGATGTCGCCGCGTGCAGCCCGACCAGCGTCTATCGCGTTCTCAAGGCCGCCAACCTCCTCGCGGGTTCCTCGCCGGTGCCCTCGAAGAAGGGTACGGGCTTCGTTCAGCCACTCCTGGCACACGAGCACTGGCACATCGACGTCAGCTACCTCAACATCGCGGGCACCTTCTACTTCCTCTGCTCCGTGCTCGATGGATTCAGTCGCATGATCGTCCATCACGAAATCCGCGAGAAAATGGAGGAATCCGACATCGAAGTGATCCTGCAACGTGCGCGCGAAACTCATCCGGGTGCCACACCGCGGATCATTTCCGACAACGGCCCTCAGTTCCTGGCCAAGGACTTCAAGGAGTTCATTCGCGTGGCGGGGATGACGCACGTGAAGACGTCACCGTACTACCCGCAGTCCAACGGCAAGATCGAACGCTGGCACCAGACACTCAAGAGCGAGAGCATCCGCGTGAGTGTGCCCTTGTCGCTCGATGACGCTCGCCGCATCGTGGCCGACTACGTGAACTACTACAACACGGTGCGGCTGCACTCGGCGATTGGGTATGTCACTCCGAAAGACAAACTCGACGGTCGCGACGAGGCGATCTTCGTGGCTCGTGATCGGAAGTTGGCGGAAGCGAGAGAGCATCGGGCGAGGTTTCGAGGCGAGTGTCAACGCGTTGTCACTGACGACGGCACGCATGAGTGTCAACGCGTTGTCACAGGTCGTCCGGCGATCGACTTCGAGGCGGTGAAGTCACGCATCGGGATCGGTGCGGTATTGAAGTTACTCGGCGTCGAGGCCACGAAGGTGCAGCATCGGGGTTGCTGTCCGTTGCACGGCAGCACACATGGTACGAGTCGGTGCTTCAGTGCCAATCAGGAGAAGAACGTGTTCAAGTGTTTCAAGTGCGGGCAATCCGGCAACGCTCTGGAACTGTGGGCCAAGGCCACGAACCAGACACCGTACGACGCGGCCATCGATCTGTGTACGCGGCTCGGCATCGAGTTGCCGACACTCGATCTGAAAACCGGAACAGGGAAGAGGAATCCGTAACCTCGGAATCACTACAATGACCCCGCGAGGTTTACAAACCCGCCGCCCCTGCCAATTCCATTTCACGCTGAACCAACACA
>CAZCUF010000038.1:0-1397 GCA_964502095.1 uncultured Anaerolineaceae bacterium
CGGCGCTTGAGCTTGTTGCGGCGGCGCTTGAGCGACTGGTAGATGGCCTCGGGGCTGGAGGCAAGCCGCCGTTGCAGCGCGGTCAAGGCAAAACCGACAGTGCCTTTGCGGCCACCATCAGCCAGTTGGTCAGCACGGGCGAACTCGGTCTTCACGTAGTCCGTGACTGCTGCGTACAAGGCAGCTTCCGGATCGGAGAGCTTGTAGTTGACAGTGTAGGCACGCCTTTCGGGAAACAGGCGCGTGCCGTCGAAGCGCAGCATGTCTTCCTTGACCATGCGGCGCATCAGGTCTGCCACGTCGACCTTGTGCGCGCCATCGCGGAACTTGCCGTAGAAGCGGTCTGCATCCAGCAGCGACATGAAGAGCTGGAAGTCCTCCTCCTTGCCGTTGTGGGGCGTGGCCGTCATCAGCAGAAAGTGGCGGGTGATGGCTCCCAGCGTCTCGCCAAGCAGGAAGCGCTTGGTCTTGTTGACCTTGTTGCCGAAGTAGCTGGCCGAGAGCTTGTGGGCTTCGTCCACGACGACCAAGTCCCACTGCGTGAGCATGAGCTTTTCTTGCAGGTCTTCGGAGCGCGCCAGTTGATCGACACGGGCGACCAGCAGGTCGAAATCGTCGAAGGGGTTGCCGCTGCGGGACTGCTCGACCTGCTCGCGCGAGAACAGCGTGAACGACAGGCCGAACTTCTCGAACATTTCGTCCTGCCACTGCTCGACCAGCGAGCCGGGCGCGACGATGAGCACGCGCTTGGCGTCGGCGCGCATCAGCAGCTCGCGGATGAACAAGCCCGCCATGATGGTCTTGCCCGCGCCGGGGTCGTCGGCCAGCACATAGCGCAGCGGCTGGCGCGGCAGCATGGATTCATAGACCGCCGTGATCTGGTGCGGCAACGGCTCCACGTTCGAGGTGTGGACGGCCATCATCGGATCGAACAGGTGGGCCAGATTGATCCGGTAGGCCTCGGCGGCGAGCTTGAAGGCGTCGCCCGGCGCATCGAAGGCCCACGGGCGGCCCGACTCGGCCAGCGACAGGTTGGCCTCGTCGGTGCGGAACAGCATCCGCTCGCGCAGCGTGCCGTCGGCGGTCTTGTAGTAAACGGTGAGGGCGTTGTCGCCGACAGGCTCGGTCGTGACGATGCGCACCACCTGCCCGGGCTCCAAGCCCGAGATGGCTGCGTTCTTCTGGATCTGTTCGAGCTTCAGCACGGCGCGCCCCTTCGTCTTCGTTTCCGGTCGCCGCTCAGGGCTTGCGCCGGTTGTAAGGCGACTGGTTGGTCGGCTTGAGCGAAACGTCGTTTTCGCTCGCCTTGGCGCGCACCGCGTCTTCCGTGCGGCCCATCTTCAGGCCGATGACGCGCGTGGGCGTGTTCTGCTTGGCGAGCTGCTTGAGCTGCGAAA
>CAZCUF010000039.1:0-1201 GCA_964502095.1 uncultured Anaerolineaceae bacterium
TGTTCAAGCGACACCTACGGTGAGTGCCGCCATCACTATTCCTACTACGCACTGTAGATGCCACCTTTGCCTTTCATTAAAATATTTCAAAATGAAAGGTAATACAATTTCTTTAAAGCCGCTCAATGAAAGCGGAAAAATTTGGTTAGAAAAAACATTGCAACTATTAAGAGTACAGGAGTATGGCAAGGGTAGTGTTCGCAACTACATGCAAGAACTGACACTTTTGTTCAAACACTACAACGATATTCCGGTGGAAGAGCTGCGCCAGCAGCATATTGAGCGGTATCTTATTTTCATCAAAGAGAATCACAAAGTAGGCAGAGCCAAATGCCGTAGTGTAGCCCAAGCCTGTAGTTTCTTTTTCAAGAAGGTGATGCCGGTGGATTATATCGTTCCAAATAATCTGTATCCCAAGAAGCAATTTAAGCTACCCAATATTATGACGGAGATGCAGGTGGCACAGCTCTTCAAGGCTGATTTGAACATTCAAGAGCGATGCGTGGTAGGCTTGCTTTATGGTTGTGGACTACGCATCAGCGAAGTGAGTAATTTAAAAATTGTGGATATTGAAAGTACGAACAAACGTATCAAAGTAGATCAAGGCAAAGGGGCTAAAGACCGATTTACATTGCTACCGCCTAAGCTATTGGAAAACCTAAGACAGTATTATGTCGCTGCCGGCAGGCCAAAAGAATATTTGTTTACGAGTGCCCAAACCCAGCGAGCCTTGCATGTACGCAGTATGCAATTGGTAGTGAATAGTGCTATGCAAAAAGCAGGATTTGAGAGCGGCAAGTTTACGGCACACACACTCCGTCATTCTTTTGCTACACATATGCTTAATCAAGGTAACAATATCCATGTCATCAAAACATTGCTGGGACATAGCAAGCTGGAGACGACCATGATTTACCTGCATTTGCAGCAGCATACTCAACTCGGTATTGTATCTCCATTAGAGAAATTGGGTGATGGAACAGCCGGAAATTAAACGACTGCTGCAAACCAAAATCTTTGCCCACTCCACCATAAAGCAGTTTAATGGATATAGTCAAAATGTATTGAAGCAGCTTTCCAACTGCCACACGGTAAAGCTGGGAATGCATGTGTACCAATGCAACCACTGCCATCATCAGCATTATCAGTACCATAGTTGCGGCAATCGCCATTGCCCTAATTGTGGAGGACTGAAGCGAGA